>NZ_JABVEB010000454.1 GCF_014323665.1 Actinomadura sp. HBU206391 | reverse complement strand
TAGTGTTCGAGCCGTTCGAGCAGATACAGCCAGACCTCGCTGACCGTGGGGAACGAAGGCACAGCCTGACGCAGACGATCGAGCGGCACCTCGCCGACGATGGCGACGGTCGCGGAATGCAGCAGCTCCTGCATGGTGGGTCCGGTGAAGGTGGCGCCGATGACCACTTGCCGTTCGGTGTCCACGATCAGTTTGCTGGTCCCGGTGATCCCGATGCCCTGGACCTCGGAGCCCGCCACATCCCCGGTGCCGAATGTCACGGCCCGTACGGAGAGCCCGGCGTTCCGTGCCTGCTCTTCCGTCGGGCCGACGGCGCAGACCTGCGGGTCGGTGAACGTCACCCGGGGCACGACCGCGGACGCTGCGGTCTGGCGGCCGAGGACGGTGTCGGCCGCCAGCTTGGCCTGGTACTTGCCCATGTGCGTGAACAGCGCCCGGCCGTTGCAGTCGCCCACCGCATACAGCCAGCCGCCGGCGACTCCGGTCGCCCGCATCCGCTCGTCCACGTCGACGAAACGGCCGGGCTCGAGCCCGATCGTTTCGAGGCCCAGATCGCCGGTCGCCGCGTGGCGGCCGACGGCGACGAGGATCTCGTCCGCGCTGATCTTCCGGCCGTCGGCCAGCGTCGAGGTCACCGCGCCGTCGCCGTCCGCCCGCCGAGCAGCCGTCATCGCCGCACCGGTGAGCACATCGATGCCCTCGGCCTCGAACGCGGCACGCACCTCGGCTCCGGCAAACGCCTCCTCGTGTGACAGGAGGCGGTCCATGGCCTCCACCACGGTCACCTCACGGCTCCCAAGCCGCCGGAAAGCCTGCGCCAGCTCGGATCCGACGGAGCCTCCGCCCAGAACCAGCAGCTGCTCCGGGATGTGATGGGCACCGGTGGCGTCGCGGTTGTCCCACGTGCGCACCTCGTCCAGGCCCTCGATGGGAGGGACCGCGGCCGTGCTCCCGGTGGCGAGGACCACGGCCTTCCGTGCGGTGAGCCGCCGCGTTCCGGCCTCGGTCTCGACCTCGACCTCGCGCTCGCCGGTCAGCCGTCCGGCGCCGCGAATGAAATCGACCTTCTTTCCGTCGAGCCACGACACCCCACCGGCATCGTCCCAATCGGCCGTCAGCGTGTCGCGCCACGCGAGCGATGCCATCGCGTCCAGCGGGCCGGCGACCGCCTGATCGGCGCCTGGAACCCGGCGGGCCGCGGCGAGCGCGTCGCCTGGCCGCAGAAGCGCTTTGCTGGGGATGCAGCCCCAGAAGGCACATTCACCGCCGACTAACTCGCGCTCGACCACGGTGACGGCGAGCCCGTTGTCGGCGCACCGTGCGGCGGCGGTCTCCCCGGAAGGTCCCGCCCCGACCACGATCACGTCGGCCTCATCCATGGCAGCCTCCTCGTAGCGGTCTCTCGTTCGTAGGGGTCTCAAGGAGATGCTGTCTCCCGGTGCGCCCGGGCGTTACAGGACATATGCGGGAAATGCCCTGGTCATAGGCAATCCTGTAACTCGGCTTTGCCGAATCGTCCTGTTATGGGGGGAATGCCGGTCGCTCACCCTGGCCCGCCCGCGGTGGCGGACCGGGGAGGCGGTGGCGGTCCGATCGGAGGACGCGCACGATCACGCAAGAGCGCCAGCGCGCCGGCCGGGAACAGCATGACCGACAACAGGCCCGCGCCGAAATCGGCCACCGAGGCCGCCGCGACCGTGCTCTGCCCCAACCCGCCCTCGGCCTGCCCGGAATCCTTGAGGACCGGCGCGACCAGGCCCAGCGAGGTCGCCGAAAGCATGACGGCGACCAGGAGGGGACTTCGACAGGATCTGTACGGGGAGACCGTCGTGAATCAAGCCCAGCCCGGTCGGCCCCAGGAGGACGCCCGCCACGATCGCCGGAATCCGCAGGCCGGGGACCGTCGAAGCATTGCGCGTTTACGGTCGCGGTGTAGCACCTACCAGACGGGTAGGCCACATCTTGGGGGAGAAGCCGGGTCTCGACCGGCTTGGGGCCACCGACCACGCCGATTCCCTCGACCACCTTCCGATGCGCTACCTGCTGGCCTTCACCGCCGTCGTGATCGCCACGGCGCGTGAGTATCTGGCCGCCATGGGCGCCTCGCCCGAGCAGGTCGACCGCATGCACGCTGCTTCACCAAGTCGGTCATGCTGCAGGTCGCGGTCTGGACCCGGCCTTACGTGGACGCCGTCGACTGGTGACCCCGAGGCAGGCAAACCACCCGGACAGGGGGATGACAACGAATGAATCACGAGCTGACCACGCCCGCCGACACCAATGGCGAGTGGATCGGCGGCGAGCCCCGCGTCCTCGTCTTCGATGTGAACGAGACATTGATCGACTTCGAGTCAATGAACCCGCTCTTCGAGAAGATCTTCGGCGACGCCCGGGTGATGCGCGAATGGCTCGGCCAGCTGATCACGTACTCGATGACGATCACCCTGTCCGGCCTCTGGGAGGGCTACTTCACCCTTGGTCAGGGGCTGCTCAAAATGGTCGGCGACATCCACGGCGTCCAGATCACCGACGACGACGTGGAGGAGATCAGGCAGGCCATGCTGACCATGCCCGCCCACCCCGACGTCGAGCCGGGCCTGACCCGCCTCAGGGACGCGGGCTTCCGCATGGTCACGCTCACCAACTCACCGGCCAACCCCGATGGGCAGAGCCCACTGGAGCACGCCGGGCTCGCACCGTTCTTCGAGCGGCAGTTCACCGTCGAGACCGTCCGCGCCTACAAGCCTGCTACGCAGGTCTACCACCTGGTGGCCCAGAGCCTGGCCGTGCCGCCGTCCACGTGCTTCATGGTCGCGTGCCACGTCTGGGACACCGTGGGCGCCCAAAGCGCCGGCTACACCGCCGGCCTGATCACCCGCCCGGGCAACGCGCCTTTGCCAGTCGCCTCGCTGCCCCAGCCCAACCTCGTCGCACCGGACCTGCCCAGCCTGGCCGACCAGCTCATCCAGCGCTGAGGGTCCTCCT
>NZ_JABVEB010000453.1 GCF_014323665.1 Actinomadura sp. HBU206391 | reverse complement strand
CACCGCATCAGCTCGGCCGGTCCGTTCGACCGGCCGTTGTGATGCCACAGGCGGCCCTTCAGATTTGTCAGCCAAGCTGTCAGGAATTGCGGATCGGCCGTAATCTCCGGATTCCTTGGAACGATACAAGGCCATCCGACAGGTGGCTTTCTCCTACCCCTTTCAACGACCAGAGTGGGCTTCGCCGTGCGCGGAATCACCGGGGCCGGCGCCGCGTAGCCGAACACCGTCAGCATGCCCCGGGCCCGACGAATGCTCTCCGTGACTCCAAGGAGCGATCTTGTCTGACCCCGTCGCCACGACCGTCAGCCCGGTCAACTCGCACAATGAGTGGGATCCCCTCGAAGAAGTGATCGTCGGTGTTGTGGAAGGCGCCGCCTTCCCGCCGCGGCACCTGTCGGTGGAGGCGCCGCTCGACCAGCAGCAGCGACAGGTCTTCCGGGACCGCGCGGGGACGCCGTTCCCACCGGAGCGGGTCGTCGCCGCGAAGAAGGAACTCGACGAGCTCTGCGCGATCCTCGAGGCCGAGGGAGTGCGCGTTCGCCGTCCCGTTCCGCAGGACCAGTCGCGGGAGTACGGCGGCCCGGGATGGAAGAGCACCGGCCTCTATGACGCGATGCCGCGCGACGTCCTCATCGTCTTCGGCGACGAGATCCTGGAGTCGCCCATGGCGTGGCGATCGCGGTACTTCGCGACGTCGGCATACCGGCCGTTGCTCAAGGAGTATCTCCGCGGCGGGGCGCGGTGGGAGGCCGGGCCGAAGCCGGAGCTTCCCGACGAGCTGTACGACCTCGACTGGTCCGACGGCCCGGAGGGCGGGCCGGGCCACTCAGTGATCACCGAGTTCGAGCCGGTCTTCGACGCCGCCGACTTCATTCGCTGCGGACGCGACATCTTCGCGCAGCTCAGCAATGTCACGAACGACATCGGCATCGAGTGGCTGCGCCGTCATCTCGGCGATGAGTACCGGGTGCACGTCCTGCAGTTCGACGACCCGCATCCGATGCACATCGACGCCACCCTGATGCCGTTGGCGCCGGGGAAGCTGCTCATCAATCCCGAACGGGTTCCGAGGGTGCCGGCGATCTTCAAGGGCTGGGACGTTCTGCACGCCCCAAAGCCGATCATTCCGGACGAGCACCCGCTGTACATGACGAGCAAATGGATCAATATGAACGTTCTCATGATCGACGAGCAGCGGGTGCTCGTCGAGCGCCAGGACGAGCCGATGATCGCTGCGATGAGGAAGTGGGGGCTGACGCCCATTCCCTGTAACTTCCGTAACTTCAACAGCTTTGGTGGCTCCTTCCACTGCGCGACCGTCGACGTGCGTCGGCGCGGCACCCTCGAATCGTATTTCTAGCGTCGTGGGCCGGTGTGGTCGTCGTCTGTCGCGGCTGACCGAAGGGGTGTAAGAGATTGACCGGAGGTCTGACTATTCTTGAATGATCCGGCGCAATAGGTCGTATGACGGGAACGTTCCAGCTCTCACCTGTGATAACTACTACTCGTGAGTAGATGATCACCGGTAGAGAGGTTGACCGGTTCGCCGGACTCACTTTAAATCAGTGCTGAATACATTCCCAAAGCGATGCTGCCCGGCTCCAGTAATGATCGAGCACTCCATCGGCAATGAGGGAGTTATGGAACCTGATCTGTCCAAGATCCGTGTCGATGCGGACACCATCGAGGATTCGCCGCGGCAGTCGGACGGCACCATCACGCCCGGCCGCACCGGCCGCGTCTGGCGTAATTCACCTCTCGACGCGATGCTGCTCGGCCTGAGCATCGCTCATTTCGCGGCGACACTCGTCATCGCGCTCCAGTGGGATGACCTCGGCCCATGGGGAAGGGCCGGCTGCTTCGCTCTGCTGGTGGGCATGATGGTCTACAACATCATTGTCGTCTCGCATCTGTTCACGCACCAGCCGTGGTTCCGCTCGTCGAAGCTGAACGGGCTTGTGTCCATTCTCAACTCGGTGAACATCGCGCAGTCCGTGCAGGAGTACCGGATCAGCCATGTGCGGAATCACCACCGGTACAACAACGACCGGAAGGGGCCGGACGGCACGACGAAGGACGTCACGTCGACGTACCGGTACGGCAAGGGGGACGACCACGCGAGCGTCCTGCGGTACTCCGTCGTGGGCGGCGTGCAGACGCTCGTGGACGTCGGCCGGGCACTGGTGGCCGTCCACCGGCTCTGGCGGGTCGGCGCCCACGAGACACTGCTGCTCGAGCTCGCCTCCCGTACGCCCGAGAAGCGCTCCGCCGAGCTGCGCCAGGTGCAACTCGACCGGGCGGTGCAGTTCCTGGGCGTGTGCCTGCTCCTGGTCATCTCCTGGCAGTGGACGCTGCTGTTCTACGTGCCTGCCGTGCTGGTGGCTTTCGTCGTGGTCAACGTGCAGAACTACTACGAGCACTACGGCGCGACACCGGAGAACCGGTACGCGAACTCGGTCAGCCACTACGGCCGGGTCTACAACGCTCTGTCGTTCAACGACGGCTACCACCAGGAGCACCATCTCCACCCGCCGACGCACTGGAGCCGGCTTCCCCTGGTGGGCAAGGAGCGAGAAGCGGAGCTGAATGAGGCCGACCGGGTGATCTCGCCGGTTCCGGCGATCGTCGGTTTCCTGGACCGTAAGCGTGTCGTGAGGGGCAGTGACCGTGGTCAATGATGAGAGCCGCTTCGTCAAGCGGCACAAGTTCCAGGAGGACGTCCTACGCGAGGCCCGGGCCTGCACTCGCGGGGACAACTGGCACGGCCCGCTCGAGACGGCCGAGCACTGGGCGGTCATGGCCTTCTGGATCCTCCTGTCGTACTGGGCCTGGCACAACGTCCACGTGGCCCTGGCGATTCCGCTGTACCTGGCCGCTGTCTTCTTCGTCGGCGGCCGGCAACGCGCCCTCGCCGGAGTGCTGCACCAGGCGACGCACCGTACGCTGATGTCCAACTACAAGGCGGGAGCCGTCATCGGCTCGGTCTTCGCCGGCTACCCCCTGCTGCAGAGCT
>NZ_JABVEB010000452.1 GCF_014323665.1 Actinomadura sp. HBU206391 | reverse complement strand
CCATACGGCCGCGAGCGACGGATCCGCCACGGCCGCGCCGAGCGACGTGCCCACCACGACGCCGGCGACCGTGTCGTCGGCGGCGATCCGCTCCACTTCCGTTACCGCCGCCTCCGGAGACGACAGAGGCAGCCAGGCGAGCGCGCTGACCCCCTGCCTGTCGCGGGCGAGGTCGGCGAGCGGGCCGTTGACCTCAAGGACGTAGTCGCCGTTCTCGGCGGCGACGTCCTCCAGGTACAGGGCCGGCGGCGGGGCCACGACGACACCGGCCAGGGCGGCACGGTGCGCGTCGAAGGCGCCGAGGCCGGAGAGCCGGCCGGGCAGCGGCAGCACCGCCGCCCCGCGGACGATCCCGCGCTCGGTGAGCGTCACCGACGGCGCGGCCGCGAGGAACTCCCGGGTCGCCGGCGGGACGAAATGGCAGTGCACGTCGTGCACGGCTGAGGACGGCATCGGCACGCCCTACTTCGCGGCGTCGAGCAGGTACTCACTGCTCGGGACGATGGTCTGCTGGCTTCCGATGCTCTTGAAGAACTGCTGGAAGGCGTCGATGGACGCCATGTCGACCTTGCCGTCCGGCGCCAGCAGGACCGGGGCCATCTTCTCGTACAGCTCCGGGGACTTCACCGACGTCGCCGCGACGAGGTAACTGACGATCTCATCGCGCCCGACCGGCTTCTTGCCATCGGTGGGGAACGCGGCGTTGTAGTCCGCGACGCCCTTCAGATAGGCCTTGAGGAACCGTGCCGAGAGGTCCTTGTTCGTCGCCAGCTTCTCGCCGTAGAGGATGATCCCGTTCGCCGCCCCCGGCATCACCGTGCCGAAGGGCAACAGGACATGCCCGACCTTCTTCGCCGTCGCCTGAGCGATGAACGGCTCCTGCAACGCGGCGGCGTCGACCGACTTGCTCTGCAGCGCGGCGAAGCTGTCTGCGGGGTTCTGCGGCACGAGCTTGACGTCCTTGATGGACAGGCCGGCCGACTCCAGGGCCTTGGCCAGTTCGGCGCCGGTCGCGGTGTTCACGTCCGGTACTCCGATGCGCTTGCCCTTCAGCTGCGCGACGGAGGTGATGGCACCCGAGCCGAACAGGTCCTGCCGGACGACAAGGCCCGTCCAGCTGTGCGTCGGGTCGATCTTCCCCTTGTCGGCCGCGATCTTCAGCTTCACACCACGGCTGATCGCGTTGAACAGGCCGGGAGTGGCCGAGGTGCCGGACGCGTCGAGCTTTCCGGCCGCGGTGAGGCTGATGATCGTCGGTGCGGACTGCGAGGGCACGAACTTGACGTCCAGCCTCTCGGCGGTGAAGTAGCCCTTCTTCTGGGCCGTGATCAGACCTGCGTCGGAGAGCGCTCCGAACAGCCCGACGTTGAGCGTCGTGGTCTTGGAGTCGGAGCCGCCCGAGCCGCCGCCCGATTCGGAGTTGCTGCCGCAGGCCGCGGCCAGCACGAGGCAGAGCAGTGCGAGGACACCGCTTGCCGCACGACGACGCATCATGGACGTCTCCTTCGAAGTTGAAACGATGGTGAAACGATTCGTTCGGCCGCCGGACGGCTGGCGCCGGCCGGCCGGGCAGATGGGTGGGCGGAACGTTCCAAGGCGCTGAGCCGGTCTCCCGGCTCGGCTGTCGCCGATCAGTCGTGCTCGATCCGCCAGGGCACCAGCCGCTTGTGGAGGGTGCGCATGACCACCTGGACGATGAGGCCATAGATCGCGATGACGGCCAGCGCCGCGTACATGAGGGGGACGTCGAAGGTCTGCCACGCCTGCCAGATCGCGTGCCCGAGCCCGGTCGAGCCGTTGACGAACTCGGCCGAGACGACGAGCAGGAAGCCGACGCCGATCCCGAGTTCGATGCCGGTGAGCATCAGGGGCAGCGCGCCGGGCAGCGCCACGGTCCAGATCCGGCGCCAGTGCGAGACCCGGTAGACCGTGGCCGTCTCGCCGTAGATGGGATCGATCTCGCGGATGCCGGCGAAGCTGTTCATCGCGACCAGGTAGAACACGCCGACGGAGACGATCGCCCACATCGTCGTCTCACCGAGCCCGAACACCAGCAGGAACAGCGGCAGCACAGCGATCTTGGGAATCGGATAGGTCATCGCCATCAGCGGACGGACCAGCGTGCGGAAGGTGCGTGAGAGGCCCATTCCCAGGCCGACCACGATGCCCGCGGTGGCTCCGATCGCGATGCCGATGAGCAGGCGCACGGTGGTGACGCCCACGTCGTGGCGGAGCGTCCCGTGCACGAACGCGTCCCAGAGATTGCTCGCGATGGTCGTGGGGGCGGGCCAGAAGCGGGTGTCGATCGCCTTCGTCCGGGTGAGCAGCTCCCAGAGTGCGAGCACCACGACGGGTGAGGCGACGGAGAGCAGCGTGCGCCGGGCCGTGCCGGCGAGGGTGGTCATCGGGCCGACCTCTGTCGAAGCATTTCCGATTGCAGTCCCGTCCACAGTGTGTTCGCCAGTTCCGGGTATTCGTGGTCCGCCTGCACCCGCATGAGTTCCCTCGGCCGTTCGAAGGGCGGCTCGATGATCGAGTGCACCGACGCCGGCACCGCCGTCATCAGCACGACCCGGTCGGCGAGCAGCAGCGCCTCGGAGATGCTGTGCGTGACGAAGAAGACCGTCGGCCTCGCCGCGCTCCAGGCATCGAGGAGGTCCTGCTGGAGCTGGATCCGGGTGGGTTCGTCGACGGCGGCGAAGGGCTCGTCCAGCAGCAGCAGTTCGGTGTCGGCCGCCAGCGCCCGGGCGATCGCGACGCGCTGGGCCATCCCTCCGGACAGCTCCGATCCGCGGCGGTGCGCGTAGGGGCCGAGCCCCATGCGCTCGATCCACTCGCCGGCCTTGGCGAGCCGCTCCTTCTTCGGCACCGACCGGTCGATGCCGTACTCGACGTTCTTCGTCACCGTCATCCACGGGAACGCGGACGCCTTCTGGAAGATCATCCCGCTGCGCGGCGGCTTGCCGTACCAACTGATCGACTCGCGGCGTTCGGGCTTCTCCAAACCCGACAGAATTCTC
>NZ_JABVEB010000451.1 GCF_014323665.1 Actinomadura sp. HBU206391 | reverse complement strand
CGCCGGCTGGCGGCGCTGCTCGCGGCCCGCCTGTCCCGGCCGGTCACCGTTGAGTGGGGGCCCTTTTACCCGGTATTCCCCAACGACGGTATAGAGAAGGGCGTATTTCTGGCACTGACCGGGAACGTGATGCATGACGCCGCTGTTCCAGATAAGCGATACCGGCTGAGCGGTCTGCAACTCGCCGACGCGCTCGGTGATGTCCGGGCGCTGCGCGAGCGGGGGCGACCTGTGGTCCGCCTGCATTTGCACAACCGCTGGACCGGCATCGCACATTTGCTCGAAGCCGCCCGAGGAGGGGCATGAGTTCGCCCGCCCAGAGACCAATCCGGCAGACCGACGGGGTCGTCAACCCGTTGCGTGACCCACGGGACAAGCGGCTCCCACGCGTCGCTCCGCCGTGCATGCTGATCCTTTTCGGCGTGACGGGGGACCTGGCCCGCAAGAAGCTGCTACCCGCGATCTACGACCTGGCCAACCGGGGCCTGCTCCCTCCGGGGTTCTCCCTCGTCGGCTTCGCCCGACGTGATTGGGAGAATCAGGACTTCCGGGCGGTGGCCTTCGAAGCGGTCAAGGAGCACGCGCGCACACCGTTCCGCGAGGACGTATGGGAGCAGCTGTGCGCCGGCATGCACTTCGTGCAGGGAGAGCTGGACGACCCGGCCGCCTTCGACCGGCTCGCCGAGACCGTCAAGGAGCTCGACCGCACCCGCGGCGCCGGCGGAAACTACGCCTTCTACCTGTCCATCCCGCCCAAGCTCTTCCCGGTCGCCACCGAGCAGCTGCAGCGCAGCGGGCTCGCGCAGCGGCACAACGGCGGCTGGCGCCGGGTGGTCATCGAGAAGCCCTTCGGCCATGACCTGGCCAGCGCGGTGGAGCTGAACAACCTCCTCCACAAGGTCTTCCCCGAGGAGTCGATCTTCCGGATCGACCATTACCTCGGCAAGGAGACCGTCCAGAACATCCTGGCGCTGCGGTTCGCCAACACCCTCTTCGAGCCGGTCTGGAACCGGTCGTACGTCGACCACGTGCAGATCACCATGGCCGAGGACATCGGCATCGGAGGCCGGGCGGGCTACTACGACGGCATCGGCGCGGCACGGGACGTGATCCAGAACCACCTGCTGCAGCTGATGGCACTGACCGCGATGGAGGAGCCCACCTCCTTCGACGCACAGGCGGTGCGGATGGAGAAGGCGAAGGTTCTGTCGTCGGTACGGCTGCCCGACGACCTCGACCTCGCCACGGCTCGGGGCCAGTACGCCGCCGGTTGGCAGGGCGGGGTGAAGGTCCAGGGCTACCTGGAGGAGGAGGGCATCCCGTCCAACTCCACCACGGAGACCTACTCGGCGATAAAGCTCGGCATCGACTCCCGGCGGTGGGCCGGCGTGCCGTTCTACCTGCGCACCGGAAAGCGGCTGTGCCGCCGGGTGACCGAAGTGGCCGTGATGTTCCAACGCGCGCCGCATCTGCCGTTCTCGGAGACCGACACCGAGGAACTCGGCCAGAACGCGCTCGTCATCCGGGTACAGCCGGACGAGGGCGTCACCGTCAGGTTCGGCTCCAAGGTCCCCGGCACGTCGATGGAGGTCCGCGACGTCAATATGGACTTCGCCTATGGCGAGTCCTTCACCGAGGCGTCGCCGGAGGCCTACGAACGGCTCCTGCTGGACGTACTGATCGGTGATCCCCCGCTCTTCCCCCGGCAGGAGGAGGTCGAGCTCTCCTGGACGATCCTCGATCCGATCGAGGCGCACTGGGCCAAGCAAGGCAAGCCTGAGCAGTATCCCGCCGGCGGTTACGGCCCCCAGTCGGCGGACGAGCTCATGGCCCGCGACGGACGCCAGTGGAGGAGGCTCTGAGCATGCACATCGACCTCACACACACCACCACGCGGAACATCCAGGAGTCGCTCCTGCAATCCCGCCACCTCATGGGCGGCCCCGCGGTGGGCATGGTGCTCACACTGGTCATCGTGGCCGACGAGTCGGCGCAGTACGACGCCCTGCGCGCCGCCACCGAGTCGGCGCGAGAGCACCCGTGCCGGATCCTCACGGTGATCTCCCGGGACCCTCGTGGCAGCTCGTCCCGGCTCGACGCCGAGATCCGGATGGGTGAGACGGGGCCGGGCGAGACCGTGCTGCTGCGGATGTACGGTCCGCTCGCCAAGCACGCGGACTCGGTCGTCATGCCGCTGCTGGTGCCCGACACCCCGGTGGTGACCTGGTGGCCGGGCTACGCCCCGAAGGTGCCGGGCGACGATCCGCTGGGCGCGCTCGCCCAGCGGCGGGTGACCGACGCCTACGCGGCCCGCGACCGGCTGGCGACGCTGGCGCGGCTGGCGAACGCCTACAAGCCCGGCGACACCGACTTCACCTGGACCCGGCTCACCCCGTGGCGGACTCTGCTCGCCGCCTCGCTGGACCAGGACCATGGCGACATCATCTCCGGCGAGGTCGCGGCCGAACGCGACAGCCCTAGCGCCGAGCTGCTCGCCTCGTGGCTGGCGAGGCGGCTGGCGGTGCCGGTCGAGCGCACCGTCTCGGACGGTCCCGGCGTCACGGCCGTGCGGCTGAACACCTCCGAGGGCGATATCGCGGTGACCCGCCCGGACGGGCGGGTCGCCACGCTGTCGTGGCCGGCCCAGCCCGAGCGTCAGGTCGCCCTGCACCGGCGGCCGATAGCCGAGCTGCTCACCGAGGAGCTGCGGCGGCTCGATCCCGACGAGGTTTACCAGGAGACGGCCGCCTGGTTCGCCAAGAACCTCGCCACGAAGGCCCGGGAGGACCGGGCCAACGGCGACAACGCGGCGACCTCCTCGTGAGCCCGCCGACCGTCCTGGTCCATCGTGATGCCACCGTGCTGGCGAAGGCCGTGGCCGCGCGCCTCGTGACCCGGCTGGTGGACGTCCAGTCCGCTCGGGGCACGGGGTCGGTGGTCCTCACGGGGGGTGGGGTCGGCACCGCGGTGCTGCGCGAACTGGCCGCCTCGGGCGCCCGTGAGGCGATCGACTGGCGGAATCTGGACGTCTGGTGG
>NZ_JABVEB010000450.1 GCF_014323665.1 Actinomadura sp. HBU206391 | reverse complement strand
CGGGTGGGAGGTCGGGTTACCTTTCCGGGGCGGGGACGGGCGCGACGAGGACGCCGCCACGGTGGTTGGCCATGGCCACCAGGCTCACCGGGCCGACCGTGGCGCTCTGCTCGGCGACGACCGCCAGCGCCAGCGTGTTGTGGCCGCGCTCGCGCAGAAGGCCCGCCGGGAGCGCGAAGTCCCGCTGGGGCCGGCCGGGGATGTACTGCCCGAGGTTCCAGCCGTTGACGAACAGCAGCACCCGGTATCGCGCGTCCTCGGCACCGCCGAAGCGCAGTGCCACCGGCACGTCCTGGCCCTTCGGCAGGTCGAGCCGGAACGTGGTGCGATACCAGCTCACACCGGGCGCGAGCCTGCGGCCGGCCGGCGAAGCGGCGGCCCACGGACCGCCGGTGCGGCCCGGCAGGTACCAGCCGGCGCGTTCGCCGAAGAGTCCGCCGTTGTTGAGCGGGCCACGGGCCCGGTCGGCGACATCCTCGCCGCCCTCGGCGCCCTGGATCCGCCACGAGATCAGGCCCCGCGCACCCGCGATCGCCGCGCCGGTGAGCCCGCGCGGCTGCTTGTGCCGGATGTCGGTGGCGACCCAGTCGTCGTTGTGGCCCATGTTCCCGACCAGCACCGACAACGTGGCCTTCTCGCCCTTCTTCAGCAGCCCGGCCGGGATCGGGAAGTCGCCCCGGCCCGGGTCGGGGTTCACCGGATCGTCGGTGTCGGCCTGCACGCCGCCCGCCGCCGAGCCGAGATAGCGGCCGTTCAGCCAGGCCTGGTAGATCCCGTGCTTGCCGGTGACGGCGTTGAGCGCGACGGAGGTCTCGGCGCCGGTGGCGGTGAAGCGGCCGCGGTACCAGACATGCCCGTAGTGGTAGCCGTAGTCGTCGGCGTAGAGCACCGGCTGGTTCTTCGGCTTGATCGGACTCTCCGTGGTGGTCTTGTCCGCCACGGTCCAGCGGGAGTCGTCGAAGCCGGGCTGGGCCTCCGGCGCCTCGGTGCGCGTCCGCCAGCCGGTCAGGTCGGGCAGGCGCACCGGCCTCGGCCCGGCCGCTCGGCCCAGCAGTGAGCCGCTCGGCGTCACGCGTGCCGGCACCGCACGCCCGTCGACCACCAGGCGGCGCGACGACGCGGGGCCGAAGACCTCGACGTCACCCGCCTCGGCGAGGTCGGCGCGCAGTTCGACGGCGTTCCCGGTCGCGCGCGCCGAGCGCACCAGCGACGTGCCGCGCACCAACACCGGCGCGGCCGAGGTGCCGGCCCGCCAGAACGAGGCCGCCGACTCGTCGGTGCCGAGCATGAGCAGCAGCGGACGCCGCCCGCCGTCGCTGATCAGCACCCGCGCCAGGCCCGCGTGCGTGTAGTCGAGCCTGAGCTCGCCGGCGGCGTACGACGACCGCACCGAGCCGTCGAGCACCTTGACCTTGGGCGCCGACGGATAGCGCAGCACCGTCGCACCCGCAGTGCCCGCACCGCCGTACAGCACGGCCACGTCCTTGCCGCCGATGTGGGCGTGGGTGAGGATCTCGGAGTTCGACCAGGCGAGGCGCTGGCCGCCGAGGTCGTACCCGGCCACCAGGATCTCGGCGTCACGGCCCTTCACCCGGACCGGCACCCGGTAGGTGCCGTCGGGGGTGGTCCAGGTGAGGGTGGCGGACTCGTCGGTGGACGTCGAGCGGTCGGCATGACGTACGAGCACGAACTGCGTGCCGGTGTCGGGATTGGCGCGCGCCTCGGTGTGCACGGCGGCGTTGTCGGACACCGGCGCCGTCGACGGGTCGGTCCTGGTCAGCGGCGCCACCGAGGTGACGAAATAGCCCTGCCGCTTGAACTCGTCGTACTTCGTGGTGAGCTGCCGGTGCTCGGTGATCGCCGCGCCGTAGTCGTAGGAGGTGCCGACGTCGTTCGGCTGCGCCAGCCAGCCCCAGTTCGTGCCGCCGAAGGCCATGTAGTAGCCGTACATCGTGGCGCCGCTGGCGATGAGGTTGGACTTGTAGAAGACCTTCATGTAATCGGGCCCGGTCAGCTCCCGGCACTTGTCGAATCCGGCGCTGTTCACATCGACGGATCCGGCCTGGTACTCGGCCGCGTAGACGGGGGCGTCGTCGCGGAGCCGTTCGGTGACGCCCGGCCCCCACGTGCCCCAGATGCCCGGGGTGTCGCAGTTGAAGGACTGCGGGTAGTCGTCCACGCCGGGGATCTGCACGGCGCCCTGCCCCGAGGCCCAGGTCGGCGTCCATGAGGCGTCGCAGCATTGGTTGTGCGTGATGGGCACGTCGATGCCGTCCGCACGGGCCTTGTTCTGGATGTCCTGCATGTAGGCGGCGTCGGTGTTGGCGGCGTACTCGTTCTCGGCGTTGTAGACGATGACCGAGCCGCCGCGGGTGACCTGGTGACGGGCGATGATCGGATTGATGTGGCTCAGCCAGTCGCGGTAGGCGGCGGTGTAGCCCGGAGCGCTGGAACGCGCCCGGCCGGGCACGTTCTTGAGCCATGCGGGAAAGCCGCCACCGGTGCTCTCCGCGTTGATGTACGGCCCCGGCCGCGCCACGACGTAGAGGCCGAGCTCGTCGGCGACGCGCAGCAGCCGGTCGACGTCGCGCACGCCCGTGAAGTCGTACACCCCGGGCTTGGGCGAGTGGTAGCCCCAGTGGAAGTAGAGCGAGACGCCGTTGAAGCCGGCCGCCCTGATCTTCTCCAGGGCGTCCCGCCACAGATCGGGGCTCGGGAGCCGGAAGTAGTGGAACTCTCCCGTCCACAACATGACGCGCTCGCCGTCGACCTTGAGCGAGTACCGGTCGTAGGCGACCACGTGCCGCTTCGGAACGGCGGCGTTCGCCGGTCGGTCGGGGTTCGCCGCTCGGGCGGTGTTCGCCCTGGCTGCGGCGGACACCGTGCCGACCGCGGCGGTCGCCGTCAAGGCCGAGGCCATGAAGGCGACGACGGCGAGCAGGACGGCGAGTGATCTTCGGGTGCTGCCTCTCATGCCAATGCTCCTTCTGCCCCCGCGACGGCGTCCGGCCGTGATCTTGCGGTCGTCCGCGCCGTGA
>NZ_JABVEB010000045.1 GCF_014323665.1 Actinomadura sp. HBU206391 | reverse complement strand
GTGCGTACGGGTCCGGCCGGACGCTCCGGCGCCCTCGCTGCCCGGCGTCACCCTGATGGACATCACCGACCTGGACGAGCTCCAGTCGGCCTGGCGGCGGGCGGGGCGAGACCGGTGACCGCCCCGGCCGCCGGTGAACGGCCGCGTACCGGCGCCGAGGAAGGCGCGCCCCATGCCGTCGCCGCGGGAGCGGCGCCGGGTGGTCACGCCGAGACGGGCGCCGCACCGCCTGGCCACGCCGAGACGGGCGCGGCGGCGGGTGGCCACGCCAAGGGAGACGCGGCGGCGCCGCCGGTGAAGGCGACGGGTCTCGCGCGGCGCTGCTTCTCCCTGGCGATCACGGCCGGTCTCGCCGCCGTCGCGGGGCTCGTCTTCCACCGGGTCTTCGGCTGGGCCGCCGTCGTGCCGCCGGTCGCGGTGGCCGCCGTCGTGCCCACCCTGCTCGCCGGGTTGCTGTCCGGTCCCCGGGCGGGCCGGCCGTGGCCGCTCTGGATCTCCATGGTCCTCTCGATCCTCGCCTGGGTCGCCGTCGTGTCGCTCACGCTGTTCCGGCCGCACCTCGGCGACGGCTCCCTCCCACGGATGATCGGCCTCGGGGTCCTCAACTCGTCGAAGGCGATCCTCACCTCGCTGCTGCCCGCGCCCGCTCGGCCCGAGCTGCTCGTCCTGGTGCACGTGACGGTCTGGCTCGCCGCCTTCGCCGGGGCCGAGCTGGCGCTGCGCACCTCGCTGCGCGTGGCGCCCTGCCTCCCCGCGCTCGCGGCCTTCGGCGTCGCCCTGGCGCTCGGCGTCGGCGGCCCCGGTTCGAACACGCCCCTGGTCGTCGCGGCGGCCGTGCTCATCGCGGCACTGGCGCTGGTGCGATCGGGCCCGGAGGGATCTGCGGGCGGGCCGCTCGGCCGCCTCACCATGGGCGTGGCCTCGACCGCGGTGCTCGGCGCGCTCACCGTCCTCGCGGCGTCGCATGTCCCGGTCTCGGGCGACCCGTACGACCCGCGTGAGCAGGTGCAGGCGCCGCCGCCACAGCAGCGCGACAGCGTCAGCCCCCTCGATCGCGTGGGGGGCTGGCTGCTCAGCCCGGACGAGGTCCTGTTCACCGTACGGGCGGACCGGCCGCAGAACTGGCGGCTGGCCGTGCTCGACCGGTTCGACGGCGTGACATGGACCTCGGACGCGCAGTTCGTGCCCACGGGCGGCCGGGTGCCCGCCGCCGGTGAGGACGGCGAGCACCTCGAGGTCGGCCAGCAGGTCACCATCAAGAACCTGCCAGGCACCTGGGTACCGGCGGCCGACCGGCCGCGCGACGTCGAGGGTCTCGGGGTGGTCGCCGACCCGGTGAGCGGCGCGCTCGCCGCCGCCCGGCCGCTGCGGCAGGGGCAGAGCTACCGCGTCGTCTCGTCGGTTCGGCAGTGGCGCACCGACGACCTCGCCTCGGCCGTTCCGGCCGGCGACGCCGAGGCCAGAGCGGCCCTGGAGCTGCCGAACGGCCCCGGCGCCCAGAAGGCCCCGCCGCAGATCCCGGAGTTCCGCACGCTCGCCCAGCAGGCCACCCGCGGTGCGGACGGGCCGGTCCAGCAGGCCGCGATGCTCTCCCAGTGGCTGAAGACCTACGCGAAGTACGACGTGACCGCCCCGCCCGGCCACAACTACCGGCAGCTCGACTTCTTCCTCGGGCAGGGCCGGCGCGGAACCCCCGAGCACTTCGCGACCGCCTACGCCGTGCTGGCGCGGACGCTCGGCCTGCCCACCCGCGTCGTCGTGGGCTTTCGCCGGGGCCGGCCCGCGGCGGGTCTGCTGGAGGTCCGCTCCGGCGACGTCGTGGTGTGGCCCGAGGTCCGGTTCGCCGGGCTCGGCTGGGTGCCGTTCTTCCCGACGCCCGAGCGGGCGGGCCGGTCCAGAGCCGGCGACGACGTCGCGGCGGGCGAGACCCTGCAGCAGCTCGAGCAGGCGCAGCGGAACGCGGCGTCCCGCACGCGGGGGGCGGGACCCGAACGCGCCGAGAAGGCACCGCCGAAACCGGCGCGGGCGGCCGAGGAGGCACCGCGCCCCTGGTGGGTCTACGCGGTCGCGGCGGCGGGTGCGCTGGTCCCGGCCTACCTCGTCGCCGTGCTCATGGCACCCGTCGTGCGCCGGCGACGGCGCCGCCGCGCGGACCCGCCCGCGGTCCGGATCGCGGGGGCCTGGCAACAGGCGCTGGAGCACCTGGCCGACGTCGGGCTGTCCACGGTACGGACGCTCACCGCGCACGAGGTCGCGCGCCTAGGCGGCCGCAGCGTGGGCGACGACGCGCGTGGGCACCTGGGCTCGCTGGCCGAGCTGGTCGACCGGGCGCGGTTCGCCGATGGTCCCCCCGACCCGGGATCGGCCGATCAGGCCTGGCGGCACTGCGACGAGGTCGACCGGTTGGTCACCTTGCGGGTCGGCCGTACCCGCCGTCTGCGCCGCCGCCTGCACCCGCGGTCGCTTCGGCGGCGCGGCCATGCCGGGACTTACGATTCTTCATAATTTGAAGGCGTTGTCGCACTAAGGTGACGATTTCTGGGGTCTTGCGAGAGAGACATCGAGGGGTGAGGTTGTGCGGGCGACCGGTGTCGTAGCGGCGCTGTTCCGGAGGGACCGCCTGACCGCGCAGGTGGCCGTCGGAGTGGTGGGCGCGCTCTGCGTCGCGGCCGTCGTGTTCGGCGTCGGCATGGCCAGCGCCAAGTACCAGATCTCCGACGTCGGCGCCTGGCTCAGCTCCAACCGCAACGGCCTCGTCGTGCACGCCAACGGCATGGCCGGGAAGGTCGACGGCAAGGTCAAGGTGCCGACGATGATGCACGGCCACCAGATCAAGATCGTGCAGGACGGCAGCACCATCCTCATCGTCGACCAGCAGACCGGCGTGGTCAGCCGGATCGACCCCGCCCAGCTCAGCGTGGTGAAGAGCACCGGGACGTACGCCGCGGCCGGGCTGCAGGTCGTCGCCGAGGCCGGCGCGGCCTACACGATCGACGCGGCCAGGGGCACGGTGCAGCGGATCGATCCGGTCGGCCTGACCCCCGACGGCGCGGCGACGACGCTCACCCCGCCGCTCGGCCAGGGCGCCATCGACGCACGGGGAACGCTCTGGGTGCCGGTGCCGGCCACCGGAGAAGTGGTGCCCTTCCAGGCGGGAGGCCCCGCCGCGCCGGTGAAGGTCGGAAAGCCCGGGGACCATCTCGCGATCACGATTGCCGCGGGCGTGCCGGTCATCACCGACTCCACCGCCGCGACCGCCCTGGTGCTCGAGCCCTCCGGCCGCCGGCTCACGCTGGCGCTGCCGTCCACCGTGACCGGAGCCGGGCAGGGCGGCGTGCTGTTCCCGGCCACGACCGAAGGACAGCTCGTCCCGCTGCTGGCCAAGCGGACCGGATCGCTGGTGCTGCTCGACACCGGCAGCGGGCGGCACTCCACCGTGTCGCTGAGGGTGGCCGACCACCGGTACGGCCCGCCGCAGATCCTCGGTTCGAAGGTCTACATCCCCGACCAGACCACCGGGAGCCTGGTCGTCTACGACTCCGCCACGAACTCCTTCCAGCCCCAGATCGTCGTCAACGGGCGCCCCGGTGAGCTCGAGGTCTTCGTCTCGGGCGGTCTGCTGTGGGCCAACGACCCGAACGGCGAGAGGGCGCTCGTGCTCAACCCGGGCGGGGCGGTCATGGAGATCAGCAAGTACGAGCGGAACGTGCCGGGCGGCCCGCGCTCCCCGCTGCCGACCCGGGTGGCCGGGCCGGGCGGCGGCGACCCGGCGCCGGCCCTGCCGGCCGTTCCCACGGCGCCGTCCGTCCGGCGGCCCCCCGTCGGGGCGCCGACCCCGCCGTCGAACCTGCGGACCTCGGGCGGGGACGGTTTCATGACGGTCGAGTTCCAGCCGTCGACCGGCGGGACGCCGCTCGGATACGTCCTCAAGGACGTCCCCGGGGGAATGACGGTGACGCCCCGTCAGCTGCCGCCGAGCGGTTCGCCGAGCTTCCGGGTCCAGGGCGGGCAGTGCGGCCGGGAGTACGTCTTCCGCGTCGCGGTGCGCTACCGCGACCGCGCGCACCGGCTCGCCGAGGTGCCGTCCGTACGGAGCGCCCCGGTGATGCCGTGCGTCCCGCCCGGCGCGCCGACCGACGTACGGGCCGTCGCGACCTCCGGCGGGGCACAGGTGACGTGGACGGCCCCGCCGGGCGGGGGCTCCGCGCCGACCGCCTACCGGGTGGGGTGGACCGGCCCGACCTCGGGCAGCAGGGCCGGCCTCACCGGCACCTCCGTCACGCTCGGCGAGATCGGGAAGAACGGGTCGTACACCTTCACCGTCACCTCGTCCAACGGCGCCGGCGCGGGCCGGCAGGCGCAGGCTTCCGCGAACCTCACCGGACCGGCGCAGCGGTACCCCACCCGCCACAACCAGAACTCGAAGGCCTACATCCGCCCCACACCCGACGGGACCAGCCCCGATATCGGCAGCGTCACCGGCAACGGCGTCATGGTGACGGTGCACTGCCAGAAGCGGGGCGCGTTCTACGACCGCGGCCTCGGAGCCGGCTTCCGAGGCGACCTCTACGACTATGTCGAGTACGGAGAGGTGCGGGGCTACATGATCGGCTATCTGCTCACGACCCCGCGCGACCCCTGGACGGAGTTCGCGGGCCTGCCCCTGTGGCAGTGCGCGTAGGGCCTCGCAGGGCGCGCGGGTCTCAGCGGGTCGTGACGCAGCGGTAGGCCGACCACCCGATGGTGGGCGGGTTGCCGGGGGCCAGCAGCGCCCCGACGCGGAAGCAGTAGCGCGTCTCGGCCCTGAGCCGTCCGACGGTGGCGGCCATCGCCCCGGTGCCCGCCGAGTTGACCGGCCGCGTTCCCGCCGGCGCCCGCTGAATGATGATCGGGAGTCTGCGGGCGCTCGGTGGCAGGGCCCAGGTGAGCCGCGCCGAGTTGCCGACCGACACGATCCGCAGGCCGCGGGGGGTGGCGGCCCTGATCTGCTGCGCGGTGAGCCGCGGCGCGACCGGGGGCGGAGTCGCCTGACCGCCGTCGTCCGGCGGGCTCGCCGGAGCCGACGAGGACGCGCCGGGCGAGGACGTCGGCCGAGGATCCCCGCCGGAGCCTCCGGTGAAGATCACGATGCCGGTGACGCCGATGGCCAGCCCGCCGGTGAGCGCGGTGGCGCCGGCCACCAGCAGGCCGCGGCTCGGGCCGTCGGAGCCGGACGGTGCCACGGGCGATCCCGCGAACGGTGCCGCGGACGGCCTCGGGATCGGCGCTACGGGTGGCCCGGGGATCGGTGCCGCGTGGCCGTGGTCGGTACCGGGCCCGGGATGGGCTCCGACCCCCGGCGCGGGCGTCCACACGGGCGCCGGTGCCAGCACCGGTGCCGGTGTCCAGACGGGTGCGGGCGGCTGCGTCGGCGGCGCGGCCGGCGGTGTGTCCACAGGCCCCGCCATGTCGTCCGCAGGCCCGTAGACCGGTGCCGGGTGGGTCGCCGCGGCGGCCTCGGCGCCGGCGGGCGTCGGCGCGGGAGCGTCGTCCAGCGGCCGAGCCGGGTCGGGGGAGGGGGCGAACGCCTCCGGCTCCGGCCGTGCGGGCATCCACGGGCCGTCCGTGGGTATGGCGAACCCGCCGTCCGGGACGCCGGGGGCGGGTGCCGGCCTCGCGGCGGGACCGCCGGCGTAGGGGAGTTCGGTGACGGGCAGGCCGAGCTCGCTCTGCACCTGCTGGAGCCGCTGGGCGAAGGCGACCGCGCTCGGGAACCGGTTCTCCGGCAGCTTGGCCATCGCCGTTTCGATGACGTCGAACACCGGCTGGGGCAGGCCCTCGCGGGAGATGGGCGGCGGCGGGTCGCCGAGGATGCGCACGATGAGGGTGGCGAGGCCCTCTCCGAGCGGCCCCTTGAACGCCGGCTGCCCGGCGAGCAGCTGATAAAGGCTCGAGCCGAGGGAGTAGATGTCGGAGGCGGCCCCGGGCGGCTTGCCCTCGAGGATCTCGGGCGCGGCGTGGTGCGGCGTGAACGCGTTGGTGTGGGTGGAGTCGAGGGAGTCCACCAGCCGGGCGACGCCGAAGTCGGCCAGGGCCGGCTCGCCGTACCGGGAGACCAGGATGTTCTGCGGCTTGACGTCACGGTGCAGGACGTCGGACTCATGTGTCGCGGCGAGCGCGCCGGCCAGCTTGACGCCGATGCGCAGCACGTCCGCGACCGGCAGCGGCCCCTCACGCTGCAGCCGGTCGGTGAGCGACCCGTGCTCGAAGTACTCCATCGTGATGTACGGGCGGCCGGACCGGGTCGTGCCGTTGTCCAGGACCGTGACCACGTTGGGGTGACCGGTGAGCCGCCCAGTGATCTTGCATTCCCGCTGGAAGCGGTGCATCGACGCCTCGTCGATCGCGTCGACCGACAGCACCTTGAGGGCGACCTGTCGGTCCAGGCGCTCCTGGTAGGCCAGGTAGACGACGCTGAATCCACCCTCCCCGACCCGCTTCAGCACCCGGTAACCAGGGACGTCCTCGGTCATCTCGTCCTTCTCGATCGGGCGGGGGAGTTCAGGTTCGGACGGAAGGCGGCCCTGGACGGTTCCCTGCCGCGCCCCGCGAGGACCCAGGGTAATACGGGGGCGATCCGGGCGTGGCTGTCCTGCCGTCGGCTTCCGGACCGCCGCTGAGTCGTAATGGTTGCTTCAAGTCCGGGAGCCCGATCTCCCACGGTTCCTAGCCTCTGCCCGCAGGCACTCCGCGGTGACATCCGTGGCGCAGACCCGTGCAGACCCGTGGTGCAGACCCGTGGTGCAAAGGAGTTCGGCCATGCCGGAAGACGTCGACAGGCACTACCGCGAGCTGGTCCGGCTGGCGTATCTGGTGCTGCCCGGACGGCGCAGGCGGATCTACCGTCTGGCGATCGCCAGGCGGATCGTCGACGAGAGCCTGCCACGCCGACCCGGCCGCAACCCCGGCCGGGCCTACGCGCGTGCGCGGACCCGCGTCCTGCGGCGCGCCATCGTTCCGTCCTGGCGGCTGCAGGTGATGCTCGGGCCGTGGCTGCGCGCGCTTCCCGCCCGGCTGCCCGATCCCGCGCTCACCGTGGCGCTCGCGCGGCTGAATCCGGCGGCACGGGCCGCCTACGTACTGCTGCGGGTGGAATCGCTGCCACGCCACACGGTGCGCGACCAACTGGTCGAGGCAGGGGTACGGGACGCCCGCGCCGCGCTGGAGGCCGCCGACGCCGCGCCGGACGTGGCTCCGCCGAGCCTGGAGCCGATCGTCGGCCCGGCCGTACGGCGGCGGTCCCGGCTGCCGATCGCCGCCGCGGCGGCGCTCACCCTCATCCTGGTGAGCGGATTCGTGATCACCCGGTCGGATCCGCCGTCGCGACCCGACGTGGCCCACCGGCTCCGGGTGACGACCGCCGGTGCGAGTGACTGGAACGGGGGAGGCCGCAGCCTGGCGGTGTGGCCGCCGCGTGGCGCGCTGGTGCGCGACACGGCTCTGGTCGACCGGGCGCTCGCCGCGTGGACGCGCCAGATGGGGGCCCGGCGCGATCCGCAGCTGCTGTTCGCCGGGCGGGCGGGCGGCACGGCCGTCGTGCTGTTGCGGGACGGCGACCGGGTCGGCCGCTACACCGACGCCCATGGCGTGCTCGAGGTGTCGTCGGTGGGTGAGACCCCCGGTCCGCTCGCTCTCGGCGCCGGCCGGTACCTGCTCCCGCCGTGGATCACGGGGGCCTCGCGCGCCGGTTCGGACAAGCGGGTGAGCGTGCGTGACGGCGTGACCGAGTCAGAGCGGGTCGGCGCCGGCTGCGGCCGTGGACCTCTGCTGAGGCTGCGGCAGCCCGGCGGCAGCCGGACGGTCGCCGACCTCGGCGGCCCGGCCCTCACCGAGATGGGGTACCGGACGCGCTCAGGCGAAACCGGATCAGCCGCGTCCGCCGTGCGGCTCTGGGAGCGACTGGCCTGTGCCCTGCCCCAGCCCGCCCGTCCGGCGGCGTCCGCGACGGCATGGGAGTTCTGGTCGGGAAGGCTGCCCGGGGGGACTCGCGGCCACTGGATCTGCACGCGCTACACCTTCCCCGACGGCGCCTCGACCGCGTACGGCATCCTGTTCGCCGGGCGGACGAGGGAGTACACGACCGGCGACTGCGGGCACGAGCCCGACGGGGCGGTGAGCGGCACCTGGCGGCGCTCCGGCGGCCGGTGGTACTACCTCGCCGCGGCCAGCGGGGAGCTCACCCCCCACGCGGCCGGGGTGGACGGCAAGCAGGACATGCGCGACGGGCTCCTCGTGGTGAAGGGCCGCCGCACGGAGCACCCGCCGGCGAAGCCCGTGATCCTCACCGCCCGGCCGGAGAAGTCCTAGCCGCTCGAGTCGGCCGTGCCGATGCCCGTATCGTCTCGAGAGGGCCGATCAGCGAACGCTTACAGTGATCGTGC
This sequence comes from Actinomadura sp. HBU206391, assembly GCF_014323665.1. GTDB lineage: Bacteria > Actinomycetota > Actinomycetes > Streptosporangiales > Streptosporangiaceae > Actinomadura_C. The sequence continues at coordinate 32,832 of NZ_JABVEB010000045.1, read as the reverse complement.
AGACTGGAACCGAATCATATTCTGTCGGCGCGACGAAAGGATCGCTGATGGGCGAGACACCCAGCGCGGGCGGGCCGCTGTCCGGAGTCCGCGTCATCGAGCTGGCGGGCATCGGGCCGTGCCCGTTCGCCGCCATGCTGCTCGCCGACCTCGGCGCCGAGGTCATCCGCGTGGACCGGCCGGGCGGCCGCCCGGCATTTCCCGACCCGGCCAAGGACATGACCAACCGGGGCAAGCGCTCGGTGGCCGTCGACCTCAAGGACGAGCGCGGCAGGGAGGTCGTGCTGCGGATGGTGGAGCGGGCCGACGTGCTCGTCGAGGGCTTCCGCCCGGGTGTCACAGAGCGGCTCGGCCTCGGCCCGGAGGACTGCCTCGCCCGCAACCCCGCGCTCGTCTACGGCCGGATGACCGGCTGGGGACAGCAGGGGCCGCTCGCCCAGAGCGCCGGGCACGACATCGGCTACATCGCGGTCACGGGCGCACTCCACGCCATCGGCCGCGCGGGCGGGCCGCCCCAGGTGCCGATGAACCTGCTCGGTGACTTCGCCGGCGGCAGCATGTACCTCGTCGTGGGCGTTCTGGCGGCCTTGCTGGAGGCCAGGACCAGCGGAAAGGGACAGGTCGTGGATGCCGCGATCGTCGACGGCACCTCCCACCTGGCCACGTTCATCCACGCCTTCCTCGCCACCGGCGCGTGGCAGGACCGGCGCGGCGTGAACATGCTCGACACCGGCGCGCCCTGGTACGACGTGTACGAGACCGCCGACGGCCGGCACATGGCCGTGGGCGCGATCGAGCCGCAGTTCTACGCCGAGTTCGTCCGCCTGCTCGGCATCGCGGGCGAGCAGGGGCTGCCCACGCAGTACGAGACGGACCGCTGGCCGGAGCTGCGTGAGCGGTTCGCCACCGCGTTCAAGGCCAGGACCCGTGACGAATGGGCCGAGATCTTCCTGCCCGGCGACGCCTGCGTGGCTCCCGTCCTGTCCCTGCACGAGGCCGCCGAGCATCCGTACAACACCGGGCGGGAGATGTTCGTGCGGAGCGCCGGCGGTGCGCCGCAGCCCGCACCCGCGCCCCGCTTCTCCCGTACGCCCGGCGCGATCGGCGGCCCGCCGGCGACGAGCGGCGCGCACACCCGCGAAGTGCTCACCGAGCTCGGTTTCACCGACGTGGACGAACTGCTCGGCAGCGGTGCCGTCGTCCAGAACTGAGCCGTCGTCCAGAACTGAGCGGTCATCCAGATTTGAGCGGTCATCCGGACTTGATCGGGAGGCGTTGTGTTCGAGCTCGCGGACGAGGAGCAGGCGATCGTCGACATCGTCGCCGAGTTCGTCGACGACCAGGTGCGACCGGTGGTGCGCGAACTGGAGCACACCGACACCTACCCCGAGGCGCTCATCGAGCAGATGAAGCGGCTCGGGGTGTACGGGCTGCTCGTACCCGAGGAGCACGGCGGGTCGGAGGTCTCGGCGCCCTGCTTCGCGCTCGTCACCGAGCAGCTCGCCCGCGGGTGGATGAGCCTGGCCGGGGCGATGGGCGGGCACAGTGTCGTGGCGTTCCTCCTCCGCGAGTTCGGCACCGACGAGCAGCGCCGGCGCTATCTGCCGGCGATGGCGACCGGTGAGCTGCGCGCGACGATGGCGCTGACCGAGCCCGGGGGCGGCTCCGACCTGCAGGCGATGCGCACCCGTGCCGTTCCGGACGGGGACTCGTTCGTCATAGACGGCGTCAAGACGTGGATCTCCAACGCCCGCCGCGCCGGGCTGATCGCCCTGCTGTGCAAGACCGACCCGGCCGCCGACCCGCCGCACAAAGGCGTGTCGGTGCTGCTGGTCGAGGGCGGCCACAAGGTGTCCAGGGATCTGCCCAAGCTCGGCTACAAGGGCGTGGAGAGCTGCGAGGTCGTCTTCGACGCCGTACGGGTGCCGCGGTCGGCCGTGCTCGGCGGCGCCGAAGGGGCGGGATTCGCGCAGATGATGCGCGGGCTGGAGGTGGGCCGCATCCAGGTCGCCGCCCGCGCGCTCGGAGTGGGCCAGGCCGCCTTCGACGACGCGCTCGCCTACGCCCAGCAGCGCGAGAGCTTCGGCGTGCCGATCTGGAAGCACCAGTCCATCTCGAACTACCTCGCCGACATGGCGACGTCGCTGCGGGCCGCGCGGTTGCTCACCCTCGACGCGGCCGACCGGCTGCAGTCCGGGCGGCGGGCCGACATGGAGGCGGGCATGGCGAAGCTGTTCGCCTCGGAGACCGCCATGAAGGTCGCCATGGACGCGTTGCGCATCCACGGCGGCTACGGCTACTCCACCGAGTTCGACGTCGAGCGCTACTTCCGCGACGCCCCGCTGATGATCGTGGGTGAGGGGACCAACGAGATCCAGCGCAACGTCATCACGCGACAGCTCATCGCCCGCGACCGGTGAGCCCGTGGCCGGCCGTTCACGCGCTCTCCTGAGAGACGGACTGGCCGGCGGCCGCCGCTGACGAGACGCGGCGACCGCCGACGGGTCGGTCAAGAAGCGGGATCAGTGCGGGGCGCTGTTGGTCCAGCCCATCTCCAGGAACAGTTGCTGTTTGTAGACGGTGCCGGGCTTGACACCCGCGGTCTCGGCGCCGCGCCCCGTCACGAGCACGGTCTGTACGCCGAGCACACGGTACGTACCGGGCTCCAGCAGGAGCTGGGTGTCGAAATCGCCGGCCCGATGCGAACCTCTCGCCACCAGGGCGATCGCGGCGCGCCCTCGCGCATCTGTGACACTCCCCATGTTCCGGATGCCCGACGAGTCGGCGAGCACGCGGAAGACGGCGGCGCGCAGTTTCGGCGATCCGGGTTCGTCCAGGAAATAGCCCGTGTTCTCGAGCATGATGTCCGGGCCCTTGACGAGGCTGTTCCCCTGAAGCTGCTTCTTCAGCGCCTTCGGGTCGTCCGCGAGTGCTTCACGCTGTGCCTGAGTAGGGCGGTCGACCACCGGGCAGGCCCGTCGATTCCGGGCGCACTCCTTCTTATTGTGGGCCAGTAGCGCCTTCATGCCCTCCTTCTCGGCCGGCGACATCCGCTGCAGATCCCACTTCTGCGCAGTGGCGCTCTGTTGGATGTACTGACCGTTGGAGAGCACCCGCCAGCTCTTCGGTGACCCGGCGCGCTTCCATGCCACTCGGTCGGCATCGGTCTGCGGGACGGCTCCGGCGATTCGGCTGCGGAAGACATTCGCGTCCCGGTCGCTTCGGGCGATCCACTGCTCGATCTCCATCCGGGCACCCGTGATCATGTAGTCGCCGCGGGTGACGTGGTACGCCTGACCGTTGATCACGTGCGTGTGCCAGTAGCGCCCGGTCGGTTCGGCCGCGGCCTTCTCTGCCGCGCTGAGAAGTACCTGCCGCGACGTCAGTTCCTTCGGCGCATTCTCGGAGGTCGGAGAATCCCCCGTGGAGACGGTGAGTACGAGAGCGGTGGTAACGGTGAGGGCGAAGGAGGCGGCCACGGCCACGACGCCGAGCCCGGCCCGGCTTTGGCGCACACTGAAGCGCCGTGGCCTCGGCGATCGCCGGGTGTACAGCCGCCGTCGCCCTTCGGCGACGACTTCGGCGGACGGCGGAGCCTCCTCGAGGAAGCCCCGGATCATGCGCAGGTCATCCATGGTCATCCTCCCTCATCACGGAACGTACTTTTCTGCGGGCTCGACTCAGCCGCGAGCCGACCGTGCCGTACGCGATGCCGAGCGCCTGCGCGACCTCCTCGTTCGAGAGCTCGGAGACCGCGCTGAGCAGCAGGACGTCGCGCTCGCCGCGAGACAGCGCCCCGAGCGCCTGCGCCAGCCCACGCTGGAGACTCTCGGCGCGCACCCAATTGATCACTTGGTTCTCGTGACTCTCGGCGACCTCCTCCGGGCCGAGCTTCGCCAGCGCCCGGTATCTGCGCATCTCTTGCCGTCGATGCTGTGCCACGAGCTTCGTCGCAATGCCGAACAGCCAGGGCCGGACGGCCCCGCGCTCGGCGTCGAACCTGTCCTGCTTGCGTAGTGCGATCAGGAACGTGTCAGCGGTGATGTCATCGGCGACGTCGCGGCCCAGCCGGCTTGCGATGTACTGGTATATCCGGGGGAAATGCTCGTCATAGAGCGCGGCGAAAGCGTCGGACGGGCGTACGTCCGGCTCCGCCGCCTGGGTGCCCTTCACGTTCGGTACTCCCTCATGGTCACCTTCCGGTGATCGAGTGCTGTCACCATTACTCTGCCGATGCGCCGTTCCCGTTCCTCGCCGCCTGACCGGCCGGCGCTCGGCCGCAGGGAAACGGGTAGGGGACCTGGTGACGGCCGGTCGCCGTGAACCGTCCGCGCGGCCGGCGCCGATTCAGGGGGTGCCGACGACGCAGACGTTCCTGCCGTATGCGGACTTCGCCGCCACGGCGAAGGCACTCGACGCGCGGCGGCTGGGCAAGCAGCGGGTCGAGGCGCTTCAGGTGCTGCGCGGGCTGACGACTCCCGGGTACGGCTGGCGGCATCATCCGGTCGTGCGCATGTGGGCGGGTTACGAGGAGGCGCTAGTCCGCTACGGCCTGGAGGTCTGCGACCGGTGGAGCGGCATGGGCCACCGGGACACGTGCGCGGGCAAGCTGAGCGCCGAGCTCACCGCGACCACCGGCGTCGCCGCCGCCCGCAGTCAACTCGAACTGGCCAGGGCGGGTGCCCTGCCGCCGTGGCTGGGCGACCCGGCCTTCCACCGCAGTCACCAGTCCGCCCTGTTGCGTAAGGACTTCGCCGTCTACGGACCGCTCTTTCCCGGCGTCCCGGACGACCTGCCGTACGTGTGGCCCCTCTCGGATCGCCCGAGCACGGCGGCGAGCGCGGCAGACCGTAGGAAATAGAGTGGCCGGGTTATCAGCGCCGCGTATGGAAAGGCGTTACCAGCGAACGTGCATTTGGCGTGGGTGCCGTCACCGTCCTGTCGCCGCCAGGGCGATGAGTTCCTGTGCCTCCTTGACGGCGGGCTGCCCGAGTACACCACGCCATGCGCACTCGGTCAGTGGCATGGCGTGAGCCGTCGTGCTGATGCGCGGCGCGCGACACGATGAGGGGTCGCGCAGGTCCCGGGTACGGCCAGGTAGGTCGGGGAGAGCGAAGGAGTACCTGCTGATGACGCTGATGTGGTGGCGCGGGAACGGGGACGGCCGGGCGGCGGGAACGGGGACGGCCGGGCGGCGGAACCCGGCCCGCCCGGTTGTGGGCGGCGTCGGCGGCCCGGATCGCTCCCTCGCCGTCGAGACGGGCACAGTGCGGACCGTCAACAGGCGCCCGATCGCCGACGCGCGCCTCCAGTGAATCCCGCGAAGTCGAGCCTCGAAAGCGCGAACAACTGCATGATCACGGCGGAGAAACCTCTGGCGTGATTATGCAGGTGTTGTGAGCCAGCCCTAGTCGTGTGCTCTGACCTGCGGCGGGGCATCCGTATCTGTGATCAATCCCCGTAGAACCCCCACATGGGGTGGGGATCGCGGGGTAGGCAGAGCCCCCCGCATTGGATGCGGGGGCTCCGTGGCCGCTGCGGGTAGCGCTAGGCGGACTTGACCAGGGTGAGTCTCGCAGCCCCGTTCCCTTCTTGATCTTGATCAGCCGGTTGAGTTCGCCGTCGGTTACGCCCTCGATCGCTTCCATCTCTTCGGGGGTGAATTGGGTCTTTTTCTTGAGCCACTCGGTTTTGATCTTCGCTGCGCCCTTGCGGGGGTCAAGGGTCAGCACGCCCTTGTTCACCGCGTCGCCGATGCCGTGAGCGCGCGTACGTCACGCGCGACCCGTGACTCCTCGCTTGCCGCGCCGCACGGGCTACGTGGCACTGCCCGGTGTGGGAACGCCCGGTCATCGCCCACGCCCGCACGAACCTGCGCCGAAACGGATTGCTGCCCACCCCCAGGTCAGAACCCGCAAATCCAGCCGCGATAGATGACTGAGCGGGATGACGCGTGGCTAGCAGGCCGAGCTAGGGAGTGCGCGCCGCGCCTCCGGAGACAGCGGGCCGAGGTCGGCGACGGCCTGGTCCAGTGCCACGTCGGTGAGGCCGCGTGCGGAGACGACGTGCATCGTGCCGCTGTCCCACCACACGCGATACTTCAGCTGCTCCGACGGCTGAGCGGAACTACGCGGAATCGGCGGCATCGACGTGCCGGCGAAGCCCATCACACCGCGCATGGGCCGCCATCCCGTGGGGACGAGCATGGCGGTGACCAGGTTGATCGCCTGGGGGCGGGCCCGCACGGACGCCGCCGACAGTTCGCCTCCGGAACCCGCGTGAATCCACGTGACGGTCTCCGTCGGGATCGCGGGCGTCCAGTCCCGGTCGAGGAGGATGGACGCCGAGGCCAGTGGGCGCATGCCGTGCGGCAGCCCGGCCGGCCGGAGCCGCACCCCCGCTCGAGGATGGGCCAGCGACCCGGCGGCGGTCATGAGCGCCGACGGCGTGACACCCCTGCCGACGATGGCGTACTGCACGGGTTCGGTCTCTACCATCCTGAACCCCATCCACCATGGCGGTCCGTCCTGCCACCGCATCCAGCGGACGTTCCGCTCTTCGCCGGCCCAGGCGGTCTCACCCTGGAAGACCACATCCCGGCCTTCCGGCGAAGCGTCGTAGGGGTCCACGACACGCTCGAACATCACGGCCAGCGTCCGGCCGCCGAGCGGCGAACCGTCGCCGTAGACGGTGACCCGCCGGCGGTCCCCGCTCATCTCCCCCTTCACGCACAGCCCGTAGCCCGAGGTACGGGGCGCGAGCTGGACGCGCGCGGGCCGGAGGGACTCCCAGTGCAGCGGGCCCTGGGCGGAGATCGCGGATCCGCCGGCGAGGAGGAGGACGGCGGAGCTGATCGCGGCCCAGACCCCCGGTCGGCGCCGAGGCCTCGCCGTGCGCGCGATATTGCTCATCCGGTCTCCCCGAGCATCGCCGGCCACCACATTGCGACCTGGTCGGCACCTGCGGCACGACGTGCTGGAACAAATTCCCACAGATCATCAGGAACCAGACGCTCCACTATCGACACGGCAGAACCCTACCGACCAACCCAAATAAAACGAGGTCTTAGCCCGAACTCCGACCCGATCCGGCGACCGGCGCCCCACACAAGCCCCACACGAGGGGCCCCGAGCGCGGGGCGCCGGACGACACCGGTCCGGAAGCCAAAAGCAACTGCTAGCTGCAAGAACTCCTACAATCCGGATCATGTGGCACCAGCCGACAAGGCGCCATCAATATCATGCAGCTATTCGGCGGTAGCGGAGCCGAGCCGAGGTCGAGATTGCACGGCGCGAATAATTGCATGATCACGACGGGGAGTGCCTGCTGGCGTGTTGCCCGCACGCCGTCACGCTTCCGTGATCATGTAGTTGAGCGCCACGGTCATCCCTCCGGGCCCGACCGGCCGTCCCCGCCGTTCCCGCCGGCCGTCCCCGCCGTTCCCGCCGCCCGCGAGTCGAGGCTCTGACCCGTCACGGTCTCACGCGGGATCGTCCACGGTCTGGCCGTGCATTGGGGACGCGCGGAAGAGGTCGGTGAAGCGCGTCCCCGCTCGGTGGTCACCCTCCAGCGTGAGGTCGCCGGAGCGCAGCGTTTCGTCGAACCGGCGCTCACCGAGGATCAGGCCCCATAGCGTGGCGACGTCGGTCTCGATGATCGCATCGGGCTGTTCGGCGCTGCCGCGGACCAGCTCGATCCGGCCCTCGGCGACCGTGGCCCGGAAGCGGTCGTCGCCGAGCCGCAGCTCATAACTCCCTCGCAGGTCGCCGGCGGCATGCGGGGCGAACATGTCCCTCAGGGCGAGGACCAGGGAATCGGCGCTGGAGCCGGCGGTGGAGGTCACCGGAGCGCGGCTGCCCCACCGGCCGAGATGGGCCAGGACGGGTTCGAGGTCGTAACCCCACTCGGTCAGCTCGTACACCCAGGTGCCTGCGGGCGGGCCGAGCTTGCGGCGCCGGATCACCCCGTCCTGCTCGAGTTCACGCAGACGCTGGGACAGCACGTTCTGACTCGCGGTGGGCAGACCGCGATGCAGGTCGGTGAACCGCTTCGGGCCGAGCAGAAGCTCGCGCACCACCAGCAGGGCCCAGCGCTCACCGACCAGGTTGAGACCACGCGCGATGCCGCACGGGTCGTTGTAGCTTCGCCTGCCGGACATGCCCCGAGCATATTCGTTCACTCTGTTATCCGCACCGCTCGCTTTTGAATATGATGCCGTTACTCCTAGAGTAGGAGTTCCGATGATGAGGAGTGGTCTGGTGAAGACCGAACGTGCCCCCGATCCGATGGCGCTGCCGCAAGGTGACCTCGGCCTGCTGGACAGCGACGTGGCCGCACGTCTGCTCGCCTCGACCGAACTGGCGCGCCTGGCGTACGTCGCGGCCGATGGCACGCCACGGGTGTTCCCGATGCTGTTCCACTGGACCGGCGCCGATGTCGTCATGTCCACGTTCGAGGGGACACGTAAGATCGCCGCCCTGCGGGCCAGGCCCGATGTCGCCATCACCATCGACCGTGCGTCCACGCCGCCGGAGGTGCTTCTCATCCGCGGCCAGGCCACGGTCACGGATGTGGAGGGGGTCGTTCCGGAGTACGCGCTGGCTCAGCGCCGCTACGCCGGCCCCGAGCAGGCCGCCGTCAATCTCGCCGAGGTCGATCACCCGGGCACGAGGATGGCGCGCATCGCCGTGCGTCCGACCTGGGTGGGGGTTCTCGACTTCCAGACCCGGCTCCCAGGGGGCACCGGCATCGAGGAGTTCCAGCGTCGCGGCCGGGCCGGGTACGGGAATGAAGACGAGAGGGAGGACGGCTGACCATGGCCACGTACGTCCTGATCCCCGGCGGCGGGTGCAGCCCGTGGTACTGGCGGCCGCTGGCCGCCGAGCTGCGTGAGCGTGGCCATGACGTCGTGGCGGTGGATCTGCCCTGCGACGACGACTCGGCCGGGCTCACCGAGTACGCCGACACGGCCGTCGACGCCATCGGCGACCGCACCGACCTGGTAATGGTGGCCCACTCACTCGGCGGATTCACCGCCCCGCTGGTATGCGACCGGGTGCCGGTGGGCCTGCTGGTGATGCTCCAGGGAATGATCCCGTCACCGGGCGAGGCGCCGGGGGACTGGTGGGCCAACACCGGTTACGAGCAGGCCAGGCGGGAGCAGGCTCGAGAAGACGGCACGGCCCCTGGCGACGTGGCCGACGACTTCTTCCACGATGTCCCGCCGGACCTGGTCGCAGGGGCGAAGCAGAGCGCGCGCGAGCAGTCCGCGACACCGTTCGCCGAGCCGTGGCCGCTCAAGGCGTGGCCCGATGTGGCGACGAGATTCCTGCTCTGCAGCGACGACCGTTTCATCCCGGCCGGCCTCATGCGCCGCGTCGTACGGGAACGCCTGGGCATCATCCCCGACGAGATCGCCACCGGGCATATGCCGATGCTCGCCCGCCCCAAGGAACTCGCCGAACGCCTGGAGGCGTATCGAACCGGACGCTAGGCCCGAGTCGGCTCGCCGCCGAGGGGAACGACCAGGGGGCCGCCCGAGACCGGGTCGGTGATGACCTCGGCCCGCAGGCCGAACACCTCCGCGAGCAGTTCCACCGTGAGCACCTCGGCGGGCGGTCCCGAGGCGGCGATGCGGCCGTCGCGCATGGCGACGAGCCGGTCCGCGTAGCGCGCCGCCAGGTTGAGGTCGTGCAGCACCATGACGACCGTACGGCCGTGGTCGGTGTGCAGCCGGCGGATCAGCTCCAGCACCTCGATCTGGTGGGCCAGGTCGAGGAAGGTGGTGGGCTCGTCGAGCAGCAGCAGGCCGGTGTCCTGGGCGAGCGCCATGGAGATCCAGGCGCGCTGCCGCTGCCCGCCGGACAACTCGTCGAGGGGCCGGTCGGCCAGCTCGAGCAGCCCGGTCTTGGCCAGCGCGTCGGCCACCGCGCCCTCGTCGGAGGACGACCACTGGCGGTACCACGACTGGTGGGGGTGCCGGCCACGGGTCACCAGGTCGGCGACGGTCAGTCCCTCCGGTGCCTGCGGCGCCTGAGGCAGGATGGCCAGCCGTTTGGCCACCTCACGGGTCGGCACCTTCGCGATGTCGTCCCCGTCCAGCAGCACTCGGCCCGCGTGGGGCTTGAGCAGCCGCCCGAGGGCGCGCAGCAGCGTCGACTTGCCGCACCCGTTGGGCCCGATGATGGCCGTGACCCCGGTGCCGCCGAGGTCCAGGGACAGCCCGTCGACGACGATCCGGTCGCCGTACCCGAGCCGCAGGTCACGCGCGGTCAAAGAAGCCACTAGGTCGCCTTCCGCCGGGACCGGATGAGCAGATAGATGAGGAACGGTGCGCCGAGAACCGCCGTGACCACGCCGACCGGCAGTTCAACGCCGCCGAAGGCGGTGCGGGCGATCAGGTCCGAGCCGACCGTGAGAACGGCGCCGACCACCAGGGAGCCGACCAGCGGCGGCCGGGCGGATCCGCACAGCCGCAGTGCGATCTGCGGGGCGGCCAGCGCGACGAACTCCACGGGCCCGGCCGAGGCGGTGGCGACCGCCGCCAGCGCGATGGCGGTGAGGACGAGGACGGACCGGGCCAGATCGACCCTCAGCCCGAGGCCGCGTGCGGAGTCGTCGCCGAGCCTCAGTGCCTCGAGCGTGTGGGCGCCGAGCAGGGCCAACGGGATCAGCAGCACCAGCGCGAGGGCCACCGGGCGGACGTGCTCCCAGCCGCGTCCGTTGAGGCTGCCGGTGATCCAGACCATGGCGCGAGATGCCTGGTCGACGTCCCCGAGGGTGAGCAGCCACCACTTCACGTTGACGGCGATGCTCGTCACGCCGATGCCGACGAGTACGAGGCGGTAGCCGTCCAGGCCCTGCCGCCAGGCCAGCAGGTAGACGCCGATGCCGGCGAGCAGGCCGCCCGCGAGCCCGGCGAACGGCACGCCGAGCGTGGCGACCAGCCCGCTCACCCCGCCGGCGCCACCGCCAGTGATCATCACGGCGACCACGGCCACGCTCGCCCCCGAGGTGACCCCGAGGATGTCCGGGCTGGCCAGGGGATTGCGGGCGACCGCCTGCGCGATCGCGCCCGACAGGCCCAGAGCCGCGCCGACCAGCGCCCCGGTCAACGCGCGGGGCAGCCGGAGCTCCATGACGACGAACCGGTTCTCCTCGCCGCCGAGGAGGGTACGGAACACGTCGCCGACCCCGATCGGAAAGTCGCCGCGGCCGACGCTGAGCGCCATCAGCAGCACGAGCAGGGAGAGCCCGGCGAGGACGACGATGATGGGACGGGGCCGGACCCGGAACGACACGCGGGCGACCCGCACGGTCAGCGAGGCGCCGCCCGTGCGTACGGTGCCGGCGGGTGCGGCGCGCAGTGCGGGCGTGCTCATAGGCGCACCGGCTTGCGGCGGCGCACCAGCGCGACGAAGAACGGACCCCCGATCAGGGCCAGCATGATGCCCACCTCCAGTTCACCCGGCCGGGCGACCATGCGGCCGGCGATGTCGGCGCCGAGGAGCAGGATCGCGCCGAGCAGCCCCGAGTACGGCAGCAGCCACCGGTGGTCCGGGCCGGACAGAGCGCGCGCGAGGTGCGGCACGATCAGGCCGACGAAGGCCAGCGCACCGCAGACCGCCACCGCCGACCCGGTCAGCAAGGTGATCGCCGCGATGCCGAGCGCCCTGGTCAGCCCGACCCGGCGACCCAGCGAGCGGGCCACGTCCTCGCCGAGGGCGAGCGCGTTGAGACCAGGCGCGTTGGCGAGCGCCAGGACGAGGCCGAGCAGCACGAACGGGAGCACCTGGGGGAGCAGCCGGGAGTCACGGCCCGCGATAGCGCCCGCCTGCCAGAACCGGTAGACGTTCAGGGCCTGCTGGTCGAGCAGCACGATCCCGGAGATCAGGCCGTGCAGGAGCGTGCTGACGGCGGCCCCGGCGAGCGCGAGCGTGATGGGGGTGCCTCCGCCGCCGCCCACCGAGCCCAGCGTGAAGACCGCGATGCTCGCGACCAGGGAACCGAGGAAGCCGAACCAGATGTAGACGCGCAGGTCGGTCGTGCCGAGGGTGAAGATGCTCAGCACCATGGCGAACGCCGCCCCCTGCGTGACACCGAGCAGGCCGGGATCGGCGAGCGGGTTGCGGGTGTGGCCCTGGACGAGCGCTCCGGCCACCCCGAGCGCGGTCCCGGCGAGCACTCCGAACGCGGTGCGGGGCAGCCGCAGCGAACGCACCACGACGTCCTGTTCGGTGCCGGTCGGATGGGTGATCGCCCGCCATACCCCGGTCAACGGCACCTGCATCGCTCCGATCGCGATGCTCGCCACCGTCACGCCCAACGTGAGCAGCGCGAGCCCGAGGAGGGTCAATAGCCGGTGCCGGCGTAGTGCGGTCAGCGGCACCGCCGTCATGTCCCGCCTTCAGTCATCAATCACCCTTCGAGCCCGTATCGGCCGACTTCGTGTGGTTAGGTATACCTAACCTAATTGAGGTTAGTTTTACCTAACTGTGGAGGAATGTTAGATGACGTCGTCTTCAGTGCGGCGTGCGGCCGCAGGGTTCACGGTCGCCGCGCTGGCTGTCATGGGCCTGGTGGGCTGTGGCTCCGGCTCCGACACGGCGGCCAAGGGGGACAAGCCGTTGCGGACCGTCGCTCACGCGATGGGCGCGACGAAGATCTTCACCGAGCCCAAGCGGATCGTCGCCCTCGACCAGAGTTTCGTCGACGCCGCCCTGTCGCTGGACGGCGACGTGGTCGGCTACACCACCTACCGGTCGGTCAACGAGAAGCTCCCCGACTATCTCGGTGAGGCGGCGAAGACGCACGGCAAGGAGGCCACGTCGGTCGGCACCCTCGCCGAGCCGAGTCTCGAGAAGATCGCGGCCCTCAAACCCGACCTCATCCTGTCGGCCAAGGTCAGGCACGAGGCGCTGTACGGCAAACTCGCGCAGATCGCGCCCACCGTCTTCAGCGAGACCACGGGCGCGCTGTGGAAGGACAACCTCCGGCTGGTGGGCAAGGCGCTCGGCAAGGAGCAGCTCGCGGACCAGCGGCTCAAGGAGTACGAGGCCCGCGCCCAGAAGATCGGCGCCGAGATCAAGGAGAAGGGCGGCAAGCTCCCGACCGTCTCGGTCGCCCGGTTCACCGACGAGCCGACAGTGCGCCTCTACACGGCGAACTCCTACTCCGGCATCATCCTGTCGGACATCGGTTTCCCCAGGCCCAAGGGGCAGCCCACGTCAGAGGAGATCGCCGTCGACCTCAGTGAGGAGCGCATCGCCGACCTCGACGCCGACCACATCTTCGTCGCGACGTACAAGGACGAGAAGAACACCTCGGCGCAGGTCCAGTCGAAGTTCGAGGCCAACCCGCTCTGGGACAGGCTCAAGGGGCACAAGCACGAGGTCGACGACCTCACGTGGATGACCGCCGTCGGCCTGCAGGGCGCGCACGAGGTGCTCGACGACCTCGCCAAGATCTTCGAGGTGAATCCGGCGACCGCCTGAGACCGGAACGGTCACCGGCCTTTCGACCCGACGGACCGCCGCCGTACACCCGGACGCCCACGTGATCCTCGCGTGTGCCTCCGAGGTGACGGCGGCGGTCGCCGCCAGGCCTAGCGGGCCGTGGAGCCGTTGATCCCGAGATGGTCGACGACCAGCCTCAGGGTGGCTGTCAGGTCATCGACCTTGGCATTCAGTTCCGCCATGCCGGTTTTGAGTTCGGCCACGTCGGTTTTGAGTTCGGCCACGTCGGTTTTGAGTTCGGCCACGTCGGTTTTGAGTTCGGCCACGTCGGTTTTGAGTTCGGCCACGTCGGTTTTGAGCCCGGCCACGTCGGTTTTGAGCCCGGCCACGTCGGTTTTGAGCCCGGCCACGTCGGTTTTGAGCCCGGCCACGTCGGTTTTGAGCCCGGCCACGTCGGTTTTGAGCCCGGCCACGTCGGTCTTGAGCCCGGACACATCGGTCTTGAGCCCGGCCACATCGGTCTTCAGCTCGGCCACATCGGTCTTGACTTCCGCCATGTCGGTCTTGAGCCCGGACACGTCGGAGGTCAGATCGGCCAGCTGGCGGGTGTGCCGCTCCTGGGTCTTGATGATGGTGCGGATGTTCGCGCGGACCTCTGTTAACCCCGCGGCGAGCACTTCGATCTGACCAGGCCCGGCCCAGGTCTCCAGCACGTTCACGCGTCCCTCCAGAATCGTCACGAGGTCTTCGGTCGATGCCATGAGAGTCTCCTCTCTCGGGGGGCTGTATGCATCCGATTCCGGACGGTAACCGTGTGCGGTTCTGTGACATCAGTCCCTTCAGGCGATCTGTGGATAACCTCCGTCGAGCCGTGCGGCAGACTGGCACCGGAACGTGGTTCTTGCTTGGAGGCTCGTCATGCGTGAGGTCGTTGTGTGCTCACCGGTCCGGACGCCGGTCGGCCGGTTCGGCGGTTCCCTTCGGGAGGTGCCGCCGCAGCAGCTCGCCGCGACCGTCATCAAGGAGTTGCTCAAGCGCACCGGCGCCGACCGCATCGACGACGTGATCCTCGGCAACTGCAACCCGAACGGTGAGGCTCCGGCCATCGGCCGGGTCGCCGCGCTCGACGCCGGACTGCCGGTCGAGACGGCGGGCCGCCAGGTCGACCGGCGCTGCGGTTCCGGTCTGCAGGCGGTGATCGACGCTGTGCTGCAGGTGCGGAGCGGCGCGAGCGACACGGTCATCGCGGGCGGGGTGGAGAGCATGAGCCAGGTGGAGTACTACGCCACCGGCCTGCGATGGGACCGTCCCGGGGCGGAGATCAAACTGACCGACCGGCTGGACCGGGCCCGTGTCACCGCCGGAGGCGATCTGCACCCCGTGCCGGGCGGAATGATCGAGACCGCCGAGAACGTACGCCGCATGCACGGCATCCCGCGCGCCGAGCAGGACGCCCTCGCGCTGCGTTCGCATCAGCGGGCCGTCGCGGCCCAGCAGGAGGGACGGTTCGCCGCCGAACTGGTCCCCGTGGAGGTCCACGGACGCAAGGGAACGGTGGTCGTCGACCGGGACGAGCACCCCCGGGCCGACACGTCCGTGGAGAAGCTCGCCACGCTGCGGCCGGTGCGCTTGGCCCAGGATCCCGAGTCGACCGTCACCGCGGGCAACTCCAGCGGCCAGAACGACGGGGCCGCCGTGTGCCTGGTCACGACCGCTGAGATCGCCGACCGGCTCGGCCTGGACGTGCGGGCCCGCATGGTGTCGTGGGCCGTCGCGGGCGTACCGCCGGAACTGATGGGTCTCGGGCCCATCCCCGCCACCGCCGCCGCGCTGAAGCGCGCCGAGCTCACCCTCGACGACATGGACCTCATCGAGCTGAACGAGGCGTTCGCCGCCCAGGTGCTCGGAGTCACCCGCGAGTGGGGACTGGCCGACCTCGACCGGGTCAATGTCAACGGCTCGGGAATCTCGCTCGGCCACCCGGTCGGCGCCACCGGCGCGCGAATCCTCACGACTCTGCTGCATGAGATGAACCGCCGCGAGTCCCGATACGGCCTCGAGACCATGTGCATCGGGGGTGGTCAGGGCATGGCGGCGGTGTTCGAGCGGGTCACCTGATGCTCGACGGCCTGCGGGTCCTGGAGATCTCGAGCTTCGTCGCCGCGCCGCTCGGCGGTATGACGCTCGCCCAGCTCGGCGCCGAGGTGATCCGGGTCGACCCGATCGGCGGCGCCCCCGACGTACGCCGGTGGCCGCTCGCCCCGTCCGGCGCCAGCCTGTACTGGGCGGGACTGAACAAGGGCAAGCGGTCCGTCACCGTCGACCTGCGCTCCCCGCGAGGGCGGGAGATCGTCAGCGCCCTCGCCGCCGACACCGGGGTGGTCCTCACCAACGCGCCCCGGCCCTCCTACGAGGAACTCGCCGCGGCCCGTCCCGATCTGATCCACCTGCGGATCGAGGGTCACCACGACGGGCGGCCCGCCGTCGACTACACCGTGAACGCCGAGACGGGTTTCCCCCTCGCCACGGGGCCGGAGGATCACACCGACCCGGTGAACAACGTCGTGCCCGCCTGGGACATCGCCTGTGGGCTCTACGCCGCCGTGGGCATCCTCGCCGCCGAACGGCACCGGTCGCGTACCGGTGAGGGAAGTGCGCTGCGGCTGCCGCTGGCGGATGTGGCGCTCGCGACGGCCGGCAATCTCGGCCTTCTCGGCGCCGCGGTCCTGGGCGGCGGTGACCGGCCGCGGATCGGCAACCACCTGTACGGCGGATTCGCCCGCGACTTCGCCACCGCCGACGGTGAGCGAGTGATGCTCGTGACGCTGACCGCGCGGCACTTCGCGGACCTGTGCGCGGTGACCGGGCTGGCCGAGGTGTTCACCGAGCTGGGGCGGCTGCTCGGCGCCGACTTCGGCGCCGACGCCGACCGCTATCGGCACAGGGAGGCCATCGCCGCTCTCATCGAGCCCTGGTTCGCCGCGCGTACTCTCGCCGAGGTGTCGAAGGCGCTCAGCGGGTGCTCGGTGCTCTGGTCGCCGTACCGCACCTTCACCGAGGCCGCTCGCGCGGCGACGGCCAACCCGCTCATGACCGAACTCGACCAGCCCGGCATCGGACGCCACCCGGTGCCCGGCTCGCCCATCGTCTCGGGAGCCGGCCGTGGCGCCGCGCTAGCTCCCGCGCTCGGCTCCGACACCGACGACGTGCTCACCGAGATCGGCCTGGACGCGGGCGAGATCGTGGCGCTCCGCGGGGAAGGGATCGTGGCGTGAACGAGCGGCCCGGGCCGGCGGACTCGGTTGCCGGCTGGGATCCGGCCCCCTTCGAGGTGACCGATGAGATCACGCCCGGGCCGGTCACGGCGCTCGCGGGCCTGTTCGACTTGGCGGCGCCGGCAGGGCCGCTGCCGCCCCTCTGGCACTGGCTCTACTTCCTCGACCGCCCGGCACAGCACGACCTCGGCCCGGACGGGCACCCACTCGCGGGCGGGTTCATGCCGCCGATCCCGGACCGGCGCAGGATGTTCGCGGGCGGCCGCTGGACCGCGCAGGCCCCGTTGCGGGTCGGCGACGTCGTCACGCGACGTTCCTCGCTCGCCGCCGTCACCCCGAAGCGCGGCCGCAGCGGTGAGCTGCTGTTCACCACCGTGCGCCACGAGTTCCGCCGCGACGGGCGGACGGTCGGCGTGGAGGAGCAGGACATCGTCTACCGCAGTGGCCCCGGCTTCACGCCTTCCGCGGTGAAGCGGCCCGTCGAGCCGGAGCCCGGCCCGTGGCGGATCGATGTGACCGCCGATCCGGTGCTGCTGTTCCGGTTCAGCGCGCTCACCTACAACGCGCACCGCATCCACTACGACCGCCCGTACGCGACGGAGGTCGAAGGGCATTCCGGGCTGGTGGTGCACGGGCCGCTGCTCGCGCTGCTGCTCGCAGAACTGCCCCGCCGGGCGGGACGCTCCGTCACGGCGCTGGAGTTCCGCGCGCGGGCACCGCTCTACGATCGGCAGCCGTTCACCGCGACCGGCGGCCCGGGCACGGACCTGCGGGTCATCGGCCCGGGCGGCGTCACCGCCATGACGATGAACGTGACGACCTCCTCCTGACGGTCTCGTTCCGCCTTGCGCCGTCCCTCGCGACGATCTAATGTCCCGAGCAAGCATTCGCTTGGTAGTGCCACCCGGTTACGGAGGCCAGATGCGCCGCGGCATCCACCTGCTCGAAGAGGTCGAGTTCCACCCGATGAACTCACGCAGGCCGCTGGAGTACCTGCGGTGGCTCACCGCGTACAAGAAGCAGGACGACGAGCTCGCCGAGGGCGATCACGAACTGACCGCGGGCACGTCGATCCGGTCCCGCGACATCGACCTCGTCGGCGCGTTCTACGCCGTCGGCATCACCGGGCATCCGCAGTTCAAGGTCGTGACGCTCTGGGACTGTCACGGTGGCTGGGACGGCGGCTGGCGGCAGATGATGGAGATCTACGACAACGTCAAGGAGAACCTCTTCCTCTCCGACATCGACGACCTGCGCTTCACCGCCTTCTCCCGCCCTCTCGGCGCCGTCTCCGGCGTCCCCGCGCTCGCCCACCTCGTCGCCGAGCCCTACGGCGCGCCGTTCTACGTCTTCGAGAGCGCCCGGGTGCGCCCCGGCGCCGCCCTCGACTACCTGGCCGCCGTACGGGAGGAGCGGGCGCCGGTGCTCGCCGAGCACGGGCATCGCCTGGTCGGGGCGTACGAGGTGCTGTTCACCGACAATGAGGCCGTCACGCTCTGGGGGACCGATCTGGACTCCCACCTCGAGGTCCAGCGGGCCCGCGACGCCGCGCTCGGGCTCGACGACGAGACCGTCCCGGACCATCGGCTCGTCTCCTGGCGGGAGCGGGCCCGTGACTTCCTCGAGGGCCCCTGGCGCGAGACGCTGCTCGCGCCGTTCCCCGGCTCCAAGCTCGCCCCCCGGTAGCGTTCGGCGGCCCGCCGGGTCGGGCCGCAGGCGCAGTGAGCCCCGGTGTGTTCACCGATTCCTCAACTCGTCGTCACCCGGCCCTTCTGCGCTGGCACGTTATGGTCATGGTCATCTACCCTCCGAAAGCGCCGTCCGAGCCGCCGACCGTGCCCTCACGACGGCGGACGGTGCCGCCCAAGGACCGGTGGATCGGGGCGGCGCTGGCGCTCGGGTGCCTTGTGGTCATGCTGGCGCATCTGCGGCTGCCCTACCCCTCCGACCAGCTGAACTACCTGACCGCCGCGGAGCGTTTCCCGCGGCCGGTCCCCGACGCCGCCGCCGTACACCAGGTCACGCGATTCGGCCTGATCGTGCCGACGCGGCTGGCGATCACCGTCTTCGGCTACTCCCAGGCCGCCTACCACGTCGTCCCGCTGCTGGCCGCGCTCGCGCTGCTGCTCGGCACCTACGCGGTGGGCGGTCTGTTGTTCGCGCGACCGGTCGGCGCCGCGGCCGCCGTCGTGGTGCTCGCCTCGACGCCCGTCGCCTACGACTCCACCGATCTGCTGCCGGACGTGCTCGCCGCGGGACTGTTCACCATCGCGCTTGCCATGGCCGTGGCGATCCGCCGGCGGCTGCTGTCGGCGGGGCCGGGGGTTCTGCTGCTCCTCGGTCTCCTGCTCGGCTGGTCCTACCTCGTACGCGAGTTCGTCGTGTTCCTCTGGCCGCTGGTGGCGGTGCTGGTCTTCCGCAGGGTGCGGTGGCCGGGGCTGCTGTGGGCGGCCGCGCCGGTCGTCGCGCTCGTCATCGCCGAGACGCTGCTGTGCTGGGCGATGTACGGGGATCCGCTGACCCGGCTGCGCTCGGTCACCGGGCACGGGTCGGGTCCCACGACGCCCGAGATCGCCGGCACCTTCCAGGACAAACCGCGTCACGTCTACCTGCTCCGGCTGCCCACGACCCTCAACGACTATCCGGAGGGCGTCTGGCTGGTCCTGCTCCTCGGGCTGACGCTGCTCGGCGGGTTGCTGCGACCACGCAGGTTCGCCGTCCCCGTGGCATGGCTCGCGCTGCTGTGGGTGCCGCTGACCCTGCTGGGCGGGATCGTGGACCCGTCCGCCCCCAAGCTACGGCTGCAGCTCATCCGGTACTGGTTCCCGATCTTCCCGGCGTTCGTGCTCGGTGGTCTCGGGCTGATCTGGCTGGCCGCCCTGGCCGTCCGGCGACGGGCCCGGGATCGGCCCGGCGCGCGCCGGGCGGCGGCGGCCCTGCCCGCGGCGGTCGTACTGGCCGTCGCGGCGTCCGCGGCGGGCACCGCGATCCGTGGCTGGTGGGCGGAACCGGGCACGCGCGTGGGCGGCGGCACCCAGCTGGAGGCGTTCCGGTCCTGGATGGCGCGGCACGGGGACGGCGTACCGGCGGTGTGGGCGGACACCCACACGGCCAAGACCCTCACCGTCTACCGGGAGGGGCCGTTCGGCGGTCTCGCATGGCGCGCGGAGGTCCTCCGCGCCGCCCCTGGAGGGTTCGGTCCCCGGCCCGGAGACCTCGTCCTGTTCTACGACGTCGACCAGGGCCGGGTCTGCGGCTCCTGCCGCAAGTACGCCCGCCTGACCTGGGGCGACCCTCCTCGGCCGAGAACGGGGTGGCGAGAGGTGTACGCCACCCGTGACGGCATGGTCAGGGCCTACCGCGTAGGCCCCTGACCCCGTCAGGCGCCGGCGAGGCGCCGGACGATCGGGGTGAAGGCGTCGAGGTCGGATTCGTTGTGCAGGACGTAGTAGGAGATGCCGTGCTCGTCTCGCCGGCGGCGCAGGGTCTCGCACATCTCCGGCAGATCGCCGGCGAGGACCTGCGGAGTGTCGGCCTGCGCTGACGGATCGGCGGCACTCCACGCCGAGACGTCCTCTCCCGCACCGACCCGCAACACGGACGCGCCGAGTTCGATCTCGCCGAACCGGTCGCCCGCAGCCTCGCGGATGATCTCGACCTTCCGCCGGAAGGCGTCCGGGCCGCTGTCGGAGGTGTCGGGCCCGGAACCGTCGGGTCGTACGCGCATGGTCAGGTTGACGATGTCGGCCTCACGGGCGGCCAGCCGCAGCATCCTCGGCCCGCCGCCGCCCAGCATGAGCCGCGGGTGCGGTCGTTGCGCGGGAACCGGCTGCTGTTCGAGGCCGTCGATCGTGTAGTGCTCCCCGGCGTACGAGAACGGCCCGCCGCGCCAGAGGCCCTTCATCACCTGGATCGCCTCGGCCAGTCGCGCGACGCGTACGCCGGGCGGGTCGAGTGTCATGCCGGCCCGATCGTAGTCGCGCGCCATCCAGCCGGTCCCGATGCCGAACTCCAGGCGTCCCTCCGACAGCACGTCGAGGGTGGCCGCCTCCTTGGCGAGGACGGCCGGGTGCCGGAAGTCGTTGGCGAACACGAGGGTGCCCACGCGCAGCCGCGAGGTCGCGGCGGCGGCCGCCGCCAGCGCCGCGACCGGCGCGAAACGCGGGCCGACCAGGTGATCGGGGACCAGGAGGGCGTCGAAGCCGGAGTCTTCGAGCCGCCGCGCCTTGTCGGCCCACGCCCTGCCCGACTCGGCCATGCGTGCCACTGCGGCGAAGCGGAACGGCCGGCTCATCAGCCCTCCCGGAAGGCGTGTCGTCAAACGTGCATACCAAGCGCTTGCTCGACAATATAAGTGACGTTATCGTCGCGGGAAAGAGAGGCCGGGAGGCGGTGGCGGATGCCCGTGCTCGAATCACCGGGACCCGCGGTGCCGGTGCGTGACGTGACCGACGACGAGATCGTCTTCTTTCGGGCGAACGGCTGGGCGCGGCTGCCGGCGCTGGTCGTCCCCGAGTTCGTGACGGACCTGAGGGATCGGGCGCTCACCCGGCTGCGCGGCCGGGAGGAGCGGCCCCGCACGAGTTACGTCGACCGGGCCTTCGGCCAGGACCGCGACATCGCCGAGCACGACGAGGCGTTCCGCGCACTCGCCCTGTCGCCGCGCATCGCGCGCAACGCCGTACGGCTCATGACCGGGGTCGAGGCGGTCCGGCTGCAGGTGACCAACCTGCTCGTGAAGGAGCCCGCCGGCAGCGACGAGCACGGGGACGGGCACGGCGCGACCGTCTTCCACCAGGACTTCCCCTGGATGCCGATGGACCGGTCGGCCATGCTCACCGTCTGGCTCGCCCTCGCGGACGTACCGGCGGACATGGGCTCGCTGCGCTTCTACAACCGATCCCACCTGCACGGCACGCTCGGCCGCAGCTTCGTCCGCGACGGCGACGACGCGCCCAGCCAGCACCCGTGGCTGACCGCGCTGGAGCTGTCTCCGCCGCTCGACCTGGCGGCGGGCGACGCCACCGTGCACAGCTCGCTCGTCGTGCACGGCGCGCCCGCGAACCGCCGCGACGAGCCGAGGCTCTCGTTCACCGCGACCTACTTCGATGCCGCGGCGCTCTACACCGGCGCGCCGTACGGCCAGACCGACGATCTCGGCCTCGAGGTCAACCGGCCGTTCGAGCACCCCAGGTTCCCCCTGGTCCCGGCGGCGTGATGGCCGAGACGGCAGGAGCGGAGACGGCGGGAGCAGAGACGGCAGGCGTCGAGACGGCACGCGTCGAGACGGCACGGGGGCCGGTGGCCGATCTCGGGGCGACGCTCATGCACGAGCACGTCTTCGGGCTCAGCCCCGAGATCCTCTGGAACTGGCCGGACATCCCCGAGGGGTGGGACCTGGAACGCCGCGCCCGCGAGGCGGCGGCCAAGCTCGACGACCTCAAGGCCGCCGGTGTCGACACCATCGTCGACCTCACCGTGATCGGGCTCGGCCGTTACGTTCCCGCCGTGCAGGAGGTCGCGGCCCGCACCGCGGTCAACATCGTCGTCGCCACCGGCCTGTACACCTACGACGCGCTGCCGCCGTACTTCGGCAACCGCGGCCCAGGCTCGCTGTTCGGCGGCCCGGACCGGCTCGCGGAGTTCTTCGTGCGTGACATCACCGAGGGCATCGGGAACACCGGTGTCAAGGCCGCGGTCCTCAAGTGCGCCACCGACCGGCAGGGCGTCACGCCCGGCGTGGAACGGGTGCTCCGCGCCGTCGCGCAGGCCCACCGCGAGACCGGCGTCCCCATCTCGACGCACACGCACTCCGGCAGCGAGCGCGGGCTCGACCAGCAGCGGATCTTCGCCGAGATGGGCGTGGACCTGTCCCGCGTCGTCATCGGGCACGCGGGTGACTCCACCGACCTCGGCTATCTGGAGTCGCTCATCGACCAGGGCTCCTACCTCGGCATGGACCGCTTCGGCATCGACTCGATCACGCCGTTCGAGGACCGGGTCGCCACCGTCGCCGCGATGTGCGCGCGCGGCCACGCCGGCCGGATGGTCCTCTCGCACGACTCGTACTGCTTCAACGACCGGTTCGACCACGACGTCGTCGCGGTCCGGCACCCCAACTATCACCTGCTCCACATCTCACGGGACGTGCTCCCCGCGCTCCGGAGGGCCGGAGTCACCGAGGAGCAGATCCGGCTGATGCTGGTCGACAACCCGCGCCGTGTCCTCGCGCGCCGAGCCCCTTACTAGCGGGACCCTTACCAGGGAGGTCAGCGTGAGTGTTCCCGAGACCGCCACGGACTTCGACATCACCTCGGACTGGCACGTCGCCGACCCCTATCCGTTCCTGCGCCGGCTCCGTCACGACCGGCCGGTGTTCTGGAGCGAGCATCTGCGGATGTGGGTGCTCACCCGGTACGACGATGTGCGCGACGGCTACCGGGACCACCGGCGGTTCTCCAGCGCCGGCTCGCTGACCGTCAACCGGATGCTCACCGACGACGTCAAGCGGTCGCTCGGCCGGCACCAGTCCTTTCTCGACGACTTCGCCGCCAACGTCGACCCGCCCAAGCACACCCGGATGCGGCGGGCGATCTCCCGTGCCTTCACCCCGCGGGCGGTGAGCAGGCTCGGCGACGACTTCCGCGCCGAGGTCGACCGGGTGCTCGACGACGTGGCCGGCAAGGGCCGGGCCGACCTCGTCTCCGAGATCGCCCACCTGCCATCGGCCCGTCTCACCGCCGCCTTCATCGGGGTGCCGGCCGAGGACGAGCAGCAGGTCAAGCAGTGGGTGTACTCCTGGTTCCAGCTCTTCCTCTCGCCCCAGCCGCCCGAGCGCCAACGTGAGCTGGCGCAGGACTTCCTGAAGTACCTCGACTATGTGGACCGGCTGGTCACCGAGCGCCGGGCCGAGCCGCGCGACGACTTCACGAGCCTCATGGCCGAGCTGATCGACACCGGCCCGGACGGCTTGTCGCACCGTGAGGTCGTCGAGACGATCAGCGCGATCCTGCTCGGCGGAAACGACACCGTGCCGAACGGCTTCGCCAACGCCGTCTACCGCCTGCAGCGGTCGCCGGGCGCGTGGGAGGAGATCGTCTCGGACCTGTCGCTGATCCCGAACATGATCGAGGAGACGCTGCGCATCGACGGCGCCAGTCTCGGCTCGTTCCGGAGGGCGACCGAGGACGTGACCCTGCACGGGGTGACGGTGCCGGCCGGGTCCGAGGTGCTGCTGCACGCGGACTCGGCGTCCCACGACGAGACCGTGTTCCCCGAGCCCGAGCGGTTCGACGTTCGGCGCCCCAACGCCCGCGAGCACATGGTGTTCGGTTACGGCATCCACCACTGCGTGGGCGCCGCGCTCGGCCGGCTGGAACTGGAGATCGCCCTGCGGCGCACGGCCGAGCGGCTGCCCTCGCTGCGGCTCGCCGAGGGGCAGCGCGTCGCCTATCGCAAGAGCCTCGTCGGCCGCGGCCTGCCCCGGCTGCTGGTCGAGTGGTGAGGGTCGCCGGGCGGGCCGTCTTCACGCCCGGCGACCGCCGCCGCTGAGCGTGAACACGGGCCGCGGTGCCCGGCCCGAGTCGCTCCGCCCGTCTCCGCGGGGGACCGGAGTTGGTGGCGCGGGCGGGCGGTTGTACGGTCCAGATCAGCCGGGAGCCGGCTGAGCGCTGGCGCCGGGAGGTGCGTCGCCGGTTCGGGATTCACCGAGGGTAACCTTGCGGATCGTTGCAAAACCGGTTGAGCGAGGTCAGGAGGTAGGGGTGAAGCGTCCGACCATCGCGGACATCGCCCTTCGGGCCGGAGTGACCAAGAGCGCCGTGTCGTTCGCGCTCAACGGCCGGCCCGGCGTGTCGGAGGCCACCCGCGGCCGGATCCTCGCGATCGCCGCCGAGCTCGGATGGCAGCCGAGCAGTGCCGCCCGTGCGCTGGCCGACGGCCGGGCCGGCGCGCTCGGCCTGGTGGTGGACCGGCCGGCGCGCACGCTCGGGATCGAGCCCTTCTTCATGCAGCTCATCTCCGGCATCGAGGGCGAGCTGGCCTCCCGTGAGGTGGCGCTGCTGCTGCAGGTGACCGAGGACCGCTCGGCGCAGCTCGCCACCTATCGCCGCTGGTGGGCCGGGCGCCGGGTGGACGGGGTGTTCCTGGTCGACCTGCACGTCGACGACGCGCGGGCCGAGTTGCTGCGCGGCCTCGGCATGCCCGCCGTCGTCATCGGCGGCCCGGACGGGCTGGCCGGGTTGCCGGGCGTGTGGAACGACGACGCGGCGGCGGTGCGCTCGGTCGTGGAGTACCTGGCCGCGCTGGGGCACCGCCGGGTAGCCCGTGTCGCCGGCCTTGCCGAGCTGCGGCACACGCTCGTGCGCACGACGGCGTTCGAGGCGGTGGCCGGAGAGCTGGGCGTGACACCGGTCGTGGTCGGCACCGACTACACCGGTGAGGAGGGCGCGCAGGCGACCCGGTCGCTGCTCGCCTCCGTCGAACCGCCGACCGCGATCGTCTACGACAACGACATCATGGCCGTCGCCGGACTGTCGGTCGCGGCCGAGATGGGCGTCCGGGTGCCCGACCGGCTGTCGATCGTGGCCTGGGACGACTCGGTTCTGTGTCGTCTGGTGCATCCGCAGCTGACCGCAGTGAGCCTGGACATCCCCGCCTACGGCGCCCACGTCGCCCGCCGGCTGCTCGACCTGGTGGCGGGCGGCGAGGTGACCGGGGCCTGCAACGCGACGCCCGTGCTGGTGCCGCGCGCGAGCACAATGCCGATCCGCCCCGGCCGGGCGTGACGGTGCCCCCGTGTCTCAGAGCGATTACGGGGCATTGGCGCTTAATCGGTTCAGTGCTGTCACGCCTGCACCGGGTGACCGAGCCGGCCGTGCCCGCGCCGGATGAGTTCCCCGCTCGACGGTTGATGGGAGCCGCAGGTGAGACCACACAGGATCGCCGCGTTCGTCATGGGTGCCGTGCTCGCCGCCGCCCTGGCCGGTTGCGGCGGCGACGACGGGTCCGGTGGGGGCGGGGCGCTCGCGGCGACGGTCCGCTCGGTGGCGCTGGCCGTCCTCGCGGGCCACGCGGTGAGCCGTTACCGGTTCGCCGGGCGCGGAACCTTCATGACCACCGTGCTGTCCACCCAGATGTTCCCCGGCGTGGCCGTCTACGTCTTCATGACGGCCTGGGGCGAGGTGCTCTTCGCCTCGGTGCTGACCGACGCGAGCACCCGCACGCTGGCCGTGGGCCTGCGCACCTACGCCAGCCAGTCCAACGTCTACTGGAACCAGATTATGGCGGCCTCGCTGGTCGTCGGCGCCCCCGTGGTGGTGGGCTTCCTGGCCCTGCAGCGCTTCCTCGTCCAAGGCCTGACGGCGGGCGCCGTCAAATCCTGAGCCACCACCGGCGCACAACTGCATGATCACGGCGATAGGAGGGGCGGGATCCCCTCCTCGCCGTGATCATGCACTTGTGCGCCCTGCCGTGGCCTGGTCCAGGCGGGCGGCGATGGTGTCGAGCGTGCCGATGATGGCGAGGGTCTCGGCGAGCGGCATCACCGGCGACTCCAGCTCCCCGGCGCGCAGGCAGCGGGCCACCTCGGCCGCCTGGTAGGTGTAGCCGTGGCCGTCGAGCTCGGCGGTGAAGGTCTCGGGCTCGGCGTCCCTGCGGTGCAGCGTCATGGCCGTGGGCCGGAAGAACGGCGCGGCCACCTCGATCCGGCCCTTGGTGCCGGTCACCGTGGCCGTGTGCGGAGAGTCGGACATGAGCCCGCAGTGCAGGAGGGCGACCGCCCCGGAGTCGTATCCGAGCAGGACGCCGGTGTTGGAGTCGACGCCGGTCGGCGCCGAGGCGGCGGTCGCCTGCACCGTGCCGGGCGGGCCGAGCAGCATCCACGCGAACGACACCGGATAGATCCCGAGGTCGAGCAGCGCGCCGCCGGCCAGTTCGGGCGCCCACAGCCGGTGCGCCGGGTCGAAGGCCGAGGCGAAGGAGAAGTCGGCGTAGATGGAGGTGATCTCACCGATGGCGCCCTCGGAGACCAGCGTCCGCAACCGGGTGATGAGGGGGTTGAACCGGGTCCACATCGCCTCCATGGCGAACAGCCCGCGCTCGCGGGCCACCGCGATGAGCCGCTCGGCGTCCGCCGCGCCGGTGGTGAACGGCTTCTCCACCAGTACGGCCCGGCCGCCCTCCAGGCAGGTCAGGGCGGCCGGATAGTGGCCGTTGTGCGGCGTCGCGACATAGACCACGTCGACCTGGTCGTCGGCGGCGAGATCCGCATGCGACCCGTGCGCGCGCGGTATTCCGTGCCGGGTGGCGAACGCTTCGGCCGTGTGCGCGGCCCGGGAG
The DNA here is from genome assembly GCF_014323665.1 of Actinomadura sp. HBU206391. Lineage (GTDB taxonomy): Bacteria > Actinomycetota > Actinomycetes > Streptosporangiales > Streptosporangiaceae > Actinomadura_C. The sequence continues at coordinate 5,765 of NZ_JABVEB010000045.1, read as the reverse complement.
CCGACCGCGACGACCTCGTGATCGGGCAGCCGGAGCAGGTCCTCGGTGAAGACCCGGGCGATCCCGCCCGTGCCGAGGATGCCCCAGCGGATTGGCGTGTCGGTCATGGGCGGAATCGTATGGCGTTTCGCCAGATGGTTGTCACGCTGGGTGTCACAGCGTGGGTGTCACAGCCTGAGGTGTCATCGGTCATGAAGGGACGGAGGGAACGGCTCCGCGACCGGCGATCGCCTCGCGGTGCGTCTGGATGATCTCCGCGTAGCGGTGCCCGCTGTCCTTCACCGTGCGGGCCTGCGTGGCGTAGTCGACGTGCACAAGGCCGAAGCGCTTGTCGTAGCCGTAGGCCCACTCGAAGTTGTCGAGCAGCGACCAGGCGAAGTACCCGTCGACCGGGACGCCCCGGCGCGCCGCGCGGGCGCACGCGTCGAGGTGGGTCTCCAGGTAGGCGGTGCGCTCGGCGTCGTGGACGGCGCCGTCGGCGGTGACGGTGTCGGCATAGGCCGCGCCGTTCTCGGTGACGAGCATGCGCTGCGGCGCGTAGTCCTCGGCGACGCGGACCAGCATCCGTTCCAGGCCGTCCGGGCTCACCTCCCAGCCCATCGCGGTGTGGAAGGCACCGGGCGGATCGATCTGGCGGGCGTACGGCGCCGGGCCGGTCGGGTCGGCCGTGAGGACCTGGCGGAAGTAGTAGTTCACGCCGAGCCAGTCCAGCGGCTCGGCGATGGTCCGCAGATCTCCGTCGCGAAGCGGCAGCTCCACCCCGTACAGCTCGACCATGTCCTGCGGGTAGCCCCGGCCGTGGATCGGGTCGAGCCACCAGCGGTTGAGGTGGCCGTCGGCGCGCCGGGCGGCGGCGACGTCCTCGTCCCGCTCTGAGGCGGGGTCGCACGGCGAGTGGATGTTGACGAGGCCGACGTTGGCCCCGGGCACGTTGGCGCGGATGGCCTGCACGCCGAGTCCGTGGGCGAGGTGCAGGTGGATAGAGGCGCGCACCGCGGCGGTCAGGTCGGTCCAGCCGGGCGCCATGTCGCCGTCGAGGTGGCCGATCCATGCCGAGCAGAGCGGCTCGTTCAGGGTGGTCCACTCGGTGACGCGGTCGCCGAGTGCGGCAGCCACGACCGCCGCGTACTCCGCGAACCGCTCGGCGGTGTCGCGCTCGGGCCAGCCCCCGCGGTCCTGGAGCACCTGGGGCAGGTCCCAGTGGTACAGGGTGGGGTACGGCGTGATGCCCGCCTCGAGCAGCCCGTCGACCAGCCGGTCGTAGAACGCCAGGCCGGCGGCGTTGACGGGGCCGGTGCCCTGGGGCAGCACCCTCGGCCAGGCGATGGAGAAACGGTAGGCGCCCAGGCCGAGCTCGCGCATCAGCCGGACGTCCTCGGGCCAGCGGTGGTAGTGGTCGCAGGCGGTGTCGCCGGTGTCGCCGCCGTCCACCGCTCCCGGGACGCGGCTGAACGTGTCCCAGATCGACGGGGATCGGCCGTCCTCCGCCACCGCGCCCTCGATCTGGTACGCCGAGGTCGCCGCTCCCCAGACGAAGTCCGGGCCGAGGGCCGCTGGTTCATGCATGGGCACAGGTGTCCTCACAGTTCGTTCGGTTGCGTCGCATGGACGGGATCGCGCGGCCGATCACTTGACCGCGCCGGCGGTAAGGCCCGTCACGAGATAGCGCTGGAGCAGCAGGAAGCCCGCGACCACCGGGACGCTGACGACCAGCGAGGCCGCCATGACCTGGTTCCAGAAGACCTCGTGCTGCGTCGAGTAGCCCTGGAGCCCGATGGGCAGCGTGCGGGTGGCGTCGTTGGTCATCACGGAGGCGAACAGCGTCTCGCCCCACGCGGTCATGAAGGCGTACACGGTGACCGCCACGATCCCCGGCACCGCCGCGGGGACGATGACCCGCAGCAGCGCCCCGATCGGGCCGCAGCCGTCGACCCTGGCCGCCTCGTCCAGCTCGCGCGGGATCGAGTCGAGGTAGCCGACCAGCATCCAGATGGAGAACGGCAGCGAGAAGGTCAGGTAGGTCAGGATCAATGACCCGCGGCTGCCGTACAGCGCGATGCCGGTCACGTTCCCGACGTTGACGAAGATCAGAAACAGCGGCAGCAGGAACAGGATGCCGGGGAACATCTGCGTGGAGAGCACGGTCATCGTGAACAGTCGCCGGCCCGGGAACCGGTACCGGCTGACCGCGTAGGCCGCGAAGAGCGCCAGCACCACGGACAGGACGGTGGCGCTGCCGGCGACGATCAGGCTGTTGACGAAGTAGCGCGCCAGCGGCACGGTGTGCCAGATGTCGATGTACGGCCGGACCGTGAACGTCGACGGGATCCATTGGAAGTCGCCCTGCACGTCCCGCAACGGCTTCAGTGACGAGCTGAGCATCACGTACACCGGCGTGAGCGTGAAGATCGTCAGCAGCGTGAGGACGATCCGCCGGGTCCAGATGAACCAGGCCGGGGGCGCCATCGGGTTGCGGTTACGCATTGGCGCTCCTACTCCGGCGTGAGGTGGCAAGCAGGTAGACGGCGGTTACGAGGAGCAGGAACAGCAGGAGCAGAACCGACATCGCGGAGCCCGTGCCGAAGTTCCAGGTGACGAACGACGCCTGATAGATGTGGATTGAGATCAGGTCGGCGTTCGCCGGCGCAGCCTTGCCGAACAGCACGAACGGCGTGGTGAAGTCATTGAAGGTCCACAGGAACAGCACGAGCACCAGGACCTGGTTGAGCGGCCGCAGTGAGGGCAGCGTGATCCGGTGGATCTGCCGCCAGGTGCCGGCCCCGTCGATCGCGGCCGCCTCGTACAGGTCACGCGGGATCGACTGCAGGCCCGCCATCAGCACGAGCAGCGCGAACGGCCAGTTGCGCCAGACGGCGACGGTGAGCAGCGCCCAGAAGCTGTTGCCGCCGATCAGCCAGAACGGCTTGTCACCGACGAGATGCAGTTGGTCGGCCAGCACATGGTTGACCAGCCCGGCGTCCCGCTGGAACATGAACGCCCAGGTCATGACCGCCGCGTAGACCGGCAGCGCGTACGGGATCAGGAAGATCGCCCGCAGCGTGCCGCGTCCGCGGAACCGGTCCTGCATCAGCACCGCCGCGATGGTCCCGAGCAGCCAGGACAGCCCGACCGCGAGAACGGTGAACGCCGCGGTGATCAGAAACGAGTGCAACAGCGCGCGGCCGACCGGAGCGTCGAAGTCGACCGCCACCCGGTAGTTGTGGAGTTTCACCCAGGGCGCGTCGGACCAGTTGCGGATGTAGAAGAGCGTCAGTTCCCGGAAGCTCATCACGGCGCCGACGACCATCGGCACCACGTGGACGATCAGTTCGCAGATGAGTGCGGGAAGCAACAGCAGATAGGGCAGTGCCTTGCCGCCGATCCGACCTCGCCGGCCTGGCCGGGCGCCCGAGGGCGCCCGGCCGGTCTTGCGTGAAGTGCAGGGGTCGGACGGCCGGGTCCCGGCCGCCGCCGTGGGCTGGGTCATCCGGCCATCTTCTGCTGTGCCTCGGTCAGCTCGGCCTTCACCCGCTCCTCGGTGATCGGCTTGCCGGAAGCGGCGTCGGCGAACAGGTTCTTCAGCGCACCGCCGATGAGCGTCTCGAACTGGCTCTCCTGCGGCACCATCGGTAGCGGGGCCGCCGAGCCCGCGAGGACCTGCTTGAACACTTGCAGGTCAGGGGTGGAGAACGCCGGGTCCTGCTGAGCCGACGCCACCGACGGCAGCGACTTGTACGCCTTGTTGAGGATCTTCTGCTCCTCGTCGCTGGTCATGAACTTCACGAACTTCAGCGCGCCGTCCTTGTTCTTGGTCGACTTGAAGACCGCGAGGTTGATGCCGGCGACGAGCGAGGTGATCTTCTTGCCGTCCGGGGGAGTCTGGGCGGGCAGCGGCACCGGGGCGACACCCCAGTCGCCGGGCTTCATGCCGAGGTCGATCAGCGAGCTTTCGGCCGTCTGCCACATGAGCATCGCGGCCTTGCCGGTGGCGAAGTCCTTGACCGACTGGTTGGCGGAGTACTCCGCGTTGCCCGGAGCGGCGATCTTCTCCTTGGCCATCAGGTCGACGTACGCCTTCATGGCGGTGACCGCCTGCGGCGTGTCGAACTGCGGCTTGCCGGCGGCGTCGAAGAAGTCCGCGCCGTACTGCTGGCCGAACACGAACGCGTGGTGGCTGTTCTCCGGGATGCTCGCGCCCTCGATCGCCAGGCCGTGCTTGCCGCCCTTGGTGAGCTTCTTGCCGTCGGCGATCAGCTCCTCCCAGGTGGCGGGCGGGTTCTCGATGCCCGCGTCGGCGAACATCTTCTTGTTGTAGTAGAGCGCGTACGCCATGGAGTAGATCGGTACGGCCGCCGGGTCCTTGCCCGGGGCTCCGGTCGAGGCCAGCGCGGACGGCAGGAACCGGTTCTTGCCGCCGACCTGGTCGAAGGTCTTCTGGTCGAACGGCAGCAGGCCGCCGGTGGCCTGGAGCGACGCCGACCAGGTGTTGCCGATGTTCAGCACGTCCGGTCCCTGGCCCGAGGTCGTCGCCGCCAGGATCCGGTTGAGCAGGTCGGTCCAGGGGACGACCTCGAGCTTGACCTTGATGCCGGTCTGCTGTTCGAACTTGGTCAGCTCGGGGGTCAGCACCTGCTTGTCGACCTCGATGGTGGCGCCCTGGTTGCTGGCCCAGTAGGTGAGCGTCTTGGGCGCGTCGTTGCCGCCGCCGCCCGTTTCCGTACCGCCGCCGCACGCCGCCGGGGCGGTCACGACGGCGATGAGGGCCGCCGTCACCGCCCAGGTCCGGCGGAGTCTGGAGAGGGGGTGGGTCTGCATGGTGCTCTGCCCTCCGCGTGTTGAAGGCGAGTAGAATCACGCCTTAATTCATGGCGTGATCTAAGCAGTGGGATGATGGGCCGTCAAGACCTGCCATCTCTATCGGGGACCGCACGGCCAGACGGCCGGCGGGAAGGGGCCGTAAATGCCTGAGGGCGGCAAGCGCACCGTCCGTGACCTGCGACGGGGCAACCGGTCGGTGCTGCTGCGCAGCCTCTATTTCGACGGCCCGCTGAGCCGTCAGGAGCTGAGCGGGCGGACCGGTCTGAGCGCCGCGTCGGTCAGCAATGTGGTCGCGGAGCTGATCGAGGGAGGCCTCGTCGTCGAGGCGGGAACGGTCGAATCCGACGGCGGCCGGCCTCGTGTGCTCCTGCGGGCCGCCCGCGACTACGGGCGGCTGGTGGGCGTCGACGTGGGGGAGACCCGCGTCATCGTCGAACTGTTCGACCTAGACCTGACGCGGCTGGCCAAGTCCGATCTTCCGCTCGGCGACGGCGGGCACGACGTGCAGGCCGTCGTCGGGCACATCCGGACCGGACTGCGCACGGTGATCGCCGAGGCGGGCGCCGACGCGGGAGCCGGTCCCGGCATCCTCGGCGTCGGTGTGGGCGTGCCCGGTGTCGTGGAGAGCACTCCCGAGGCCGTCGTGCACAGCCAGACCATCGGCTGGGACGCGGTGCCCCTGGAGCAGATGCTGGGGGAGTGCACCGACCTTCCACTGTTCGTCGAGAACGGTGCGACCGCGCTCGGCCAGGCCGAGATGTGGTTCGGCGCCGGTCGGGGCTGCCGGAGCGCCATCGTGGCGCTCATCGGCTCCGGAGTCGGGGCGTGCGTCGTCACGAACGGGACGCCCTACCGGGGCGCGACCGGCAGTGCCGGTGAGTGGGGCCACACGACGGCGCAGGTCGGCGGCGCGCGCTGCCGCTGCGGCGCGCGTGGCTGCCTCGAGG
>NZ_JABVEB010000449.1 GCF_014323665.1 Actinomadura sp. HBU206391 | reverse complement strand
CATCGAACCGGGCACGATGACGGGCTCGCCCCACATGGCGTACGGTCCCGTCTCGGCGAAGCCGCCGGCCGGAGTGGCTCCCTTGCGGTGCACCACGCGAGCGTCGTCGGCCCAGAACAGGTTGTGCGGCGCGTCGTACACCAGCCGGGACGACATCTCGCCGCACACCGCCGCCAGCGCTGACCGCATCATCAGGGCGAGGAAGAACCGGTTGCCCACAGCGAAGTTGGCCGCGTTGCCGAAGGCATCGAGATAGCGGCGGCGAGCGGGCTCAGACCGCTCGTCGAGCAGGAAGGGCATGATCCCGTTGCCGGGCATCGGCAGGTTCGCCGGCCAGACGGAGCGGACCCGGCTGCGGCCGGTGTCGTTGGCCTGGTGGCCGAGCGACAGTGACCCGCTGTGCACCATGAGGACGACCGCCCCCGCGGACAGCCCCCACGCGTAGGCGGCGGGCGCGTTGTGGATCGCTGAGACGTACTGCAACTCGGCGAAGTGGTTGCCGCCGCCCAGGCTGCCGATGATGCTGTCGTAGCTCGCGCCGCCGGCGCTGCGGATCCAGTCGGCGAAGGCGTCGGCCGTGGACGCGGGATGACACGGGGCATGCAGGCGGTCGCGGCCGTCCACGAGGTCCTGCGGCCGCACGTGCCGCCAGAGCCCGTCGCCGGTGTCGCGGCGGGCGTCCAGCAGCCCGGGCAGCCCGCCCCGGAGCAGCGCCTCGCGCTGGGCGGCGGTGAGGGCGATCTGCCGGCCGCCTTCGAAGAACGCGTGCCTGAGGCGGCGTTCGAGGGCGTCGAGGCGGGGACGGACCTGCTCGGCGCGGAGCGAGGTCGTCTCCAGCCGCATACCGCAGTTCACGTCGTTGCCGACCGCCTGCGGGATCAGTGCACCCTCGGTCTCGATGACCGTGCCGATGGGGATGCCGGCGCCCTTGTGGAAGTCAGGGGTGAGGACGACACGGGTGATGCGCGGCTCGGGGCCGGACGGGCCGGGGGCCGCCTCGGCCATCCGCCGCAGGGTGACGGCGGTCTCGAGCACGGTGAGGACCTCGTCGACGGCACTGCTCTCCAGCGGTACGTCGACGCCGGCGCAGATGTCGACGGGGACGCCCCAGGGATTGGGGAGGTGAAGCCAGTGGTCGTCGGTACGGACAAGGCGCGGATCTTGGCGCGCGGTCATGGGGACCTTCCAGGGTGCTGAACGTGGAATCGCCGGCGCGGACGCGGCGATGGCGAGGATCGAGCGGGCGTGCCGCCGGGAGCGGGCGTGGCCCACGCGCGGGCGGAATGCCGCCATGGACGGGTGACCGCTCCGAGCGGGGATGCCGCTGCGGGCGGAGGCGCCGCCGTTTCACCTGCGGTTCAGCAGCCGCGAGGTCGTTTTGGATCTTAGTGGCGTGGCGTGCTCGCGCCAACCGGTTTCCCGCCAGGCCCCGCGCCCGGTCGCCGGATCATCGGTTCACGGGGCGGGTTCGCCGAGATAGCGAGTCACGATACGGGCGATCAGCCGGGCCACTGTCTCGGGTGGTTCGGCGGGCAGGACGACGTGGCTGAGCGTGAGCCGCACCGCGGCGTCGGCGATCTCGGCCACGGTGTCGCGATCGAGGCCTGGCCACTGGCTCACCGCGTGGTCGATGATGCGGGCGCGAGCGGCGAACAGCAGGGGATCGGCCTGCGTGGTGAAGAGCGGCAGCAGGTCCCCGCCGTCCGCGCCGGTGAGGATGGCCTTCTTGAGCGGGTCGTCGGACGCGGTCTTGAGAGTGTAGGTCACCGCGGCGGCGACGGCCGAGCACAGGTCCTCGTGGCGTGACAGGGCGTCGTCGACACCGTCCAGATAGGCGTCGTTGTCGCGGAGCACGACCGCCTGCGCGAGCCCCCATTTGTCGCTGAACTCGTTGTAGACGGTCTGCCTGCTCACGCCCACCGCGTCCGCCACGTCCTGCATGCGCAGGCGTTTGTAGCCGCGCCGGGCGAGCAACTCGGCCGCGGCTTCGAGCAGTTCGTCACGCAAAGACCGCTCTCGCCCTGCGCCCATGTCGCCTTCGCCTCCTCACTGACCTGGCCCCCTGGCTCGGACTCCCGCCGGGGACGGATGCCAAGCGAATAGCGTGACGATCAGCGAGTCAAGCCCGAATGACACAGACCGACCGCGCCGCGTGACATCGGCCGGACACGCCTGGGGAATCCGGGGCGCTGACGGCCCGACGGCGGTCGAGGCGGTCAGCGGCTCGTACTGAGCAGCCCTTGGGCCTTGCGGGCGGCCTGGGCCACCGCGACCTCCCCGGGTTCGGTCAGCGGATTGCCCCCGAGCGCGTACGCCAGCAACCGGACCGCCTCGGAGAGGGTGGCCGTCCTGGCCTCCAGTTCACGGATGCGCTCCTCCAGCGCGGCCCGCGACGGCCCGCGGGCCCCGAAGGCTATCTGCCTGCTCATACTGCGCTCCTCGTATCCCCTCAATGTCCCTTCAACGGTGCTGGAAGGACCCGGTCCCCTTCCAGGGTCCGTTGTGCGGTGCCCTGCTCCGCAGGGACCTTCGTCACCTTCGGCGCGGCGTGCGGCCCAATTCGCGGCGTTCCTCCAGACCATGGGCCGCGCATGTCCGGGACGGAGGTCACCGAGAGCCGACGCGGCGCGATTCATCCGGTCGTCCCCGTCACAAAGTGCCGTCACAGACCTGACGGCCGGCGGCCTGCGGGACCTTGGTCACCGCACCGCGGTCCGCAGGGCCCTATCCCGTCCGGCCGAGTGCGCGAAGGGTGGTGAGCGGAGCCGAGGAACGGAGGGGGATCCCATGTCCTTCACCGGAATCGACAGTCTCCGCCGGGCCGTTCGCACGGCGGACCGCCGGCCCCGTGGTGCGCGGCCGGCCCCGGGCGCCGATGCGAGAACGGCGCCGTCATGACGATGGAGACCGGCCGGCTCACCGAGTTGATGGGGATGCGATGCCGTCATCCGGATGTGCTGTCGGTGTACCTCGGGCTCGACCCTGACCCGTCCGTTCTGCGCAGTGTTCCCGCCCGCCTCGACGCGGTCTTCGGGGAGCTC
>NZ_JABVEB010000448.1 GCF_014323665.1 Actinomadura sp. HBU206391 | reverse complement strand
CCCTCAGCGCCTCGACGTGGAAGTTGACCGGGCGGCGGCCGATCGGGTCGCCGCCGACCAGCGGAACGAACGCCTCTCCGGTGAGGTGCAGCAGCGGCCCGAGCATGAGGATCGGGATCCGGTTGAGCCCGGTGAACGCCTTCGGCACGTGCGGATCGGCCACCGGCCCGGGCACGACGGTGATCTCACCGTCCGCTCGCTCGACGCCCATCCCGAGATGTTCCAGCATCGCCGCGGTGATCGCGACCTCGCCCACCTCGGGCGCGTTGCGGATGGTGCTGGGCGCGCTCCCGAGCATCGCGGCGACCATGTGCTTGCTCACCGCGTTCTTGGAGCCGCGCACCGTGATGTCGCCGCGCAGCGGGCCGGACGGTTCGATCTCCCACGCCTGTTCGCTCACCTAGGCGAGCTTACGGCCTGCGAGATGCGAAGACGTCCGGCCACGCGCGTCAGACTCCGAACAGCTCGTCCCAGCGCGGGACGCGCAGTTCCGTGCGCAACCGCATCCCGGACTCGGCCAGGCTGCGGTCGGCCTTGCGACCGTTGCACCGGCCGCAGGCCAGCACGGTGTTCTCCCACGTGGAGGCACCGCCACGGGACTGCGGGACGATGTGGTCGATCGTGTGACCACGCCCACCGCAGTAGCCGCACAGCCCGCGATCACGCAGGTAGACGCCCCGCTTGGTCCACGCCGGGCGCTTGCCGTGCCGCCACCGCATCGTGACGTACCGCACCAGGCGCAGCACCCTGGGCACGGGAAAGTGGCCGATCGTCCGGCCCTCCACCGCCTCTTCCACTACGGCCACACCCCGCACCAGCATGCGGATCGCATGGCGTACGTCCACTTTCTGTAAGGGCTCATAGGACGCGTTCAAAACGAGCACGTACATCGGTCACCTCCCTGGCCACGGTGAGCTCGCCGCCAGGGTCCGCTCCCCCACCAGGACTCGAACCTGGGACATCCGCCTTAACAGGGCGTCGTTCTGCCGACTGAACTACAGGGGAATGTTGCGTGAACTCGGGCTGGCGACCGTCAATTCCTAGGCATTCCGTTCGGAACAACCAACAGCGTGCCGATTCCGGCGGGCATGAGCAAGGCATTTTCGGCGCCGTCTGAACCGGCCGGAGTCCCGGCCCCGCCGGCGGTGGCGCAGGTCGCCCCGGCCCCGCCGGCTCAGCCCTCATCTCTCGGGCGGACCGGGCAGATCCGCTGCCTCCGCCTGATAGTCGCGGTATTCGCGCTGCCGCCGGAAGCCCAGCTCCTCGTTGACGGCGAGCATGTGCACATTGTCATCGGCATTGTCGGTCTCAATTTCACGGACCTCGGGACGCTCGGCCAGCAGCCATTCCAGCATCGCCGCCTTGACCCATATGCCGATCCGCTTGCCGCGGTGACCGGGCACCACCGCGGTGTCGTATTGCGCGGCCCGTTCGGGCGAGTTCGCCGGCACCACGATCTCGGTGAATCCGGCGATCACGGGTCCGCGGACGGCGGCGACCGTGTAGAGGTCGTCGCCGCGCTTGGCCACCATGTCGGCCATCTCGCCCAGGCGGCCGGCGTCCCAGCTCATCCGCTCGGTCACCGTCTCGTCCGCGGGCAGGTCGTCCATGGCGAGCTTCGCGTCCGCGAACGCGTCGGCCAGGCCGTCGGGCACGGCGCCGCGCCAGCGGACCAGCTCGTACCCCGGCGGGCCGGCCGCGAGCGTGTCCGCGAGCCAGCCCGGATCGACGTCGTCGACCCGGAGCAGCAGGCCGGTCAGCACCAGGACGCACCGGAACCCCTGGGACTCGAGGAACGGGACCGCGGGCGTCTCGGCGATGGCCTGCGCCACCACGGCGGGCCGGCCGTGCGCGCGGACCGCCTCGGCCGCCCGCCTCAGCAGCCGGGCGCCGATGCCCCGCCTGCGGTGGGCCGGGTGAACGAGCACGTCGATCTCGGCGGGCCGGCCGCCGTCCCGCTCGGCGGGCAGCCTGAGGTAGGCGACTCCGACGGTGACGCCGTCCACGGCCGCGATCCACAGCAGGAGCCGGGAGTTCGGCGGAGGCGTGGTCAGCCGGCCGGTCGTCTGTTCGAGGGTCTGTGGCGGCTCCTCAGGGTTATCGCACGCCTGGACGGCGGTCACGACGGAGTGCCATGCCCGGATCTGGACGGCCGTCGGGATCTCGACCGCGATGATGTCCATCCCGCTGTTTTATCGGTGAATGCCGGGTCGGCGCGAGGAGTCTCATGAGTCTGTGGGCGCCCGCCCAGGTCAGGGGCCGAACAGTCGGTGCCGCTCGAACAGCCGAATCATCACCATGACGTGCTCTCGAACCGCGCGCCGGCACGGCCCCGAAGAAGCGATGCCGGCGAACCCGTGCCCGAAGAGGCGAGTGCGGCCCTCAGCCCGACGCCGGCGATCCCGTGGCGGTGGGGGACGTGGGGGTCGTGGCGGGCTGACTCGGCTGCGTGGTGGTCCCGCCCGTCTCGACGACCCGGTCGAGCGCACCGCCCTTCACCCACTGGCTCCACGGCATCTGGTAGTAGCTCCAGCCGTTGAAAGCGTCCAGCTTGCGTGTGGAACCAGTGATGATCACGGGGTCGCCGAGGTAGGCCCAGTTGAAGAACCACTCGGCCGCGGCGGGCGGCGAGTTGAGGCAGCCGTGGCTGACGTTCTGCCGGCCCTGGGCCCAGACCGTCGAGGCCATCGAGTGGATGTACTCGCCGCTGTTGGAGATCCGGACCGCGAACGGGATCTTCTCGTCGTAGCCGCCGTTCTTCTTGTCCTTGGGGTCGACGCCCATCCACGCCGAGGTCATCCGCTCCACCCGCACCTTGGCCATGGTGAGGTGAACGCCGCTGGTGGTCTGGTACACGTCAACGCCGTTGCGGATCATGCCGCCCTTGCCCGCGCTGATGCCCCAGGTCTTGATGACCTTGCCGTTCTTGCGGACCACGAGACGGTGCGTCTTGGTGCTCACCGTGATGATGTGCGAGTCGCCGATCGTGAAGCGGCGGGTCAGGTCGGAGGTGCCGTAGACGCCCGTTGCGGCCTTGACCCCGGCGAGT
>NZ_JABVEB010000447.1 GCF_014323665.1 Actinomadura sp. HBU206391 | reverse complement strand
CAGAGTCACCCCCGGCGCCAGCCGTACGCCGTGGACGAGGGCCGGGGCCGCCCGGGGGAGCGGGGACGGAGTCGTCTCGCCCATGTCCGTTCGTGATCTCGCGGTGGTCCGCTTCGCCGGGCCGGGAGCGACCGCGAGGTCACGGGGGGCGGCGGGGGGAGGGGTCCAGAAACGGCGCTGGAGGCCGCCGGCCGGGCCGGGGCCGGCACCTGGATCAGGGTCCGGGGAGGGCGGGGCGGAAGTGCCGGGCACCCGGGCGATGGACTGGAGGGTGTCGTCGGTGGCGCCGGTCAGTTCCATCTGGATCTGGGCGATGGTCCGGCCCGCGGCCTGCCGGCGTTTGACGGCGACGAGCTGCAGCAGATGGCGCTGCCCGTAAAGCGCGATGCGGCCGCGCCGGGCCGATGGCGGATCGACCAGGCCGATCGTCGTGTACCACCGGATCAGGCGCTCGTTGGGCATGTCCCTGACCCGGCCGTTCACCTGTGCGGGCTCACCGCCGAGCGCGGCGGCGGCCGCCGCTGCGAGTTCAGTGATCGTCCAGGTGCTCTCCATACTCAGCACAATGACACTGTAATCATGACAGTGTCAAGCGCCGTTCTCCCGCCCGTAGGGGACAGGTGGGGCATGGAGATCACCATGACCTGGCCAAAGCCCTTGAAGAATCACCGGACCGGACACCACGCTGACGACTATCCGATAGAAGGGGCCACACGGTGCCGGGTCGCGTGACGCAGTCCGGGAGCGGGTCCCCGTCAGGGGGCTGGAGACCGTACGGTGGCGGGTCCGCCGCCGGCGCCTCGGCATGGGCTCGTTACCGGGCGCTGTCCGACCGGCATCGCCAGGAACGCATGATGATGCGACTGGTTCTCGCCGGCTCGAACGCGGTGGTCGTCGGCGGGCTGAGCAACTGGTGGGCCGGTTTAGCCGCGGCCCTGGCGACGTTGGCGGTGCACGTGCTCTATCTGCGCAACCGGCCGGGGCCGGTGACGAGCTGGCGGCACGGCGCGATGGCCGAGCGGCGTACGGGCCGGGTGCTGGCGTCCCTCGACCCAGGGGGCTTCAGGGTGCTGCACGACCGGGCGCTGCCGGGGCTCCCCGCCGCCAATCTGGACCATCTGGTCATCGGCCTCACCGGCGTCTACGTCATCGTCAGCCGCCGGTGGACGCTCGGGGTGCGCCTGTGGTCGGACCACCGCCGGCTCTGGGCGGGCGGCCGCCCCGTCGCCAACCTGCAGGTCGCGGTGGTACGAGCGGCCCACACCGTCGCCGAGCTGCTGGCCGCCGAGCTCGACGACGAGGTCGCAGTCGCCCCGGTCGTCGCCGTGCACGGCGCGCGGGTCCCGCGCGGAGGGCTGAGATTCGGCGGGGTCATGTTCCACCGGTCGCGTCGGGTGCCGCGCTTCATCGGCGCACATCCGGTGGTCCTGACCTCCGCGGAGGTCGCGATGATCACGGTGGCCGCCGAACGCGCGTTCCCCCCCATGCTGACCGGCCAAGAGCACGCGCTGGGCCACCGTCGCAGGATTGCGTGACAAATGTTCCAAAACGCAATAATGGTCGGTTCGGTCAATAGAGCCGACAATATATTGTGTTTCTTTCATTGCCAGATCTGATCTACCAACCCGATTACCTTCGGGTCATGAGTGATCGCCTCTTGGTCGAAGCCCTGCAGGCACGGGACCCCAGCGCGCTCACCGCGGTCTACGACGCCTACGGCGACCGGATCTACGCCTACTGCTGGTTCCAATGGAGCAATCGCGACGCCGCCGAGGCGGCGCTGCGCGACACCCTCATCGTGGCCGAGGCCCATATCGGCCTGCTGCGCGACCCCGACCGGTTCGGCACCTGGCTGTACGCGATCGCCAGGCACGAGTGCGCCCGGTCGATGCCCTATGGCGGCCGCCGGCCGGACGTGTCGATCGCCACCCACCAGCAGGACGACGTCGACCAGCGCATCACGGCCTGGCGTGCCGTGATGAGCCTCGCACCGCTCAGCCGCGAGGTGATGGAGCTGCACATCCGGCATCGCCTCACGCGGCCCGACCTCGGCGCCGTGCTCGGACTGTCGGACGAGGAGGTCACGGCCCTGCTCGCTCGGGCCCGGGCCGAACTCGAGGCCGCGCTGACCGCCGAGATCCTCGCCCACGACGGGCCCTACGACTGCCGGGTGCGCGCCGAACTGCTGCGGGAACGGAGCGCCGAGCTCTCCGCCGACCTGCGGGCCCGGTTACTCGAGCACGCGCTCATCTGCCGGGTGTGCGGGCCGCACCGGCCGCGCAACGTGTCCCCCGCCAAGGTGTACGACATGCTGCCCACGGTGACTCCGCCCGAGTCACTGCGGCAGGAGGTGCTCAGCTGCTTCCAGGACCCCGATCTGACCGGGTACAGGTGCGCCATCGCGGCGCAGATCGCCGACTTCGACGAGGACGGCTTCCCGGTGCAGTCTCCGCGCACGCTGGCGACCCGGCGGACCGATGACGACACGGCCGACGACGACCGTGGCGGGCTGCTGACCCGGCACCCGGTCATCCTCGGCGCAGTGGCGGCCCTGCTCGTCGGAGCCTCGATGGGCGCGGCCACCGTGGTGCAACTCATCTGCCGGTCGGACGACCGGGCCGCGCCGGCCGTCGCGTCGCGGCCCGCACCGAGCCCGCCCGGCCGGTCCGGGTTCCCGCCGCTGCCCCCCATCACGGCCCCTCGGCCCATCGGCCAGGACGACGGGGTGATCGCGCCGCAGCCCGACACGTTGACGCTGCGCGGCGGTTCCCCCGTACCACAATCGATCGCCCTGCCCTCGGCGCCACCGGGCGGACGCGCTCGGCCGGGCTGGCCGATGCCCCCCATGGAGCCGCCCCCCATCGGCGGGCCGCCGGTCTCGCCCCCGCCCACCGTCGCCCCCCCGCCGACCGCCGGCCCCCCGCCTCCCGCACAGACCCCGCCTCCCGCGCAGACCCCGCCACCGACCCAGACCCCGCCCCCACCGGCTCAGACGCCCCCGCCGACCACGCAGGCCCCCGAGCCCACCCAGACGCCCCCGACCACGCACCCTCCG
>NZ_JABVEB010000446.1 GCF_014323665.1 Actinomadura sp. HBU206391 | reverse complement strand
GCCATCGTCGTGGCCGTCACCGACAAGGAGAAGGGCGTGCGCGGGGGCGGCACCACCGCCTTCCTGGTCGACCGCGACATGGGATGGACGTCGGAGTTCATCCAGACCATGGGCGAGGGCGGCCCCGCCGCACTCGTCTTCGACGACGTCCGGGTGCCCGGCCGCAACATCCTCGGCGAGATCGGACAGGGTTTCGAGCTCGGCATGAAGTGGATCGTCAAAGGCCGCTTCACCATCCCCTCACACGGCGTCGGTATCGCCGAGCGGGCACTGGAGATGGCCATCGAGTACGCCCGCACCCGCCAGACGTTCGGCCGGCCGATCGGCGCCAACCAGGCGATCCAGTGGATGATCGCCGACTCGGAGGTGGAGCTCGAGGCCGCCCGGCTGCTGGTGTTGCGGGCCGCCTGGGCGGTCGACCAGGGCCTCGACTCGCGTCACTCCTCGTCCATGGCCAAGCTGTACGGGGCCGGCATGGTCAACCGCGTCGTCGACCGCGTGCTGCAGATCCACGGCGGCATGGGCTACACCCGTGAGCTGCCCATCGAGCGCTGGTACCGGCAGGTCCGGCTCTACCGCATCTTCGAGGGCACCGACGAGATGCAGCGACTGATCATCTCCCGCGACCTGCTCAGGGGCTACACCAAGCCCGGCCGGCTCGGCTGAGCGGCGAGACGTGCGGGAGGGCGGCCCGGCCTAGCCGTCGGGGGCGGTGCGTCGCCTACCCGGCCGCGGACCCTCTATACCCTGGAGGTCGTCATGACAGCCGTTCCAGGACGGTGGCGTTGGCGAGGCCGCCCGCCTCGCACATCGTCTGCAGCGCGTAGCGGGCGCCGCGCTGCTCCATCGCGTTGACCAGCGTGGCCATCAGGCGGGTGCCGCTGGCCCCGAGCGGATGGCCGAGCGCGATGGCGCCGCCGTTGACGTTCACCTTGGCGGGATCGGCGCCGGTCTCCTGCAGCCAGGCGAGGACCACGCTGGCGAACGCTTCATTGACCTCGAACAGGTCGATGTCGTCCAGGCGCAGTCCCGCGCGGCGCAGCACCTTCTCGGTGGCCGGTATGACCCCGGTCAGCATGAGCAGCGGGTCCGAACCTGTGACGGCGAAGCCGTGCAACCGGGCCCTGGGCCTTAGGCCGAGCCTGGCCGCGGTCTCACTCGAGGCGATGAGCACGGCCGAGGCGCCGTCGTTGACCGGGCTGCTGTTGCCCGCCGTCACCGACCAGTCGATCTGCGGGAACCGTTCGGCGAAGGCCGGGTCGGCGAAGGCGGGGCGGAGCCCGGCGAGGACCTCCGGAGCGGTGTCGGGCCGTACGGACTCGTCACCGGTCACCGTGCCCGCGTCCGTCTCGACCGGGGCGAGCTCGGCGGCGAACAGGCCGTCGGCGTGCGCTCTGGCCGCTCGCCGGTGCGATGTGGTGGCGAAGGCGTCCATCTGCTCGCGGCTGATCGACCACTTGGCGGCGATGAGCTCGGCGCTGATGCCCTGCGGGATGAGCCCCTCGGGATAACGGGCCGCGACGCCGGGGCCGAAGGGGTCGGTTCCCGGTGGGACGTTCGACCACATCGGCACGCGGCTCATCGACTCGACCCCGCAGGCCACCACCAGGTCGTACGCCCCCGAGATCACTCCCTGGGCGGCGAAGTGGACGGCCTGTTGCGAGGAGCCGCACTGCCGGTCGATGGTGGTCGCCGGGACGGCGTCCGGGAAGCCCGCCGACAACCAGGCGTAGCGGGTGGTGTTCATGGCCTGCTCGCCGACCTGGTCGACACAGCCGCCGATCACGTCATCGACGAGGGCGGGATCGATCCCACTGCGGCCGACGAGGGTGCGCAGGGTGTGGGCGAGCAGTTCGACCGGGTGGACTCCCGCGAGCGCGCCGGTCGGCCGGCCTCGTCCCATCGGGGTGCGTACGGCTTCGACGATGACGGCGTCGCGCATGCGATCTCTCCTGTCCCGGCAGTGACTGTCCTGTCTCGCCTGTTACCGGCCGGCCGCGCCCAGGGTCACCCGGCCCGTGTAAGTTTGAAAACTGAACTGACTGTACTTCGGGTGAGTTGGAGACACAAACACACTGCCCTACGGTGGACGCATGGCCTCGCCACGCCCTTGCTCGATCGCCGACACGCTCAGCGTGATCGGCGAGAAGTACTCTCTTCTCGTGCTCCGCGAGGTCTTCTTCGGAGTCCGGCGTTTCAACGACCTCGCCCGTAACATCGGTGCACCGAGGGACGTTCTGACCGTACGGCTGAATCACCTCGTCGAGGCCGGAGTGCTGCGGAAGACGCTCTACAGTGAGCGCCCGCCGCGCTTCGAGTACGAGCCCACCGCGGCCGGCCGGGAGCTCCAGCCGGTTCTGCTCACCCTCCTGCGCTGGGGAGACCGGCACCTGGCCGACCGGCCGCCGGTCGTCTTCGAGCACTCGTGCGGCGCTGATCTCGATCCGGTGGTCGTCTGCCGCCACTGCGCGGCGGAGGCAGCGCCCGCCTCCCTCACGCCTCGCTTTCAAGCCCAGGGCTGGAACGCGGCGGGCGCGGTGAGCGGCTGAGCCGGGACATGTCCGTTTCAGCCGTTGGGAATGGCGCGTCGACGCCCGTCACGATCCTCCTCGTCGAGGACGACGAGGTGATCCGGAAGGCGGTCGCGATGGCGCTGGAGCGCTATGGCTATCAGGTCAGCGTGGCGGGCGACGGTCTGACCGGGCTGGAGCTGTTCAGGGAACGGCGACACGACCTGTTGCTGCTGGACGTGATGCTGCCGGAGTTGGACGGCATCGGGCTGTGCCGGAGGATCAGGGAGTCCAGCCTGGCCCCCATCCTGATGATGTCGGCGCGCGGCGACGCGCTCGACGTGGTGTCGGGTCTGGAGGCGGGGGCCGACGACTACGTCGTCAAGCCGGTCGACACGTCCGTACTGGTGGCCAGGATCCGCTCGCTGCTGCGGCGGGCCGCCTTCACCCCTGACGCGGGGCAGGACCCGGGCCCCGGTTCCGCCCGGGCCGAGGCGCCCGCCGACGGTGATCGGCTCGTCTTCGGTGATCTGACCGTCGACCCCGCCGGTC
>NZ_JABVEB010000445.1 GCF_014323665.1 Actinomadura sp. HBU206391 | reverse complement strand
GTATTCGGCTATGCCCAGCATGCACGTGGGGTGGTCGTTGTGGTGTGCGTATGCCGTGTGGTATGCGCTGCGGACCTCCCATCCGCGATCGGCGTCGCTGTCGTGGATCTTTCCGCTGGGTATGGCGACAGTCGTGCTCAGCACGGTGAACCACTACGTGCTCGACATCGCCGGAAGCGCCGTGCTGCTGGTCGTCTCCATCGCTGTCGTATCAGCGTGGGGCCAACTCGCCGAGCGCCGGCGTGCTCGGGATTGAGTGCCTCTCCCAGGCCGATAAGGGATATGCCCGGCGCAGTTCTGGGCTCAGCTCGGTCAACCTGTTCAACCTCGTGCACGACCCGGCGATGCTCTTGGTGGCGTGGGACCGGGTCGCGGGCAACTCCGGGGCCCGGACCGCCGGATCAGACGGCTTGACCGTCGCTGCGATCGAGGCGGAGATTGGGACCCCGCGGTTCCTGGACGACCTGCGCAGCGCGCTGAGGAGTACCGAGCCCGTCGCCAATGTTGATAGTGCGCAGCAGCGGTCATCCCGGTTGCAAGGTCTACGAGACCGCCCAAGGCTGCCATTGCCGACTGATTGCACGATGATGGGAAGCCGCACTCCCGAAGGGACGACCCCCGTGCCTCCTGAGAACCGGCCAAGCGTGGATCGCGCTCACCTGGTGCTGCCGCAGTTGCAACTCGATGATCTGCTCACTGAGCTGCAAGGCCGGCTCGCGACCGTCGTGACCACTCGGGATCGCGTTCGGGGGCTGATCGAGGCGATCGTGTCCATCGGCGGCGATCTCGATCTGGAGGTCGTGCTGCGTCGCATCGTCGAGGCCGCCACCACACTGGTGGACGCCAGGTACGGGGCGCTCGGCGTGATCGGTGAGAGTGACCGTTTGAGCCAGTTCATCACGGTCGGTGTGACCCAGGAGCAGATCGATGCTTTGGAGCATTGGCCGCATGGCCTGGGCATCCTCGGCCTGCTGATCAAGGATCCGCGGCCGATCCGCCTTGCGGATCTTTCCGCGCATCCGGAGTCTTTCGGATTCCCGGACGACCATCCGCCGATGCGGCGTTTCCTCGGTGTGCCGATCCGGGTGCGTGATGAGGTGTTCGGCAATCTCTACCTGACCGAGAAGACCGGTGGTGAGGAGTTCGACGACGACGATGAGCATGTTGTGTCGGCGCTGGCGACTGCGGCGGGTGTGGCCATTGAGAACGCCCGGCTGTATCAGGATGCCAGGCGTCGTGAACGGTGGCTGGAGGCGTCTGCGGAGGTGACGACGGCTCTTTTGTCGGGCACCGAGCCGGGGGAGGTTCTCGACCTGGTCGTGCGGCGCGCTCGGGAGATCTGCGACGCCGACCTGGCGACGGTGGCCTTGATAGGGGAGATTCCGGACGAACTCGTCGTCCGTGCGGCCGACGGCCGGCATGCCGAGGTAGTGGATCAGCTGAGGGAACGGCTCGATGAAGGGATCGCCGGGGAGGTCTTCCGCAGTGGTTCTTCCATGGCTCTGCGGGGCGCCGAGGAGGTGGCGCGCGAGTCCGGGCCGCTGTCACGCGCCCCTGTGCAGTCGGCGTTGTTGGTGCCGCTCGGAGTGGGGGCGGCCGCGCTCGGGGTGTTGTCGGTCGCCAACGGGCCTGGCAGGCCGGGGTTCGGAGATCCGGTTCGGCGGCTGTTGGAGACGTTCGCCGCGCAGGCGGCGATCGCGCTGGAACTCGCCGGGCGACGGCGAGACCACGAGCGGCTGGTCGTTTTGGAAGACCGCGATCGGATCGCCAAGGACCTGCACGACACCGTGATCCAGCGGCTGTTCGCGATCGCGATGATGCTCATGAGCGCCATCAAGATCACTCAGAAGCGGGACGTCGCGGTCCGTGTGCAGCGTGCGGTCGATGACCTGGATGACACGATCCGGCAGATCCGCTCGACCATCTTCGCTTTGCAGGCCTCGCCGGATTCTGAACAGACGTTGCGGTCGCGGTTGTACGGCGTCATCGACAGTGCGGCCGAGAGCCTGGGTTTCGCTCCCGCCGTGCGGCTGGATGGGCTGCTGGACACCGCCGTCGACGAGGTCACGGGTGAGCATTTGGTCGCCGTCCTGCAGGAGGCGCTGTCCAACGTGGCACGTCACGCTCACGCCACCCGGGTCGACGTCACCGTCGTCGCCGGCTCTGATCTGTTGCTGCGGGTCGCCGATGACGGCGTGGGCATCCCCGAGGGAGGGCGACGCAGCGGCCTCAGGAATATGGCCGACCGCGCGAAGAGCCTGGGCGGCGACTTCGAGGCACGGGCTCGTGAGTCCGGCGGAACCATCCTCGAGTGGCGGGTGCCGCTCCAACCGGCCGACGCCTAGCAACCCGGCGAACACGCTCACCTGCATGCTCGGGAGAAGCCTGCGGTGATGGCCGCCAAGACTGTTGCACCTCGCCGACCGAGCCAGGACCAAGGTCCCGTGCGCACTCCTGCTTTCGCCTCTGAGCCGCCCACGCCGTATGGCGTTGGGTAAAGGCAGCCGGAACCGCTCCGGCGCACGGAAGAGGTGAGACGAATGGTAGTCGCCAACCCCCGGCCCGAAACCGGCCACCGCATCCCCTCGACGCACGGAAAGCCGGCGACCGAGTCACCTGCCGCCCGTATCGTGTGGGCCCTTGCCCGGCTGTCGCTGGGCTTTGTGTTCCTCTGGGCGTTCGTGGACAAGCTGTTCGGCCTCGGGCACGAGACCACTGACAAGCAGGCGTGGATCAACGGTGGTCACCCGACGATGGGCTTCCTGAAGTCCGCGGCGGCCGGTCCTTTCAAGGGCTTCTACAACGACATCGCGGGTACCGCGTGGGCCGACTGGCTGTTCATGCTCGGACTCGCGGGCATCGGCACCGCACTGATTCTCGGCATCGGCATCCGACTCGCCGCCGCGGCGGGCGCGGTCATGCTCGTCATGATGTGGAGCGTCGTCCTCCCACCCGAGAACAACGTCTTCATGGACGACCACCTCATCTACGCACTGCTCGTCGTCGGCCTCGCACTCGTCCACGCGGGCGACACGCTCGGGCTCGGCCGCTGGTGGGCTCAGACCAGCCTGGTCCAACGGTTCCCCGTACTGAAGTGACCACCCGG
>NZ_JABVEB010000444.1 GCF_014323665.1 Actinomadura sp. HBU206391 | reverse complement strand
CGTCGACGTCGAACGCCGCGAGCCTGAGGGTGTGGGCGCTGAGCCCGGGCAGCCTCCGGCGGCTGTTGACCAGTACGGCGCAGCCGCGGCCGCCGGGCAGCAGCGGGCGGATCTGCCGCTCGTCGGCGGCGTTGTCGAGCACGACGAGGACCCGCCGGTCGGCGACCAGGCTGCGCAGCCGTTCCGCGCGTTCCGGCACGCCTTCCGGCAGGGCTCGCCCGTCGACGCCGAGCGCGGTCAGAAACCGTCCCAGCACCTCACCGGGGTCGGCCGGCAGCGCCTCGGCCCCCTGCAGATCGACATAGATCTGCCCGTCGGGAAAGGCGGATCTGAGCCGGTGCGCCACGTGCGTGACCAGGGTGGTCTTGCCTATGCCGCCCGCACCGACGACCAACGCCATCGTCATCGACCGCCCGTCGCCGTCGAGTAGATCCAGCAGCCGCTCCACCTGCTCATCGCGGCCGACGAAGTCCACGATGTCGGGCGGTAGGAGGGACGGAGACGGCAGGGCCGGCCGGTGCTCGGCGCCAGGCCCGCCGATCTCGCGGTCACGCGCCAGGATGGCCAGGTGCACCCGCTGCACCTGGCTGCTCGGGCTTACCCCCAGGTTCTCGGTCAGCCTGGCGCGCAGCGCCTCATACCGCTCGAGCGCCTCCGCGGGCCGCTCGCACGCCGCGAGCAGTTTCAGCAGCGAGGCGTGCACCGGCTCGTCGAGTGGGGCGGCCGCCGCCATCGCCTCGAGATGCGAGAGTGCGTCGTAGGGGCGGCCCACCGTCAGCGCCGTCTCGGCCAGCGCCAGGGCGGCCCGGCGAACCTCCTCGTGCGCCATGCGCAGCAGCGGATCGCCGGAGTCGAGCGTGGACAGGTCAGCGAGGACCGGGCCGCGGGACAACGCCACGGCCCGTACGAGGAGTCGATGGCGCTCGGCCCGGCCAGAGGCGTCCCCCGCCTCGGCGGTCAGGGCCCGAAACCGTGACATGTCGACGGCGGACGGGTCCATGGACAGGCGGTAACCGGAAGGGGCGTGGTCGACGCCGATCAGCCCGGGCCGGCCCTCGGTCAGTTCGGCCAGCCACTCCCGGAGGCGGGAGATCCCGACCTGGACGGTGCCGCGGCGGGCGCGGGCGCGGCGCGTCGACCACACCAGGTCGAGGATGCGTTCGACCGGCAGTGCCGCCGGCTGGGCCAGCAGGAGCACACCTAAGAGTCCGCGCAGGATGTTCGACCGGGGCAGGTCGACGGGCCGGCCGTTCTTCTCGGCGATCAAGGGGCCTAGCACGCCGAAACGAAGTGGCGGATCGTTCATGTCCCCTCCCGTCCCATGCCCGATCGCCGGTCGATCCGTCTTCGAGCCGGTACGGCGGTGATGAAAGGCGGCGGCCCGAGAGGAAGAGTGCTTCACCTGATTCGGGAGGTGCGGGTTAACGCGGCCCGGACGCGATCTGAGAGGTCAATTCTCCTACGCCCTGCGCATTGATCCACTCCTGCAGAGTGACACACCCGGTTCTCCGGCGCGACCCCGTGTTTTCCGCCAAGTGCGCGACGCCCTGAGCACAAAAGTGTCGGCGCCGATCGCCGGCGTACAGGTCACCGCCGTTTGTAAGCGATTTGAAAGGACGCCCTACCTAAACTTTGCGCGACGATTCGCCCCCTGCAGGGTGTCCCATCCCGCCTCTAGAGCGCAACCGATCCGCAGGCCCGTTGACGAGACGGTGGCCCGGCTTTCCGCCGTCAACGGGAGAGATCACGTGAGAAAGGGACCTCTGTTGAGTAGATCTGTCACCACGGCGCGACCGCCGCGCTCCCGCAAGCGATTTCTGTCCCTGCTCGCCGGCCTGACGACGGTCGTCGTCACAGCGGGTCTGGTCACGGCGTTGTCCTCGCCGGCGAGTGCGGCCGGGCCGCGGCCGGCGTTTCAGCTGCCCTTTCCCTGCGCTCAGAAATGGCGGCTGGACACCTGGGGTCATGCTCCGGCGCTGGACATGGTCAAGGAGCCCGATCAGGTGGGAACGGAAGGGGCGCTGTTGATCGCTCCGGCGAGCGGCAGGGTGAATCAGTCCTTCTACCATTCCAACGCGGGGAACATGATCCAGATCGATCACGGCGGTGGCTGGTTCACCACCTATATCCATCTGCAGTCCCGGGCGGTGGGCGTCGGCGCCAACGTCTCGCAGGGCACCACGATCGGGCGGGTGGGCCATACCGGCCCCACCTCCAACGGTCATCCGCACCTGCACATGGAGCAGGCGATCGACGCCAACGGCAATGGGATCGCCACCTGGGGAGAGGCGGGCAGCGAGCGGGTCGCGGCCGTGTTCAACGGCGTGAACTACGGCACGACCAACAGCAGGACCTGGCGCAATGTCACCAGCGACAACGGCTGCACACCGACCCCTCCGCCGGGTCCCGTCGATGACGGGACCGTGCAGTTCGCCGAAATGGACGGCGATGGTCGCGACGATCTGGTGTCGATCCGTCCCGATGGGAGCGTGGTGGCCTATCGCAATCTCGGCTGGGACGCGGCCAAGGTGTACGACGGCGCGGACAGCAAACTCGTGGCGACCGGTTTCGGCGATGCGGTGGGGACGAAGTTCGGCGATCTGAACGGTGACGGCCGGGATGAGATCATCTCGGTTCGTGACGACGACGCGGTGGTCGCCTATCGGAATCTCGGCTGGGACGCGGCCAAGGTCTATGACGGACCCGAGAGCAAGACCGTGGCGACCGGTTTCGGCGATGCGGTGGGGACGAAGTTCGGCGATCTGAACGGTGATGGCCGCGATGAGATCATCTCGGTCCGGGCGCCCAATGGCGATGTGGTGGCCTATCGGAATCTCGGCTGGGACGCGGCCAAGGTCTATGACGGACCCGAGAGCAAGACCGTGGCAGGTGGTTTCAACGACGCGGTGGGGACGAAGTTCGGCGACCTGAACGGTGACGGCCGGGATGAGATCATCTCGGTTCGTGACGACGACGCGGTGGTCGCCTATCGCAATCTCGGCTGGGACGCGGCCAAGGTCTATGACGGACCCGAGAGCAAGACCGTGGCGACCGGTTTCGGCGATGCCGTGCGGACGAAGTTCGGCGACCTGAACGGCGACGACCGGAAGGAGATCATCTCGGTCCGGG
>NZ_JABVEB010000443.1 GCF_014323665.1 Actinomadura sp. HBU206391 | reverse complement strand
CCACTTGCTGACCCTCGAACGCCCTATCGAGATCAACCAGCATGTTTGGGATCTGCTCACCCGGGCGGACGGGACTGCGCCGCACACCGATCCCATGGTGGTCAACCGCGATGGGGCCCGGCGGAAGCCTCCCACCGGCGTCAGCCCGCTCTCCCCCTCCTGCCCCGGACAAGAAGTGGTTGGCGGAGAACCCCCCGAACCGCCTCCGCAGGCTGTCGCAGAATGAGCCCGTCAGCGGACCGCGCCGCCGCACGGCCGACAGGAACCAGCACAGGCTCGTATCCGGCATTGAACCCACCCGCCGGCTCCTCCTGGTTGTGCCTCCGTCAGCTGTGTCCCAGTAGTTGATTCCGTCCAGTATGGGATGCCCGACCGAGCCGCGAGCGACCCATCCGGCGAAGCGGCGCAAGGCACCGCCGACCTCGCCAACCCTGAGACACCCGCACCCCGCACCCACCCCTGATCAAATCGGGCCGACGACGGCCAAAGCTCGGCCGGTGATGGACCTTCGCCCCTACTCGCCGCGAAAGGCCCTGGGAAACGGTTGAAGCGATGGCAAGAAATAAGGAGGAATGATGCAAGCGGTTGTAGGCGATGGGCTGATGGTGAAGGGTCGCCACGTGGGAGATGAGGTGCGCGAGGGTGTGATCCTTGAAGTACATGGTGAGAACGGTGCTCCGCCTTACCTCGTCCGCTGGCGTGACGGTCACGAGAGCGTGTTCTTCCCTTCCGCCGACACCTTGATCGAGCACCTTCCCGGCAAACAGCGGGCACGGTGATCCGCGCAGACGTCCGCACTGGAACCAGCACAAGGAACAGCGGGTAACGCACGCGCTCTCCGGGGCAGGGCCCGGCAACGCGGATTGCGCGGCGGTTACACGATGGCATGGACCTTATGACCATCGTGGCCGACGAAGGTCGTGAGATCGCCGTCGGGTGCGTACTCCATGGGCGGGGTGGGAATCGACTGCCGCACGACCTCATAGAGGAAACAGAATCATCCGGCATGTCTGCGGTACGACGGCCGTTCTTAGCTAGCAGGTGCAATGGCACGACGTTCGATTCTCATCGGGGTTGACGGTTCCCCTCCAAGTGATGCGGCACTCCGCTGGGCGGCCCATGAAGCGTCCTTAAGAGGCGTCGGTCTCTGCCTGGTCCACGCGTTCGCGTGGTCGCTGTTCGGCGTCGATGTGCGCCGCAGCCTCAGTTGGGGGGAAGCTCACCGTATGGTCGCCGGCGCCCATCGCAAGGCCGAGAAGATCGCGCCGAGCGTCCACGTACGCAGCGAGGTCGTCACAGATAGCCCATCCATAGCGCTCATCCAGCGATCGGCCGAGGCCGGGCTGGTCGTGCTGGGGACACGCGGCCACGGTGGCTTCCGTGATCTGCTGGCCGGCTCGGTCGCGCTGCAGGTCGCCGGCCACGCCTCCTGCCCCGTGGTCTTGGTCCATGCCGGATGGCGGCCGCCCATCGACGACCGGCAGATCGTCGTCGTGGTCGGGGGTGATACAGCGCTGCAGGCCGCGTTCGGCGAAGCCGAGCTGCGTGGCATAAGGCTACGGGCGATACGCGCCTGGCGGCCGATCATGCCCACAGGACCAATCGGGCGGACAGCCATGGGCGCCCCCCTGACCGAGATCGAGCGAGACGAAGAGAACCTCCTCATCCGCGCCCTCGTTCCGTGGCGGAAGCAGCACCCCGGCGTCCGAATCATCGAATCGGTCACATGCGACAGCTCCCGCCACGCACTCATCGAGGCCTCGCGGAAAGCGGAGCTGCTGGTGGTCGGGGCACGCGAGCACTTTGGTGCACACACGCTGGCATTGGGCACCACCGCCCACGCCGTCATCCACCACGTCACCTGTCCGGTGCTGGTCGCCCGAGAGCACCGGCACCACCGTCCGTGGATGGGAGGTGTCCCGAACGCTTGAGGGTCTGAGATGGGTGTTGAACCAATCGCCGGCCAGATCGGCAACCGCCGAAGATCAGCAGGATCGGGACACGTACCGACCGGCAGCGTCAGCACGACCCGATGCGCCCCCGCGCCCGCGCGAGGCGGCAGTCCGTACGCGCGAGCCCTGCGGCGACCTGATCCGCCCAGGCGTGGACGTCTCCCGCGAAAAGGACCATCGGCCCTGGAGCACTGGGCTCGTCGGTGGAAACCTGAGCTGTGGGGGACATCATGGTATTCGTTGATCGCATTGATGCCGGACGGCGTCTAGGTGCTCGGCTACGGCATCTGCGCGGCGAGGACGTGGTCGTCGTCGGTCTTCCGCGAGGCGGCGTTCCCGTGGCATTCGAGGTCGCCCAGGCACTCGACGCACCGCTGGACGTCATCGTGGTCCGCAAGCTCGGTGTGCCGTTCCAGCCGGAGCTCGGAATGGGCGCGATCGGCGAGGACGGCGTGCGGATCCTCGACGAGGA
Source organism: Actinomadura sp. HBU206391 (assembly GCF_014323665.1). Classification (GTDB taxonomy): domain Bacteria; phylum Actinomycetota; class Actinomycetes; order Streptosporangiales; family Streptosporangiaceae; genus Actinomadura_C. Next base: position 730 of record NZ_JABVEB010000443.1, on the reverse strand, counting down.
GATCGTGCGGTTGGCGTGTGTGTCCGCCGTTGAACTGGCTGCGGTCGAGCGCCGCGAGCGAACCGAGCTGGAACGCCGTGCCGAGCGGTTCCGCGGTGATCGGGACCGGGTGCCACTGAGCGGGCGGACGGTGATCGTTGTCGATGACGGCATCGCCACCGGATCAACAGCACGGGCCGCCTGCCAGGTCGCACGCGCCCACGGAGCGGCACGCGTGGTGCTCGCCGTGCCGGTGGCACCACCGGACTGGACCAGCCGGCTCGAACACGACGCCGACGAACTGATCAGCCTGCAGACACCGACGCCTTTCTTCGCGATCGGGCAGTGGTACGCGGACTTCTCCCAGACCTCCGACGAGGAGGTCGTGGCCTGCCTGCGGCACACGGCCAAGCGGATCAGCCGGGCCGCCGGTGCCGGCGTGGACGACGACCCGGCACGAGATGAGGAGACCGAGGTACGCGCCGGGCCGGTACGGCTGGCCGGGCACCTGACCGTGCCGGATGATCCATGCGGGTTCGTCATGTTCGCCCACGGCAGCGGCAGCAGCCGTTATAGCCCCCGCAACCGATTCGTGGCCGCTGTGCTGAACCGGGCCGGGCTCGGCACACTGCTGTTCGACCTTCTGACGGCGGAGGAGGAGACCGACCGGGCCAACGTCTTCGACATCGGGCTGCTGGCCCGGCGCCTGGTCGACGCCACCGATTGGCTACGCGGACAACCCGAGGTAAGC
>NZ_JABVEB010000442.1 GCF_014323665.1 Actinomadura sp. HBU206391 | reverse complement strand
CAGGACTGGAACAACGACCACCACGGCACCGCCGCCGGCCGAGCCGTGCCCACCATCCTCGGCATGATCGGCGGCGTCGGCTGGTTCGGCAGAGGAACCAAACTGCTCAAAAGCCTGCGCCGTACCGACCACGCCGACACCGACAAGGGTCGGGTCGATCCCGACAACGACGGCGAAGGCGATACCGACGGCGAGAACACCGACACCGCCGACGTGGACCAGGACACGCCGGGCCGAGTCGGCCCTGACGGCGTTCGCAGATTCGGCCCCGAGACCGACGACCACGAGTTCGGAAAGCGCATGTTGGGGGACAGGTACGACGACGTATCTCAGGAGACCCGACATGCTATCGAAAGGTACATTCCCCAGCCCAAGGAGAATCTGGGGCTGACGCGGCCAGTCCTTGCAAAGGAAATTCTGCAGAGTTGGTGGAACGACACCGGGCCAGGTTGGGACCTGTTCAGCATGAACGGCGATCGTCCGCCATCACTGGAGGACGTCGAACATGCTCTTGGCAGATCAGATCTCTCGGATACCCAGCGTGCCCTGGTAAATGACATATTGAATGCCCCCGATCCGGCTGCTCGCCTCGAACACTTGCTCAATGACTCCGGCGCCAGGGGCGCGATAACCCGGAAGTACGGCAAGTGGCCCGCCCTCTTGGACGTTGAGCGAGAACTGGGCATCCGATCAGTTTATGTCCCCCATCTCGAAAATATTCCACCCGCAGTGACACACGGGCCCGAATATTCCACTACACCCCTCCTCAAAGAATTCGTCGGCGAGGATCGCGGCCTTAGCCCAAGGCTTCACTATAACGAGATCGACTATGTGAGGGACCCTCAACGGCGAGATTACTTTCGAATCATCGTTCATAATGGCGAACTCTTTCGCTCCAATGGTCAGGCTCTCAACACGGACATGCCGAGCAGATGGGCCGAGAACGGAGAGTGGATCTTCGTGATGGACCGGTACGGCAATCTCTACGCCAACGGCAAGTCCAAGCCGGGCAGGTTTCAGCACTCCAGCTTTCTCGCGGGGGACGAGGTCGCAGCCGCGGGTGAGTTCGTAGTGCACGACGGCAAGCTCGTCAGTATCAACGACGCCAGCGGCCACTACGAGCCGCCGGCAGAATACCTACAGCAGGTCGTGAAAATGATGCGAGACGCGGGAGCCGATATCGACGACGACATGATCACCAATTGGAATTAGTCGAGCCATAGGGTGGTACACCACAATCGACCACATGCGCGACGGCCGCGAAGAGCTGAGGATCTTCGACGTCCTGGTGGCCTGATCCGCCGTCGGCGCCCGGGTCAGTCCTCGCGGCCGCAGTTGCGCAGCCACTTCCGTCCCAGGGAGATGTGCGAGGTGTCGAAGACGTCGACGCCGGCCTCCAGTTCGGCCTGCCAGAACGCCTCGCGCTCGTCGTCCTTACAGCTGGGCTGCCAGGGAATCCACGATGAGCACGCCTTGAACTCGCCCGGCTCGGATTTCCGCTTCGGGCCGTCCGGGCCCTCCACGATCCGGACCTTTAGGCCGGCGTCATGGGCCTTCTGCACGATCGCGTTGAAATCCGCCTGCTCCGACTTGCTGATCTTGCCGTCCTTGTTCCGGTCGACGCACTGCTTGTACGAGGCGTTCAGCATGGTGAAGTTGCGCGCGTAGGCGCGGTCGTACTGCGGGTCGGCGGGATCGACCTTCGGAGGAAGCGTGCAGCCCTCCCCCGGAGATATGTCGAACGACACGTTGGACGGCTGCTTTCCGATCGCGTCGTCGGGACGCCCCGCATCGAAGATCACGTGTACGTTCGGCGGCAGGTCCTTGATCTCCTCGAGCACCTTTTCGTACGCCGCGGGGCCGCCCTGCTTGATCTCGATGAGCAATTGGAACTGCTGATCGCGCCCGGCGTAGATCTTTCCGCCGTTCTCCGCCGCCCGGGCCTTGAGCGGGTTCACGTACAGATCCCGGAACGACCCGACGTACGGCTCGTCGGGAAGGTGGCGGAGCATCAACTCGCCGTTCTCGTCGAGCCACACGTCCGCCTCGACACTGGTCGCCCCGTGCTCCAGCGAGTCATGCAGCGGGCGGCCGTTCTGATAGTCGTTGTGCGTGTGCAATCCCTCGGTCCACGCGACAGTGGGATCGGGAGTGCACACCGGCTTGGTGATCGGCGGCCTGGGCGGGGATTTCGCGCCCGCCGCCGGCGCGGGGCTCGCGGGGGCGGGCGCGGCCAGGGCTTGACCGGCGCCCGGCAGGGCGGGCGGATTCTCCCGTGCGCAGTCGCCGCCCATGACTCTGCAGATGGCGTCCTCGCAGGTGTCCACCACAGTGGCGCCGACACCGCTGACGAGGAATGCCCCGCTGATCACCGAGATGAGCAGGACGACCGCGAGGTAGTCCACGGCGCCCGACCCGTCATCGCGGGCTTCCCGATTCATATGAGCCCTTCGGTTATGCGGCTGGAAAGACGCGATCGTACAAGACCTCACGGAAATCGGCGGGACGACAATTATCTTCGGACAGCCGAGATCCCGACAGGGCCCGCGGGCCCACATCGGGCCCAAAACGAGAATCGGCATGTCGTCGCCCTCGGAGCGTCGCGAAATGGGCCTGCTCATGGGTCCGGGGACACTGGGGAATCCGGTGCGCTGATCAATATGGTCTTGGCGGAGGTGTGCCGTGCCATTCCCGGACCGGGGGGCAGGGGCCGTGGGCCGCGCCGCGTCCTCGTCCGACCGGGGTGAGGGGACGCTGTCGTACCTGGCGGTCGTGCTGCTCGTGGTGACGGTCGTGACCGCGCTGGTGATGTCCTCGGTTCCGGGCGGGATCACCGGCCACATCCAGGACGCGGTGTGCCGGGTCGGCGACGCCGAGTGCGCCGAATCGGTTGATGGATCGCTCGATGAACCGAGCGCAGAGCAGGGTGCGGGCGCCGACGACCGGCGCGACGCCGAAACGGCGTACGTGCCGTCGGGTCCGCCGCCCGATGGCGCAGCGTCCCCGGACGAGCCGGCCGACACCTACTGGAGCTGCGGCTGGGGGCAGGAGTTCTGCGACTTCGGCCAGGGCATCTACCGCGGCACGTGGGACATCGTGACCGGCGTCTGGGACGGCGTGACGTTCATCGGCTGCCTGGTCCACATCTGCAGCCACGG
>NZ_JABVEB010000441.1 GCF_014323665.1 Actinomadura sp. HBU206391 | reverse complement strand
GTGTCGTTGACGTTCACCTTGCAGGTGGCGGTGGCCGTCCTGCCGGGGTTGCTCACCGAGGTCGCGGTCAGCTTCACCGTGGCGGAGTGGTCGCTGCCCGGGGTGCGGGTCACGTAGACCGGGACCTTGACGGTCTTCCCGAAGGCGGCGGTGGTCAGGTTGTTGTACAGCTGCGCCGACCAGCCCGACCCGCGTACCGCGCTCGACAGCTTGTAGATGTCGTTGTTCAGATAGGCCCGCTCGTCCTGCGGGTGCAGGGCCGGGTCGGTGGCGGCGGCTCTACCGGTGTTGGTGACGGGGAACGTGCAGTTCGTGGCCCAGGCCGGGGTCTTTCCGGCCGGCTTGCCCTTGGCCACCGCCACGCCGCGCTTCTGCGGCCCGGCGCCCTTGGGGTTCTGTACGCCGATGATGTAGTGCAGGAGGCCCTTCGCGTCGGTGTACTTGTCCAGGATGTAGGAGTGCAGGTCGTTGGCGGCGTCGACGTACTCGTTCTTCGAGCCCGAGTTCGTTCCGGCGTGGAAGAGCGCGTCGTTGAGCTGCCGGTAGTCGCCCATCGTGCGCATCACGGGGGTACCGTCCGGGCGCTTGAAGTCGAGGGTGTCGATGTCCTCGGGGTGCGCGTCGGCCACCCAGGTGAAGCAGTTGTAACCGCAGGTCGAGCCCTCGGTGGACCGGCCGCCCGGCTCGAACGGCTTGTTCTTGGCGATCAGCACGCCGTTGTCCGGTCCGAACGAGCCGTACCCGATCCGCTGCACCGACTCGAGCGTGTAGTTCTTCCAGCCGCCCGACGGCCCGCCACCGTCGCACACCGGGCTGGTGTTCACGTCGCAGGCCGGCGAGCGGTCCGCCGCACTGCCGTCCAGGGACACCTGGACGCCCGCCCGCGAACCGGCCGGCAGCTTCTCGGCGTTCACCGCGCGGGCGATGACGTCGGCGACCGCCAGGCCGGACGAGGCGAGCCCGTCCCGGTTGAGCCGCAGCACCGAGGCGTACGGCACGAAACCCATCCCGATCTTGTTCCGCAGCGTGTGCTCGGCGCCCATCGAGGCGCCGTGCTGTGCGGGCACCTGCCAGCGGTTGTGCGGACCGCCCGGACCGTTGAACGAGCCACGGTCCATCATGTCCCAGGTACCCGATCCGGCCCGGTGGTACGGCGTGGCGTACGGGTTGTTGTTGTTGTCACCGATGCTGAAGAAGAAGTGGCTCAGCTCGTGCGTGATCGTGCCCGAGCTCTCACCCTGCCGGACGGTGGACTGGCCCCACAGTTGTGAGCCGGCCAGCCAGGACGTCCACGGCACGTACCGGCTGGGGACGGTGTTCGGCAGCGCCGGGCTCGGGTTGCCCCAGTCCTCGCGCGGCACGTCCTCCGGCGACTGGAACTTCATCTCGCCGAACTCCTGCCACACCGAGGTCTCGTCGTAGCCGGCGTAGATCCGCAGGACCACGTCATAGCCACAGTTGCCGGTGCAGCCGGCGTTGGCGTGCCACAGCGCGTCGGCGTCGGTCTCCAGCCTGGTCCCGGCGCAGTTGTTGATGCCCGACTTGTCCGCGACGGTCACCGTCCCGCCGAGCGTGAGGTGGGTGTCGTCCGGGATGGCCGTGACGGTCTTCTGCCCGCCCGGGGTCACCCCCGAGATGGTGATCAGGTCACCGACCTTGAAGAACTTGGTCGAGTCCACCGCGATGGTGGACACGTCGGCCTGCGCTCCGGCGACCGTGGTCTGCCCTGGGCAGCCGTTCGGCGGAGTCTGGCCGATGTCGTTCAGGCCGTACTGGGAGGAGCTCTTCGGCATCCGGTACGCGCCGTAGGAGGTCACCGAAGAGACGCCGAGCTTGCCGCCGCTCTGTTCCATCCAGTAACCGTTGAGCGTCTGGAAGTGGTTCACCTCGCTCGGCTTGTTGAAGAAGTCGGCGTAGAACTGCGGTACCTGCTCGCGGGAGACCGGATCGATCTGCGGGTTGGTGAAGGGGTCGGAGTGCTTCGGCTTAGTGATCACGAATGGCTGGTCCGGGAAGTCGATCGCCACGAGCGCCACCCGCAGCGCGCGATCGGTCGGGACCGCGCCGTTGGTGGCCCAGCTCACGCCCGGAATCGGCTTGTAGTCGTTCCAAGTCATGTCCTGCTGGTCCTGCCAGCGCTGTGGATCGATCGGCTGCAAGGGCGGGGCATGCCCGGCCGGACCGTGTCCGCCCGGACGATGCCCGGCCGGAGCGGCCTGGCCGGTCCCGACCGCGCTCAGCGACACGCCCAGCAAGACTGCGGTGAACACCGCCAGCGCTCTCGCCGGTCGGCGGCGGACGGATCTGTACCTTCGGGTCGAAAGCATCGGCAACACCTTCCTGAGACAGACGTGCGAGGCGGAATCCTATGGGCGGCCCCGCGGAACGATCACCGTGCAGATGCAGGAAGCATCGGGGTGAACGCCCTGACTTGTGTCGGGATTCACGGTCAGCTCGTGCGCTGGGGTACCGTCCGTCAAAGAGCTGGTGTACGGGAGAAAGAGTGCTACTCCTGTTGAAAGCGGTGCGATGGTCTCAGAGCTTCAGAGGATCGTGGACTCGCTGGCCAGCCGCGTCGGCCGGCCCGCGCTGATCGAGGACCACCGTCAGCGGGTCGTCGTGTACAGCGAGCAGGTCGAGCCGATGGACGAGGTGCGCCGGCTGTCGGTGCTGCGTCGGCAGACCACGCCGGAGGTGATCGCGTTCTTCCGGCAGGCCGGCATCATGCAGGCCAAGGAGCCGATCCGCACACCGGCATGCGATGAGCCGCAGATGCTGCCCAGGGTCTGTGTCCCCATCCGGCACGGTGACCTGCTGCTCGGCTTCGCATGGTTCATCGACGCCGACCAGTCGATGTCCGACGGCGACATCGCCGCGGTCTCGACCACGACCACCGACCTGGCGCTCGCGCTGTACCGCGAGAACCTGGCCGGCGAGCTGGCCTCGCAGCAGGAGACGGAGGCGACCAGGCTGCTGCTCGCCGACGAGCCGGAAGCCCGCCGCCACGGCGCGCTCACGCTGCTCGAGAACGGCCTGATCACCGAGGACGGGTCCGCCACGGCGGTCGTCGCCAGGCTGGTCCTGCGGCCGGACGCGCGCGTTGACGACCTGGCCCGCATCGCGCTGGAGCAGGCACTGGTCGCGAGCCGGAGATGGAACGGTCCACGCGAGGCGGTGCACC
>NZ_JABVEB010000440.1 GCF_014323665.1 Actinomadura sp. HBU206391 | reverse complement strand
CCCGACTCGGTGCGGACGGCCCTCGACCATCTGCTGCACGGCGTCGTCGTGGTCGACGACCTGCCCGCCGCCCGGGCCCTGGTCAAGACCAGGCCGGAGCTCCGGGCGGTCACCCGCGACGGCGACCTGCTCGGTGCGCACTGGGCGCAGGGCGGGGCCACGGGCGGCGCGCACGGGCCGTTGCAGATGCGGGCGGCGCTGGACGAGGCGATCGAGGCACTCGCCGCCGCGGCCGACGAGGCCGGGCGGAGCGCGGCGGTGCTCGACGAGGCGGCCGCCTCCGAACAGCGCGCTCAGGCGGCGCTCGACGCAGCCAGGGTGTCGGTGAACCAGGCGCAGGCCGCGGCGGGAGAGGCGCAGTCGGCGCTCGACCGGGTCCGGGCCCGGCTGCGTGAGGTCGACGCCAAGGCCGCGCATGAGGCCAAGCAGCTCGCGCGCCTGCAGGCGGCGGGGCAGGCGGCCCGCCAGGAGGTCGAACGCCTCGCCAAGGCCGCGTCCGCCGCCGAAGAGGCACGAGAACGCGACGATCAGGGCATCGCCGAGCTGCAGGAGCGGCTGGAGATCGCCGAGGCCGAGGAGGACCTCGACGTGGAGCCCGATCTGATCCGCCGCGACGAACTCGCGGAGCGCTGCCAGGAGCTGCGCTCGGCCGAGATGGAGGCACGCCTGTCGGTCCGTACGGCCGAGGAACGCGTGAAGGCGATCGCCGGGCGCGCCGACGCGCTGGAGCGGGGTGCACTCCGGGAGCGGGAGGAACGAGCCCGCGCCGCGGTGCTCCGCCAGCGCAGAGCGCGGCAGGCCGACGTCGCCAAGGCCGTCGAGCAGGGTAGCCGCGTGGCCCTGGACCGGATCGAGGCATCGCTCAGGGACGCCGTCACCGAGCGCGAGGCCGCTGAACGCGGTCGCGAGAGCCGCGACGCCGAGCTCAAGATCGTACGGAATCAGGTGCGCGAGCTGTCCGGCCGGCTGGAGAAGCTCGTCAACGTCGTGCACGGCAGCGAGGTTGCCCGCGCCGAGCAACGGCTGCGGCTGGAGCAGCTCGAGACCCGTGCGCTGGAGGAGTACGGCGTCGAGGCGGTGTCGCTCATCGCGGAGTACGGCCCGGACCAGCCGGTGCCGCCGGCGCCGGACGCCGGTGAGGACGCGGTGCCGCAGCCGTACGACCGGGCCGTACAGGAGAAGCGGGCCAAGGCCGCCGAGCGTCAGCTGACCACCCTGGGCAAGGTCAACCCGCTGGCCCTGGAGGAGTTCGCCGCGCTGGAGGAACGCCACGCTTTCCTCACCTCACAGCTCGAGGACCTGAAGAAGACCCGCCGTGATCTGCTGACCGTGGTCAAGGAGGTGGACGAGCGGGTCGAGCAGGTGTTCGCGGCGGCCTTCGCCGACACGGCGCGCGAGTTCGAGCGGATCTTCTCCCGGCTGTTCCCCGGCGGCGAGGGCAAGCTCTCACTGACCCAGCCCGACGACATGCTCGCCACCGGTGTCGAGGTCGAGGCCCGGCCACCGGGCAAGAAGGTCAAGCGGTTGTCGCTGCTGTCCGGCGGTGAGCGGTCACTGGTCGCCATCGCCATCCTGGTGGCCATCTTCCGGGCCCGGCCCTCGCCGTTCTATGTCCTCGACGAGGTGGAGGCGGCGTTGGACGACACCAACACCACGCGGCTGCTGACCATCCTCGAGGAACTGCGCGAATCGTCGCAGTTGATCATCATCACCCACCAGAAGCGCACCATGGAGGGCGCCGACGCTCTCTACGGGGTGAGCATGCGGGGCGACGGGGTGACGCATGTGATCAGCCAGCGCATCCGCGAACCCGAGCACGCCTGACGGTCAGCGCCCGGTGGGGGACGCCACTGGAGACAGGGCGTACTCCAGTACGCCGGTCCGCCCGCAACTGATCTGCATCGTCTGGGCGGTGCCCGCCACGCGGGCGCCGAGACCGACGCACATGCCGCCCGCGGCCTTGGGCAGCAGGCGGAACAGCGGGCCCTTCCGCGACGACTCGCTCGCCGGTGTCACGGCGAACCGCTGCAGCACCGACCTCGGGTCGCACGACGAGAGATGGATCAGCGCCCCCTCGGAGCGCGAGTCCACGGTGGCGCACCAGATGTCGTCGTCACTGGTCGTGCCCTTGATCGTGTACGCCCCGCCCTGGACGGCCTGGAAGCGGAAGCGCTGCAGGGTGTCGTCCACCACGCAGGTGTCGCTCGCCAGCGTCGGCCGGAAATCGTTGTCGGGCAGGACCGAGAGGCACTCGTCGGCAGGCCGGCCAGCCGCGGGATGCACGGTGTACCAGCCGTTCGTGGGCAGCCCGATGGAGGACACTGAGGCGGCCTCTTCCGGTGCCGCGGATCCGACCCGCGCACTGGCCTGCGCAGGTGCGGCGCCGCGGCCGACCGACGGGCCGTCGGCCGGCCACAGGGAGATCGCCACGATCACGACGGTGATCAGTACCGGGGCCATGACCAGCAGCGAGACGGAACGGTGACGGTGCGGCCGGCGGTGACGGGGCCTGTGATCGTCGGTTTCGGGCGCTTCTCCCTCGGGCGATTCGTCTCTCGAAAAGGGTCCAGAATGGGATTCGGTAAAAGTCGCACCGGGTGCGGTCCGGTCCGCCGGACCGGCGGCGATGCGGTCGTGGATGCGAATCCATTCCCGCTGGACGGCGGGGCTGCAGCCACACGCGCGCACGAAGGCCGCGACCATTTCCTTGGGCGGAAGGATGTCGTGGTCGAGCAGAACAGTCAGCCGGCCTGTGGGCAATCGGTCCCCGTCGGCGGTGGCCCTGGACTCCAGTTCGTGGATCGTCAGGCCCGACCACTGCTGAAGTCTCCGCATCAACGCGACGAACTCGATGGGCGTCTTCGCGTCGCTGGCATGCGGCGCGAGCCGGGTACCGGACACTGTCGTCCCCTCAAGCCACTGATTCAGGCTATTGCGGGCATCGTAGTCATTTGCGGGTCAGTCGTGTCAGCGGTTGGCTATGTGAGCTGTTACGAGGATTATTCTAGATTCGTACCCCGGTGTGCGCGTAACGGAGGGCTTCGCGATGTCTTCTGGCGAGTCTCCTCCCGCATCCTCGCCGGCGTCCCATTCCGATGATCTGCCGCAGCATGCTCTGAGTCGCTCCACCGAGTCCAGGGTCGGCATCACGTTCGTGCTGCTCATGCAGCTCAGGGTCCTTGCCGTGGGCGTGA
>NZ_JABVEB010000044.1 GCF_014323665.1 Actinomadura sp. HBU206391 | reverse complement strand
CCGACCTCCGGCCGGGGGCGGCGCATTGTGCGTTCGTGCAGCCGCGTGCGCTCGCGCAGCCGTCGGCGAGTTGCGCGGGAGACGCGGCGAGAGGCGATTTGCCTAAGGTTCAGGGTCCCCATAGAGTTAGGGCATCGCCGCGGGGTGGAGCAGTTCGGTAGCTCGCTGGGCTCATAACCCAGAGGTCGCAGGTTCAAATCCTGCCCCCGCTACCAAGTGGCAGGTCACAGGCCGGTTCCCGATCATTGGGAACCGGCCTGTTGATGTTTCGCCGGTGCCGGCTCCTGGCGGCACGTGAGCTGACCGGCGATCCTGGAGGGCACAGCCCCGGCAATGCGGACGGCTATGTGGAGTGGAGCCCGTATGGGTCGTCAGGAGCTACGTGATCGCCAGGCGCCGTTGAAGGCCCGGTACCGGGAGGATCCCAGCACCGCGCTGGTGACATTGAGGGCCGAGGGCGCTCTCGGCGAAGGCGTGACCTGCAGGGTGGAGACCGGCCGGGCGCTGGCCGAGGCCGGCCTGCACCCGGCGAGCGGAGGCGACGGCATCGCCCTGTGCTCGGGAGACATGCTCCTGGAGGCCTTGGTGGCCTGCGCGGGGGTCACCCTCAAGGCGGTCGCGACGTCGCTGGGGCTCGACATCCGCGACGGGACGGTCCGCGCCGAAGGCGACCTGGACTTCCGCGGCACGCTGGCCGTGGACAAGGAGACCCGGGTCGGCTTCACGGCGATCCGTCTCGACTTCGCCCTCGACACCGGCGCCTCGCCGGAGGAACTCGCCACCCTGCTGCGCCTGACCGAACGCTACTGCGTGGTGCTCCAGACCCTCACCGCATCGCCCGAGGTCTCGGTCGGCTCCCTCTCGCCCACGTGACCCCGCCATCCCCTTATCCGGTTTGCGCAAGACCTCGCGGACCCATACAGTCATCACATCGCCGCGGGGTGGAGCAGTTCGGTAGCTCGCTGGGCTCATAACCCAGAGGTCGCAGGTTCAAATCCTGCCCCCGCTACCACGTGGTCGAAGGCCGGTTCCCCGCCATGGGGGCCGGCCTTCCGCCTTTCCTCCGATCGGTGGTGTCGCGGCGGGTGCGCACGCGATCGGCGGCGGTACGGGCCGCCGGTCCAGGCGCCCGCAGGTGATGAGCCGTTCGCGTCGCCTCAGTGCGGCATGAGCTGCTGACGCGCGAAGCGCTCCACCAGGATGGGGACGAAGTCGCGGATCGGCCGGTCGTCGAACCGGTGGTGGATCGTGGTCACGGTCTCGGCGACCTGATCGGTGGAATAGGTCTGGGCGAACCTGTGGGCGAGGCGTTCGGTCACCTGGTGCATGGCCTGCTGTTCCCGTACTGCCGAATCTACGGTCACGTCTGCTCCACACTGGCTGGGCGTTTGCGTTCCGCGCCCTCTCAGACTGACGTCAACCTGTGCTTTGGGCAAGGGGCCACCGGCTGGTGACACTCCCGTACGGCGGCGGAGTTGGCCTGGATCGCCACGCTGACCAGCGAGGTGAACAGCCTCACGTCGCTGTCGCCGTCCAGGCGGACCCGCACCCAGTCCTCGCCCGGAACCAGCATCACCCGCTCGCTGTCCACCAGCACTTCGTGCATTCGCTGGATCACCGGCCAGGTCAGGTAGAGCTCGGCTTCGTTCGCGCTGTGAAGATGCACGATCTGGCGGGTGCTCAACGCCAATCCCCTGCTCCCGCCGCAATCGACACGGCACACACTCAGAGCAGGCCAGCCGCGCAGCTGATCCACTACGCGCTCGGCGAACGATACGCCGGCTTGGGGGATGGAGCCCATACCGTCATCGTTCAGTAGCGGGCCACTTGATCGATACCTGGCGTTCCAAATTGTTACCAATCGCTACAAGCCCAGATCTGGCCGCATTGATTGGGGTTTCGCCGTACGGTATTCGCGATCTTGCGGTAGGGGTGGCGCGGCTAGGGGCGTTGCCCGGCACGGCTCATGAACTCGCGAATCCGCAGGGGCCCACCGGCCGCCGAGTCCAGCGGGGGCGTGTCCATGCCCGCACCCGTACGGAGCCCGTCGAGGAACTCGCTCACGGCGTCGAGCGAGCTGTACCGGGGCGACCAGCCCAGTTCCGTGTGCGCGCGGGTGACGTCCATGAGCGGCAGCCGCATCACCAGGTCGAACAGATCGGGCGAGGCCGGCACTAGCCGCAGGTGCCAGGCGGTGGCGAGCAGACCCCGCACCGGCCACGAGGGCACGCGGACGGACTTGGCGCCGAGCAGCCCGGCCAGGGCGGGAACGTCCACGACCGGCTCGGCGGCGATGTTGAACGGGCCGTGGACCGATTCGGTGAGGGCCAGGCGGAAAGCCTCGGCGGCGTCGAGCGAGTGCAGCGCCTGAAACGCCATCGCCGGATCGGGCAGGATCGGCACCAGACCGGGCCGCATGAGCGGATTGGGTAGCAGCGGGCCCGCGAACAGCCGTCGCTGCTCGGACGCGGCCTGGCCCTTGAAGATGAATCCGGGTCTCAGCCGCACCACCCTGCAGCCGGTGTGCTCGCGCTCGAAGGTGTCGAGCACCCGCTCCAGGTACGCCTTCTCGCGGGCGTACGCGGCGGTCGGCCAGCCGTGCGTGGGCCAGGACTCGTCCACCCGGCGGTCCTTCGGGCCCGGGGAGTAGGCGCCCACCGACGAGGAGTGCACCAGCGTTCGCACCCCGGCGTCGGCGACGGCCCGGAAGACCCGGATGGAGCCGAGCACGTTGGTGTTCCAGGTCATGATCGGGTTGTGCGTCGGCTGGAACCGCCAGGCCAGATGGACGACGGCGTCGGCGGCACGGAAGTGCGTCCCGAGATCGTCGGTGGTGATGTCGGCCTCGGCCCATTCGGCCTTGGCGGGCCGCCAGGCCGGGCGTCGGCGCGCGAGGCCGAGCACCGAGGTGACCTGGCCGTCCTGGGACAGGGCCTCGACGAGGCTCGTGCCGACATTGCCGCTCGCTCCGACGATGACCACTCGCATGCCGCCGGGCTGCCCGCCGGTTCACCTCGATAACCGCCTTATGGATTCACGTTCCTCCCCGCCCGGCGGCCCGGGTGGCGGCAGGTCCGGCCGAGGCCTCAGGCACCGGGCCTCAGGCCTCAGGCACCGGGCCTCAGGCCTCAGGCACCGGGCCTCAGGCCTCAGGCACCGGGCCTCAGGCCTCAGGCACCGGGCATCGGGTGCGATGCGTCCGGTGCGAGACGTCGGGTGCGGGGCGTCGGGTGCGGGGCGTCGGGATGCGAGGCGTCGGGCGCCGGTGATCAGCTCTCGGTGAGAGCGGCGCGCAGCGCGGCGTACGTCTCGGGTGTGGCGCCGATCTCGTCGAGGCCCAGCAGCGCCGCCCCGAGGATCGGGGGGGCGTCGGACACGACCAGTTCGGCGTGCGGGGCGCGCTCTGCGTAGCGCCGCTCGATCCCCGTCATCAGCAGTGGATACCGTGCGGTCAGCACGCCGCCGCCCAGCACCACCTCGACCGGGGTCTGCAGGAGGCCGAGGCGGCGCAGCGCTACCGTGCCGAGGGCGGTGACCTCGTCGGCCAGCCGGTCGACGACCGAGACGGCCACGGTGTCGCCGCCTGCCGCCACGTCCAAGAGCACCGGCGTGAGCTCCAGCAGCCGTTCGGCGCCGAGCTCGCCGCTGTGCAGGGCTAGGCCGACGTCGACGGCGGCCGCCACGTCGAAATGGGCGGCGACCGCGGAGGTGAGGGCGGTGCGCGGGCCCCGGCCGTCCTCGCCGCGCACCGCGTTCCACAGGGCCAGGTCGCCGAGCTGCATCCCACCGCCCCAGTCACCGGTGTGCGGGCCGAGCGCGGGGAACCGGGAGGTCCGCCCGTCCGGGCCCACGCCGAGGCAGTTGATCCCGGCGCCGCAGACCACCGCGATGCCCCAGCCCTTCGAGGCGCCCGCCCGCAGGAGCGCGAACGTGTCGTTGCCGACGCGAGTCGTACGGGACCATCCACGCGCCATCAGCGCCCTGGTCAGGCGTTCCTCCTCCTCCGGCAGATCGGCGTTGGCGAGGTAGGCGGCGACATGGGTCACCAGGGCGCCCGGCGCGGCGCCCGCGCGGTCGAGCGCGGCGGCGACGGCCGAGGCGATCACCTCGACCGCCGCGGCCTCCCCGATCTCGTACGGCCGGAATCCGCCGCCCCGGAACGTGGCGAGGACGCCGCCGTCCGGGCCCACCACGACGACGTCGGTCTTGCTGTTCCCCCCGTCGATCGCCACGAGCAGAGGGGTGATCACACGCACTCCAGCGGGGCGTGACCGGTGACTGCCGCTTTCAACCGTGCCGCCTTCAACCGTGCCGCCTTCAACCGTGCCGCCTTCAACCGTGCTGCTTTCAATTGGCGACTCCTGTCGGTGTGATGTCCTGGACGAAGATCCGCTGCGTACGGAGGTCAGGGGACGGTACTCGAGAAGACCTCGTCGCGGGTCTGCGCCAGCGCCAGATGCAGCGCCCCGGCGAGAACCGGGTTGCCCTCTACCGAGCTGAGTCGCAGGCGGGGCCTCGGGATGGTCAGCGCGTGCAGTTCACGTTCGATGAGCGCGCGCAGCGGTTCGCCGCCCGCGTGCAGCACGTCGCCGGAGAGAATGATCAACTCGGGGTCGAGCACCGCGACCACGTTCGCGAGCCCGATGCCGAGCCGGGCGGCCAACTCGGTGAGCGCGGCGGTGGCCCGCGTCCCTTCCTCCTCGCCCGTACCCTGCGGCTCTCGCCGCCGCACCCCCTGCCGCACGCCGCCGGCCGCGGCCGGGCCCTCGGCCGCCGCGGCGGCCCGGGCGAGGGTCTTGACGGCGTCGGTGCCCCTGAAGCCGTGCTCGCGCAACAGCTTCAGAATGGCCGGCGCTCCTGCGGCCAGCTGCATTCCTCCGGTGTGCGCTCGGCGTACGTCCCGCACGAGCGGGGCGCCGACCAGCGGCATGTAGCCGATCTCGCCCGCCCCGCCGGTGGCGCCCCGGTGCAGCCTCCCGCCGAGGACCACCGCCATCCCGATTCCGGACCCCACCCACAGCAGCACGAAGTCGCGGACCTTGGACGCCTGCCCGCGATCCAGCTCGGCCAGCGCGGCGAGATTGACGTCGTTCTCGATGGCCACCCGCAGGCCGAGTCCCTCGACCAGCCGGCCGGTGACGTCGGGGACATGCCAGCCGGGGATGTGAGCGGCGTAACCGAGCCGCCCGGTGGCCGGATCGACCGCCCCCTGAATGCCGATGACGACGCGGTTCAGCCGATCGGGCTCGACCCCGGCCGTGTGAGCCGCGCCCTCGACCGCGGTGCGCACCCGGCCGACGACGACGCCCGCACCGGATCGGCCCGGCGTGCGCAGGGTGTACTCGCCCATCACCGTCCCGACGAGGTCGGCGACGGAGGCCCTGATCCGTGCGGGGGAGACGTCCAGCCCGGCGACGTATGCCGCGGCCGGGTCGATCCGGTACATCTCCGCGGTGCGCCCGGTGGAACCCTCCTTGATCCCGTCCTGTACGACCAGGCCGGCCTGCTCGAGCCGGGCGAGCAGCTGCGAGGCGGTGGGCTTGGAGAGCCCGGTCAGCTCGCCGAGCCGCGGGCGGGTCAGCGCCCCGTGCACGAGCAGCATCTCGAGGGCGGCCCGGTCGTTGATGGCACGCAGGAGGCTGGGGGTGCCCGGTATCGGAGCGGCCGACTCGGCCTCTCTTTCCGATCGCCCTGGAATCAGGGCGTCCCGTGACTCGCCGATGGCGATGATCGTCTCCTGCCGCTGGATGCCGTGGACTGGTCAATTGCGACCTACAGTTAGGAAAGTTGCCTAACTAAAAGGAGATAGAACCTCGCCGGCGCGCCCCGCGTCAAGGGGGTGGCGGAGCCGAATCGCACCGCACGGCGGCCCGGCACCCGGCGGCCCGCCGGATCGGCGCGAGGCCGTGGTCCCAGCTGGCCTCAAACCGGGATTTCAGCTGATGAGGCGGGATGAACCGTGGCGTCATACTGACAAGCGGAAGACATCCGACCTTCGGGAGGCGCGAGGCGATGGCGGTCACCGACGAGGCGATCGAAAAGATCAAAGAAATGATCGTCTCGGGCAGCCTGCTCCCGGGGCAGCGGCTTCCCCGGGAGGTCGACCTGGCGGCTCAGCTCGGCCTGTCGCGCAACTCCCTGCGCGAGGCCGTCAAGGCGCTGTCGCTCATCCGGGTGCTCGACGTCCGGCAGGGCGACGGCACCTATGTGACGAGCCTGGAGCCGAGCCTGCTGCTCGACGCGCTGAGCTTCATCGTGGACGTGCACCACGACGCCACCGTGCTGGAGTTCTTCGAAGTGCGCCGCTTCCTCGAGCCTCAGGCGGTCGCCCTGGCGGCGACGAGGATCGGCGACGACGAGGTGGCGGCGCTGCGTGAGCATCTGTCGCTCGTCTCGGCCGATTCCACGTCCGAGGAACTGGTCGCCAGCGACCTCGAGTTCCACCGCCGGATCGTCGTGGCGTCGGGCAACTCGGTGCTCTGCTCTCTGCTCGAGAGCCTCGCCGGCCCGACCATGCGCGGCCGGATATGGCGCGGGCTGACGCAGGAAGGCGCGTGGGAACGAACGCACGCCGAGCATCACGCGATCCTCGACGCGATCGCGGACAGGCAGCCTGACGTGGCCAGGGCGTGGGCCGAAGTGCACGTGGCCGGTGTCGAGCAGTGGCTCAGGAAGGCCCTCTAGCGCCGTCCCTTGACAAGTTCCACAAACGTTTTCATCGTGGAGCGAGATGGACGGAACATCCGAAGCCTCTCGTTCCGGTCAGAGCGGGAGCCACGCCGTGACGGGCCCCGCGCGCCCGGGCGGCGCGGTGACGATCCGGGCCGTCGCCGGTCTGGCGGGCGTGTCGCCGTCCACGGTCTCCCGCGCGCTCAACGCTCCAGAGCTGGTCAACGCCGTGACACGGCGTCGCGTGCTCGAAAGCGCCGAACGGCTCGGCTACCAGCCCAACCGCGCGGCGCGTTCCCTCGTCCTTGGACGGACCGCCAACCTCGGGCTGATCGTGCCCGACATCGCCAACCCGTTCTTCGCCCCTTTCATCAAGGCCGTCCAGTCCCGGCTGCGCGACTCCGACTACGCGCTGTTCCTCGCCGACACCGATGAGGACCGCGCCACCGAGGTCGCGCTGGCCGAGGCCATGGCCGAACAGGTCGACGGCCTGATCCTGTGCTCGCCGCGGTTGCCGGCCGCCCGGCTGCATGCGACCGCGGCGCGCACCCCCGTGGTCGTGGCGTACCGGCTGAACCGCACGATTCCCTCGGTCGGGATCGACCACGGGCCCGGAATCGAGCAGGCCGTGACGCACCTCCGCGCCCTCGGACACCGGCGCTGCGCCTACCTCACCGGGCCGCGCGGCTCGTGGTCCAACCGCCAGCGACTCCGTCATCTGACCGCCGCGTGCTCGGCCCAGGGGATCCGGCTCACGGTGCTGGGTCCGTACGAACCTCGCTTCAGCGGCGGCTACCGGGCCGCCGACGAGGTGCTGACCGCCGAGGTCACCGCGGTACTCGCCTACAACGACCTCATCGCGCTCGGTGTCATGTCGCGGCTGGCCGACCGCCGCGTCGGAGTGCCCCGTGACATCAGCGTCATCGGCGTCGACGACATCCCGATGGCGTCGATGACCTCCCCGCCCCTCACCACGGTGTCCGTTCCCATCGCCGGCGTGGCCCAGGCCTCCGCCTCCATGCTCCTGTCCCTGCTCGGCGCGGCGGCACCGCGGCGAGCGGGCCCCCCGGACCTGGCGACGCGCCTCGTCATTCGGAGCACGACCGCGCCGGTCTGAGCCCGGTCGTGCCGAAGGAGGACCGAATCCCCATGAGATCCCGACGCACGATCCGCACCGGTGTCCTGGCGGCCTGCCTCACCGCCGGGCTCGTGGCCTGCGGCGCATCACCCTGCCGCAACGTGGGGTTCGGGCTCGCGGTACGGCGCGTCGGCAAGGCCGAGACGGCCCGGCGGGTGGACGAGGCCCTGGAACTGGTCGAGCTCACCGGCCACGCCGACAAGCTGCCCGGACAGCTCTCCGGCGGCCAGCAGCAGCGGGTCGCGATCGCGCGGGCGATCGTGGTCGGGCCCCGCCTGGTGCTCATGGACGAGCCGCTGTCCAACCTGGATGCCAAGCTGCGGCTGCAGATGCGCACCGAGATCAGGAAGATGCACCAGTCGCTCGGCCTGACCACCGTCTACGTCACACACGACCAGGAGGACGCGCTCGCCCTCGCGGACCGGCTCGTGGTCCTGCGCGATGGCCGCGTCGAGCAGATCGGCACGCCCGAGGAGGTCTACACCTATCCCGCGAGCGTCTACATCGCCGGTTTCATGGGCTACCGCAACCTGTTCGAGCTGCCGGTCATCGCGAGGCAGGAGGAGCGGGTCGTCGTCGGCGACGCCGGGCTGCGGCTCACCGGTGTCGCGCAGGGGCCGGCCTCCGGTGTGGCGCAGGGACCGGCCTCTGGGGTTGCGACGGCCACGGCCTCCGAGGCCGCGAAAGGCGCGGCCTCCCGTGCGCGGGTCATCGCCGCGGTCCGCCCTGAGGACTTCCGGCTGAGCACCGGCCGGTCGGACCGGCCATCGGGCAACTCCGTGCGCGTGCGCACTGAGGTGGTGGAGTTCCACGGTCGCGAACTGGCTGCCGAAGGCGTCACCGAGACCGGCCAGGTGGTCCATTTCCGGCTGCCGGAGCGGGTGCGGCCGGGCGACGACCTCGAGCTGACGGTGCCCGCCGAAAGGGTGCTCGTGTTCGACGCCGCAGGCGGTGCGGCATGACCGCCACGCGCACCGCCGCTCCGGACACCGGCCGCCCCGGCCGGGCGCGCGCCGGGCTGCGGCACCGTCTCGCCGAGCGCGGCGTCGACCGGGTGCTGCTGCTCCTCGCTCCCGCCGTCATCACGATCCTGCTGCTGTTCCTCTACCCGATGCTGTACGGCGTCGGTCTGTCGGTGCAGCCGCAGTCCAGCGGGGGCGCCTTCGCCAACTACACGGCGTTCTTCGGCGACTCCTACCAGAGCGGGACGGTGTGGAAGACCCTGCGGCTGGCGCTGCCCGCCGCGCTCATCAACGTCGGCGCGTCCGTGCCCATCGCCTACCGGCTGCGTGGACGGTTCCGGGGCAAGCGCGTGTTGACCGCGATCCTGGTCCTTCCGGTCACGCTCGGGACGGTGCTGGTCGCGGACGGTCTGCTCCGCTATCTCGGGCCGAAAGGCTGGTTCAACCGAGTGCTGCTCGACCTCGGCATCGTCGACGAGCCGGTACGCCTGATCTACAACTACTGGGGCGTGCTGCTCTCGCTGATCATCACCGGGTTCCCGTTCGCGTTCCTGCTGGTGCTCGCGTACATGTCCGGCATCGATCCGACGCTGGAGCGGGCCGCGGCGACGCTCGGCGCGAGCCCCTGGCAGCGGGTGCGCCGGATCACCCTGCCGCTGCTGGCGCCGGGCCTGGCGACGACGTTCGTGCTCGCCTTCGTGCTGGCGTTCTCGGTCTTTCCGTCCGCCAACCTGGTCGGCGAGCCGGCGAACGAGACGCGGGTCATGGCCATCGCCGCGTATCAGTCCGCCTTCGAGAAGTACGACTACTCGATGGCCTCGACCATCGCGGTGCTGATGGGCGTGTTCGAACTGATCGTGATCGGCGCCGCGCTGCTGTGGCGCGGCCGCCTCTACACGGGGCCGGCGGCGGGAGGCAAGGGCTCATGAGCGTCACGGGTGTTCCGCTCCGTCCCCGCGGGCGCTCGCACCTGCGCGGCGTGCTCGGCGTCGTCGTCTGGGCGGTGGTGGCGTTCTTCCTGCTCAACCTGGCCGCCCTCATCCTGTCGGTGGTCGTCAACTCCTTCGGCCGGAACTGGTTCGCGGGGTGGCTGCCGCAGGGCTTCACCACCGCCTGGTACACCGAGGCGTGGCGGGAGTTCGGGCTGGGCCAGGTGCTGCTGGTCACCGTGGAGGTCGCGCTCGCGGTGGTCGTGCTCGCCCTGCTGTTCGGCGTGCCGGCCGCCTACGCGCTGGCCCGGCGGGACTTTCCCGGCCGGCGGGCCGTCATGCTGCTGTTGTTCCTGCCGGTCGTGCTGCCGCCGATCACGTATGGGATCCCGCTCGCCACGGTCCTCTACAAGTTCCACCTGGCGGGGACGATGACCGGTGTGATCGCCGCCAACCTGGTGCCGGCCCTGCCGTTCGTCATCCTCGTGATGACGCCGTTCGTCGAGCAGATCGACACCAACGTCGAGGCCGCCGCCCGGATGTGCGGAGCCGGCACGCGCCAGGTCTTCACCCGCGTCCTCGTGCCCCTGCTCGTCCCCGGCATCCTGGCCGCCGGCATCCTCGTCCTCGTCCGTACGGTCGCGATGTTCGAGCTGACCTTCCTCGTGGCCGGGCCGGACAGCCAGACCCTCGTCGTCGCCCTCTACAGCGCCGCCTTCACACCGGGCATCCGTGCCGCGCAGGCCATCGACGCCATGGCGGTGCTCTACACGGCACTCTCCTCGGTGCTGCTGGTTCTCGCTCTGATATTCGTGAACCCAACGCAGATCGTCGCGCAGGTGAAGGAGGCCACCGCGGAATGAGCGAGGCACGTTTCGACTACACGGGGGAGCGGGTCCTGGTGACGGGCGCGGCCGGCATGATCGGGCGAGCGCTCGTCTGCGGTTTCGCCCGGGCCGGGGCCGACGTGCTGGCGGTGGACCTGGACCCGGAGGGCCTGAAGGTCTTCGGCGACCTGCCGGCGGTCACCACGGTGGCCGGAGACCTGGCCCGCGAGGACTTCGCCGACGAGGTGTTCGCCCGGATCGACCGCGCGGGCGGGCTGGACGTGCTCGTGAACAACGCCGCCATCACCGGGAACCGCACGCCGCTGATCGACATCGGCGCCCGGCAGTGGGACGAGGTCATCGCGGCGAACCTGCGCTCGGTCTACCTGCTGTCGGTACGGGCGGCGCGGCACTGGCGGGACGCCGGGCGGGGCGGCGTCATCATCAGCCTGTCGTCGCCCGGAGCCTCCCGCGCGCACGAGAACCAGAGCGCCTACGACGTCACCAAGGCCGGGATCGAGGCGCTCACCAGGTCGATCGCGGTCGAGCTGGGCGGCGCGGGGATCCGGGCGGTCTGCATCGCGCCGGCGAGTGTGGTCGGCGACGTACGGGCCGCCGCCGACCTGCCGACCGGGCGCACCACGGGCCCGGACGAGGTGGCCGACGCCGCGCTGTTCCTCGGTTCGCCCGCGGCCGGGCAGCTAAACGGCAGCACGCTGTTGCTCGACGGCGGCCTGCTCGCGCGGCTGCGCACCGACCCGTCACAGGAGCAGGCGACGCACCAGCTGAAGCCGGAATGACACCGGGACCAAGGTCCCGGCGCGGCGGGCCGCGCGCCCCTGGTCACGGCTGTGCGAAGGGGCGCAGGCTGGTCGGGGAGTCGTACCGCTGTGACCCCGAGGAGCCGTCATGCCGATGCTCGTCGGCACCTCCGGTTGGCAGTACGCCGACTGGCGTGGCGTGCTCTATCCGCATGGCCTGCCCCAGCGAGTCTGGCTGGAGCGTTACGGCGAGTGTTTCGACACGGTCGAGAACAACAACGCCTTCTACCGGCTGCCGACGCGGGAGATCTTCGAGAGCTGGCGCGACCGGACGCCGCCCACGTTGGTGATGGCGGTGAAGGCGAGCCGTTACCTCACCCATGTGAAACGGCTGAAGGAGCCCGAGGAGCCCGTGCGGCGGCTGCTGGGCGCGGCCGCCGGTCTCGGCTCGAAGCTCGGACCGATCCTCGTGCAGCTTCCGCCCACACTGCAGGCCGAGCCGGAACGGCTGGCGGCGTGCCTGCGCTGCTTCCCCGCGGAAGTCCGGGTGGCCGTCGAGCCGCGGCACGCCTCATGGTGGACCGAGGACGTTCGTGAGCTGCTGACGCGGTGCGGTGCCGCGCTGTGCTGGACCGACCGCCTCGGCCGGCCGCTCACCCCGCTGTGGCGCACGGCCCGCTGGGGGTACGTGCGGTTTCACGAGGGGATGGCGCATCCGCCGCCGAGCTACGGCGACCAGGCCCTGCGGAGCTGGCTGCAGCGCGTCTGCGCTACCTGGGACGACGACCAGGACGTCTTCGTCTACTTCAACAACGACTCGGGCGGCGCGGCCGTGCGCGACGCCGCCCGGTTCGCCGATTTCGCCCGCGCGGCGGGGCGCACGGTGAGCCGTACCCCCGCGCTGTCGCGCGACGGGAGCCTGATGTGACGGGTGCCTGACGGGACGGGTCAGGGACGTGACCGCCGTCAGGACGGCAGGCGCCTGCGCCAGTCGAGCGGCGTGACGTGGATGCGCTCGCTCGCCGAGCCGGACCAGACGACCGGCAGCCCTGCCTCGGTGAGTGCGTCCACGACCTCCCGGCCGATCGCCGCGTCCTCGGCCGTGTCGTCGAACGCGCCATAGGCCAGCATCAGCCCTGCACCGGCCGCGGCCCTCTCGCTGTCCTGGGCGTGAAAGAAGACATACCCGCGGGCGTCCTCGTCGGCCTCTTCCCTGATCTCGGCGACGCCGCAGTTCTGGCAGCAGCTGAAGTTCATCTCCGCGGTGATGCCACGATCCCAGAGTCGGTCGAACGCGACCTCGACCCGGTCGGCGTCGGTGATCTCCGGCCATGTCTCCTGCTCGGCCAGCCGGGCCTGCCACAGCGGTGCGACGACGAGGCGTGCCTGCTCGGTCGTCACCGGCTGTTCGCCCGAGTCGGTGAAGTAGTCCGCCACCGACTCCACGATCTCCTCGTATCCGCCGAAACCGCCGCCGAGGAGTTCCATGGTCAGCTCCTCGGCCTCCTGAAGGGTGTCGGGGTCGAGGTCGGGCGGTGCGGGTGGTTGATGCCAGTCGTGGTCGCCGCGCCATGCCTTCTCCCCGCGGGCCCAGAGCAGGAACGCGGCGGTGATCTGCGACTGATCGTGAACGATCGCGGTGTGCGGCTGCTCGGCGAAGCCGTCGCGGACCTCGATCTCGTAGGGCCCTGCCCCTTCGCGCGAGGCCTGCAGATACACCTCAGGCCGGGCCGGGACGCGATCGGCCACCAGGTGGCCGGCGCCGGGTTCGCCGAGCCGTGCGATCAGGCCTGCGAGCTCCTCGGCGGAGATCTGGGAGTGCTCCAGCCCGTCCTCGGTGATGACGGTTATCGGCAGGCCCCCGGCTGTGCCATGCGGTGGGGTGTCTTCTTGTGACATGTCGGCATCCTGCCACCGGGCTCGGACGCGAAGCGGCACCTTCATCCATAGGGGCCTCACTTCTCGCTGAGATGCCGGGCGGGGACGGCCCGACCGGCAGCCCGGCGGGCCGAACCGTCCGCGGGCGGGTGGTTCCTCAGCACCTTGACGACGACATCGCCGTCGACGGTCTCGTCCTCGAGGAGGGTCGCCGCGAGCCGGTCGAGCGCGCCGCGATGGGCGTCCAGCAGGCCGGTGGCCCGTTGCTCGGCGTGGCGGAGGAGGCTCGCGACCTCGGCGTCGATGAGCTCCTGGGTGTGCTCGGAGTACGGCAGCCGCAGCGGCGTCTCCTCAGGCGCCTCACCGAGGCCATGGGGCGTCGTGGAGCCGTACCCCACGGGGCCGAGCGCCGGCGACAGGCCGAACTCGCGCACCATGCGCCCGGCGATCTGGGTGGCGCCGGCGAGATCGTTGGCCGCTCCGGTGGAGCCCTGCCCGAACACGACCAGCTCGGCCGCCCGGCCGCCGAGCCGTACGGTGAGCAGGTCGATCAGGTACGCCTCGCTGTAGAGGTGCCGCTCGGCCTCGGGAAGCTGCTCGGTCACGCCGAGCGCCACGCCGGCGGGCAGGATCGTCACCTTGGCGACCGGGTCGGCGTGCTCGCACAGCGCCGCGAGCAGCGCGTGGCCGGACTCGTGCACGGCCACCGCGTGCCGTTCGTCGGGCAGCAGCGCGTTCGAGGCCTCACGGCGGCCCAGCAGCACCCGGTCACGGGCCTGGTCGAGATCATTGGCATCGATGACGGTCCGTCCGGCCCGCACCGCGTTGATGGCCCCCTCGTTCGCGAGGTTGGCCAGGTCGGCGCCCGAGAAGCCCGGTGTGCCACGCGCGATCACATCCAGATCGACGTCCGGCGCCAGGCGCTTGCCCATGGCGTGGACGGACAGGATCGCGGCCCGTTCGGACTGGTTGGGCAACGGCACAGTGACCTGGCGGTCGAACCGGCCCGGCCGCAGTAGCGCGGCGTCCAGGGACTCCGGCCGGTTGGTGGCGGCGAGGACGACGATGCCGCTGCCCTGGTCGAAGCCGTCCATCTCGGCGAGCAACTGGTTGAGGGTCTGTTCGCGCTCCTCGTGCCCGCCCATCCCGATTCCGCCGCGCTTGCCGCCGATAGCGTCGATCTCGTCGATGAAGATGATCGACGGGGCACGTTTGCGCGCGTTGTCGAACATGTCGCGGACCCGGGAGGCCCCCACGCCGACGAACATCTCCACGAAGGCCGAGCCGGTCACGGACAGGAACGCCACTTCGGCCTCGCCCGCCACGGCGCGGGCCAGCAGCGTCTTGCCGGTGCCGGGCGGTCCGACCATGATCACGCCGCGCGGTGGCTTGGCGCCCGCGGCGCTGTACCGCCCGGGATCGCGCAGGAAGTCGACCATCTCGCTGATCTCCTGCTTGACACCGTCGTAGCCGGCCACGTCGGTGAACCGGGTGGTCGGCCGCTCCGCCTCGATGATCTTTGCCTTGGAGCGGCCGAATCCGCCGATGCCGCTCGCCAGTGACTGCTGACCGTGCCGGCCGAGCCACAGGAACAGCCCGAAGATGATGAACAGCGGAAGCAGGCTGAGCAGCAAGGAGCTCCATGACCCCCCGCTGCGCGTCGCGGTGATCTGGACGTGCTTGGCCTCCAGCCGCTGTGCGAGCTGGGTGTTCCCGAGGGCGGTCGGGATCTGGCTGGTGAACGACCTGCCGTCGGTCAGCTTTCCCTGCACGCCGCCCTTGTCGTCGATCGACACCGAGCTCACCTGACCGGCGTTCACCTTGGACATCAGGTCGCTGTAGGTCGCCCTCTGCTGCGCGGGTGGGGAGAACAGAGCCGGCCCGATCAGTAACAGGAACATGGTCGCGATCAACATGGGCAGCAGCCAGCGCTGCCACGGCGTCGGTTGCTCCGGCGGGGTCGGCGGCGGCTCGCCCGGCGGCCTCGGCGGTTCGCGCGGCGGCCTCGGCCGGGCCGATCTCGTCGCATGGCGGAACGGGAGCCGTACCCGAGTGGTCATCGGCGCCCGTACCGTGTCGTCGCGAGATGTCCTGCGCTCATATGGGGTCCCCCTGGGCCCGTCCCAACGGACCGGGCGGTCGCCTGGTCGTGGGCGCGCCATAGGCTTTGACCGGCTCGTTGCCGCGCGCGACGCTCGCCGCCCGAGCGGTCAGGATGCCTCGAACCGACCGTGGAAAAGACCTACGAGGCGATTTCCCTACGCCGGAATTGCCCGGATCAGGTGTTGGAGGTCGCCGTACGGCCTTTCGGCCTTCCGGCCTCTCAGCCCGTCCGTCGGACTCCTTCTTTCGAAGGTTGTCCGCTCGGAGCTCCCTCGCTCGTCTCGCAGGCCTACCTCATGCTGCCCACAACGGTCTGTTTCGTATCAGGGCCTAAGGTCCCGGGCATCTGGGACGTAACGCCCAATTTCTCCACCGGCACCCGCTCCCAGCGGCTCAAATATGGTGATTCCACAATCCGGTCGCGACCAGGCGAAGAACCCCGGCCGCCGACCCATGGAGAGGACGAGACGAACGATGCGATACATCCTGTTGCTCAAGACCGAGGAGAACCCCGCGATCGGCGCGCCGCCCAGGGAGCTCATGGACGCCATCACCGAGTACGGGGAAGAGGCGACCAAGGCGGGTGTGCTCCTCGACACCGCGGGACTCGCCCCGAGCGCTACGGGAGCCCGGGTGCGGCTGTCGGGAGGCAGGATCTCCGTGACCGACGGACCCTTCACCGAGTCCAAGGAGATGATCGCCAGCTATGCGCTGATCGAGGTGAACTCCAGGGAAGAGGCGATCAAGGCGGCCACGGACTTCATGGAACTGCACAGAAGGCACTGGGCGGGCTGGGACGGCGAGTCCGAGGTCCGCAAGCTGTTCGGACCGGAGGACTTCGGCCCGGGTGCCGCCCCTTAGTCCGCTGAGGTACGGCGAAGAACTTCGCCCAAGGTGCCAACCTGTGCTCTCCGACCGGCGTTTATAACGGGTGGGAGGTGCGATGGCGCGGTATGACGGGCTTGCGGAGTTCGTGGCCGCTCGGGAGCAGGCGCTGATGCGCTCGGCATATCTGCTCACCGGGGACGCGCATCTCGCCGAGGACCTGCTGCAGAGCGCGCTCGTACGTGTGGCGGTGCGCTGGCAGCGGGTGGCGACCTCGGGCAATCCGGAGGCGTACGTACGGAAGGTGCTCTACCACGAGCACATCGGGTGGTGGCGGAGCCGGGGCAGGCACCGGGACCATCCGAGCGCCGAGCCTCCCGAGCCGGAGGGCCACCCGGACTTCGCCGACGACTCGTTGCGCACGATGATGCTGTGGCAGGCACTGCGGCGGCTCGCGCCGCGGCAGCGCGCCGTCATCGTGCTGCGGTTCTACGAGGACTGCTCCGAGGCCGAGACGGCGACGCTGCTGGACTGCTCGATCGGCACCGTCAAGAGCCAGACCCACCGCGCGCTGTCCCGGCTGCGGGCCCTGGAACCGGGCCTTGCCGACCTCCTCGCCGACGCCGAGACCGCGACCACGGAGGTGGCCCGATGACCCGCCTGCACGACGCGCTGAACGAGCTGGCGGAGAGGGCGCCGCAGACCGACCTGGCCGGCCGCGTCGTGGCGGACGCCCGCGACCGTGCCC
The DNA here is from genome assembly GCF_014323665.1 of Actinomadura sp. HBU206391. Classification (GTDB taxonomy): domain Bacteria; phylum Actinomycetota; class Actinomycetes; order Streptosporangiales; family Streptosporangiaceae; genus Actinomadura_C. The sequence continues at coordinate 26,319 of NZ_JABVEB010000044.1, read as the reverse complement.
GCCGCCGCAACCGGACACGGCTCCTCGCGGTGCCCGCCGTGGCCGCCGGCGTGGCGGCGGTCGCCGTCGCCGGGTCACTGGCCGGCGGCGGCGAACCCAAGTCCAGGGAGGTGACGAGCCCGACGAAGAACGTGCTCAACACCGGCGCCCTTCCCGGGCCGCTGCCCGCCGGACCGGTCGAGCCGATGAAGTACGCCTTCCTCGACTTCTGCCGGCGGGTCGGGGACATGAGCCGGAACCCGCCCGCGGGCGAGTGCGCACAATGGCGGGTGGTCGGCAGGTCCGGCAGGCAGTGGCGCGTGGCCGACGGGCTCGGCGCCCACACGGTGCGGACGGACACGTACATGAACGGCTCCGCGCCGCTCCAGATCAGCGACGACGGGCGGCAGATCGCCTATTACCGTCAGGCGGACGAGCGGTTCGTCGTCCGGGACCTGACGTCCGGCCAGGTCGCGGTCGTCGCGCAGCGGGTTCCGGTGGCCGATCTGCACCGGACCCCGGCCGCGCTCGCGTTCTCGGGGGACGGCCGGCGGCTCGCCATCTCCTTCCACTCCGCCACGGCTGATCGTGCGCTGCTGGCCGACACCACGACCGGAAAAGTCCACAAGCTCCCCGGCAGCTGGGTGGTCGGCCTTGGCCGGGACGCCTCGACCGTCACCCTCGCCGAGAGCCGGAAGGGGCGCACGACGCTTCTGCTCGCCGGCCCTGACGGCGTGCTGCGCGAACGCGTGCGGCTCAGCCCCAAGGTGCATCTGGGCGGGGGAGGCAACATGGTCGCGCCCGACGGGCACACGCTCGCCACGCTGCCCGGCCTGCCGCCCGGAGTGCAAGACGGACCCGCGCCGCGACTCGATCGGGTCATGCTCGTGGACGTGCGCACCGGTAAGCCGGTCGGCACGCGGAAGGTTCAGATGCCCGGGAACACCTGGCCTGCCGCGCGCGTCGGATGGGCGGGCCGGTCGACCGTCTTCATCTCCACGGCCTGGCCGCTCGATGCCACGGCGCCAGACGCCGACCATCTGTTCACCATGGGCGAGCGAGGCCATCTCGCCGACCTGGAGACCGGGCGGGTGCGGGTCTTCGGCACCATCCTGCTCAAGGGCGGCCAGATCGAGACGGGGTTCGGCGGATTCACTCCCTGACACGAGAGAGGACGGGCCCGCACCGAAGGACTTCCGGAGCGAGATGCCGTGACGTCGCTAAGCCGCGGGGCCACCGGGCAGTCGCTCGGCGAGCCGATCGAGCCCGCCCTTGATCATCTGCCCATAGCCGTCATCTGGCAGGGCGCCGACGGCCGCGCGCCCGCGCCGCAGGTGGTCCCGCGCGCGATCGACATCGCCGAGCTTGCGGTACGCCTCGCCGAGGTTGAGGTGCAATGACGGATAGAAGGCACTGACCGGGCTCGTGACGCCTGCGTGCCGCGCCCGCTCGTCGGTGATCCGGTCGGCCGCCTCCAGAGCGCGCAGATCCCAGGCCAGTTCCTCGCGTACGTCGTCTTGCACATCGGCCATCGAGTGCGCGAGCGCGCATCGGTGGAGGGCGTCGCCGTCATCGCCGATCTCCTCCCAGAGGTCGGCGAACAGGCGCCGTGCGGCCGCCCGGTCGCCGCTGTGGCCCAGGCCGATGCCTTCGCCGATCCTGGCCATCGTCGCGTCGACCTCTGTCACGCGCTCTCCTCGCTGTGTCGTCACCGCCCACCACACGTGATCGGCAAGGCAACAAGCCACGTGACCGGGCGAGGGGTCAGTTCAACTCGGCGGTGAAGGCCCGGAAGGTCTTGCGGGGAAAGAAGAGGACGCCCCCCTCGGGGTTCTTGCTGTCGCGTACGGCGACCATTCCCGGCAGCGCCGCGAGCTCCACGCAGTTGCCACCGTTGTCCGTGCTGCGGCTGGACTTGCGCCACCGCAGACCGCTCAGGTCCATAGCTCATCCGCCGTTCTCGTGATGAGATCGGGCGACTGGTCGACGGGGAGTGCCCGAGACCGGATCGACTCGAACTTCTCTGTGAGAATCCTCAGGTCCTGTGGCTCGCCCGTGGTGACGCCGCGAGCGGCCGTGTCTATGTACGCTACCTCGGACCGATCCTCGAGCGTCGCGAGCACGAAGGAGCCACTGATCCCACGGTGCCGCCGGGACGGAATCACGTGGATGCTGACCCGCTCGGACGCAGCCTGGACCAGATGACGGAGCTGGGCGTACATGATCGCGGGGGAGCCGACCTCCCGGCGTAGGACCGTCTCGTCGAGTACGCAGACCAGTAGTGGCGGAGGCGGGTCCTCTCTGGTGAGGACGCTTTGGCGGGCGATGCGCGCCTCGACCGCCGCCTCGTCCCCGTACAACAGGTCGCGAGCGTAGTCTCCGGTCTGCAGCAGGCCATAGACCACAGAGAGTTCGAAGGCGCGAAGGAGCGTCGCCTCGGCCTCGTGGATCGGCCAGTCGAACCAGGGTGGATAGACGCTCGGCTTGAGCAGCCCGTCCCAGAGGCGGGTCAGCGCGCCCACCGTTTCCAGCGCGAGGTCGGCCGCCACGGCGAACCGCCGTTTCGGCATCTCCTGCGCCCGCTCGACCGCGCCGACGTACGAGCCGGTGTAGTCGGTCTTACTCCCCAGCTGGTCGTGTGACAGGCCCGCGCGCTCTCGGTAGGTGCGCAGCTCGGAACCGAAGAGGGCAAGCGGGGATGACGAGGGATCGAGAGGGCTGAAGCGCTTCGGCATGGCATCGCTCCGATGGCAAGGGGTGGCAACCGACCGGGCCCGAAGGGCGAATATTTCACAGAGTGTTAATAATCGATGACCGTCCGTGCTGATTCTGGGAAAGCCTGACCACAGGGGACAGAGCGCGTGGATGAGGTGATCGGGATGACGGCGGCCCCGTCGGTGAGCGGCGACCCGCACGACGTCCGCATCGGCGGCTTTCCCGCTTGGCCGTTACCGCTCGATGCCACGGGCGCGAGGATCGCGCGGTCGCTGGTGCGGACGGTGTTCGGCGAACTGGGCATGCCGGGGGAGCTGACGTACGACGCGACACTGGCGATCTCGGAGCTGGCCACGAACGCGTACGTGCACGGGTACGGTGGCGGGCGGCCCGCGACCGGGTCGCCGGCGGGACGCCCGGAGATGTGGGCGTACCTGCGCTGGGGAGCGCGGCCCGAGGTGGTCCTGAAGATCTTCGACTCAGGGCCCTGGCGGGAGATGGGCGCCGAAGGGCCCTCGCGACCACCGCTGACCGCGGAGAGCGGGCGTGGGCTGGAGGTGGCGCACGCATTGACCGCCGTACACGGCGGTCAATGGGGAACGCATCGGACCTGGTCGCGGCTCGGCGCTCGTCCGGTGACCGGCAAGGCCGCCTTCATCACCCTCCCCATTCCGTCCAGGTGTCCGGCGGCGACGATGCCGCTCCCGAGGTCCCCGCGCGAGACGGCCGACCGGATTCACCGCTTGCTCGAGACCCGAGGGCTGAACCGGTTGCAGCGGACGGAGGGCCATGGCATGACGGTGATCTGCGTACGGGCCGGTGTTCACATGTGGGTTCGAGAGGACGGGATCTTGCACTACGTGCCCGGCCGCGGCGGCGTACGCCTTGCGCTGTGCGACGGCATCGAGGCGGTCGAGCAGGTCGTTCGTCACTGCGCCGACCTCGATGCCACCTACGGCTCGCCGGAGAGGGGCCGTTAGAGGCGATTTGAGTTGTGTGTGTGCTCAGTCGAATAGGGCGTCGATCGAGTCCACCGTCGCGGCGAGTCGAATCCACGTGCCGAGCTGTTCCGGGTCCGTGCAGGCCGAGATCCGCTGACGTGCGTCATCGGTGACCGTGAGCCCACGCGCACGGACAACGGTGAGCACCGCCTCAGCCTTGCCCTCAGCCTTGCCCTCAGCTTCTTGGCCGAGAGATTACCGACGTTTGGGCAGGTGGAGCTGTTCTTTGGCGAATTACTGGTAGGAACAAATGGAGGTCAATTCGGTAAAGCGCATCAAATCGCTTCAGCTATGTTGGAAAAGACGGCCAGGTTAGAGGGCGATGAACTCCAGGCCGCGGTCCTTGAGCCGGGGGATCACCTTGCGCAGGGAGTTCAGCGTCTGCGAGCGATCGCCACCGCCGTCATGGCAGAGCAGGATGTCGCCGGCCTTGCCGCGCAGCAGCGAGCGGGTGATGCGGGTCGCGCCGGGGCGGGCCCAGTCCCGGGGATCGATGTCCCAGTCGATCGGCAGCATGCCGTGCTTGGCCGCCGTCTTCATCACGGCCGGCGACCAGTTGCCGCCCGGCGCGCGGAAGAGCTTCGGCGTGGTGCCGCCGACGTCCTGAATGTACCGATGGGCGTCTCTGATCTCGGCTTCGATGCGACGGGCGGGCAGCCGGGCGAGCGACACCGGATGGTGCATCGTGTGGTTGGCGACCTGATGACCCGCGGCCACGATCTCGCGCAGCAGCTCGGGAAACCGGCGGACCTCCTGGCCGATCACGCAGAACGTCGCCTGGACGTCGTGCCGCTCGAGCAGGGCGAGGACCTTCGGCGTCCATTCCCGGCTGGGGCCGTCGTCGATGGTGAGCGCGATCGAGCGCGGGGGAGCGTCCGGGCGGACGTCATGGATCTTGAAGGCCGGAGCCCGCCGCGCGGGCACGGGCTTCGGCTTGGGCTTGGGCCTCTTCTTCACCGCATGCGCCGGTCTGGGGCTCAGAACCGGCAGCGCCGAGGAGATCCGCGGGTCGGCCGGGGGAGCGTCGCCACGCAGCAGTACCGAACCGGTGGCGCTGACGCTGAAAGCGCCCAAAGCTCCTAGCCCTAGGGCCCGCCGACGACTCAGGTCGGTAGGAAGATCCATGCGCTCACCCTACGAGTCAGGGCCGCTCGCCGCCGGGCGGGTACCGAAGACGAAGACTAGTGGCGGCCCCCGAGGGCACGATCGTCACACTCACCCGAGCGCCGCGCGGCTCCAATCCCGAGTGGGACGCCTACTACGACGACATCACCGAGGGCTGGCGCATCTTCCTGGAGCAACTGCGCTTCGCCGTCGAGCGCCATGGGCTGTCCGAGCGGCGCACCATCATCTTCGACGGAGCTCTCGCCGATGGGCGTTCGCCGGCCGACGCGCTCGGCCTTGCCGAGGCGGCTGCGTTGCCGCCCGGCGCGCCCTACCGCGCCCCGGCGACCACGGGCGAGGAACTCAGCGGAACGGTCTGGGCACGCTCGCCCGGCCGGCTCGTGCTCACCGTGGAAGGCGTAGGCGACGGGCTGCTCGTCCTCGCGGAGCAGCCGAGCGCTCCGCACCGCCCCGCCGGCGGCGTGCTCGTCCTGCTGACCACCTACGGTCTGGACGACGCCGCCTTCGGCCGCGTCGAGGCCCGGTGGACCTCGTGGTGGGAGGCGCACCGCGCTCCCGCGCCCGCCGGAACACCCGGCGACGGCCCGGAGGACCAGCGCGCCGAGCAGCACGCCTCGCAGCCGGTCGGGCAGAACACCGAGTAGGCGGTCGGGCAGCACACCGGGCGCCCGGCTCGCCGAGACCGCGCCGGGCGTACGGTGCTGTGGTGACGACCTCGCGCGACGATCTCAAGCGACCCATCACGCTGCCCGGCGAGGTGCGGCGGGTGGTGTCGCTGGTGCCGTCGCTCACCGAGTCGGTCGCCGCCACCGCGCCGGGAGTGCTCGTGGGCGCGACCGACTGGTGCACCCATCCGGCCGGTCTCGACGTCGTACGGGTCGGCGGCACGAAGAACCCCGACGTCGAACGGATCCGGCTCCTGCGACCCGATGTGGTGCTGGCCAACGAGGAGGAGAACCGCGCCGCGGATCTCGACTCGTTGCGGGCGGCCGGGATCGCGGTGTGGGTGACGGTGATCCGCGACCTGGGCGAGGCGCTCGTCTCGCTGCGCCGCATGCTCACCGCGATCTGCGACCGTCCTGCGCCGCCATGGCTGGCGGACGCCGAGCGGGCCTGGAGCCGGCCGGCGCCGTGGCCCCGGCGCACTGCGGTCGTGCCGATCTGGCGGCGCCCCTGGATGGTGCTCGGCCGCGACACCTTCGCCGGTGACGTGCTGGCCCGCCTGGGCGTGGACGGCCTGTACGCAGGCCATGCCGAGCGCTACCCGAAGGTGGCGCTGACCGATCTGCGCGCCGCCCGGCCCGACCTCGTCGTGCTGCCCGACGAGCCCTACCGCTTCACCGCCGAGGACGGCCCCGAGAGCTTTCCCGGCCTTGACGTCGCGCTGGTCAGCGGACGACACCTGACCTGGTACGGCCCGTCGCTCGTGGAGGCGCCGGCCGTCCTCGCCGACGCGCTGCTCCACCCCGTACGAACCCCGGCCGGCTGACGTGGCCGGCCGCCGCACGGGCCGCACCACGGGCCGCCGGGGCTCAGGAGCGCTTGCGCCCGCGGTCGAGAAAGGCGGTCATCCGGTCGTGCTTGTCCTGGTCGGTGAACAGCACCGCCTGGGCGAGCATCTCCACGGCGGGGTGCGCGGCGTCCGGGGCGTCGATGGCGAGCTTGGTCAGGCGCAGTGCGAGGGGGGCCTGGGCGGCGAGCCGGTCGCACAGCCGGTGCGCGGCGTCCATCAGGTCCGCCGGCTCGGGCACGGAGTGGAGCAGGCCGGCCGAGTACGCCTCGGCCGCGGTCAGCCTTCGACCCGTCATGAGGATGTCCTTGGCCAGCGACTCGCCCACCAGCCGGGGCAGGCGGTAGGCGGCCCCGGCGCCGGCGACGATGCCCAGGCCGACCTCGGGCTGGCCGAAGACGGCACGCGGCGTGGCGAGCCGGAAGTCGCAGGCGTAGGCCAGCTCGGCGCCGCCGCCGAGCGCCCAGCCGTCGATCGCCGCGATGGTCGGCATCGGCACCCTGCGGAGCCGCTCGAACAGCCGCAGGTTGATCCCTTCGAGGGCCTCGGCCACTCCTCTGTCGCGCAGCTCGGCGATGTCGGCGCCTCCGGCGAACACGCCCTCCTGACCGGTCAGGATCGCGAGCCGTGGCCGCTCCTCGAGCTCGGAGCACACGTCGTGCAGCGCATCGATCATGGCCCGGTCGAGCGCGTTGCGTCGCTCCGGCCGGTTGAGCGTGACGACGAGGCGATCCTCGCGGGTGCGGTCCAGCTCTATGAGGTCGCTCATGCCCTGTCCTCCCGCCCGGCGGCATCGCCGGGGGTCGCTGCTCGGCCGCCGTCCGCGCGCCGCTCCTGCGCCGTCCAGTCGTAGAAGCCCCGGCCGGTCTTCTTGCCCAGGCGCCCCTCAGCGACCATGCGGACGAGCACGTCCGGCGGGGTGAACCGGGGCCCGAGGGTGTCGGCCAGATGGCGGGCTATGTCCAGGCGGACGTCGAGCCCGACCAGGTCGGTGAGCCGCAGCGGCCCCATCGGGTGGCGGTAGCCGAGCACCATGGCCTTGTCGATGTCCGCGGCCTCGGCGACGCCGTCCTCGAGCATGCGCATCGCCTCCAGGCCGATCGCGATGCCCAGCCGGCTCGTGGCGAAGCCGGGCGCGTCCTGGACGACGATCGACTCCTTGCCGAACGCGCCGACGAGCTCGCGGGCCGCGTCGAGCGTCTCCTCGCTGGTCCGCTCGCCCACCACGATCTCGACGAGCGGCATGGACCATACCGGGTTGAAGAAGTGCAGGCCGAGGAAGCGCCCGGGCCGCTCCAGCGCCGCGCCCAGCCCGGTCACCGAGAGGCCCGAGGTGTTGGTCGCCAGGATCCGCGGCCGCAGCCGCTCCATCGCGCCGAGCACGCCGCGCTTGAGTTCGAGCCGTTCGGGGACCGCCTCGATCGCCGCGTACGGCTCAGGTGCGGCGTCGGCCGGGTCGGATACGGCGGTGATCCGGCCGGGCAGTTCCTCGGCGAGGGCCGGGTCGAGGCGTCCCTTCGCCGCCGCCCTGCGCGCCGCCGCGCCGATGTTCTGTACGGCCGTGACGGCTCGTGGCCGATCCGGCTCGACCAGGGTGACCCTGTGGCCGGCCAGCGAGAGGACGTAGGCGATGCCGGTGCCCATCGTCCCGCCGCCCACCACGACGGCGTGGTGGTCGGAATCGGTCATCGGCTCTCCTCGGGTCGCAGGTGTTCGCCGATCTCAGTATCCCCGTCACCAGGCACCGACCGCGCACGGCGGGCCCGCGAGACGGCGCGCGCCCGCGCAGTCGCGGCGGCGGCCAGCACGAGGACGGCGAACGCGGCGGCGACCCACCCGATCCCGATCCGCTCCAACCACCCCGACACCGTGCCCTGAAGCTCGGTGGCCGCGGCCACGATCGGGTCGTCGGCGGGCGCGCCGGAGTTGACGCGCCACTCGTACCAGCCGTAGTAGGCGACGTAGATCCCGGCGACGAACAGCAGCGCTCCACTGACCCGGGAGACGTGCGGCAGCAGGCGCCGCAGCCGGGCGACCGCCGCCTGTCGCGCCAGCGCGACCATCATGGACAGCAGTCCGACGACCAGGCCCATGCCGACGCCGTACGCGACGAAAGCGCTGAGGCCGTCGAGCACGTTGCCGCTGCCCGATGCGATGCCGGTGACGGCGAGGAACGGCGCCACGGTGCACGAGAGGGACGCCACCGCGTACGAGGCGCCGTACCCGTACAGCGCGGCGAGTGAACCGGACGGCCCGCCCGTGCGCAGCCGCGGCAGCGGCAGCAGGAGCTCGCGGCCGGTCAGCAGCCGGGCGCCGAGCGCGGTCAGGGCGATCCCGACGACCACGGTCATCCAGGGCAGGTACTCGTGCGCCGACGCCGTCAGCGCCGACACCACGAACCCGAACACTCCGAAGACGGTGACGAACCCCGCCGTCATCAGCGTCGACAACCGCAGCGCCCGCCAGACCCCGCCCGCGCCCGGGTCGGCGACCAGGAGCGCCAGATAGGAGGGCAACAGCGCGAACCCGCAGGGGTTGAACGCCGCGACGAGGCCGGCCGCCAGTGCCAGCGGGATCTCGTCCATCGACCCCTCCCTACCCGCCCGCGAGTCCCCGCACCCGCTGTTCCAGCGCCGACGCGCTGAGCGGTCCCGAGTCACGGGTGGTGCTGCCGGCCCTGGTCATGAACACATACGACGACTGCGAGGTGACCTTGAAATGCTTGTAGAGGCGGCCCGTGCGGTCGTCGAGCTGGGTGATGTCCCCGGTGCCGGTGCGGGAGACGAACCGCCGCATCTGGTCCTTGCTCCTGTCCAGTCCGGCGACTCCGACGAAGGCGACGCGGTCGCCGTACTTCTCGGCGACCGCGGCGACATCGGGGCCCTCGGAGGCGCACTTGGGGCACCAGGGCGCCCAGAACCAGAACACCACCGGCCGTTCGGCCAGATCCGATCCGGTGAAGTGCCTGCCGTCCAGGGTCGTCCCCTCGAACCTCAGCTGGGCGGGCAGCGCCCGCAGCCGCCCGTCCCCGGGGCTCTGCCCCGGAGACGCCGCGCCGGTCGCGGCCGGAGCCGGAGACGATGCCCCGGTCGCCGTCCCGGCGCCCGTCTCGCCGTCAGTCCCGCCGTCGGTCCCGCTGCCGCCGCAGCCGGTCGCGAAGAACGCGGCCGCGGCCATTGTCATGGCGACCTTCCTCATGGGGTCACGGTAGTCGCCGGACCCCTTCCGAAACCTTACGGAATGAGAACCTCGGGTCGGGTGACGTCGCCTAAAGGACCGCGGACGGCCCTCACCGTCCGCCTGCGATCCTGCGTACGTGCTGTTCGAGCGCGGTCTCGCCGAGCCGCCCCGACTCGCGGGTGGCCGTGCCGTCGAGCGTCATGAACACGAAGGCGGGCACGCTGCTCACGCGGAAGTGCGCGAACAGCCTGCCGGTGCTGTCGTCGAGCTGGGTGATGTCGGCGTCGCCGGCGCCGGTCCGGGAGACGAACCGCCGCATCTGGTTCCTGCTGTCGCCGTGGCCCGCGACCCCGACGAAGGCGACGCGGTCGCCGTACTTCCTGGCCACGGCGGCGACGTGCGGCGCCTCGGCGACGCACTTGGGGCACCAGGGCGCCCAGAACCAGAACACCACCGGCCGTTCGGCCAGATCCGATCCGGTGAAGTGCCTGCCGTCCAGGGTCGTCCCCTCGAACCTCAGCTCCGGAGGCAGACTGCGCAGCCGCCTGCCGCCGGACCGGTCGGCAGGGCCCTCCCCGGCGTCGACCGGGGCCGATAAGGCGGACCGGGCCCGCATCACCGGGGCCGAGCCGCCCTCGCCGCAGCCGGCGCCGAGGAATGTCGCTCCGGCCATCGCCATGATCAGCGTGGTCATCAGCTTGTGACACGAACTTTTCAGCACGGTGAAGATCCGATCGTTGTCCGGGGCGCGTTCGTCGATCCCCACGCGTCCGCCGTACTCTCGTGGTCGCGCAACGTGGCGATCTGTTGCACAGCGTCACGGACGTCCGTAGGGAGATGTCCCCGCAGGAGACCGCCGTCAACCGGGGTGACGCAGCGAAACCCGAGGTGAGGGCGTTCGTGGTGCGTCGGATGGGGCAGGAACAAAGGGGCGGACCCGGAGGGGCCGGGCCGCACGGGGGAGGTACGAATCCATGACGACTCATGTTTCCTGCACGATGAACAACACCGAGCACGTTGGTCATGATCATGCCCACGGTCCGGGATGCGGTCACGTGTCGGTCCCCCATACCGATCACGTGGACTACTTCCACGACGGCCATCTGCACCGAATCCACGACGACCATGTCGATGAGTGCGAGGCCGAGGGCCACACTCAGCACAGAAGCCACACCCACATGCACGGAGACGGATGCGGCCACGTCGCCATCCCACACGGCGACCACATGGACTACATCCACGACGGATGCCGGCACGCCGAGCACGACGGTCATTGGGACGAGCACTGAGATCCGGCTAGGTGCGTCGACGCCGACCCGGGGGGAGCGCCATGGGCATGCGGAGCCGGATCAAGGGCTGGCCGGTGTACCGGCAGGCCACCGGTGGTGACTCGCTGGGCCGCGGCGCCGCGGTCCGGTCGCCGCGCACCGGATCGATCCAGCCGCGGGTCTCGACCGCCGACGCGGTGGTGAAGTCCGTCTGCCCCTACTGCGCGGTCGGCTGTGCGCAGAACGTCTATGTGTCCGAGGGCCGGGTCGTCCAGATCGAGGGCGATCCCGACTCGCCGGTGAGCCGGGGCAGGCTCTGCCCGAAGGGCTCGGCCACCCTGCAGCTCACCACAGGGCCGGGGCGGCGGCACACGGTGCTCTACCGCCGCCCGTACGGCTCCGACTGGGAGAGGCTGGATCTCGACACGGCGATGGAGATGGTCGCCGACCGGGTGATCCGGACGCGGAACGACACGTGGGAATGGGACGCCGATGACGTCCGGGTGCGGCGCACGCTCGGCATCGCGAGCCTGGGCGGGGCGACCCTGGACAACGAGGAGAACTACCTCATCAAGAAGCTGTTCACCGCTCTCGGCGTCGTCCAGGTGGAGAACCAGGCACGGGTCTGCCACAGCTCGACGGTGGCCGCGCTCGGCACGTCGTTCGGCCGGGGCGGGGCCACCATGTTCATGCAGGACCTGCAGAACTCCGACTGCATCGTCATCCAGGGGTCCAACTTCGCCGAGTCGCACCCGGTCGGGTTCCAGTGGGTGATGGAGGCCAAGGCACGTGGGGCCACGATCATCCATGTCGATCCGCGGTTCACCCGTACGAGTGCCCTGGCCGACATCTACGTGCCGATCAGAGCGGGGTCCGACGTCACGTTCCTCGGCGGGCTGATCAACCACGTGCTGGCCAACGACGCCTACTTCCGTGAGTACCTTCTCGCGTACACGAACGCGTCGACGATCATCACCGAGGAGTACCGCGACACCGAGGATCTCGACGGGCTGTTCTCCGGCTTCGACGAGCAGACCCGCCACTATGACTTCAGCACCTGGAAGTACGAGGGCATGGACGTCGTAGCCGCCTCGGGGGAGCGCGACGAGGGCCACGAGGAGCGCGTCCGGGAACGATCGGTGCGGATGACCCGTGCCGACACCTACGGAGCGGGCGGACCGGCGCTCAGGGGCGGCCCGCCGAACACCGACGAGACTCTGCGGCATCCACGCTGCGTGTTCCAGATCCTTAAGCGGCACTTCGCCCGCTACACCCCCGAGAAGGTGCGGGAGATCTGCGGGGTGGACCCCGAGCTGTTCGGCAAGGTCTGCGACGCGCTCGTCCGCAACTCCGGGCGCGACCGCACCAGCGCCTTCGCCTACGCGGTCGGCTGGACGCAGCACACGGTCGGCGCGCAGTACATCCGCGGCGCCTGCATCCTGCAACTGTTGCTCGGCAACGTCGGCCGCCCCGGCGGGGGCGTCCAGGCACTGCGCGGACACGCCAGCATCCAGGGCTCCAGCGACATCCCGACCATGTTCGACCAGCTTCCCGGCTACCTCCCGATGCCGCACGCCCACGCGCACGAGGACCTCGACTCCTTCGTCGCCGCCGACGCGGCCGAGAAGGGTCAATGGGGCAGGATGCGGTCCTACGCGGTCAGCCTGCTCAAGGCGTGGTGGGGCGACGCGGCGCAGGCGGGCAACGACTTCTGCTTCGACTACCTGCCCCGGCTGACCGGCAGTCACAGCACCTACGACACCGCGATCGCACAGCTCGACGGGCACTGCAAGGGTTACTTCCTGATGGGCGAGAACCCCGCCGTCGGTTCCGCCAACACCAAGGTGCAGCGCCTCGGCATGGCCAACCTGGACTGGCTGGTGGTGCGCGACTTCTCGCTGATCGAGAGCGCGACCTGGTGGAAGGACGGTCCCGAGATCGAGACGGAGGAGTTGCGGACCGAGGACATCGGCACCGAGGTCTTCTTCTTCCCGGCGGCGGCGCAGACCGAGAAGGACGGCACCTTCACCAACACCAACCGCTTGGTGCAGTGGCACGACGGGGCCGTCGTGCCGGCCGGCGATGCCCGCAGCGACCTGTGGTTCATGTACCACCTGGGGCGCCTCATCCGGGCCAGGCTCGCCGGGTCGGCCGACGAGCGCGACCGGCCCGTGCTCGATCTCACCTGGGACTACCCGGTGGAGGGCGAGATCGACGAACCCAGCGCGTCGGCGGTGCTGGCCGAGATCAACGGCTTCGACGGCATGGGCCGGCACCTGTCGTCGTACGACGAGCTCAGGGCCGACGGCTCGACCTCCTGCGGCTGCTGGATCTACTGCGGGATCTATGCAGGCGGCGTCAACCAGGCCGCTCGCCGCAAGCCGGCCACCGAACAGGACTGGATGGCCCACGAATGGGCCTGGGCCTGGCCGGCCAACCGCCGGATCCTCTACAACAGGGCCTCGGCCGACCCCGAGGGCCGGCCATGGAGCGACCGCAAGGCGCTGGTGTGGTGGGACGACCAGGCGGGCAGGTGGACCGGCCACGACGTGCCGGACTTCACCATCGACAAGCCGCCCTGGTACGAACCCGACCCGGACGCGACTGGGCCCGAGGGGCTGTCCGGCACCGACCCGTTCATCATGCAGGCCGACGGCAAGGGCTGGCTGTTCGTGCCGGCCGGCCTGGTGGACGGACCCCTGCCGACCCACTACGAGCCGCAGGACTCGCCGGTCGACAACGCGTTGTACGCGCAGCGGACGAATCCGGTCCGGCGGGTGTTCCCACGTGAGCACAACCGCTACCACCCGAGCGGCTCGGAACCAGGCTCGGAGGTGTTCCCCTACGTCATCACCACGAACCGGCTCACCGAGCACTTCACCGCGGGCGGGATGAGCCGCTGGCAGCCCTACCTCGCCGAGCTGCAACCGGAGTTCTTCTGCGAGGTCTCGCCCGAACTCGCCGCCGAGCGGGGGCTGGAACACCGGGGGTGGGCGACCATCGTCAGCGCGCGGAACGCCATCGAGGCCCGGGTGATGGTCACGGACCGGATGGTGCCGCTGCGGGTACAGGACCGGACCATCCACCAGATCGGCGTGCCGTACCACTGGGGCCGCAACGGCTACACCCGGGGCGACGACGCCAACTCCCTCGTGGCCATCGCCCTCGACCCCAACGGGCACATCCAGGAGGACAAGGCCCTGACCGTCGACATCCGGCCGGGCCGCAGGCCGCGAGGCCCCGCGCTGCCGGCGCTCGTACGCGAGTACCAGCGCAGGGCCGGCATCACCGACCGCACGGGCGCCGGGGTCTGAGCATGGGCACGAGCACGAACCTGTGGTCCGGCCCGGAGCCGGACGTCGCCGGCGACGCCGGCCACCTCGACCCCCCGCCGCGCATGGGCTTTTTCACCGACACCTCCGTCTGCATCGGCTGCAAGGCCTGTGAGGTGGCCTGCAAGGAGTGGAACGCCCTGCCGGGCGGCGACCTGACCTTCACCGGCATGTCCTACGACAACACCGAGCGGCTCGGCGCGGACACCTGGCGGCACGTGGCCTTCATCGAGCAGCGCAAGCCGCTCGGCCCGCAGCAGCCCGGTGTCGAGCACGCGGACATCGACGTGCTCGGCCTGGCCGCCGGGGCGACCCGGCCCGACGCGCGCGGAAACGGGCAGCGCGGAGAACTGCGCTGGCTGATGTCCTCCGACGTCTGCAAGCACTGCACGCACGCCGCCTGCCTGGACGTGTGCCCGACAGGCGCGCTGATGCGCACCGAGTTCGGCACGGTCGTGGTGCAGCCCGACATCTGCAACGGCTGCGGCTACTGCGTGCCCGCCTGCCCGTTCGGCGTCATCGAGCAGCGCGACGGCGACGGCCGGGCGTGGAAGTGCACGATGTGCTATGACCGCCTCGGCGCCGGGATGGAACCGGCCTGCGCCAAGGCCTGCCCGACCGATTCCATCCAGTACGGCCCGCTCGACGAACTGCGCGAACGCGCCGGGGCCCGGGTCGGCCGGCTGCACGACGCGGGAGTGACCGACGCCAGGCTGTACGGCGCCGACCCCGATGACGGGATCGGCGGGGCCGGCGCCTTCTTCCTGCTGCTCGACGACCCGGAGGTCTACGGGCTCCCCCCGGACCCCCTCGTCACCACCCACGATCTGCCGTCGATGTGGCGGCACGCCGGGGCGGCCGCGCTCACTCTGCTCGGCGCTGTGGCCCTGGTGACCTGCGCGGTCGAGATGCCGAGGCGGCGATGAGCGACGCGAGACTCACCCGCGAGGGCCTGCGCGACGCGCAGCGGGCCCGTGAGGCGCTGCCCGGCGAGAAGGGCGGCCGGCACCGGCGCCGCGGCCGTCGCGGTGGCGGCACGCCGGCGACCGAGCGGTTCAGGTCCTACTACGGCAAGCCGATCATCAAGCGGCCGGGCTGGCGACCGCTCGACATCGCGGGCTACCTCTTCCTTGGCGGGCTGGCCGGGGCCTCCGCCGTTCTGGCCGCCGCGGCCCACGCCACCGGGCGTGACAGGCTCGCCCGGGCCGGCAAGGTCGGCGCCGCGGGCGCGATCTCACTGTCGGCGGCGGCGCTGATCCACGATCTGGGCCGCCCCGAACGCTTCGTCTACATGCTCCGGGTCTTCAAGCCCACCTCGCCGATGAGCGTCGGCTCATGGCTGCTGACCGTCTTCGCCCCCGCGGCCGGGATCGCCGCCGTCACGGACGTGACCGGCCGATGCCCGCGCCTCGGCGGGCTGGCCACCGCCGGCGCGGCCATCACCGGTCCGGCCATCGTGACCTACACCGCCGTGCTGCTGTGCGACACCGCCGTGCCGGCGTGGCACGAGGGCTACCGTGAAATGCCCTTCGTCTTCACCGGATCCGCGATGGCCGCCGCCGGCGGACTCGGCATGCTGGCCGCGCCCGCCGAGCAGACCGACCTGGCCCGGGGCGCGGCGGCCGTCGGCACGGCGCTCGAACTCACCGCCATGACCCGGATGCGTCGGCGGCTCGGCCCGCTCGCCGAGCCGTACCACCAGGGCAGGGCCAATCTGCTGATGCGCGCGTCCGAGGCGCTCATGGCGACCGGCGCGCTCGCCGGGCTGGCCGCCGGCGGGCGCAGCCGGCGCGGCGCGATGGCGTCGGGAGCCGCGCTGATCGCCTCGTCGGCCTGCACGCGCTTCGGCGTCTTCGAGGCCGGTCTCATCTCGGTCGCCGATCCGAAGTACACCGTCATGGCCCAGCGTGCGGATCCGGGACCGCCGGCCGGTCCCGGATCACGGCCGTCGCCGTAGCGCCCGAGATGGTGTGCCGGAGCGGGTCGGCCCGGTGACCTGCGGTCGAGGAGACGCGGGCGCCCAAGGCCCGTTCTGTTTTCCGGAACGGCTGTGCCAAGTCGGCATTTCGCGCGGCCCGGGCACGTGGGCAGGCGCTTGACTCCGTCTTCTCAGAGCCTCCTCAGAGCCCTGAGGTGAGCGGCCGGGAGGAATCCGGAGTGACCGTACGAACCCAGATCAGTCGGCGGACCTTCCTCTCCGGCTCCTCGGCCGCCGTGGCCGCGACGGCCGTCGCGGCGATGGGCATCGGCCGGGCGAGCGCCGCGTCCCGCCCGAACATCCTGGTGATCGTGACCGACGATCAACCGCTGTACACCGAGTGGGCGACGCCGCGGATCTTCGACTGGCTGGCCGGCCAGGGCACCCGGTTCGCCAACGGCTTCGCGACCACGCCGCTCTGCGCGCCCGCGCGCTCGTCGCTGTTCACCGGGCAGTACGCCCACAACCACGGGGTACGAGGCAACCGGCAGAGCTCCAGACTGGACCACGCCCGCACGGTGCAGCGCCAGTTGCAGGAGGCGGGCTACCGCACCGGGTTGTGCGGGAAGTTCCTCAACGGCTGGCAGGTGCTCGACCATCCGCCGTTCTTCGAGGAGTGGTCGCTGCTGGCCAAGCCCACCTACGACAACGGCGTCTGGAACTTCAACGGCACGGTACGGCCGCTCCCGGACTACACCACGACGGTGGTGAAGGACAGGGCGCTCGGGTTCCTGCAGCGCAGTGCCTCGGACCGCCGCCCGTGGTTCCTCTGCCTCGCGCCGTACGCGCCCCATGGGCCGCACCGGCCCGAGCCGAGGTACGCACGCGCGCGGGTGCCGGCCTGGCATGGCCGGCCGTCGGTCTTCGAGGCCGACAAGACCGACAAGCCGCCGTTCATCCAGCGCGCCACGGCGAAGCCCGCGCGGGGCGCGGCGGTGCGCGACGCGCAGTTCCGTACCCTCCTGTCGGTGGACGACCTGGCCGCGGCCGTCCGGGTGAAGCTGGCCGAGCTGGGCCAGCTCGAAAACACCCTGGTGCTCTTTCTCGGAGACAACGGTTTCTCCTGGTCCGACCACGGCTGGCACCGTAAGTCGGTGCCGTACTCGCCGGCCATCCGGGTGCCGTTCTATCTCTCCTGGCCCGCGGCGGGGCTGAACACCGGCCGCTCCGACGACCGGCTCGTGGCGAGCGTCGATATCGCGCCCACCATCCTCGACGCCGCCGGTCTCACGGGCGCCCGCGCGCACCCGATGGACGGCCATTCGCTGCTCACGTCATACCGCAGGGAGCGGCTGCTGATCGAGTGGTGGCGGGAGAGGGCCGACGAGCGGCCCCAGAGCTGGGCCGCGCACCGGACGGGATCCCGGCAGTACACCGAGTACTACGACACCGTCCTCGATCGGTCGGGGAACCCGGCGGGCAGCGGCAAGGTGACGTTCCGGGAGTACTACGACCTGGAGCGGGACCCCTGGCAACTCGACAATCTCCTGCACAACGCGACGCCACAGGCCGAGCGCGACCTGGGCATTCCGGCGCTGTCGGCTCAGCTCGCCCTCGACCGTGCCAGCGCGGGCACAGCGGCCACGCCCGTCGCGGGCCACCCGCCCGCCCCGTGACCGGCGCGCGCGCCGCCTGACGCCGCGTGCGGCGGCCAGCTCACCACGTACCTTACGCAGGGGCCCAGCTCACGCGGACAGGGGGCGGGACGCGGCCTGGGCGGCCGCCTCTTCCTGTTCGATCTGGCGGTTCCATTCGGCCTTTGCGGCGCGCCAGCCCTCATCGCCCTCGCCGAGCCGCCAGTAGCCTGAGATCGACAGCCGGTCGAGCGGCACTCCGCGGTCGATCCGCAGGTGCCGGCGCAGCTCCTTGACGAAGCCGGCCTCACCGTGGACGAACGCCTGCACGACGCCCGGTGGGAACTCCAGCTCGCGCACCGCCCGTACGAGCGCGTCTCCCACCCGCGCGCCATTGCGGTGCAGCCACACGATCTCGACGTCGGCGGACGTGCCGAGCCGCTGCTCCTCCCGCCGGTCCGACACCTCGATGAACACCCGTGCGGGCGCGCCCGCGGGCACGCGCTCCAGGGACGCGGCGATGGCCGGCAACGCGCTCTCGTCACCGGCGAGCAGATGCCAGTCGGCCTCGGCGCGCGGAGCGTAGGCGCCGCCCGGCCCGAGGAAGAGGACCTCCTCGCCGGGCTCGACCCGCGCGGCCCACGGACCCGCGATGCCCTTGTCGCCGTGGTGGACGAAGTCGATCGTCAGCTCCAGCGCCCGGGGGTCCCATGACCGCACCGTGTAGGAGCGCGTGCGCGGCCACTGGTCGCGGGGCAGGTCACGCCGGATCGCGTCCATGTCGAACGGGTCCGGATACGCCACGCCCGGCTGGGGGAACAGCAGCTTGACGTAGTGATCGGTGTACTCGCCCGCGCCGAACCCGGCGAGCTCGTCGCCGCCGATGACCAACCGGATCATGTGCGGAGTGATCCGCTCGACGGCCCTGACCCGGCCCCGGTTGACCTTCGGCTGCTTGCGCGCCGGTTCGTTCGCCATCGGCACCTCTCCACCTGTCCACTGCGTCAGATCCACTGCGTCTTAGATCCACTGAGTCTTAGATCCACTGGGTCTCAGGGTCCATTCGGTCTTAGGTAAGCCTAACTTACCCGCCGTGCCGGCTCTCGGTTTGCCCGGTAGCGCTGACATTGTGTGATTTTTGGTGAGTTACTGCGAGATAACCCGGAGTTATCTACGCTGATCGAATCCCTGGACGATCACAGCTCACGTACGTTAGAACAAAGCTACAGAAAACGTGCATCTGTCCCCCTTGGTTCGTCCGTCGAACCACAGCGTGCGCGTTGGAGGATCCATGGCCCCCAGTCAACTCGCGGCCCCGCCCGAGGGCAGCGAACTGAAGCCTGTTCCCGGATCGCCGGGCCTCCCGGTGATCGGCACGACCTTCGAGATGATGCGCGATCCGTTCGCCTACTCGCGTAAACGCCGTGAGCGGTTCGGATCGGTGTCGTGGAGCAACGTCCTGTTCAGGCCGATGGTCACCCTGCAGGGGCCGGAGGCCGCCGAGACCGTGCTGGTCAACCGCGACAAGGCGTTCGCGAACGGGCCCGCCTGGACGTACTTCATCGGCCCCTTCTTCCATCGCGGCATCATGCTGCTGGACTTCGACGAGCACCTCCACCACCGCCGGATCATGCAGCAGGCCTTCAACAAGCCGAGGTTGCGCAGTTACATGCAGACCATGGCGCCGTCGATCGAGCACGGCATCGACGGGTGGCGGCCGCGCGACGGCTTCAAGGTGTACGACCACCTGAAGCACCTCACGCTCGACCTGGCCATGGACGTCTTCATGGGCGTCGAACTGGACCGGCGGGAGGCGGACCGGATCAACGGCGCGTTCATCGACGCGGTGCGCGCCGGCACCGCCTACGTCCGCTTCCCGGTCCCCGGGCTGCGCTGGCACAAGGGCCTGAAGGCGCGCAAGACGCTCGAGAAGTTCTTCTACCAGCACCTGCCCGCCAAGCGGGAGAAGGGCGGCGACGACCTGTTCGCCGCGCTCTGCGAGGCCGAGACCGACGACGGCGCAAGGTTCACCGACGAGGACGTCGTCAACCACATGATCTTCGTGCTGATGGCCGCGCACGACACCTCGACGATCACGATGACGACCATGGCCTACTACCTGGCCAGGAACCCCGAGTGGCAGGAGCGGGTCCGCGAGGAGTCCCAGGCGCTGGGCAAGAAGGTCCTGGAGTTCGAGGACCTGGAGAAGCTCACCACGCTCGACCTGGTGATCAAGGAGGCGCTGCGGCTGGTGTCGCCGGTGCCCGCGCTGCCCCGCCGTACGGTCAAGGACACCGAGGTGCTCGGGTTCCACATCCCCAAGGACACCTTCGTCTTCCTGCCGACCCTGACCAACCACTACCTCGAGGAGTACTGGCCCGACCCGGAGAGGTTCGACCCGGGCAGGTTCGCCGACGACCGGCGCGAGGACAAGGTGCACCACTACGCCTGGGAGCCGTTCGGCGGGGGCGTGCACAAGTGCATCGGCCTGCACTTCGCGGGAATGCAGATCAAGTCGGTGCTTCATCAGGTGCTCCAGCGCTACCGCTGGAGCGTGCCCGAGGGCTATGAATGGCCTCTGGACACGACCTCCCTTCCCCGGCCCAAGGACGGGCTTCCCGTGCGACTGGAGCAGATCTGATGGCGGATCCGAACGGCAAGATCATCGCGATTACCGGTGCGGCCCGCGGAATCGGCCTGGCGACCGCCACGGCACTTCAGGCGGCGGGCGCCAAGGTCGCCATCGGCGACATCGACGAGCCCACGGCCAAGCGCGCCGCCGAGACACTGAGCGCGCCGGCCCTGCCGGTCGACGTCACCGACCGGGAGTCGTTCACCGCGTTCCTCGACGGCGTCGAGACCGAGCTCGGCCCGGTCGATGTTCTCGTGAACAACGCCGGGATCATGCCGATCGGCCCCCTCCTGGAGGAGGACGACGTCCTCGCCGACAGGTGCATCGACATCAATGTGCGGGGCGTGATCCTCGGTACCAAGCTCGGACTGGCCAGGATGGTGCCGCGCGGGCAGGGCCACATCATCAACATCGCCTCGGTCGCGGGAGTGATGCCGGCGGCCGGGATGGCGACCTACAACGCGAGCAAGCACGCCGTGGTCGGTTTCACCGAGGCGGTGCGGCTCGAGTTCGCACGGCAGGGCATCGAGGTCAGCGCGGTGATGCCGACCTTCACCAACACCGAGCTGATCGCCGGCACCAAGAGCGCCAGGGGCCAGCGGAACGCCGAGCCCGAAGAGGTCGCGGCGGCCGTGCTCGGGCTGATCGCCAAGCCGCGGCCACAGGTGATCGTCCCGGCCAAGCTGGGCCGTCAGCTGCGGCTCGGCCCGCTGATGTCGAGGGGCATGCGCGACCGGATGGCCCGGTGGTACGGCCTCGACGAGATCTTCCTCAATCCGGACAAGGAGGCCCGCAAGGCCTACGACGAGCGGATGCGCGGCTGACTCGGGCCCGGCGCGGTTCCGGTCAGTCCGGCGGCGGTTCGGTGAGGGTGGCGACCAGTCGGGCGACGAGTACGCGCGTCTGTTCGAAGGTCGCCTCGCTCAGTGCGGGCGAGCCGACGAGTGAGCGCATCACGCCCATGCCGAGCAGCAGTGCGCCCATCAGCTCGGCGCGCAGAGCGGCGTCCTCGCCCTCCAGCCGCTCGGCGAAGTCCGCGAGGTAGCCCGCGCAGATCTGTTCGCGCAGCCGGTCGCGGATGACCGGGCGGCCCGAGGAGCGCAGCATCACCAGCAGCGGATGCTCGCCGTCGAACTGGTCCCAGTCGGCGAAGACGACGTCGTGCAGCAACGCGTCGGTGATGTGGGTGAGCGGCCTGCGCCGGTCGGCGCCGAGCCCGGCCGGGATCTCGGCCTGCACCGCCTCGGCGTAGAGCGCGTCCTTCGAGCCGAAGTAACGGAAGACCAGCGCCGGGTCCACGCCCACGTCACCGGCGATCTCGCGTACGCCCGTGCCGTCGTAGCCGTGCTGGGCGAACCGCATGCGCGCGGCGTCCAGCAACGCCGCGCGGGTCGCCGCCTTGTCGCGGGTTCTGGGCCGGTTCATGAAGTCAGCATAAGTCATCAGTCGTTGACTTATCTGCCGAATCGGCCCTAGCCTGCTTGTCATCAGTTGATGACTTTTCTTCGGGTCGGGAGTCGTGGCATGCGCACGTACGTGATCACTGGGGGTACCGACGGGATCGGCAGAGGCCTCGGGCTGTACCTTCTGCGGCGCGGAGACCGGGTGATCGCAGTGGCCAGCGGAGAACGGAAGGGCCACGCCCTTCTCGCCGAGGCGGAGCGGTCGGGCGCGGCGGACCGGGCGGTGTTCCTGCGCGCCGACCTGAGCACTCTGGCGGGCATGCGAAAAGTGATCGACGAGGTACGCGCGACCACCGACGCCGTGGACGGCCTCGTCTTCGGGGCGCAGCGCTTCCGCTCGGTGCGCGAGGAGACCGAGGACGGGCTCGAGTTCACCTTCGCACTCGGCTACCTGAGCCGGTTCGTCATCGGCCACGGCCTCATGGAGCACCTCGAACGCGCGGACCGGCCCGTCATCATGAACATCGCCGGACCCGGCGGCCTGCCCGGGCGCATCGTCTGGGACGACCTCCAGTCGCGCCGGGGATACAAGGGGATGCGCGCGGCGATGCAGGGCTCTCGCTGCATCGACCTGCTCGGAGCCGGCTTCCCGGCCCGGTACCCGGATGCCCGTACCCGCTATGTCCTCTACAACCCCCTGTTCGTGAACACCGGCATGGCCGACCCGCTGCCCCAGCCGAAGCGGGCCGTCACCAAAGGGCTCGCGCGGCTCTTCGCCCAGCCGGTGGACAAGGCCGTCGTGCCGATCGCCCGCCTGCTCGACGACCCGCCGAAGCCGGCGGTGACCGCCTTCCGGCGCAGTAGGGCGCTGCCGCTGACCGGCAAGGACTTCGACCAGGCCGCCGCGGCGCGGCTCCATCAGGTGACGACCGACCTGCTGGCGGAGATCACCCAGGCTCGGCGGTGAGCGGACGCCATCGCCGGCCCGCCGCCCCGGGCCGCGTAGGCTGCGCCGCATGAGGACGGACGCGGCCCGGGCGGCCGCCCGGAACGGGGTGGGGACGGGTGCGGAGGGGCTGGCGGGGCTGCTGGCCGAGGTCCCTCGCGCCGACGGCCTGGACACGCGGATTCTGAACGCCGCGCTGGCGCAGTTCGAGACGTACGGGCTGCGCAGGGTCGGCATGGAGGACGTGGCGAGGCGGGCCGGGGTCGCCCGTACGACGATCTACCGGCGCTTCGCGGGCAAGGACCAACTGGTCCAGGCGGTGATCCTGCGCGAGTGCCGGAGGTTCCTGGCCGCCATCGCCGAGGCCATCGAGGATCTGTCGACGCCCGAGGACGCGCTCGTCGAGGGATTCGTCGTGGGGCTGCGCAATGCCCGCCGTCATCCGCTGCTGTCGCGTGTGCTGGTCAGCGAGCCCGAGGCGTTCCTGCCCCAGCTCGGCATGAACGGCGGCGCCATGATGCTCGCCGCCCGCGACCTCATCGCCGAGCGGCTGCGGCGGTCGTGCCCGGACGCGGGGGAGGACTTCACCGCGCCCGCCGAGATCCTGGTCCGGGTCGCGCTTTCGCTGCTGCTCGTCCCCGGCGGAGGTCTGGCGCTCGACGACGACGAGTCGGTACGGGGGTTCGCCCGCGACCACCTCACGCGTGTGCTGCGGCCGAGCACGGGGAGCTGAGCAGCCGTTCACGGCTTGGGCAGCGGCCGCTGCGTCGTCGGGCCCGGGGTCCTGCCCTCCGGGGGGTACTCGCAGTCGAGGGTGGTGGCCTCCCTGTCGCTGTCGTCCCCGTCGATGACCACGGTGGCCGTGCACGCCCGGCCGTGTTCGTCGGTGAACGTCGTGACCTCGCTTCGGTCGGCACAGCCCGCGAGAAGGATCACCGCGACGGCGGCGACCGGGATGGCCGCGATTCGGCTATGCGTTCCCATCACTTGCCCCTTAGAAGGATCGGGCCACGCGAGCGTGGCCTCCGGCTCTGCTGACTTCGACGCGGGGAGGCGTGTCACGGATCCGACTCCTCGGCCCGTGCCACCTTGAGTGTCGGGGCTCGCGGACCGGTGGCGGATGCCACAATGCACTCCGAACCTCAGTGCGAAGGCGGAAACAGGATCGTGACGACGTCAGCTGCGGGACCGGGGACGGCCCCCGGAGGAACACTTCATCAGCGGATCGCCGAGGAGCTCGGCGTCAGGGACGGGCAGGTGCGGGCGGCGGTCGAGCTGCTCGACGGCGGGGCCACCGTGCCCTTCATCGCCCGCTACCGCAAGGAAGTGACCGGAACGCTCGACGACGCGCAGCTGCGCACGCTCGAGGAGCGCCTGCGCTACCTGCGCGAGCTGGAGGAGCGCCGGGCGGCGGTCCTGGAGTCGATCCGGGCTCAGGGCAAGCTCGACGAGGCGCTCGAGGCGCGGATCCTGGCGGCCGAGTCGAAGGCGCGCCTCGAGGACCTGTACCTGCCCTTCAAGCCCAAGCGCCGGACGAAGGCGCAGATCGCCAGAGAGGCCGGCCTGGAGCCGCTCGCCGATCAGCTGCTGTCCGATCCGAGCCATGATCCGCAGACGGCGGCGGCCGCCTTCGTCGACTCCGCCAAGGGGGTGGCCGACGCGGCCGCGGCGCTCGACGGGGCGCGCGCGATCCTGTCCGAGCGGTTCTCCGAGGACGGCGACCTCATCGGGCAGCTGCGCGAGCAGATGTGGTCCCGAGGCCGGCTCAGCTCGCGGGTGCGCGAGGGCAAGGAGGAGGCGGGCGCGAAGTTCTCCGACTACTTCGAGTTCGCCGAGCCGTTCGCCAAGCTGCCCTCGCACCGGATCCTGGCCATGTTCCGCGGTGAGAAGGAGGAGATCCTCGACCTCGACCTCCAGCCCGAGGAGGAGCAGGACCAGGAGCGGACCGGCCCTGGTCCCTACGAGGTCGAGATCGCGCGGCGGTTCGGCGTCGCCGATCGCGGCCGGCCGGCCGATCGCTGGCTGCTCGACACGGTGCGGTGGTCCTGGCGCACGCGCGTCCTGGCCCACCTCGACATCGACCTGCGCTCCCGGCTGTGGCAGCTCGCCGAAGAGGACGCGGTCGGGGTCTTCGCCGCCAACCTGCGGGACCTGCTCCTCGCGGCGCCCGCCGGCACCCGCACCACGATGGGACTGGACCCGGGCCTTCGCACGGGGGTGAAGGTCGCCGTGGTCGACGCGACGGGCAAGGTGGTCGCGACCGAGACGATCTACCCGCACGAGCCGCGGCGCCGCTGGGACGAGTCGATCGCGGTCCTCGCGCGGCTGGCGGGTGAGCACGGCGTCGAGCTGATCGCCATCGGCAACGGCACCGCCTCGCGCGAGACCGACAAGCTCGCCGCCGAGCTGATCACCAAGCATCCCGACCTCAAGCTGACCAAGGCCGTCGTGTCGGAGGCCGGCGCCTCGGTCTACTCCGCCTCGGCCTATGCCTCGCAGGAACTGCCCGAGCTGGACGTGTCGTTGCGCGGTGCGGTGTCGATCGCCCGCCGGCTGCAGGACCCCCTCGCCGAGCTCGTCAAGATCGACCCCAAGTCGATCGGCGTCGGGCAGTACCAGCACGACCTGTCCGAGCTCAAGCTGTCGCGTTCGCTCACCGCCGTGGTCGAGGACTGCGTGAACGCTGTCGGCGTCGACGTGAACACCGCCTCGGTCCCGCTGCTCACGCGCGTCTCGGGCATCGGCGAGGGGCTGGCGGCCAACATCGTGGCACACCGCGACGCGGGCGGCCCGTTCCGGTCCCGCAGCGCGCTGAAGGAGGTGCCGCGGCTCGGCCCGAAGGCCTTCGAGCAGTGCGCCGGCTTCCTGCGCATCGCGGACGGCGACGACCCGCTCGACCGGTCCAGCGTGCACCCGGAGGCCTACCCGGTGGTGCGCCGCATCCTGCAGGAGGCGGGCGGTGACGTCCCGTCCCTGATCGGCAACAGCAGAGTGCTGCGCGAACTCGATCCGCGCCGGTTCGTCGACGATGTCTTCGGCCTGCCGACGGTGACCGACATCCTCAAGGAGCTGGACAAGCCCGGCCGCGACCCCCGGCCGGCCTTCAAGACCGCGACCTTCAAGGAGGGCGTCGACAGGCTCCAGGACCTGGAGCCGGGAATGCTGCTGGAGGGCGTGGTCACCAACGTCGCCGCGTTCGGCGCGTTCGTCGACGTCGGCGTGCACCAGGACGGGCTCGTCCACATCTCGGCGATGTCGAAGAACTTCGTCAACGACCCGCGCGACGTGGTGAAATCCGGCGACATCGTACGGGTGAAGGTGCTGAGCGTCGACATCCCCCGCAAGCGCATCTCGCTCACCCTGCGGCTCGACGAAGAGACCGGCACCGGCCGCGAGGGCCGTGACGGTGGCGGGCGTGACGGCCGCGGGCGCGAGGCCGGCGCGGACCAGGGCGGCAAGGGCCAGGGACGGTCCGACGGCGGACGCCAAGGCGGCGGACGCCAGGGGGGCGGGAGCAAGGGCGGCCGCGGTGAACAGCGGTCCGGGTCCGGCGGCTCGAACCGTTCGCGAGGCGGCGCGCCGGCCGGCGAGCGGGGCGGATCCGGTGGCGGGGCGCTCGCCGACGCGCTCCGGCGCGCCGGCCTCGACAAGGGCCTGGACCAGGCCTTCGACAAAC
>NZ_JABVEB010000439.1 GCF_014323665.1 Actinomadura sp. HBU206391 | reverse complement strand
CGGACGGCTGCTCTCAGGCGTCGCGGCGCTGAAGCAGGATCCCGGCGACCACCAGGAGAGCGAGCGTCCAGACGCAGAAGACCCCGTACCCCTGCCAGGGGGTGAGCAGGTCGTTCGGAGCCTGTTTCGCCTGCGCGATCAGGTGACCGGCCTCCGACGGCAGGTAGGCGTGAACATAGTCGCCCACGCGGCCTGGGATCAGCTGCGCCAGCGGCGCGAGGACGAGAACGAAGCCGATCACGCCGGTGATGCCCGCGGCGGTGTGCCGCACGATCGAACCGATGGCAAGGGCGAACAGCCCCAGCACCGCCAGGTAGAGCCCGCCGCCGAGGACGGCGCGCAGCACCCCCGGGTCACCGAGCGAGACCGGCGCCTTGCCGTGAATGATGGCCGCGCCGACGAAGAACGAGACGAACGAGACCAGCACGCCGAGGGCGAGGACGAGAAGGCCGAACACCAACGACTTGGCGGTGAGCATCGACAGCCGCCGTGGCACGGCCAGCAGGCTGGACCGGATCATACCGGTGGAGTACTCGGAACCGATCACCATCACGCCGAGAACGCACACGGTCAGCTGGCTGAGGAAGAACCCGCTGCCCAGCACCATGCTCGTCGGGTCGGCCGCGATCAATGCCTGGTCCGAGGGCTCCAGTTCGTCCCACCCGGCGACGGTGAGCGAGGTGAACAGCGCGGTGAAGCCAACGCTGAGCAGCACCAGCAGGACCAGCGACCAGACCGTCGACCGGACCGAACGAATCTTGGTCCACTCGGCGAGCAGGAGTCGGCCGAAGCTGTTGCGGCCGTCGGCCGGTGCGAGAGCGGAGCTCGTCACGGCGGTCATCGGGCGCCTCCCATGCCGTCGGCGGCGGCCACGGCCGCGCCGTACTCGACGCTCTCCCGGGTCAATTCCATGAACGCCTCTTCCAGCGACCCACGGCGGGGGGTGAGCTCGTGCAGGACGAAACCGCCGGCGGCGGCGAGCTGCCCGACGCGTGCCGCCTCGAGGTCCGTCACGGTGAGCAGGCCTTCGCCGTCCGGAGTGGCCGTGCCTCCCTCGGCGGTGATGGCGGCGGCCAGGCCCTCGGCGTCAGGACTGCGTACCACCACGATCTGCTTGGTGCTGCGCTCGATGAACTCCTCCGTCGAGCAGTCGGCGATCAGCTCGCCGCGGCCGATGACGATGAGGTGCTCGGCGGTGACCGCCATCTCGTTCATCAGGTGGCTCGACACGAAGACGGTGCGGCCCTCGCTCGCCAGCCGCTTCATCAGGTTCCTGATCCAGAGGATGCCCTCGGGATCCAACCCGTTGACGGGTTCGTCGAGGATGAGCACGGACGGATCTCCGAGCAGCGCCACGGCGATGCCCAGGCGCTGTCCCATCCCCAGCGAGAAGCCACCCGTGCGCTTGCGCGCGACCTCCCGCAGGCCGACCAGCTCGATGACCTCGTCAACACGCTTCTTCGGAATTCCCTGGGTCTGGGCCAGGCACAGGAGGTGGTTGTAGGCGCTCCGGCCGGTGTGCACGGCGCGCGCCTCGAGCAGCGCGCCGACCACCCGGAGCGGCTGCGCCAGGTCCTGGTAGTGCTTGCCGTCGATTGTCGCGTCGCCCTGCTGCGGGCGGTCCAAGCCGAGGAGCAGACGCATCGTGGTCGACTTGCCCGCGCCGTTCGGGCCGAGGAAACCGGTCACCCGGCCGGGCTCGACCGTGAACGACAGGTCACGTACGGCGGTCTTGTCGCCGTAGCGCTTGGTAAGGTTCTTCGCCTCGATCATTAAGGTTCGTCCCGGGATACATGGTTTTCGGCTGTTGCGAGCGAGCCAACGGTAGCGCTGGAAACTCCCCCTTCGTATCCACCTACCGGACGATTTCGCCTCCACCTCCCGCCCGAGGACGCACCCTGGCGAGTCGGCTTCAGGCACCTTCTCACGCGGCGGATCCCCTTCACGTAAGGCCCTCGGGCACGTAACGTAGAAGAAATGAAACGGCGTTCCACAACGTAGAACTAGCTCCGGATGGTCACCGATGGCGGTGACCGGGAGGGAGTCCGGTGAGCCGGCACAAGGAGCCCTCGAGCGGCGCCCGCCGGGTCTCGGCCGACACCCTGGCAGGGATCGCGCGATCGATCCTCGAAGCCGCGGACACCCCCGGCACGACAGCCGAGGCCGTGGCCGCCTCGCTCGTCGAATCGAACCTCGTCGGCCACGACTCCCACGGCGTCCGGCGGCTCACGCCGTATCTCGACGCGATCGACGCCGGTGACGTACGGCCCGACGCGCGCGCCTGAACGGAGCGCACTCCGCACTGGCTTACCTGGGCGCCGTCCACGGGTACGGCATCGTGGCCGAGGCCGTCGCCGACCCTGCGCTCGCCCGGTCGGTGGAGCTGGTCATGGAGGACCTGCTGCCCTCGTTGCCCGAGGTACCCGGGGTTCGCCCTCGTGAGTACGCCGAGGACATCCGGCGCCGGTTCGCCAACCCGGCCATCGCCCACTCGCTCGAGCAGATCGCCGAGGACGGTTCCCAGAAGCTGAGGCAACGGCTGCTCGAACCCGCGCGGGAACTGCTGGCCGCCGGCAGCACACCTCAGTGGATCTGCCTGGCGGTGGCCGGATGGATCCGCTACCTGCGGGGGGATGCCGACGACGGACGACCGCTGGCGGTATGCGATCCGCTCGCGGAGCCGCTGCGCGAGGCAGTGTCACGGGCGACGGGCCCCGTCTCCGTCGTCGACGCGGTGTTGCGCACCGGTTCGGTCTTCCCGCCCGAGCTCGCCGACTCGGTGAAGTTCCGCGACACGACCGCCCACTGGCTCGGCCGGCTCGCCCGCGACGGTGTCATGGGCACGATCCAGGACCTCGCGAACGCCGAGATGCGACGGGACCGCCCCTCCGTAGCTCGCGTGGATGGTACTTACTCGATCGCCGTGTCCACGAGCCCACGCAGTCGCGGTGACAGTTCCGGCACGACGGCACCGGCGGGGGGCGCCGATGAGCCTCGCCCCCGGATAAACTCGTCCGGCGCGCCGCCGTGCGCATCGACTCCCCGGATGC
Source organism: Actinomadura sp. HBU206391 (assembly GCF_014323665.1). Lineage (GTDB taxonomy): Bacteria > Actinomycetota > Actinomycetes > Streptosporangiales > Streptosporangiaceae > Actinomadura_C. The sequence goes on along the minus strand of NZ_JABVEB010000439.1, from coordinate 158 downwards.
AACTGACGCCTGCCCCGTCGTCACCGATGTCCACAAAGCGGAGAGGCCTTCATGAGAGCGAACCAGACCCCGACCCGCGAAGTGGAACGTGTACCGATGCACTTCACCGACCGGGTAACGGCGGACGCCCAGGACGGCTGGCCCGCCGAAGCCGGCCG
>NZ_JABVEB010000438.1 GCF_014323665.1 Actinomadura sp. HBU206391 | reverse complement strand
CACCGTCTTCCTCAGAGCAGCGGACGAAATGACGGCCGGAGCGGACGCACAGCGAATCCCGGTGTTCAGCTCCCTGCTGGCCCTATGGATCCACGAAGGCGAAGTGCCTTGGACCACCGTCATCGGACAACGCCTTCTCGAGACGCTGTCCCCTGGCCAGGACGTCGTCCTCGATCCTGGTCAGTCTCATACGAAGGAAATCAGCTGACCGCTGGTGGCATCGGCGATGACTCCAGGTGATGAACTTGAGGGCGCGGTTCGATGACCTCCCCGATGAGGCTTCTGAACGTCGAGCTGTCGGTTCCCGTCACCGCTGAGGGTGAGCTGCTTCTGCTGCATGCCGATGACCGGGTGGTAGTACCGGGTTTCGACGGTGACAAGCACCGTCCTTCCGAGTCGCCTCCCGGATGTGCACGCTGGCATCGGCTTCTCGGGCACGAATTGCTGGCCATCCTCCCCGACGATGTCCATCTGTTCGTAACGCCCCCCGGCGAACTCATCTCCATTGCCGAGTTGCGCCGACCGGGCGTCGCGTTGATCGAGGCCGCACGGCGAATCAGTCACGGCAGTGGCGACCAGGCAGAGCTGATCGCCCGATTTCGCGAAGCGATCCTCTGCCTCCAGGCCGGCGAGGAGCCGGGATTCGTCGCCCACGGAGAACTGATCCCGGCGTTCACCTCGCTTGTGGCACTCACGCAGGCAATGGGTGACACCGCGTGGTTCTCCACGACCGGCGACGAGATCCTCGACCTGCTGTCACCCGGATACGATCTCTTACTCGATCCGGGAGCCCCGCACAGCGTGCGAGTCACGCTACCGGGCACGTCAGAGGAACCGGATAAAGGATGAACCTCCGGTGGTCGTCGTTCTCGCCGTCCGAAGCCCTGAGCAGGTCCACCGATGCGATCGGTCATGACCGGTCGGCCTCACCGGTAGTGCGGCGTCACCCGGCGGCCGGAACGAGGGCCTCGTGCCACCGCGCCGTGTCGGTGTACTGGTGCAGCCAGGAGATCCGCCCATCGGTGACCCGCCACAGGTGCGCGAACTCCGCCTCGTAGGCGCGGCCGGTGGCGCGCGCGGTGCCTCGGTAATGTCCGGTGACCACGACGGTGCCGTCGGCGGTCTCCTGCCAGGTCTCGTCGTACGGAGCCGTGTCGTACGCGCTGAAGATCGCACCCCAGACCCGGGCGAGCGCCGTCTTCGGCCCGCGGAAGGCACCTCCCGCATCACACGGCAGGCCAGGTGCGACATGGGCCTCGAAGTCGGGATGCAGGATGGCGAGAATCCCGGCTCCGTCCCCGGCCTGAGCGGCGACGTAGAACCCCTTGACGACCTCGGATGCCGTGAGCATGCACGCCTCCCGTATTAGTTCCCAGATTCTAGTACGATCCAACTAATATCACTGGAGGCGTTCTGTGGGAAGACCTGCCAAGTTCAGCGAGGACCAGATCCTCGACGCGGCACTCGCCATCACGGTCGAGAGCGGACCCGGCGCCGCCACGATGGCCGCCATCGCCGCGCGGCTCGGTGGGCCGGTCGGCTCGCTGTATCACCGGTTCGGCTCCAGGGATCTGCTGCTCGCCACCCTGTGGGTCCGCTGTGTCCGCAGGTTCCAGGAGGGGTTCGTGGCGGCCGTGACCGCCGGTGACGTCGAGGCCGCCGCGTTGCACACTCCGGCATGGTGCCGCCGGCATCCCGCCGAGGCGGCGGTGCTGCTGCTCTATCGCCGCGAGGAACTGGCCGCGGGATGGCCGGCCGAGCTCGGCGCCGGCCTCGGGGACCTGAACGCGCGGGCGTCGGCCGAGTTGAAGGCTCTCGCCACCGCACGCGGCCTCGGCTATGAGCGGCTGGTCTTCGCGCTGGTCGACGTTCCTTACGGCGCGGTCCGGCGCTACCTGACGAGACGCGAACCGCCTCCGCCGTCGGTCGACGAACTCATCACCGCGACCTGCCGCGCCGTGCTGTCATGACCGGGCGGCATCCGGACGGGGAAAGCGACGCCGCGCGGCTCGCCAGGTGGGTCAGCGAGCCGGAACGCCTGACTACGCGGCTCGACGGACTCGACCCGAGCGCCCGGGCGGCGCTCGCGGCGTCGGTCGCCGACCGGCTGTTGCCGAACTACCTGCGGTTCCACGAGCACACCGGCCGCGGTGAGCCCTCGGTGCTGCGACGCGCTCTCGACGACGTGTGGAACCGTCTGCACCACGGTTCCCCGATCGACATCGTGCCCCTGGGCGTGGACTGCCTGGAGCAGACGCCGCTCGGACCGGACAATCTCGCCGACTTCTCCACGGTGGTCACCGGTAACGCCGTCTATGCCGTATGGGCGGTGACTGGGGCCCTGCACTGCGCCGTCCATGGCCGGGTCCTGGAAGTGGTGCACTGCCTGCGATACGGCCGAAGCATCGCAATGGTGATCGCCTCCGCCCGCAGCGACGGCACGGAGCCCGGCCGGGCCGAATTGCAGGATCCGCTCGTCCAGCGGGAAGTACGCCGCCAGTTGCTCGATTTGGAGGCGTTGGAGACCGTTGGGCCCACCACGGAGACCCTCGCATGGCTGCGCAGATCGACGACCGATCCCTGATGACCCGGAGTTCGCGTGGCACAGGCGCCGGGCGCACTGGGCCGTGTTTCGTAGGGCACCATCGACGTCGCCTCGATCCGCATCTGGCTCAGCGACCCAGTCACCTGAGCTATGAGGCTGGGCGCTGGTTTCCGTACTGCTCGGTCTCCGGACGCTCGATCATCAGGACGTGTGCAGCGTGCTCGGCCACGGGCCGATGCCTGGTGCCTGCGGGGACGACGAACAACTCACCAGCGTTGAGCGTGACCGAGGTCCGCCCGTCCAACTCGATGCGAAAGCTCCCATCCCAGCACAAGAACAACTCGTCTTCCTCATGCTCATGCCAAGGAAACTCGCCTTCGAACAGGGCGATCCGGACCACCGTGTCGTTGGCCGTGACCAGGTCACGCTGCTGAAAGGGACCAGGCAAGGAGGCGATGATCTTCTCGATCGACACCGGCCCCGTCCCATGTGTTTTCGCCATGAAACCCATCTTTCCGGACAGAGCCAGACACCGCCCAGAGCCAATTTGGAATTGTGGCCCGCCCTCAATGTCCTCAACGCTGCCGCACGACCGGACGATCCACGGGACAGGGCCTAGTACCGGTACCGCATGATCCGGCCGATGTCGCGGAAGCCGGGGATG
>NZ_JABVEB010000437.1 GCF_014323665.1 Actinomadura sp. HBU206391 | reverse complement strand
TTCTGGCGCAGGACACTAGACGACCGACCGGTTCCTGGCCGTATGGCCAAGACCGTTGGAAACGAGAAGTACCTCGCCGCCTCTAGATCATCGAGGCCTTCGACCTGAGGAATGGTCAAGACCTGTGAATCGGCGTGCCACGCTCTTCTTCCCCCGCCGTGTCGCTGGCCATGCTGACCTTCGCCACCGTCTTGGCCGTGGTCAAGCCCTGGGACCGCATCCGGGGCGGCCGGGCCCCAAAGTCCAACGGCGATAAGTCTCGTTGTCGTTCCCAGTCTGTCTCTTCACACCCGATCAACCGTACTCGAGGAGAACATCATGACCGCTACCTACACTTTCGACGTCTTCACCAGCCTCGACGGCTTCGGCGCCCACCACGGCGACTGGGGCGGGTACTGGGGCAAGCAAGGCCCCGAGTTTCTCGATCGCCGCCTCGCCTTGTACGACCAGGAGCAACGGATGGTCTTCGGGGCCAACACGTATCGTGCGCACACGCATATGTTGGCCTCGGGCATCGAAGAGTCCGAGCTGAGTGACCCATGGGTCACCCGGATGAGGAACGTGCCGGCAATCGTGGTGTCGAGCACCCTGGAAGGACCCCTCGACTGGCCGGACGCGACCGTCGTGAGCGGCGACGCCGTCGACATCGTCGCCCGGCTCAAGGAGGAGTCCGAGGTACCGTTGCGCTCGCACGGCAGCCTGTCGTTGAATCGGGCGCTGATGGCCGCCGGTCTGGTCGACCGCGTCCAGGTGACGCTCTTCCCTGTGATCACCGGTCAGACCGGGGAGGACCCGATCTTCCAGGGAGCGCCCGACTTCGACCTCGAGCTGATCGAGAGCCGGACACTCGACGGCCACACCCAAGAGCTCATCTACCGGCCCACCCTGCATGTCTGAGTCCATCCATGCCCCCCGTCACGACGTGGTGCTCAAGCTCTTCACCGAGGGGTCGAAGGCCTGCAATCGGAAGGTCGAGGTGCGGCGCAACGCTGCGAAAGCCGCCGACCACGCCTCGGTTGGCGCAGGTGTCCAGCGATGGCTTCGACGAGTCGGATCGTTCACAACCGGCGGTGTACCAGAATGTCCTTGAAAGACATCCGGGAAGCGGTATCGGATCGGGCTGAAGTGTTCGTAGCAGGGGTGAGCGGCGTCCACGAGGAACCCCAAGCACAGGAGATGATCTTCAGATGCAGTACCTGGTTTCTGTGATCCACGACAAGCCCGGCTTGGCCACCCCGACCGAGATGGCGGCCATCAACGCGTTCAACGACGGGCTCAAGGCCGCGGGCTACTGGGTCTTCACCGGCGGCCTCGCGTCACCCAGCACCGCCACCGTCATCGACAACCGGGGCGAGGAGGCGATGTTCTCCGACGGGCCCTTCCTGGAATCGAAGGAGTTCCTCGCCGGCTTCTGGATCCTCGAGGCCGCCGACCTCGACGTGGTGCTCAAGCTCGCTGCCGAGGGGTCGAAGGCCTGCAATCGGAAGGTCGAGGTGCGGCCGTTCCTGTGAGCGTGGTCGACGTCCGGGAGGCGATCACCCACGCCCACCATGAGGAGTGGGCGCGGGTGGTCGCCTCCCTGACCAGGCGCTTCGGTGACCTCGACATCGCCGAGGAGGCGGCGGCCGAAGCGTTCGCGACCGCCGTCCAGCGGTGGCCGGCCGACGGCGTACCCCCCAACCCCGGCGCCTGGCTGACCACCACCGCCAACCGCAAGGCCATCGACCGGATCCGGCGCGAGAACAAGCGCGACGACAAGCAGAAGGAGGCTCAGCTGTTGTACGACAACGACCCGCGGAAGCCTCTCGACGCCATCGACGACGAGCGGCTCCGGCTGATCTTCACCTGCTGTCACCCGGCGCTCGCGATGGAGACGCGCGTGGCGCTGACGCTGCGCATGGTCGCCGGTCTGACCGTGCCCGAGATCGCCCGTGCCTTCCTGGTCCAGGAGAGCACCATGGGGCAGCGGATCACCCGCGCGAAGGCCAAGATCAAAGCGACTCGCATCCCTTATCGGGTGCCGCCCGCGGAGGATCTCCCGGACCGCGTCTCCGGCGTACTCGCCGTTCTCTTCCTCGTCTTCAACGAGGGCTACCTGGCGACCGGCCCCGACACCGATCCCGTACGTCACGACCTGACCGCTGAGGCGATCCGGCTGACTCGCCTGATCCGTGCCCTCATGCCGGCCGACGGTGAGGTGGCCGGGCTGCTGGCTCTGATGCTCCTCACCGAGGCCCGCCGCACCGCCCGGGTTTCGGCGAGCGGCGAACTGGTCACCCTCGACGAGCAGGACCGTGGGGCCTGGGACGCGGCGCTGATCGCCGAGGGCCACCGGCTGGTACGCGAGCGCCTGGCCGCCAGGGTGGCTCCGGGTCGGTACCAGATCCTCGCAGCGATCAGCGCTGTGCACACCTCCGCCCGCGACGTACGCGACACCGACTGGTCGCAAGTCGTCGCCCTCTACGACCAGCTCGTCCACCTCGACCCCTCGCCGATCATCGCCCTCAACCGGGCCGTCGCGGTGGCCGAGCTTGACGGCCCGAAGGTGGCATTGGCGGCCGTCGACCGCCTTGAGGACAAGTTGGCCGGCTATCACGCCTACCATGCGACCCGCGCCGACCTGCTGCGCCGGCTGGGCCGCAGTCAGAAGTCGCGCGCGGCCTACGACAAAGCCATCGAGCTGGCGGGCAACACCGCCGAGATCGCCTACCTGAAGCGCCGACACGACCAGCTGGGGTAACGCCCGCGAATCCCGATCGAAACCCCGTACGAAGCGGCGGCCGGCCCCGATGGAATACGTGGCGCGGGCCAGAGGAAGGTGAAGCACCGGGGTTCGGGGCCAGGCACACGGACGGGCATCCGCAATCGCAATGGCCCACAACGTAGGCACCCCTCGCCTGCTCGCGAAGTGCGGGAGCGCCGTCGAAGTCCTCGACAAGCAGCAGATCGAGGACCCTGCGCTCGCACGTGTAAAGCGCGCGCACTACCGGCCATACGGACAGTCTGTCGGCCATGGCGCACCGTACTCTTCTCGGCACGAGAGTGCGTCGGTCGCATCAGGGCCGTCTGAGGGACGTCACGGAATGTCACCAGACATCGGCGCCATCGACAACGCAGAACTGTGTGAAGATCTGCAAAATGGTGTCACTTCTCGCGGATATCGAGCATCGCGCCGAGGGATGCGTGGTTCCGAAACTACGGAACATCTGGTGCTCGTTCTCG
>NZ_JABVEB010000436.1 GCF_014323665.1 Actinomadura sp. HBU206391 | reverse complement strand
CAGGGGCAAATACCTAAAGGAATCCTCACCACCGAACACCACACCAGAAGAACACATCTCCCAGCCCGGCACCCGATGGAACGAGGGTAAAAAATAGGCACTGGCTTTTAACACGCTGTTGAGTTCTCAAGAAACGGACACCACCATCAGCAGCCCAGAACCAACCGGACCCCCTCCGGGGCAACCCTGCTAACTTACCAGGATCAACCGGTCTGTCAAGACCCGATTTTTCCTGTCCCAGATCCCGCCCACTGAACGATCATGCAGCGACAAATGCCGCTGGTTGATCACTCAGAAGAGCCAACGAGCCGGCCGCCATCCAAGGCGTCCCGCATCCCGTACAGATCAGAGGTCCCCTGGGGCCGACCGCCATCCGGCGTTCCGCATCCCCTCGGGGCAAGATGAACAGTAGGGGCTCTCTTCGCAGAGGTCAACTTGAGTCTCATGCCCCTGCTCGAGGCACCTAAACCATCACGTCACGTAGATTTTTCGACGCGCGGCCGGAACACCGAGAGCGTGAACGAGGCCGGCACCGACAGCGGCGTCGGCAGTGGCGAGAGCCGCTCCCGCAGCGCCTCTGTGGGAACGTGCCATGCGCTGGGCCCCATGCCGACGAGGGTCTCGACCTCGGTGTGGCTCAGCGACATCTGGATGTCGTGGCCCTCCTGTGACTCCAGGAGGAAATCCGCGTCGAGCGCGGCGCCGATCCGCTCGGCCTTCCGCTGGTCCACGGACAGCAGACCCAGCGGACCGACCAGCGTGCCGAGGTGCCGTGCGGTGGGCGTCACGACGAACAGCGCTCCGCCCTCTCCGAGCACCCGCCTGAACTCGGGCCCGTTGCGCGGCGCGAACACGTTGAGGACCGCGGTGACGCTGCCGTCCCGTAGCGGAAGCCGCCGCCAGACGTCCCATGCCACCGCGCCGATCCTCGGGTGGGCACGCGCGGCCCGGCGCAACGCGTGCTTGGACAGATCGAGGGCGATCCCGGTCGTGCCCGGCGTCCGGTCTAGGACGGCCGCGAGGTAGTGCCCCGTACCCGCTCCGGCGTCGAGAACGCGGGAGCCGGTCGCGGGAGCCGAGCCGGTCGCGGCGGCCAGCACCTCGTGCACCCGGTCGGCCAGCGATCTCATGAGCGGATCGAAATGACCCGCGCCGAGGAACGCGTCGCGGGACCGCGCCATCTCGGGAGTGTCGGCGGTGCCTGGACGCGCGTCCCCGGGAAGCAGGTTGACGTACCCCTGGCGGGCGATGTCGAAAGCATGCCCGGCACCGCAGCGCAGGGCGCCGCCCTCCTCGTCCAGACCGGCGCCGCAGACGGGACAGAGCAGGTCGCGGGCGATGTCACTCAGCACGCGTCAATCATGGTCCATTCGCCATGACGCGGCGCCGGGCTCGCGACCACCCTGGCTCAGGCCTCCGAGCCCGGCTCGGTGGCCTCGGAGCCGAGGCGCCGCCGGACGTCGTCCATGTCGAGGCCGCGGACCTGCTCGATCACGTTCTCCAACACCGGCTCGGGCAACGCGCCCGGCTCCGCGAACACGATGACGCCGTCCCGGATCGCCATGATCGTTGGGATGGACGAGATGCCGAATCGCTGAGCCAGCTCGTCCTCGGCCTCGGTGTCGACCTTCGCGAACACGATGTCGGAGTGGCGCTCGGCACTCTGCTCATAGACCGGGGCGAACCTGCGGCACGGGGCGCACCACGCCGCCCAGAAGTCCACCAGCACGATCCCTTCGCCCTGAGCGATCTCGTCGAAGTTCTCCGTGGTGAGCTTGACCGTCCCCATATTCGCTGCTCCTTGCTCGATTGGCTCTCGGGCCCCGTAGAGCGGTAATTCGACCTTACGTATTCCCTGCCGAACTCGCTCCCGACCCTTCGGGGTGCCCGCTCGGCGCCCGCCCGGTGATTCGATCGCTCAGGGCATCCCAGAGCCCCCGAGCGGCCGTGACACCGCCCATCAGGCACACCGCGTGACGAGCGCCGGAGGGCGGCCGGCGCGAGCCCCGCGCCGCCCGCCCGAGTCGAGCGGACCGAACCGGGCATCTCCATTAAGAGCCGGAGTGCCCTGGCGGAGGATCAGTGTGCATGACGCACATTTCTCCTCCGGTCTGGGAATCCCAGGCCGGTAATCAGCGTTAACCGCTTAGGGAGTTTGCACGGAGAAGGGTGAGGATGGCTGCGACCCGTACGAAGTTCACCAAGCTGGAGACGCCGGACAGGGACCTCGTAGGTGCCTATCTCGACGCCATCGGCCGTACCCCGCTGCTCGACGCGGAGCGCGAGGTGGATCTGGCGAAGGCCATCGAAGGCGGTCTGTACGCCGAGCGGCTGCTCGAAGACGGCCCGCTGCCCGCGGGGACGTCGCGCGACGAGCTCGCCGAGGTGGTGGCCGCCGGGCTGCAGGCCAAGCAGGAGTTCGTCGAGGCGAACCTCCGGCTCGTCGTCTCGATCGCGCGGAAGTACCCCACTGACGCCCTTCCGCTCATCGATCTGATCCAAGAAGGCAATCTGGGCCTCATGCGGGCCGTCGAGAAGTTCGACTACCGGCGGGGCTTCAAATTCTCCACATACGCCACGTGGTGGATCCGGCAGGCCATCGGCCGCGGCCTCAGCCACACCGCTCGTGCCATCCGGCTGCCCGTGCACGTCGAGGAAGAACTGTCCCGGCTCCGCCGCGCTGAGCGTACGCTCGGCCGCGAACTCGGGCGGGAGCCCGGCCGTGACGAGCTCGCCGAGGCGCTCGGCACCGAGCCCGAGCACGTCGACCAACTGCTGCGCTGGCGGCGTGATCCGGCGAGCCTGGACGCCGCGGTCGACGACGCGGGCGAGACGCCGATGGGCGATCTGCTCGAGGACACCGAGACGGCCAGCCCGGAGGCCGAGATCCTCGCTCAGGACGATCTCATCGGGCTTCGCCGGATGCTCGACCGGCTGCCGGCCCGTGAGGCCGCGATCGTCCGGGCCCGGTTCGGCATGGAGGACGGGCAGCCGCTCTCCTACGCTCAGATCGGCGCCCGTTACGGGCTCAGCCACAACCGGGTGCGCCAGATCACCGATCGGTCGCTGCGGCAGCTTCGGCAGATGGCGGCGGACACCGAGTTGTCCGGCAGGCGCGCGGCCTGATCACCGGCCCGGCGCGACTCGGCGCGGCGCGGCGCAGCGCGGTTCCGGATGAACTCTTGATGCCGTCGAGGCTGATGAGGGATGCCGCAGTTGCCCT
>NZ_JABVEB010000435.1 GCF_014323665.1 Actinomadura sp. HBU206391 | reverse complement strand
CTCGCCGTCCTCGCCGAAGGCTAGAACCTCATCACGGCGCTGGGCGAAGGCGACACCCAACTCCTCGAGCCGCTTGGTCGAGACCGCCTTGCCAAGCGCCGGGAGAATCTCGGTCTCCTCCTCTTCGACATGGTGGTTGATGGCGTCGACGAATTCTTTGAACTTGGCGTCGAACTCTGGCCCATCGGTCGGCAGCCGCCGTACTTCCGCCAGCAGTTCCTCAGCCTCATGATGTTCCTCGGTTCCGTGGCCGGCCTCCTCACGCTCCCCGGCCTCTTCGGCCACGGCTGGGTAGACCTCCTCTTCCTCGGCCCTGGAGTGGGCGGCAAGCGACGCGGCGACCAGATCCAGCAGCTCAGCACGTCGCTCTCGGTCGACCTTGATCTGATCGAAGAGCTTCTCGAACTGACGGTGATCCTGGGTGATAAGTCGTACGACGTCGGTCATCTCATCTCCTCATGTCATCCGGGCGCCCGGGATCGCTCGTACTACCCCGCATCCGAAGCAACATGCGAGCGGTCTGTCCGCGGAGACTTTTCGCACCCGGCGATCTCCGCCGCCCCGGTGTTGACCGCAAGTCGGCCGATGAGGCTGTTTATTTCCTGACATCGGGGTAGATTCCGGCCAATCAGTACAGTAGGCGTTATTGTTACCTTTTGCCCATAGGGGGCATATGTGGCAAGCCGTCCGCTCAGTCTGATCAGGAAGAGCCTGGGATGCACACCTCCCGAGTGGCGGATTGTCGGCGTGTGCAATCAGTGCGGAACGACGTGGATGAAGGAGACATTGATGCCGGGCTTGGACGCGTCCAGCACACGACATGATGGAGTCACGGTCGTTGCACTGAACGGTGAGCTGGACCTGGCCACCGCCGACACCTTGGTCGCGCAGATAGCGAAAGCCTACAAGCAGGCCCCTGGTCTGGTTCTGGACCTGACCGAACTGGTCTTCATCGATAGCGCAGGGCTCGGCGTCCTCCTACAGGCCCAGCGAAAGGCCACCGAACACGGTGGGGCCGTGGCCCTGGCCTCATGCAGGCCGCAGGTCGCCAGGGCGCTCCAGCTCAGCGGCCTTGATAGCCGGATCCCGTGCTACGCGACAGCGGCCCAGGCGCTGACCGATCATTCGTTCACCGCACGTTCTCCTACCGACAAATCCTCTCGCGGCGGGAATGGCAGGGTGATCGAATGAGCTGTGGCGATGTCACTCTCTGGGCTCGCGGACGGTTCCCATGTAACTGCTGGGCGCCGGAGCGCGATGGCCTCACGCTGCGTCCAGGCTCAGATCCCCGAGTCGGCGATGACATTCGGATGGTCTTGCGCTTTGTAGTCATACTTTCCGTGTGTGGGGAAGTGTTGCTGCAGCGCCAGGTGCGCAGGCGACGCCGTACTCCGAACCTTCCACGCGAGGCACATCATGGTTACTAACACCGCGTACGCAGATCATGCTCCTTGGATGGCTGAGAGCGAATGCCGCACGGAAGACCCCGAGCTGTTCTTCCCGATCGGCTTGGGGGACGCCGTTCTCGGCCAGATCGAGCAGGCCGTATCCATCTGCCATCGATGTAGCGTAAAAGCCCAGTGCCTAAACTATGCACTGATCAACGGAATAAAGCACGGTATCTGGGGCGGACTCACCGAGCAAAGGCGGATTACGCTCGAGAACTGGCGACCACACCGCTCCGCCCGCGACGAGACCGCTGAACCGCACCCGGCGGCTTGACCGGATGCGCCAATGCGTTTCCCAGGAGTTCCCTGCCATGGCCTTGGAGCTCATCGAGTCCGCGCAGGCCCGCCGACGCCGTTAGCGCATCCCACTGTGCCGCCCTCGTCCGCGCCGGAGTGACCTTCGTCAACGGTCAGCTCCCCCAGGCCTTTGACCATTGCTCACGTACGGATACATGGAGATACGTATGGGCTGAGGCGCTGTGCACGCTGATGCTGGGAGTATCCGATCGGCGGAGGAGCGGTGCTGTGGCTGATCAGCGGACCTGCGACATTGTGGCTTTGGATGAGGCCGGCCGGCTGGGCCCGGCGGAGGCCGGAGGTAGGGCGGCGAGCTTGGGCGGACTGCGGGCGGCCGGTTTCCCGGTCTCGAACGGTTTCGTGATTTTGGCAGGGACGTTGGACCGCGGGATGGTCGGCGGTCGTCTCGAAGATCGGTTGGCGGCGACTGTCCTGGCCGCGGCCGGGCGGCTGAAGGGACCGTTGGCTGTGCGTTCCTCGGGCATTGAGGAGGACAGCGAAGATGCCTCGCATGCCGGGCAGTACGAGAGCGTGTTGGACGTGGACGCTGGGGAGCCACTGCTGGTAGCGGTGGGTGAGTGCGGGACGTCAGGTCGCTCTGCGCATGTGCGCCGCTACCGCGAGACCCGCGGCCTGCCGCGGCACAGCCGTCTCGCGGTGCTGGTCCAGCGGATGGTCCCGGCCGAGGCGGCCGGGGTGGCGTTCACCGCCAACCCTGTCACCGGTGAGCGGGAGGAGGTGGTGGTCAGCGCTGTACGCGGCCTGGGGGGCCGGCTCGTCTCCGGGGCGGCCTGCCCGGACGAATGGGTGGTGCGGGGTGATGCGGCGACCTGTGGTGCGCACCCGGAAGACGCGATCGACGCGGCCCAGGTCCGATCGGTCGCCGAGTTGGCCCGGCGGGTGGAGGCGCACGAGGGCGTACCGCAGGACATCGAATGGGCGCTCGCCGAGGGTGAGCTGTTCCTGCTCCAGGCCCGGCCGATCACCGCACTACCTGAGTCGCTCCCCGAACCGGTGCCGGTCCCGGCCGAGCCGCCGCCCGGGTACTGGACCCGCGAGGCCTCGCACGCTCCGAAACCGTGGACGCCGTTCATACGGGCCCTGTTCGAGGTGCGCAATCGGGCCTTGCGGGCCGCGTTCGCCGAGCATGGTTTCCTCTTGCAGGGCTTGGAGGCACGCGACATCGGGGGCTGGGAGTACACGCGGCTGGTGCCGCTGGGCGGCAAGGACCGTGGTGCCCCGCCGAGCTGGCTGTGGCCGCTGCTCATCCGATGTGCGCCGCCGCTGCGGAGTCGGATCCGTGCCTGTGTGCGCGCGATCCGCGCGGACACGCCGGGGCGGCTCATCGAACGCTGGCAAGACATCTGGCTGCCAGAGTTCGCCGGCCGGTTCGCGCGGTTGCGTGATGTCGACCCGAGCGGCTACTCCGACGAGCAACTCGACCGGGACTTCGACGATGTCGTCGCCTTGCACGACGGC
>NZ_JABVEB010000434.1 GCF_014323665.1 Actinomadura sp. HBU206391 | reverse complement strand
CGCCGTGGTGGTTCGTGGCCCCGGCGCTGCTCGTCTACGCGGTGGTGGTGCTCTACCCGAGCATCTCGGGTGTTCTGTACGCCTTCACCGACTGGAGCGGCATCGGCGGCAAGTCCTTCACCGGGCTCGAGAACTTCCGCACGCTGCTGCACGACGAGCGGGCGATGGGCTCGCTGAAGAACACGCTACTGCTGACCGTGGCCATCGTGGTCGTGCAGAACGGCATCGGGCTGCTGCTCGCGCTCGGTGTGCACTCGCGCATCAAGTCGCGCACCGCGCTCCGGGCGATCTTCTTCGCGCCCGCGGTCGTCAGCCCGGTCATGGTCGCGTTCCTGTGGAAGTACGTCTACAACCCCGAACCCAAGGCCGGGCTCAACGGAATTCTGGGCGCGGTCGGGCTCGGCGGCCTGCGGCAGGACTGGCTCGGCAACCCCTCGCTCGCGCTGTGGTCGGTCGCCGGGATGGTGGTCTGGCAGTACGCCGGATACTCGATGGTGATCTTCCTGGCCGGGCTGGAGGGGGTGCCGGCCGAGCTGCACGAGGCCGCGATGATCGACGGCGCCGGTCGTTTCCAGCGGTTCAGGTACGTCACCTGGCCACTGCTGGCACCCGCGCTCACGATCAACGTGATGCTCTCGACGATCGGCGGGCTGAAGCTCTTCGACCAGGTCTACGCGGCGACCGCCGGCGGCCCCGGCTACGCGAGCGAGACGCTGTCGACCGTGCTGTACAAGCAGGCGTTCGTCTTCGGGAAGTTCGGCTACAGCACCGCGATCGCCCTCGTGCTCGCCCTGTTCGTCGCGGCCGTGTCGCTGGTGCAGATCGGCTACCTGCGCAGCCGGGAGGTGACCTCATGACGCACCTGCGCTACGGGTTCAGGACGTTCGTCCTCGAACTGGTCATGATCGCCGTCGGGCTGGCGTTCCTGTTCCCCGTCTACGCCCTGATCACGCTCTCGCTCAAGGGCAGCCAGGAGATCGCGAGCTCGCCGCTGGCGCCGCCCGTTCCGCCCACGGGGGCGAACTACTCCTCGGCCTGGTCGTCGGCGTCCCTGGGCTCGGCCCTGCTCAACAGCACGGTGATCACGGTGGTGAGCCTGGTCTGCCTGATCGCCATCGGCTCGTTCGGCGCCTATTTCCTGGCCCGCTGCGCCTCGCGGCTCGGCTTCACGCTGTATGTGCTGTTCCTGCTCGGCATCGTGCTGCCGTTCCAGCTCGGCATGATCCCGTTGTTCAAGCTGGTCGACCAGATGGGGCTGCTCGGCACCTATCAAGGAATGATCATCTTCTATACGGGCATCCAGCTGCCGTTCACGATCTTCCTCTACACCGGGTTCATCCGGGCCCTGCCCCGCGACTACGCCAACGCGGCCATGATCGACGGCGCGTCGCATCTGCAGGCCTTCACCAAAGTGGTGTTCCCGCTGCTGCGGCCGATCACCGGAACGGTGCTGATCCTCAACGCGGTGTTCATCTGGAACGACTTCTTCACCCCGCTGCTCTACCTCGGCGGATCCGCCAGGGAGACGGTGCCGGTCCGCGTCTTCGCCTTCGTCGGGCAGTACGTCTCCGACTACGGCATCGTCTTCGCCGGCCTGGTGCTCGCCGCGCTGCCGATCCTCGCGGTCTTCCTGGTGCTGCAGCGCTACGTCATCCGCGGCTTCGCCAGCGGGCTGAAGGGATGAGCGGGCCGCCACCGGGGGCGGGCCCGCTCGGGTCGTCTCGGCTCGCGTCGTCTCGGTTCGGGCCGGCGTCGCCCGGGTTGCCGGCCCGGCTCGCCGAGGTGCTGGAGAACCCGCCGCCGGAGTTCTCGCCGGCCGCGATCTGGTGGTGGAGCGGCGAGGCGCTCGACCCGGCCCGGCTGCGCTGGCAGCTGGAACGGTTCGTCGCGGGCGGCGTGCACAATCTCGTCATCTTGAACCTGGCGCCCTCGGGGCCCATGTTCGGCTCGGACGCCGACGACCCGGCGTTCTTCTCCGAGCGGTGGTGGGAGCTGTTCGAGGGCGTCTGCGCCGACGCGCGCGAGCTCGGGGCACGCCTGTGGTTCTACGACCAGCTCGGCTTCTCCGGCGCCGACCTGCAGGCGCGGATGGTCCAGGAGGAGCCGGCCTACGCGGGCCAGTGGCTTGACCGGTCCGGGCGGGCCGTCACCCGAGGCTTCGACTATCTCTCGGCGGACGCCTGTGCGGCCCTGCTCGACCGGGTGCACGGGGAGTTCGAGCGGCGCGTTCCGCACCTGCTGGGCGGCGTCATCGCCGGCTCCTTCCAGGACGAGCTGCCCGCGCTGCCGACCTGGTCGGCGCGGTTCGCCGAGGAGTTCGAACGGCGCCGCGGCTACGACCTCACCCCGTCGCTCCCGGTGCTGTGGTCGGGCGCCGAGACCGAGGACGGCCCCCGGATCCGGCGCGACTATCACCTCACCCGCGCCGAACTGGCCGAAGAGGCGTTCTTCCGGCCGCTCGCCGCATGGCACGAGCGCCATGGTCTGGTGCACGGCTGCGACCAGCAGGACCCCGCCCGAGCCGGCGATCCCGTCGACGGCGTGCGGCTCTACGCCGACTACGCGCGTACGCACCGATGGTTCGGCGCTCCCGGCTCCGACCACCACGGTGACGCCCGGATCCACTCCTCGCTGGCCCACCTCTACGGCCGGCCGCGGACCTGGATCGAGGCGTTCCACTCCAGCGGGTGGGGCGGGACGCTGGAGGAGACCTTCGACTGGCTGCTGCCGTGGCTGAGGTCCGGCGCGAATCTCTACAACCCGCATGCCGTCTATTACACGACCAAGGGCGGCTGGTGGGAGTGGGCGCCGCCGTCCACCGACTGGCGCCAGCCGTACTGGCCGCACCACAAGGTGTTCGCGGACGCCGTCGCGAGGCTGTGCGCCGCCCTGTCGCTCGGCCGCCACGTCTGTGACGTCGCGGTACTGCTGCCCACCGCGACCGCGCAGGCGGGCACCCGGCTGGACGGCGTGGACGACGACGCCGCCGAGGCGCAGCGGATCTACCGTGAGCTGGTCGGCGACATGGCGTGGTTCCGTGCCGTCCCCGGAGCGCTCGACCGGGCGCTGCTCGACGCCGACGTGATCGACGACGACTCGGTGCAGCGCGCCGTCGTCTCCGGCGGGCGGCTGAGGGTGGCCGACGAGGCGTACGCCGTGATCATTCTGCCCGCCTGCACCGTGCTGGAGGGCGAGACGGCCCGGCGGCTGACGGAGTTCGCCTCGGCCGGAGGC
>NZ_JABVEB010000433.1 GCF_014323665.1 Actinomadura sp. HBU206391 | reverse complement strand
CTGCTCGGCCTGGCCGGGCTGCTGCGCGGTGAGATCGAGCTGCGTGACGGCATCCCCGCCATCGGCGGCCGCATGCTGGTGGAGGCGGCGGACCGGCTCGCCGACGCCGATCGCGCCCTCGCCATCACGGCGCTGGCGCGGGCCGGCGAGGCCTTCCGGATCACCGGAGACCGGCGCTCGTGCCTGGCCATCGCCGAACGCGCGGCCGCACTGGGCGGCACCGACGAGGCTCCGCTCGTAAGGCTGATGCTCCATCACATCGCCGGCATGTCGGCGACCTTTCAGGGACGGCACGAGGACGCCGCCGCGCAGCTCGCGGAAGTGCTCGAACAGGCGGACCTGACCGAGGACTGTGCCGCCAAGACGTGGGCGAGCCTGGCCGCGCTCACCCTCGGAGACGACCAGCGGGCACAGGGGCTCGCCACGCAGGCGGTGGCGGCGGCGCGCGAGCGCGGCGACGTGGCGCCGATGCCCTGGGCACTGTGGGCGCTCGCCCAGGCCGAGCTCGCGCTCGGGAGGTACCCGGCGGCCCTCGCGGCCGCGCTGGAGGGCCGCCGGCTGGCCCGCGCGGCCGGGCAGGCCAACTGCGCGATGGACCACGTCGCCACGATCACGCTGCTCGCCGCGTTCCAGGGGGACAGGGATACGGTGGCGCGGCACCTGCGGGAGATCTCCGGCGAGGTGAACAGACGAGGGCTGGCCCGCGCGGACGCCATGTGCTCATGGGCGCTCGCCTGCCTGGATCTGGTGGACGACCGCCCGGCCGACGCGGCCGGCCGGCTCGCGCAGATGGGGGGCGGTGGCCCCGTCCACTCGGTCGTCCGTGTGCTGGCCACGCCGCATTTCGTCGAGGCGGCCGTCCGCTGTGGTCGGGGCGGCTCCTCGGCGCGGGCCCTCAGGCTGTTCGAGCTATGGGCGGAGGGCACCCGCAACCCCACCCGGCGCGCCCTGGCGCAACGCTGCCGGGCCCTGCTCGCAGACGGGGCGAGCGGTGCGGCCGACGGCGGCGACGAGACGGTGGAGGCGCATTTCGGCGCGGCCCTGCGCCTGCACCGGCGCGGTGAGTCCGCCTTCGAGATGGCGCGGACCGAGTTCCTCTACGGGCACTGGCTGCGGCGCCGGCGCAGGCCGAGCGCCGCTCGTGAGCACCTGCGCAACGCCCTGCTGATCTTCCAGCGCTATGACGCGGGACAGTGGGCCGAGCGGGCCCGGGCGGAGCTTCGCGCGGCCGGTGACACCGCGCCGCCGGGCACGCTCGGGACCGCCCGCGGCCTCGACGCCCTGACCGCCCAGCAGGCCCAGATCGCCCGGCTGGTCGCCGAGGGTTCCACCAACAGGGAGATCGCCGCACGGCTCGACCTCAGCCACCGTACGGTCGATCACCATCTGCGCAACGTCTTCACCCGGCTCGGGATCCGCTCCCGAGTCGAGCTGGCGAGGCTGCTCAGCTGAAACGGGCGACCTTGCCCGCGACGCCGGTCACCGGTGTGCCGAGCGGGCGACCGGGAAGTCGAAGTAGGTGTCCGGGTAGGGCTCGCCGCTCAGGGTGTAGTGCCACCACTCCGCCGCGTAGTTGGTGAAGCCGGCCGCCTCGAGCGTGTCCTTGAGCAGCAGGCGGTTGTCCCGGGCCTTGCCGGTGATGCGGGGATCGAGCGTGTTGGCGAGGGTGTCGAAGCAGTCGAAGCCGGTGCCCATGTCGACGGTGTTGTCGGGGAAGCGTTCGGCGCGTGGCGCGAAGCACGGCACCAGCCGTTCGCCGGGCACGTAGGGGCGCTGCGCCCTGGCCGGCAGCCTGACCAGGGTGAGGTCCACCGTGCTGCCGCGGCTGTGACCGGAGCGGGCGGCGATGTAGCCGTCCTCGAACAGCCTGGACTTGTCGACGCTCGGGTAGAACTCGCGTTTCATGCGCACATCGTGGGCCCGCTCCGCCCAGCGCGCGAAATCGTCCACGGCGCGCTGGGGCCGGTAGCAGTCGTACACCTTGAGCGTGTAACCGCGCGGGCGCAGCGTGGCCTGGGCGCGACGGAGCGCCGAAGCCGCCTGCCGGGTGAGGATGCACAGCGGCTCCCGGTAACCGGTGATCGGCCGCCCGACGAAGTTGTGGTTCGTGCGGTAGCGGATGTCGTGCAGGATCGTGGGATCCACGTCCGCCAGCACGACGAACCCGCGTGGCGGCCCACCGCCGGGGCCGGCCACGGCGGCGGACGCCGGCGCGGGTAGCAGCGCGACCACCATGAGGAGCACGGTCGCCAGGGCGCGGACCGCGAGCGATGAGGTCCACGGCCGAGAGGGAGAGCGCGGGGGAGCATCCTTCAAGATCGGCATTGCCACTTCCTACCTCACGCGGCGCTGACCCGCCACCTCCGGGCGTAGATCGATCTCGCGCAGCGCTTTGCCGTTTTAGTGCTTTCTGCGATCAAAGTCACAGTTATTCGTATTTTTCAGATAGTAGGGCAAAGCACGAGTAACACCACCGTCGGTGGGCACCACCCAGCGACACACGATCTTGGAGGACGGGTGGGAACAGTCGCGGACGGTCTGCGTCTTCAGGTCGGCGGCCTCGACTACCTACTGCTGGCGCTGTACTTCGTGACAGTGCTCGGCATCGGGTTCATGGCGCGGATGACCGTGCGCAGCAGTTCGGACTTCTTACTCTCCGGACGATCGCTACCCGCGTGGATCACCGGTCTGGCGTTCCTGTCGGCCAACCTCGGCGCGACCGAGATCCTCGGCATGGCCGCCAACGGTGCCCAGTACGGGGCCATGACCGTGCACTACTACTGGATCGGCGCGGTGCCGGCCATGGTCTTCCTCGGCATCGTGATGATGCCGTTCTACTATCGCTCGGGCGTGCACAGCGTGCCCGAGTTCCTGCGCCGCCGTTTCAACCGGCCGACCCAGCAGTTCAACGCCCTCACGTTCGCGGTCGCCCAGGTGCTCATCGCGGGCATCAACCTGTACGCGCTCGCGCTGGTGATGCGCGCGCTGCTCGGCTGGCCGCTGCCGGTGGCCATCGTCGTGGCCGCCGCCTTCGTCCTCGTCTACATCACCTTGGGCGGCCTGTCGTCGGCGATCTACAACGAGGTCCTGCAGTTCTTCGTCATCCTCGCCGGCCTCATCCCGCTGACCGTCCTCGGGCTCATCAAGGTCGGCGGCCCGTCCGCCCTCGCCGAGAAGATCCGGTCGTCGCCGCTGGGCGAGGGCGGCCTGCACGCCTTGCAGGGCACCGGCGTCGGGTCCGAC
>NZ_JABVEB010000432.1 GCF_014323665.1 Actinomadura sp. HBU206391 | reverse complement strand
CATGCGGAGCTTGTCGCGGAACTATACGGACTTATCGCCCTGCACCCTCTTGACGAGGAGTTCATCAAGTACTTGATGCTGGCCCTTTACCGGTGCGGTCGCCAGGCGGATGCGCTGGCGGCGTACCGCCAGGCCCGTGTTCGGCTGGACATGGAACTGGCGATGGAGCCGGCGCCGGCGCTGCAGGACGTACATCAGCGCATTCTGCGCGGAGACGCCGATCTCGCCGCACCACCGTCTCGCCGTAAGATCGTTGATCAAGTTACCCCGAACGATCTGCCGCGGGACATCCCGAATTTCACCGGGCGAGCGGCGGAGATGAAGCGGCTGCTCGGCTCGCTCGACCATGGCTCGCTCGGCAATGTGACGCCCATTGAGGTCATCGATGGAATGCCCGGAGTGGGCAAGACCGTCTTGGCCGTTCATCTGGCGCATCAACTGGCGCCTCGCTATCCGGACGGCCAGCTCTTCCTGCGGCTGCGCGGCCACGATCCGAACCAGGAGCCGGTCGACCCCCGCGATGGAGTCGGGGGTCTGCTCCGGCTCCTCGGCGTCGCGCGCAACCGGATACCGGCCTCTCTGGAGAGCAGAGCCGCGTTGTGGCGGACCGAGCTGGCCGACCGCAGAGCGATCATCGTCTTGGACGACGCCGCGGACCAGGACCAGATCCGCCCGTTCCTGCCCGGGACTTCGAGATGCCTAGTGCTGGTCACCAGCCGCCGCAGGCTCACCGACCTCGAAGGGGTCAACTCGGTATCACTGGACGTCTTTCCCGCCGAGGACGCCGCTGCGCTGTTCCGCCGGGCGGCAGGCCAGGACCGCGCGATGGAATCCGACGACGTCGAGACCGTCGTACGGCTGTGCGGACGTCTGCCGCTGGCCATCCAGCTGGTGGCGAACCAACTCCGCCACCGGCCGGCTCGCAACGTGGCCGACATCGCCACCCGGCTCTCGCGGGCCAGGCTCCAGCTGGCCGAGATCCGGGCAGGCGACAGGGACGTCGCCGCCGCCTTCGAGTTGTCCTACCGAGGGCTGACCGACGAACTGCGCCAGGCGTTCCGCCGGCTCGGCCTGCACACGGGAATCGACCTCACCGCGCACTCGGCCGCGGCCCTCATCGGCTGTGACCCCTCGACCGGTGAACGCATTCTGGAAGAACTTCTCGACCATCACCTCGTCGAGGAGGCCGTCGCCGGGCGGGTCCGGTTCCATGACCTCCTGCGGAGATACGCCGCTGAACGGGCCTCGGCCGAGGAGCCCGAAGACGAGGCGCGCCAGGCCGTTCACCGGCTCCTCGACCACTACCTCTACCTGGCGGACAAGGCCGACCGCGTGCTGTACGAGCACCTGCGCCGCACCGAGGTCGACATCGTCCACGAACCTGAGAGCCCACCCCGCCTCGAGACCGCCCAAGAGGCGCAGGAGTGGATGAAGGCCGAACGCGTCAATCTCGTCGCAAGCTCACAGCACGCTGCGGAACACCGGTGGCAGCCCCATGCCTGGCAACTCCCACAGGTCCTCGCGGGCTTTCTCGAACGATTCGGGTACTGGGACGACGCGGTGGCAACCCACGAAAAGGCACTGGTCATCTGCCGCGCCATGGACAATCGCGAGGGAGAGGCGAAAGCCCTCCTCGAGCTCAGTCTGGTGCGCGGCCACACCGGCCATTTCGATGTGGCGCTCGATTACTCCCACGAGGCCTTGACGATCTACCGTTCCATTGGCGATCACCTCGGTGAGGCCGAAACCCTCGATCAGCAAGCGCGTGTGTGCTGGTACTCAGGACGTTTCAAGGCGGCTCTCGCCCACGCAGAGGCGGCGCTCGAGCTGTTTCGGGAAGTCGGCCACCTGCACGGTGAGTGCCAGGCCCTCATACACAAGGGTGTCGCGCTGTGGCAGGCCGGCATGTACCGAGAGGCCGTCACGGACTTCGAAGAGGTCATCGCCCTCAATCAGGACATCGGGGATCGCCGGCTGCAGGCTCAGGTACAGAATAATATCGGCGAGATCGCGCTGCGCCTCGGGGACGGCCGACGGGCGATGAGGATGTTCCACGAGGCCCTCGTCGCCATCAGGGATATCGGATGGGCCCAAAGCGAGGGTGTGGTCCTCAACAACATCGGCAATAGCCATCTGTATCTGAAAGAGCACGATGAGGCACTGCACTTCTACCGCGAGGCGCTGAAGATTTATCACACCACGGGAGATCGTCGTAATACGGCGAACGTCCTGAACAACATCGGGTCCGCCTATGTGCGTGATCAACGGTATCCCGAGGGGCTCATCCACCATCAGAAGGCCCTCGGCATCGCGCAGGTGATCGCCGACCCCTTCGAAGAGGTGCGCGCGCTTCGGGGCATCGGTGAGGTCCATCGGGGCTCCGGTCAGTACGGCGCGGCGCTCGAACACCACGAGCAGGCACTGACGCTCGCACGCGACCTCGCCGACCCCTACGAGGAGGCGTGTTGCCTCGAGGCGCTCGGAAACGCGACGCTCCAGGTCCAGGGTCACGATGCCGCCAAGCCGCTTTGGAGCGAGGCGCTCGCCATCTTCGAGCGGCTGAACGTGCCCGAGCGAGAAGCTCTGCGCGCACAATTGCTTGATCTTGGATTGAGCGCTTCCTGACCTTCCCGTTGACCCCCTATCGGGCCGTCACCGAATACTTTCTCTACGCAGTCGTACCTTGATAATCCCAGGTCATCATGGCAGGCCTACTGACACGCCCGCGATTCGCCTAACCGATGTTGTCAGATGCCCTCCATCGGCTTCCCAACGCCGCTACGATGCGACGAACGTGACAAGTGGTACGAATGAAGGGAGGTAGTAGTGTTTCGTACTTTTCAGATGATCTTTATGGGGCTGGCCTGACTCAGCCGGGCGGTGTGGCATCTTCGAGCCGTCCGCCGCCGTCGCAGTAAGACAAGTCTCGAATCCATGTGTCGATCGAGTCGATCGACACCTCCCCGCGCAATACGAAATCTTGATCATTTCTCGAGCGCGGTCAGTGTTCCGACAAATACCCCCGGTGTCGCAGGGGTTGCGGCCGGCTCGTAAGAATCGACCGGCCTTGACCAGGCAGCAGCCGCCGATAGCAGCTGGTCGTCGGCGTGCAGAATGCGAGCAGGGCAGTAAGCGGGCCGAACAGGCCGCCGAAGTAGTGCATGCCACCGGAGACGGGTGCGCGCAATCCGCGTAGCCGTACGAGAGCGGTCGGCCGTCGTTTCTTAGTGTGTTTGACGACAATGCATGCCG
>NZ_JABVEB010000431.1 GCF_014323665.1 Actinomadura sp. HBU206391 | reverse complement strand
GGCTCAGGCTCGTGCGGTAGCCGGTGGAGAACGAGCGGAGCGCCGGGGGCCCGGGATTCCTGCCGCCTCGAGGGAATCCGCGACGTGGTGTCGATTGTGGGCGGTCTCGTTCGCCGTAGTGGGTGAGGGCGTCACCACCGACGCCCGGCGGCAGGCAGAGCGAAGGAAACGACACATGCGAAAACTGATGGTCACCACGTTCGTGTCCCTGGACGGGGTCATGCAGGCACCGGGCGGCGGCGACGAGGACCGCGACGGCGGGTTCGAGCACGGCGGCTGGGCCGTACCGCACATCGATCAGGGGATTCTCCAGCGGATGGCCGCGTTGACCGGCAGGGCGGGCGCGCTCCTGCTCGGGCGCAAGACCTATGACGTCTTCGCCGCCACCTGGCCGCTGGCCGGCGCCGACGATCCGATCGGGGCGAGGATGAACGGCCTGCGCAAGTACGTCGCGTCGCGGACCCTGGACACCGTGTCGTGGCAGAACTCGACACTGCTCTCGGGCGACGTCGCCGAGGCGGTCGGCAGGCTCAAGCAGGGCGAGGGCGGCGAGATCCAGGTCCACGGCAGCGGCGAGATGGTCCAGACGCTGGTCAGGCACGAGCTCGTCGACGAGTTCCAACTGCTGGTCTTCCCGGTGCTCATCGGCTCGGGAAAACGCCTTTTCGCGGACGGAACCGTCCCGTCCGGCCTTGAACTGCTCGACACCACGACGTCGAGTACGGGCGTTCTCGTCAGCACGTACGCGCGGGGTGGCAGGCTCGAGTACGGCGCGATGGGTCCCGAGACCGGCAACTGGTGATCGGGCGAGGTGATCAGAGGGGAAGATCCATGCCGCAGTACGCGATTCTGATCTACGAGAGCGAAACCCCCGGAGGGGTGGCCGACATCCCGCCCGAGGTGATGGAGGCCAACCTGCGCGCCGGGGAGCAGATCGCGGCGATGGGCGCCAAGGTCGTCAACGAGCAGGCGCTGCAGCCCAGCGCGACCGCCCGGACGATCCACAAGGACGGCCTGGTCACCGACGGTCCGTTCATCGAGAGCAAGGAGGTGATCGCCGGGTTCTTCGTGGTGGAGACCACAGACCTCGAAGCGGCGATCGCCATCGGCAAGCTACTCCCGATCATGGACGGCGCCGTCGAGGTGCGGCCGCTGCTCGCGGAGTGACCTCGGTACGGCGGGCGGTCGCCGACGCGCACCGTCGCGAGTGGGCCATGGTGCTCGCCGCGACGGTTCGCGTCACCCGCGACCTCGATCTGGCCGAAGAATGCGTTCAGGACGCGTACGTCGCCGCGCTCGACGCCTGGACGCACGACGGCGTACCGGCCAGGCCGGGCGCCTGGCTGACCACTGCCGCCAGGCACAACGCACTGGACGCCGTGCGCAGAGCCAGAACATTGCGGTCGAAGCTCCATCTGCTGGTGGAGCCGGCGGCAGACGACCCCGGAGTCCCGGCCGATCCGGTGGTGCGCGACGACCGGCTGCGGTTGGTCTTCCTGTGCTGTCATCCGGCGCTGGGCGTCGAGGCGCAGGCAGGGCTCACGCTGCGGCTGGTCTGCGGCGTGACCACCTCGGACATCGCGCAGGCGTTCCTGGTCTCCGAGACGGCGATGGCCGCACGGATCACTCGCGCCAAGAAGAAGATCACGGCCGCGCGGATCCCCTTTCGGATGCCCCCCCAGGCTGAGCTGCCGAACCGGCTGGACGCGGTGCTCACCGCGATCCATCTGCTCTTCACCACCGGCCACACCGCACCGGCGGGACCCGTGCTGACCAAGAGCGACATCGCCGAGCGCGCGCTCGACCTGGCACGTATGCTGCGCGACCTGATGCCGGACGAGCGCGAGGCCGGGGGACTGCTCGCGCTGCTTCTGGCCAACCACGCTCGCCGGGCCACCCGTACCACCGCGGGCGGGCGCCTGCTCCTGCTCGAGGAACAGGACCGTTCGGGCTGGGACCACGAAGCCATCGCCGAGGCGCACGACCTGGTCGTCGGGGCACTCCGCGGTGGTGATCCCGGCCGATTCGCCCTTCAGGCCGCCATCGCGGCGTTGCACGCGACCGCACCGACATATGACGACACGGACTGGCGGCAGATCCTGGTGCTCTACGACGAGCTGTTGAGAGCATGGCCGTCGCCGGTGGTCGCGCTCAACCGGGCCGTGGCGGTCGCGATGGTCGACGGGCCGGCGACCGCGTTGGCCGAGGTCGAGGCGCTCGAACAGGACAAGCGGCTCGCCGGCTACCGCTATTTGCCGGCGATCAAGGCCGACCTGCTGCGCCGACTGGGCCGCGGAGCCGACGCCGCCGGGGCGTACGAGCGAGCGATCACGCTGGCCGACAACGATGCCGAACGCGCCTTCCTCGCCGCCCGTCTCGCCGAGACCGACGGGACGATGGCATCTGGGCGGTAGGCCACCTCGCCCCGTGCCCAGTCGCATGGGACGTACAAGCTGCTGTTCAATGCCCTCTACCTGAGCACGACCACCTGACCGGGCGGCGGGTCCGTCACCAGTCGGTGGCGGACCCGCCCGCCTCGAGCTGCGGCGTGAGCTGGCGTCGTGAGTCCGCGGGCATCCATTCCACCAGCAGGGTGGTCGCGTCGTCGGTCAGGCGGCCGTTCTGGTAGTCGACGATGGTGCGGTTCAGGCGCCGCAGCGTCTCGGGGGCGGACATGCCGCGGGTGCTGTGCCGGATGATGAATTCGCTCAGCCGTTTCAGCCCGAACTCGTCGCCATCCGGGCCACGGCCTTCTACGACACCGTCGGTGTAGAGCAGGACGCGGTCACCGGGCTGCAGCTGCTCATGGTGAATCTGCGGTGGAGCGTCATCGCATGCGAGGCCGAGTGGCAGATGGGGCTCACGCCGGAGTTCCTTGACCACCTGGTTGTCGCGAATGAGCAAGGGGGGCGGGTGGCCGCACACGATCCAGGTCAGTTCGCCGGCGGCAATGTCCAGTTCGCACAGCAGTGCGGTGGCGAACCGGGATGGGTCGAACCGGCCGGCGATCGCCTGATCTACGCAGGTCACCGACTCCAGAAGATCGCCGCCTGACCGGCGAGTGTTGCGGCAACCGGCCATGGCGACGCTGGCGATGAGACCGGCGGTGAGATCGTGGCCGGCCGCATCGAAGATCGACACATTCAGGCGATCGCCGAGCAACGAGTAGTCGAAGGCGTCACCGCCTACCTCGTAGGCCGGTTCCAGCGCCGCCGCGACGATGACCCTCTCGGTGGCGAACGTCGGCGGCGCCATGAACGCCCATACCATCTCCGCCTGCAACGCCATC
>NZ_JABVEB010000430.1 GCF_014323665.1 Actinomadura sp. HBU206391 | reverse complement strand
GTTCCCAGCACGCCGTCGAGCCCGGAGGCCAGCAGCGCCTCACCACCGGCGGCGGCGCTGCCGAGGGTCAGCTCCAGCGCCTCGATCCGGGCGCGCAGTGCGGCGACGGCCCGCTGCGCCCGCTGATCGGCCTCCCGAGCGGCGGCGACTCCGGCTCTGGCCTCCTTCAGCTCGCGCTCGGGACCGGCGACGGCGGCACGGGTCTCCTCCACCGCGGTCTTCGCCGCGGCGAGCGCCGACTGTGCACGCTCGTGGTCTGCGACCAGCTCAGGGTTCTCGTCGGCCTGGGTGTCCTGTGCGTCGTACTCCGTCTGAGCCGCCTTTGCACGTTCCTCGGCCTCGGCGCGAGCGACGGCGAGCCGGCCGATCTCGGCCTCGGCCGCCTGTGACTTGCTGCGCAGCGCTTCGACGCGGCCGCGGAGCCTGGCCAGACCCTCGCGACGGTCGGCGGCGGCACGCGTGGCCTCATGCAGCCTGCGTTCCTCGTCCTTGAGCAGCAGTTCGGCCTCAGTGCGCTCGCGAACGGCCTCGGCGAGGCCCTCCTCGGTCCCCTCCAGCCGGCCGCGCAGCCATTCCTCCTGCTCGCGCACCTCGGCGGCCTCGCGCTCCATGTCCTCGGGATCCCGGCCGCGCCGCTCATCCTCGCCGCCCTCGACGGCATGCCGGTGCCGCGCGGCGGCCAGGTCCGCGACCCCGCGCAGCCGCTCCTTGAGCGAGGAGAGCTGAAACCACGTGTCCTGTACCTGGATCAGCCGGGGGGCCTCGGCCTGTGCCTCGGCCTCCAGCTCGGTCTCGCGCTCCTGTGACTCGGCGAGCGCCTGCTCCACCGAGCGGCGCCGCTCACGGACCGCCGCCTCGTCGGCGGCCTCGGCCTCGAGTCTGGTCCGCAGCGTGAGGAGATCGTCGGCGAGCAGGCGCAACCGCGCGTCCCGGAGATCGGCCTGGATGACGGCGGCCCGGCGGGCGATCTCGGCCTGCCGGCCCAGGGGTTTGAGCTGGCGGCGCAGCTCGCCGGTGAGGTCCTGCACGCGGGTCAGGTTGGCCTGCATCGCGTCCAGCTTGCGCAGCGCCTTCTCCTTGCGCTTGCGGTGCTTCAGAACGCCCGCGGCCTCCTCGATCACCGCGCGCCGCCCCTCAGGGCCGGAGTGCAGAACGGCGTCGAGCTGGCCCTGCCCGATGATGACGTGCATCTCCCGGCCGATGCCCGAGTCCGAAAGCAGCTCCTGGACGTCCAGGAGCCGGCACGGATCGCCGTTGATGGAGTAC
The DNA here is from genome assembly GCF_014323665.1 of Actinomadura sp. HBU206391. Classification (GTDB taxonomy): domain Bacteria; phylum Actinomycetota; class Actinomycetes; order Streptosporangiales; family Streptosporangiaceae; genus Actinomadura_C. The sequence continues at coordinate 2,050 of NZ_JABVEB010000430.1, read as the reverse complement.
TCGCTCTGACCGGATCGGAACATCAGCCGGCTGATGGTCACCTCGGTGTAGTCGATCGGCAGCGCGCCATCGGAGTTGTCGATGGTCAGCACGACCTCGGCCCGGCCGAGCGGCGGCCGGCTCGCGGTGCCGGCGAAGATGACGTCCTCCATCTTGCCGCCGCGCAGGGACTTCGCGCCCTGCTCGCCCATGACCCACGCGAGCGCGTCGACGACGTTGGACTTGCCGGAACCGTTGGGCCCGACCACACAGGTGATGCCCGGCTCGAAGCGCAGGCTGGTCGACGAGGCGAAGGACTTGAAGCCGCGCAGCGTAAGGCTCTTCAGATACACGCGCGCGCTCCCGTGGCCAATCTCATCCTTCAGGGGCCGACCCCCTGATCAGTGGAACGATACCCGTCGGCGGCCCGCACCTCCGGTTTCAGGGACCTACCCCGGCAAATCTGCCATGCCGGATCGCCATGCGCGGCCTTCCGGGCGAAGCGTCCCGTCTTTCACCGCCGGATGTCTCCCAGGCCGATCCGGTTCCCATGCCGTCACTTTGCGTAACAGCCATGGTCGTACGCGCATCCTCGGTCACCAAATAAAGGACCGATGGCGATCTGTTAATGGAATTGCTGGACTAGCGGAAAATCCGGACAAAACAGAAGGGACGTCGTTAGACGTCCCTTTCAGCCTTGGCGCAGACGGTCAGGTCAGCGCCGGTTCACGGTCCTTAGACGCCAAGGTCAGGACCTCGTCCTGACCCACCGACGCCAGCGCGTCGTTCTCCGCCCGAAGCCGTACCAGCTCGGCTTCTAGATCCCGAACACGCCGCTGCAGACGCCGCATCTCGGCGACCATCCGGGGGTCGGGACCGCCGACGTGGCCGAGTATAGCCTTCGCCATGATTAAGGGTCCTCCACGCTGAGTGACCAGCAGGGATCGCGCACAAAGAGCAAGGTGAGCCGATGCGCGTATCATCTAGAGTCGCACCGGCCGGAGTGTCGGTCAAGACGGACATCACAGGCCGGTAACAACCTGTCCCCACAAGTTTAGCAGGTACAAACCGGAAAGCCCTACCCGATCATCGCTCCACGAAACCGGACAGGTCGCCACGGGACTCTGTCCACCATTCGGTGACACCAGAGACCCTTCCCGGTGTTCCTTGGCCGCGCAACAGTTCGAGCAGCCGCTCACAATCGGTCCGCGGACCCTCCGCGACGACCTCGACCCGACCGTCCCGCAGATTGGTCGCGGAACCGACGAGGCCGAGCTCCAACGCCCGCGCACGGACCCACCACCGGAACCCCACGCCCTGCACGGTGCCACGGGCCCATGCGGTCAGCCGAACCACCTCGTCCCCCACGAGTCCCGATAGTACGACGAGCAAGCCCCTGCCCCTCCGTGATCATGAAATGGCATGACCAAAGGGCCGCGAGGGGCGCGGCGCTGTCTGGACTGAGGAGCGCAGGGAGCGAGGAACGAGCGACCGGAGCGACGAGGGAAGACAGCGCCGTCAAGGCGCCCCGAGCCCGCGAGCGGAGCGAGCGCCATCAACACAGCCATCAAACGCGCGCGCGCCTGGGCCAGGGCTGGCAGCGGGGGCAGCTGTAGGACGAGCGGTTCATGAAGGCGTCGCGGCGGATGGGCGTGCCGCAGCGGTCACAGGGCTGGCCGCCCCGGCCGTAGGCGTGCAACGAGCGATCGAAGTAGCCGCTGTCGCCGTTGACGTTCACGTACAGGCTGTCGAACGACGTGCCGCCGACGGAGAGCGCGGCGCTCATGACCTCGCGCACGCCCTGCAGCACCCGGGTCACCTCGGCCCGCGTCAGCGTCTCGGTCGGGCGGGCCCAGTGCAGGCGGGCGCGCCACAGCGCCTCGTCGGCGTAGATGTTGCCGACCCCACTGATCAGAGATTGGTCGAGGAGTGCCCGCTTGATGCCGGTCTGCCGCCGCCGGAGCGCGCGATAGAAGGCCTCGTCGTCGAACGCCTCCTCGAGCGGGTCGCACGCGATGTGCAGGATCGGCTCGGGGACGCGTCCGACGTGCTCGCTCGGCGCGGCGGCGAG
>NZ_JABVEB010000043.1 GCF_014323665.1 Actinomadura sp. HBU206391 | reverse complement strand
TGGTCGCGTCCTCGGACGTGAACGGTTCGTACGCCGAGAAGGCGATCGTGCGGGCGGACCGGGCCGTCCGCGTTCCGGACGGCGTGTCGGCCGAGGACGCGGCCGCCGCGATGCTCCAGGGCATGACCGCGCACTACCTCACCCACTCCACCTACCCCGTACGGCCGGGTGACACGGTGCTCGTGCACGCCGCCGCGGGCGGCATGGGCCTGCTCCTCACCCAGGTCGTGAAGCTGCTCGGCGGCCGCGTGATCGGCACCGTCTCGACCCCGGAGAAGGAGAAGCTCGCTCGCGACGCCGGGGCAGACGAGATCATTCGCTACACCGAGACCGAGTTCGCCCCGGAGGTCCTGCGGCTGACCGGCGGCGAGGGCGTCGCCGCCGTGTACGACGGCGTGGGCGCCGCCACCTTCGACGGCAGCCTGGAGAGCCTGCGACCGCGCGGCACGCTCGCGCTGTACGGCGCGGCGAGCGGGCCGGTGCCACCGGTCGAGCCGATGCGGCTCAACAACGGCGGCTCGCTCTTCCTCACCCGGCCGACCCTGGCCCACTACGTCGCCACGCGCGAGGAACTGCTCGCCCGAGCCTCGGACGTGCTGGGCTGGGTGAAGAACGGCGACCTGCGCGTGCACATCAGCCGGCGCTATGACCTCGCCGACACCCGCACGGCGCACGAGGACCTCCAGGGCCGCCGCACGACGGGCAAGCTGCTGCTCCTCCCCTAGGCCACAGCGCCCCTACGCACCACCCTGCTCCCTTAGGGCACGACTCTTCGCTAATCTGCCTCAACGTGCACTTTCGTGCACGAAGACAGGGAGGCGTGGAGCAACTGTGTCGGCAGAGAGCGCGGTCGATCCCCTGAACGCCGGTGACCCGCGGACGCTGGGCACCTACCGGCTGGTCGGCCGGATCGGCCGGGGAGGCATGGGCACGGTCTATCTGGCCGAGACCTCCGCCGGCGAGCGCGCCGCGGTCAAGGTGATCAACCCTGACCTGGCGCACGATCCGTCGTTCCGCGACCGCTTCCGGCGCGAGGTCGAATCGGCCCGGAAGGTGCGCAGGTTCTGTACGGCCCCGGTGCTCGACGCCAACCTCGACGGCGATCCGCTCTACATCGTGACCGAGTACGTCAACGGTCCGAACCTGCACGAGTTCGTGCGCGACTCCGGCCCGATGCGCGGGGCGACCCTCGACCATCTCGCTGTCGGGGTCGCCACGGCGCTCACCGCCATCCACGGTGCCGGGGTCGTGCATCGCGATCTGAAGCCGGCCAACGTCCTGCTCTCCTCGCTCGGCCCACGGGTGATCGACTTCGGCATCGCCCGTGCGCTCGACACGGTCGTGGACCAGACCAAGACCGGCCAGTTCGTCGGCACTCCCGCGTACATGGCGCCGGAGATCATCGGGGGCGGGCGGGCCACCGCCGCGTCCGATGTCTTCGCCTGGGGCGCCGTCGTGGCCTACGCCGGGACCGGCGACGCGCCGTTCCCGGCGGCCACCCTGCCCGCAGTGCTCTATCGGATCTCCCACGGCGATCCGCAGATCGAGGGTCTGGAAGACGAGATACGGCACCTGGTCGAGCGGGCGCTGGCCAAGGATCCCGCGCTGCGGCCGACCGCTCAGGAACTACTGGACGGGCTGGTCGGCCAGCAGCGGGCCGACACCGCCCAGACCGCCGCCACGATCGGCCGCACCTGGCAGGCCACACCGCCCCCCGGCGTCCCGCCGGGCGGGCCCTATCCGTACCAGCCGACGCGGGCGGACGGCTCTGGAACGGTGCCGACGCCGCCCGGCTACGCGCCCGGCCACCCCGGCGCCAACGCGCCCACCGCCATGGCGCCGCCGGGTCAGGCCCCCGGCCGGGCTCCCCGCCGGGAGAAGCGCCGCGCCCTCGCACTGGCCGGGGCGGGCGTGGCCGGCGTTCTGGTGCTCGCGCTCATCGCCGTGCTCTGGCTCACCGGCTCGGGTGGCCCGCCCTCGAGCACCAGCACCGTCTTCAGCGACGACTTCTCCAACATCAGCACGCGCTGGTCCGGCGGCGAGTACCGGGATCTCTTCGGATCGGGTTATCTCAACGGCCGGTACCGGCTCGGGACCACGGGCAACGACACCGAAGAGTCGACCATTGCGCCGTTCGACGGGGAACTGCCGTCGCGAGCCCTGGTGTCCGCCGACGTGACGCCGGTGTCCGGACCGAAGTACGGTCAGGTGGGGCTGTGGTGCTTCGGAGCGGAGGACTCGCAACTGGACGGCTACGTGTTCCTGGTCCGTCGCGACGGGGACGGCACGGTCATCCGCAAGGTTTCGGGCGCCAACATCTCCAAGGAGCTCGCTCCGACGTCGGACGCCAAAGGTTTCAAGCCGCAGGGCACCAACAAGATCCAGATCGCCTGTGAGGGGCAGGACAAGAAGGTGCACCTGCGGATGTGGATCAACGGCGAGCTGGCCGCGGAGTACACCGACGGCGACAATCCGCTGGCGCCGCGCAAGGCCGGGGTCGTCGTCATGCGGCAGGGCGGCGGTAGCGGCGGCCAAGTGGCTGCAGACTACGACAATTTCGACATATCGCGCATTAACTAACATACGCAGATATTCGGCCTATCAGGGCGTCTCACCGTATCGTTTTGCGCGACAAAAGCGGCGATTTCCGTTTGTTCGCGGTAAAACTTGCTTCCACGAATCTTTCCTTGCGACACATCCACCCCGCAGGTCTAATGAGAGGTGCCAGTATCGCCGAAAAGGGGGAATATCGTGTTCATTCAGATCATGGAATTCGATACGAGGAAGCCGCAGGACGTCATGGCGCTCATGGAGGAATGGCGCTGCTGCACCATGGAGAAGAACACCATGAGCCATGACATGATGGGCCGCTGTCACGACCGGCCGAACCATTACGTCGCCATCATGGAGTTTCTGTCCTACGAGGAGGCACAGCGCAATAACCAGATGGAGGAGACCGAGAATTTTGCCAAGCGCATGGCCGAGCTGTGCGACGGGCCGATCGTCTTCGGCGACTACGACGTGATCCGTAACGAGAGCTGAGCCCCCTCATCCCGAAGATCAGATCTTCAGACAGGTCAGGACGGCCCGGCACGGCAGCCGCGGCCGCCCTGACTATCGCGCAGCGGGCGACTCGGCTGTGTGCGGTGCCTCGACGCCGGCCCGGCTACCAGCCCTGCCGGGGAAGCTCCGCGCCGGCCTCCTTGACGTCCTTGACGGTGTCGACCCCGCGCCAGTAGCCGTCGATCTTGTAACCGGCCAGGCGCTTGTCCACCGCCAGCTGCGGGAACGTGGTGTCCTCGTGATCGCCCTTGACGGGCAGCAGCTCCACGACCTCGGGCTCGAAGACGTAGATCCCGCCGTTGATCCAGTACGGCAGCCTCGGTGACTGCACGAACCCCGCGATGCGGTCCTGCTCGTCCAGCGTGGCGATGCCCCAGGTGGTGCGGTACTGCGCGAGTGCGATCGTGGCCTTCGCGTCCGCCGTCGCATGCCGATCGATCAGGTCTTCCAGCGGGAACCGGCACAGAACGTCGCCGTTGAGGGCCAGCCAGCGCTCCCCCGGGTACGGCAGGTGGCCGGCCGCGAAACGCAGCGCTCCGCCGCGGCCGAGCGGTTCGGTCTCCACCGTGACCTCGATCCGCAGCGGATAGGCGTGGTCGGCCAGGTGCTTCTCCAGCACGTCGGCCAGGTAGCCACACGAGATCACGACGTGCTCGCAGCCCGCCTGCGCAAGCCATTCGAGCTGCCAGTCCACGATCGGCCGGCCCGCGACCGGCACCATCGCCTTGGGCCGGTCATCGGTATAGGGCCGCAGCCTGGTCGCCTGGCCACCCGCCAGGATGACCGCTTGCCGGACCTCCGCACTCTTTCCGCTAATCGACATGGGGAAACCCTATTGCCACCTTGACGGCGCCGTGCCCCGTGCTCGGCGAATCCGGGCATTGCCCGCCGTGCCGGCGAATCGGTGTCTAAGATCCCGACTGATGCCGGAAGAGAACGTCACAGCTCGTCAGCGCCGCAGGAACGACCGGGCCGCCCGCGTCGAGCGGCGGCTCGCGGTCCCGGTGATCGTCGCCGCCGGTGTATCGGTGCCCGCGACCTTCCTCAGCGCGGTCGGCGGCTGGCCCGGCCAGCTCGGCAAGGTGCTGAACTGGGGCTCGACCGCGGTGCTCACGGGAGAGCCCGTCCTGCTGTTCCTGCTAACCGGGCAGCGTCTCACCTGGCTCCGGGCGCACCTGTGGCCGATCGTGATCGCCGCCGTCGCGGTCCCGGCGGCGCTCTTCGCACTCCTGCCCTTTCAGGCTCTGCGGCTCCTGCGCCTGGTGCACGTCATGACCGCGGTGCGGCTGCTCCGGGTGAACCGCATCCTGGGTGCGACCGAGACCCTGCGCCACCATCTGCTCGTCGACCGGTTCTGGAGACGCGTCTCCGTCGCGGCGGGGCCGCTGGTCGCCTTCGCGTTCGCCGGCCTCGTTCTCGCCGACCACCGCTCCCGCACCCGGCAGCTGCTCACGGAGCTGAGCGACCGGTTCGGCCCGGTCCCCGTCGTCATCGCGGTCGCGCTGATCGTGGTCGGCCTCGCGGTGACGTGCCGCCGTCTGCAGCGCGTGTTCGCCCTGAGCATCCGCAGATGGGTCGCCCAATGGATCTCCCGGTGGAAACGCACCCGCACCGCCCGAGCCCGCATCCTGCCGTGACCGCGCGATCGATCGGCGGGACGCCTCAGATCTGCGGCGGTGGGCCGACGCTACGCGTTACGGCGGAAGCGGTAGGTGTCGCCGTGCATGAGGTAGTGGAACTCCGTGGCGGGCGTCGACGCCTCGGCGGCCTTCTTGAAGTCGTCCAGCCCGGACGCGAAGACCGAGAAGTCGTTGTAGTGGATGGGCGTTGCGACGTGCGGCCTGACGATCTCGACCGCGCGCACGCCCTGGACCCCGGTCATCGACACCATGGTGCTCAACAGCATCGCGCCTCCGATGTGCACCAGGGCCAGGTCGATGCCGGGATAGCGGATGGCGATGTCATGGAGCCGGTCGTGCAGCAGCGTGTCGCCGGTGATGTAGAGCCGGAACAGCCGCTCGCGCCCCCTGCTGAAGTCGAACATGGTGCCCATGACCGGCGGGAACATCGCCGCCAGCGGGTCCGGCGCGTGCTTGCCCGGCATGGCCGTGATCCTCAGTTGAGCCTCGCCCTTGACGGCCGGAATGGACTCCCACGTGTCGAGGGCGTGTCCGCGCTCGAAACCGTGCGCGCGGAGTTCCCCGATGGCGTGGAAGGTGCTGATGATCGGTAGCTGTGGGTTCAGCTCCCTGAGGCTCACCTCATCGAAATGATCCCCGTGGAAGTGCGACAGCACGACTATGTCCAGCCACGGCAGGTCGGTGAGGTCACAGGCCGGATCGACCTCTCGCCGCGTGTAGATCCCGTGTCCGAGATCGGCGTATCCCCCGCGGTGCATGAACGCGGGGTCGGTCAGAATGGTGAAGCCGCCGTAACGGATCACGGTGGTGGCGTTCCCGATGAAGTAGACCTCTCCCTCGGAGAAGTCCGGGGTCTCCCGCGCGGGGAACTCCAGCGGGGCCTTCATGGCGGTGGTCATCGGACGACACTCCTCTCGAGAGCGCGACTCCTGTCCGTACGGCCGTCCGGCTCGTGATCGTGCCGCCGCTTCGGATGGTCCGCCCCGGTCGCGGCCGGTGCGGCGCGGCATCCCTAATCCCCAGGTTAGACCGCGCCATCACGGCGTCCCGCGCGACCCGTTCAGCCGGTCTCAGCGGCTCAGCCCCCGGTAACGGCGCACGGACAGCAGGAAGAAGACCGTCACGAGCACCGACGGCCATACGACGGCCATGGACACCGGGTGCTCGATGATCCAGGAGCCCTTGTCGAGGCCGGGGTTGCCGAACAGCTCGCGCGTGGCGGCCACCGTGGAGGACAGCGGGTTCCATTCGGCCAGCACGCCCAGCCAGTGCGGCATCTGGGACGGCGCCACGAACGTGTTCGCGATCATGGTGAAGGGGAACAGCAGGCCCCACACCGCGCCGCCGGCCTCGACGCTGGGGATCAGCAGTCCCAGGTAGATGCCGATCCACACGCAGGCGAACCGCAGCAGCAACAGCAGGCCCACCGCGGCGAGCGTCTCCGCCACCCCGCCGTGCGGCCGCCAGCCGACGACGTAACCGCAGGCGACCAGGATCGCCACGTCGATGACGGAGTTGACGAGGTCGGCGACGCTCCGGCCGGTCAGCACCGCCGACGGCGCCATGGGCATCGAGCGGAACCGATCGGTGACGCCGGCGGCGGTGTCGGCGATGACGGCGGTCATCGTGGTCCCGATGCCGAACATCATGGTCTGGGCGAACATGCCCGGCATGAGAAACTCACGGTAGGCACCGCCGCCCGGCACCGACATCGCGCTGCCGAACACGTAGCCGAACAGCACCACGAACACGATCGGGAAGATCAGGGTGCTGAGGACGCGCGTCGGCTCGCGGACCCAGTGCGTCAGGTCGCGGCGGGCGATGGTCCAGCTGTCGAGGACGGCCCAGCGGGCCCGGTCCACCGGCGTGGCCGGGGACATCGGCAGGCCCCCGGCCGCCGTGGTCGTGGTCGTCACGCCGCGGCCTCCTCGTCGGTGCGGTGGCCGGTGAGCCGCAGGAACACCTCGTCGAGCGTGGGGCGTCGCAGCGAGATGTCCTCGGCCGTGATCTCCGCGTCGGCCAGCGCCCGTACGACCTCGGTGAGCACGGACATCCGGTCCCGTACGGGAGCGCTGATCCGGCGCAGCGCCGGTTCGGTCTCGGCCTCGGCGACGCAGACGCGGGAGACGAGCGCGGCGGCGGCGGGGAGCGCGGCCGCATCCCGGACGACGATGTCGATCCGGTCGCCACCGATCTTCGACTTGAGCCGGTCCGGCGTGCCCTCCGCGATCACACGGCCGTGGTCCATCACGGCGACCTGGTCGGCCAGCCGGTCCGCCTCGTCGAGATACTGCGTGGTGAGCAGCACGGTGGTGCCCGCTGCGGCCAAGGTGCGGATCGCCTCCCACACCTCCCCCCGGTTGCGCGGGTCGAGGCCGGTCGTGGGCTCGTCCAGGAAGAGCACCTGGGGCGCCATAATGAGGCTGGCCGCGAGATCGAGTCTGCGTCGCATGCCTCCGGAGTACCGCTTCGGCGGCTTGCCCGCCGCCTCGGCCAACCCGAACTGCCGCAGCAGCTCGTCCGCCCGGCGCCGTGCGGCCCGGCCGTCGAGATGGAAGAGCCGGCCGAACATCTCCAGGTTCTGCCGGCCGGTGAGGATCTCGTCCACCGCCGCGTGCTGACCCAGCAGCCCGATCCGGTAGCGCACCCGCTGCGTCTGGCGCGCCACGTCGAGGCCGGCCACCTCTGCGCGCCCGCCGTCCGGTCGCAGGAGCGTGGCCAGGATCCGGACGGCCGTGGTCTTGCCCGCGCCGTTCGGCCCGAGCAATCCGCACACCGTGCCCTCGGGGACGCTGAGGTCGAACCCGTCGAGCGCCCTGGTGTCGCCGTACCGCTTCCGCAACCCCTCCGCGACGACCGCGTACTCGGCAGCAGCCATGCTCACCTCTCTAATCAAACTTGATTACCGCGTAGAGCGTAAGCCGTTCGTCTTCGGTCGTCAAGTTTGAATAGATCTCGCGGTCGTGACCGGAGCGTGCACGGTGGCGGCTCTGCCCTCGGGTCAGGCGCCCGAGGCGCCCGAGGCGCCCGACGTGGCCGTGCTCGGCACCGGGGCGCTCGCCATGTCATGGACGCACGCCGCGGCATGGCGGGCCGGCATCTGGTCGTCCTCGTCGGCCATGACGTAGGCGCCGCCCTCAAGCCTGGCGATCAGACCCCTCGTCCACTCCGCGCCGGTCTCGGCCGAATGGACCCACAGGCCGAGCAGTTCCTGCAGGCTGTGGTCCCAGGCACCGAGATGCGGCGCCACAGAGGCACGCCAGTCCTCCAGTTCGCCGAGCCGCTGCCTGAGCAGGTCGATCGCCTTAGCCCTCGGCAGCTCGGACAGAAAGCCGAGACCCGCCCACAGCATGTCCTGCCGCTGATCGACCTTGCTCAGCGCCTCGGTCAGCAGGCGGAAGAACTCCGCGTCGCCCTTCTGGGTGAGCTCATAGTCGGTACGGGGCGGCCCGGCATCGCTCTCCTCGACGTCGTGGGCGCGCAGCAGTCCGTCCTTGGTGAGCTGCTTCAGCGCGTGATAGATCGACCCGGGGTTGACGTTGGCCCACTCGTCCGTCCCCCAGGAGAGCAGTTCACCGCGGATCTGGTAGCCGTGCGCCCGCCCGAGCGAGCGCACCCCGCCGAGAACCAGCAGCCGCGTTGCCGACATCGTCTTCCCGCCTCCGCCCGGAGCCTGGTGTTCCCTCTCCAGGCTAACCGCGTCTCGGGCGCGATACCGATCAGTGCTCGGGCAACGCGCCGTCCGGTGCGACGAACGTGTACCCGAGATCGCTCATGCCGTCGATGGTCTCCTCCAGGACCGGCAGACCATAGCCGCTGTTGTAAACGAAGCTCGCGAAACCGTCACGGACCGCCAGATTGAGCCCGGCCGCGTTGATGAGGTCGGCGGCGGTTCTCGGCGGCTCGTTGCTGTTCGGGCCCATGGCACCGTAGTTGCCGAGGTTCTCGGGGATGACGGCCGAGCCGTAGACGTCCCTGACCGGATAGGGGAAGAACTGGCCGATGCGCAGGGCCGCGTCGACCGGCTGCCCGGACAGCACGCCGGCGAAGTACAGGCTCCGCTCATAACGAGCGGCGTAGTGCCGGCCGAAGACGCCGTAGTCGGTGGCCGAGGCGGCGTAGTTCGGCGTGGACCACAGGATCGGCACCGGGAGCCCGACGGAAGTGAAGGCGGCCTTCGCCGCGGTCACGCGGTCGGCAGCGAAGGCGGCGGAGTCCTCCGGCACCGGGCCGTCCAGGATCACGCGGGCATCGGCGTCCAGGTGCGCCCGGAAGAACTCATGGTCATTGGGCGTCGCACCGGTGTAGGGGTTCCTCACGGCGCCGTACTGGTGGGTGTGACCCTTGCCGACCATGGTCCCGCCGTTGGCGAGCATGTACTCGATGACCTCGGTCACCGACTGCGGCAGGTTCCAGGGCGGCACTCCCTGGGGCACGTTGCCGACGCTGTAGGCGCCGAGCGGATCGGTGTAGGCGGGGGTGACGCTGAACCCGTACGGGATGTTCCGTGACTTGAGGTACTCGGCCGTGGCTCTCAGCTCGGCGGCGTGAGAGCCGGCGGTCGGGTTGATGTCGTCGAGCCGGAGCAGCGCCCGGTGCCGCTCCGGCGTGGCGGGTGCGAGCACGTCGAACAGCAGGTCGGCGAAGGCGAGGACCCGATCGGTCTCCCTCGTGTACGTGAACGGGATCTCTCCGAGGTAGGTCAGGTTGGCCGACCGGATCGCCCAGGGGAACCGGCCGGCCGGTGAGGTGCTCGTGTCGACCGCTTCGGCGAGCTCGGTCACCGCCGGGTGACCGCCGCCGGTGAGGATGTGAGGGTGCAGGACGCCGCCGTCCGTCCCCGCCGGGAGCGTGCGGGTGAGCGCCCGGGTCTTGTAGTCGACCCGGGTCACGTCTCCGACCGAGCCGCCCGGTGCGAAGTACGACGACGTGGGGTCCCAGCCGTAGCGGGCCGCGAACGCCGCCGAGCCCGCGTGACCGGCCAGGTTCCAGATGTTGTTGTTGATCCAGACGACCGGCCGGGCGGTGGTCATGACATCGGAGTAGAACGCGGCCGGCACGGCGTCGGGGATCGCTCCGCCGTAGTAGGTGGACCCGACATAGATCGTGGCGGTGTGCTGGTCCACCTGGCCGGCCGTGTAGGACGAGACCGGCTCGGCGGTGACCGGGCCGAAGTGCCCCGCCAGGTTCGCGGCCGCCGTCGCGTACAACTCGCCCAGTGCTCCGTACGGCCCGGCGGTGTCGTAGAGCACCAGGGTGGTGGGCTCGCCGGTCTCGGCGAGCCGCAGCCGGGGGGCGGCGGCCGGGCCCGTCGCTCGGCGGGTGACGGTGGCGGCGCGCGGCCGGGTGCGCCGGGTCTGGTCGGCGGAGCGCTGCGCCTTGGCCCAGCCCGCCAGTTTCGAGGCGACGGCGGCGCTGTGCGGCGGCAGAGGCCGCACTGCCCTCGGCGCCCTCTTCACCGTGTTCGGCCGGATCTGCGCCGGGCCCTGTGTCGGATTCGGTGCCGGGTCGGCGACCGCGGTGCCCATCGCGGCCGTCAGCACAACGGTGACCAGCGCCGCCGTGGCGGAGAAGACATGCCCGCCATTTTTCCAGCTCACCCTCATGACGTTCCCGCCCGGCCTCTCGAGATGATGGAATTCGCAATGGAATACGGCCGACCGGAATGCGGGGAACGCCGACCTCGCCGCTATTGTGCGATCTGTGGATGACGGATGTCCACGGCGAACGGGCGAGAAATCAATGATGGCAGGTATCGGCCATTGAATCGGCGGGTCTTTCTTTTCAACACAATGGCCGGAAAGAATGGACGCGTTTCGCGCCGACTCCGCCCGCCGACCGGCCGGCGCGGGGAACGGTCAGTCCAGCGGCCGGCGACCGGCGAAGCCGAGTTCGGTGAGGTGATACCACGCCAGGTCGTGCTCGCCCTCGATCCAGCAGAGCCGGACGGACCGGCCGCCGCGCCGGGCGGGGAAGTCGACCAGGAAGGGGGCCAGCCCCTTGATCTCGATGCCCTGGTCGGTGAACCAGGTCACGTGTTCCTGCAGCCGTGCCTCGTAGGCCTTCGCCTCGGGCACGCCGCCCATCGGCGACGAGCCCACGGTGTGCAGGTCGAGGGTGAGTTCGGCCAGGTCGGCACGGAGCCGTACGATCTCGGCGGCCTTCGCCCGAACGTCGGGCATGAGGGCGCCGGCCTCCTCGATCGTGAACTCCCGCTCGCTCATCGTCACCGCGACCCCCTCATTCCCTGGTGCGAACATACCGACGTGCGGGCGAGCCCGCCGCCCTCACGGCTCGCCGGTGTCCTCCGGGATCATTCAGGGTCTTCCGGGATCGTCGGGAGCCGCTGGGTGAGCATGGTCTGCGAGGAGAGCACTCCGCTGGCGAGCACGGTCTTCTGATGGCGCAGCGAGCCGTTCTCCCGCAGCAGCTCATCCGCCTCGGCCCGCAACCGGGTCAGCCGGCCGGCCGTCCGCAACTGGACCAGCAGGCCACCGACGGTGGCGCCCACGACGAACGCCGCGAGCAGCGGTATCCAGAGCACCGTCGAAGCGGCGATCATCAGGGTCACGACGAGGGCGATCAGACGAAAGTGCTCCTCGACCCAGTCCCAGGCCGCGTTGACGGGCTTGGGGATCTTCACTCGGCTCTCCTTCCGGCTCGATCATGGATCTCCTGGACATGCCAACAACGATAGGAGCCGAATCGCGTGTTCCGGTCAGTGGCCGATATCACGGTGCGCCGTCCCGTTGAGTTGCGGCGTGTCGTTGGACCGCTGTGCGCAGCACCAACGACACGCCGCAAGTCAACGAAGGCGGCGGTGCCGGGCCGCGCGCGCGAACTGGTCGTCGAAGCGGCGCGGGAACGGGACCATCCGGTGCCGTGACCGCCACGGCGCGAGCTGCCGCACCGCGTTGCATCCCGCCGCCGTGATGATCCGCTCCGACTCGGGGAACAGCGGCCACGCCGGGTAGACGTCCAGGTGCGCCACCTCGGCGGGCAGCCCGGCGGGCCGCTGCGGTGAGACGAGGGTGAACCGGGGCCGCGCGTTCTCGGCCGCGGCGCTCTCCCGCGCGTACTCCACCAGATCGAGCACCTCGGCCGCGGGACCCGTATGGACGATCAACCAGCCGCCCGGGGAGGGCGGCACCGCATCGGCCGGGGGCTCGGCCAGCTCCAAGGGCGCGAGAGCCGAAGACACCGAGCCGAGGTAGGCGTGGTGCGCCCGGGTCAGGGGCTCCACGGTCCAGGTCTGGTCGAACCGGGGCGGCGCGGCCGGCAGCAGCCTCCGGTAGGCGTCCCAGCGCAACAGGCGGGCGAGATGCACCATGCGCGTTCCGGCCGGCGCGACCCCGGAGTGGAGCTCTCCGGACAGCCCCGCTGGGAAGGCGTCGACCAGCAGCTCACGAGGCGCGAGATCGGCCAGAGCCGCGCCGATCCAGCGGCTGAGACCGTCCCGGTCCATCCCGGCCGGCGCGGACAGCACCTCATGCCCGCCCACCACGCGCGCGTCGGCGGCGAACGGCGAACCGGTCAGGATCGTCACCCGCTCCCGGCGGCGCGTCGTGTGCAGGAAGGCCCGGATCCGGGTGAGATGACCCAGCCCACCGCCCTGCGCGTAACAGACGATCATTCGGCGAGGTCGCGCAGTACGGCCAGATATTCGGCGGTCTCCCTCGCCGGGGTGAAGTCCCGCCGGACCCGTTCGCCTGCGGCCGCGCCGAGCTTGGCCAGCGGCTCGACGGCGGCGTCGGCCGCCCGGTCGACGGCCGCCCGGCAGGCATGCGGATCACCCGCCCGGAAGGTGAACCCGATCTCGTCGTCGACCAGGTCGGCGAGGCCTCCGGCGTCGGAGGCCAGCAGAGGTACGTCCAGTGCCGCGGCCTCGAGCGCGACGTTGGGGAGCCCGTCGTAGAACGACGGCAGCGCGACCAGATCACAAGCCGCGTAGACGGCGAGCAGTTCGTAGCGGTCGAGGAACGGCAGCCGGGAACAGGCGACCTGGCCGGCGTCGAGCCGCTCGGCGACGACCTCCTCGAGCTCGCCGACCAGCACGAGATGGAACTCGCCGGCCCGGCCCGAGGCGTGCAGCGCGTCGAGCAGGAATCCCACGCCCTTCTTGTTCTTGAGCTGGCCGATCAGCCCCAGCGTCCGGCGGCCCGGCTCCACGTGCGACTCGCGCCAGATCCGCGCCTTCTCCCGCTCGGACGGCAGGATCCGCCAGTCTCGGGTGTCGATGCCGTTGGCCACCCAGCTCACCCGGGCGTCCGGCACCAGTGCCGACACCAGCGGAGCGTGCGAACGGGCGACCACGCACACGCGGGCCGAGGCGCGCAGCGCGTCCATCAGCGCGCCGCGCCGGCGCAGCGAGAACACACCGGTGTCGAAGTCGTTGCCGCGCAGCAGCGTCACCAGCGGAGCCGCCAGCCAGGCCGACAGGATGGGCGCGGCCGCCATCGCGTAGGTGCCGCCGAACGCCACCACGTGGCTGTAGGCCCGATCTCGCGCGGGCTCCGCGCTGAGCGTGGTCCAGAGCCGGCGCAGCGCGTGCTCCGGGTTGTCCTCCAGCGGTACGGTCAGCAGCCGGCCGCCGTGTTCGCGGGTCACCTGCCAGGGCCGGGCTCTGCGGGTGAGGTGCGCGACGTCGATCACCACCCCCGCGGCGCGCAGCCCGCGGACGATGCGATCGCACGACTCGGCCATCCCGCCGCGGCTGGGCGGATAGTGCTCCGTGAGCCACAGAACCCGCATCAGCTGTCCACGAACCCGCCGCCCTCATCGGGGCCGTAGTCCGGTGCGTACGCCGCGCCCGGCTCGAAGGCGCCGCGGTCGTAGCCGTCGAACGTGGAGTACCACGTGGTGTCCTGGTAACCGTGCGAGCTGCGCTGGTAGAACCAGCGGCGGTAGCCGTGCGTCCAGGCCGGGTCGTAGGGACCGGGACCCGAGTGGCCGTAGGCCTGGGCGGCCGTGCACTCCGGGCACATCCCGCTCGGCCCGACATGCCCGGCACAGACCGGCCGGCCGCACTGACACGCCGCGACGGCCGGCCGGCCGCAGTGGCCCAGCACGAAGAAGCCGGTGGTGACCGTGCAGTGGTTCACGCTGCCGTCCTCCTCGGGGGCGTCCATCTGAACAGCTCGGCGGCCACCATCAGGACCTGCTCGGCCGGCGCCATCGCGTTCGGGCCGACCTTCGCGGTGGCGCGCAGCACCGCCCGCTTGTCGTCGCGGACCCGCAGGCGAATCCATCCCGGCGGTGGAACGGCCGGCCGCTGGATCGCTCTGCCCTTCGGCAGCACGCGGGTGGCGCTGATCCGCTGCACGACCTTGGTCTTGGTCTTTCTCTTGTGCTTGCCGCGCGGGTTCACCTTGTGGATCCTGCGGTGCCGGATCCGGTCGGTGACCGTCAGCTCCAGCACGCTGCCGTCGCGCAGGTCTGCGCGCAACCGGAGCCACGTGTCATGGACGAACCACTCCTTGACGGACCGGATCGGCCGATGCACCGGCAGGTCCCGCGTGGGTCCGGCCTTTCCCGGCACGTCGGGGCCGCGCAGGTCGGCCGTCAGGGCGAGTGCCCCGTTCGGCGCGACGTCCTCGCAGAGCACCCGGATCAGCGGGACCAGCGTGGTCCCCATCCGGTCGGGCAGCCGCCACTTGCGGCGCTTCACCAGGGCGTCGTGCTGGGACATGCTCGCGAGCAGCATCGCCCATTCGGCCGGCGGCAGGGCCGCCGACAGCGTGCGCTCCCAGATCAGGCTCTGGTGCAGCGGATGGAAGCGGCCGATCGCCTCGCGAGTCTTGCGCCAGAACATGATTCGGAACACTACCAATCGGGATAATTCCTACAAGACCCAATCAAGCGATCGACTTGTAGACCTCGGTCAGCCGGGCCCTCGACCGGCTCCAGGTCAGGGTGTCGCCGACGCGCCTGCGGGCACGCTCGCCCATCGCCCGTGCGACGTCCGGATACTCGAGCAGCACTCGCATGGCCCGGGCGAGGTCGGCCGGCCGGTCGGCGGCGACCAGCCTGCCGTGCTCACCGTCGGCCATCAGCTCGCGCACGGCCGGTAGGTCCGAGGCGACCACCGGCGTGCCGACCGCCATCGACTCCAGAATCTTCAGCGGCGCGCAGCCCTGGTCGAGATTGCGCGCGCAGCCGGTGAGCGGGGCCACCGACAGCTCGGCGCCGGCCAGCCAGCCCGCGACCTCCTCGTGCGGCAGGGTGTGGTGCCAGTCGATCCGGTCCGAGACACCGAGCCGCTCCGCCAGCCGCCGTAGCGGCCGGGCGCGCCGTTCCGGCACCGACGCGCACACCACCAGCCTCAGGTCGGTGAGATCGGCGAGCCGGGCGAACGCGCGGAGCAGCACGTCGATCCCCTGCCAGGGCTGCAGCGCGCCGACGTAGACGAGGTAGCGGTCCGGCGCGGCGGCGGGACGCGGCGGCGGGCGCTCGGGCACGTCGGCGCCGTTGGGGACCAGACGGATCTTGTCCTCGGGTACGCCCAGCCCGGCCACCGCACCCGCGATGACGGCCGACGGGACCACCACGACGTCGGAGCGCTCGAGGCAGAGACGTTCCAGTTCACGCACCTTGTCAAGGGTGGCGGGCGCCGCCGACGGCCAGGTATGGGTCATCTCGATCGACGGCAGCCCGTTGGCCTCGTACACCACCTGATGCCGCCGCCCGGGCGCGGTGACGACCGGCAGCGCCCCCCACGGATCGCGCACGTGGCACACCCGCAGCGTGCCCAGATGCGGCGTGAGATGGCCGGCGACCCACGCCGAGAACGCCTCCGCCCGATCGATCAGATTGGGGATCGGCTCGTCGAACCGGGCGATCTCTATACCGCCGTCCCGCTGATAGCGCGGGAGCCCGCCGCCGCCGAGCACGGCGAGGAGGCCACCGCCGAAGTGGTCGAACAGCTGACCGGCCATCTGGCCGATGTGCACGGCCGCGCCCTTGCTGCCGGGGAACCGGTCGAAGGCCACGTAGGCCGCCTCATGCCGGTCGAGCATTCCGTCGGTCACCGCGCTCCCCACCTCGCCGCCTCACGCGCACCGGTCGCCCAGGTCTCGCGCCCGCGGTGCCAGGCGATCTGGTCGGCGAGCCCTTCGGCCGGCCCGACCCGGGCCCGCCACCCCAGCAGCCGCGCGGCGCGTTCGGTATCGGCCCACGTGCGTGACACGTCACCGGGCGCCCGTTCGTAGTGGCGCACGTGCGGCCGTACCCCCAGCAGGTCGGCGAGCAGCGCGATCGCCGTGCGCACCTGCACCGGCTCCGCGTGCCCGACATTGATCACCGTGGCGGCGGCCGGATCCGAGGTGGCCGGATCCGAGGTGCCGGGCTCGGCGGTGCCGAGCTCGGCGGTGGCCGCGGCGAGCGTGGCGGTGACGATGTCGGAGATGTGGGTGAACGCCCGTGACTGCCCGCCGTCCCCGAGCACGGGCAGCGGACGGCCGCCGAGGGCCGCGTCGATGAACCGGTGGAACGCCATGTCCGGGCGCTGCCGTGGCCCGTAGACGGAGAAGTAGCGCAGCACCACCGTGGGGACCCCGCCGCGCGCCGCCTGGGCCGCCAGCCGTTCCACCGCCGCCTTGCTGACCGCGTACGGGCTGGCGGGGCGCAGCGGGTCGTCCTCGCGGTGGGGACGGTCGCCCGCCGAGCCGTACACCGAAGAACTCGATGCGACCACGACGCGGGGTCGCCGGCCGGGCGGCCGCTCCGCGCAGGCCGCAAGCAGCCTGCGGGTCGCGGTCACGTTGTCCCGCTCGACCTCGGCCGCCCCCGCGCCGAAGGAGGTGCGCACGCCCGGGCGGCCGGCGAGGTGCACGACCACGTCAGCCTCGGCCAGCCTCGTCAGGTCGTCGACGGCCAGATCGGCCTCGACCAGGGTGAGCCCGGGGTGATCTGCGAGCGCCGCCAGATTCGCGCGTGCGGCGGCCGGCGTCGCCGACCGGCCGAGCGCGTCGGCGGCGAGGACCTCGTGGCCGGCCAGGGCCATCGCCTCCGCCACATGGCCGCCGATGAACCCGCCGGCCCCCGTCACCACGACCCGCACGGAGCGCACCCTATTCGATCAGCATCCGCGAAGGGGAAGCGCGGCGGCTCTTGACAGTCGACTCGACCGCAACTCATGATCTGCGGCGAACAGGAGCGTGTCATGAGCGACAACCCCGAGGTGCGCGGGCTCGCGGATCTGGCGACCGACCTCGCCGGCACCCATCGGGCCGCGGACGCCGGCGACCGCGGCGTCGACCCGGCGGTCGTGGAGTCCGATCTGCGGACCCTGACCCGCGACGGTCATGTCATCCTGCCGGACCTGCTCGGAGCGGCCGAGCTCGAACGGATCCGCGGCGAGGCACTGGCACTGCTCGGCCCGCCCGGGCGCAACAGCTTCGAGGGGCACCGCACCCAGCGTCTCTACAGCACGCTCACCAAGACGCGGGTAACCGACCGGCTCGTGGATCATCCGCGCGTGCTCGCGCTGCTCGACCGGCTGCTACTGCCGGGCTACCTGCTCTCCCAGCTCCAGGTCATCAACATCCTGCCCGGCGAGAACGCCCAGCTCCTGCATCCCGATGACGGGTTCTACCCGGTGCCGCGCCCCCGACGGGCGCTGTCGGCCGCGACCATCTGGGCCATCGATCACTTCACCGAGGACAACGGCGCGACGGTGGTGGTCCCCGGCAGCCATCGGTGGGGCGACGGCCGGGTTCCCACCGACGCCGACCCTCGGTGCCCGAGTGTCATGCCCGCCGGATCCTGTGTCCTCTTCCTCGGCACGCTCTGGCACGGCGGGGGCGCCAACGACTCGGGCTCGGCCCGGCTGGCGGTGACCGCGCAGTACTGCGAGCCGTGGCTGCGCACCCAGGAGGCGTTCACGCTGTCGACTCCCCGGGACGTCGCGCGGGCCGTCTCGCCGGAGATCCGGCGGATGCTCGGGTACGGCATCTATCCGCCGTTCATCGGCATGGTGGACGGCATGCATCCCGAGCGTCTGCTGGAGGGTCCGCCCGCACTCCCGTAGGCCTCTGGCCGGGTCGCGGGGTCGCGGGGTCGCGGGGTCGCCGGAGTCGGCGCCCGGTCAGCCGGTCGGCGCGGGAGCCCGCCATTCGCGCACGCGGGTCGGGAGAGTCACGGCGATGTGCCCGGTCACCAGCAGCAGGCCCTCTTTGTGCAAGGTCAGCGCGGCCTCGCGTTCGGCGGGCCCGAGCCGCTCCAGCGGGGTGGGCCGCAGGCAGGTCGTGAATGCGGTCACCAGGTCGGGCCGGTCGAGCACGTACCGCCCGGTGAACCCCGGGTCCCGGCCGTCCAGCACCAGGATGAACCCGGGGCCGCGGCGGAACTGGCAGAACGCCCGCCGGTGGGAGTCCCGCCAGCCGGCGGCCTCCGCCGCCCCGCCCTCGAGCGTCTCCGGCGGCGGCAGATGGTGGAGCGGGGTGACGTCGAGCCGGCCCGAGAGCCGTCCTCGCCAGCCGACCGTCATCCCGAGCGCGCGCTGGTCCCGCAGGAACGCCACGGCGCGCGCCGTCGGCATCGGTTCGGCGCCTAGGTCCATCTCAGTGCCGACCTCGACGCGGTCGCAGGTCGCCTGGCGCACCTGCACACCGGGCAGGTCGAGCACACCGGGCAGGTCGGGGGCGCCGAGGGCGGCGGCGCTCATACCTGCACCCTCGGCTCGCTCTGCTCGGGCGTTGCCGCGGGGGGCTCGTGCTCGAATCTCCACCAGGGGAAGGTGAACGGCAGCCGGACGTGCGGGAAGATCTTCAGGCTCTCGGTGAGCGGACCGCCCGCCTTCCGGGGGGCGCCGCTCGTGGCGAGCGCGACGTGGACGCCGTCGTCCACGAACAGCAGGCCGTACGCCACCTGTTCGGCGAGCCAGTCCTCGACGTCGGCCGGCGACCGCTCGTGACCTGCCGCGGCGAGGGCGTCGACGAGCGACCGCGCGTCACGGCCCCGTTCGAGCGCACGGTACGCGGCGGCCCGCCAGCCGGTGAGAACGTGCTCCCGCTGCGGTCGGCCGGCTCGGGAGTCCTCGATGACGAGCGCGTCGCCGGAACCGTCGCGGGCGATGAGGCTGGATCGCGAGTGGTCGCGCTGCCACCGCTCCACGGCGGCATGGAGCCGTCTGGCGGTGTCGGCGCCGATGCCCTGCGGCGGGGAGTCGAAGAAGTAGACCATGTCGTGCAGTTCCCGCTCCGGCAGGTCGTAGACGTGCTCGTACATCTCCGCGGGCCGGCGCTCGCGGAACCCGAGCTCGGGCCGGTCGAAGTACGGGCTGAACCGCTCCAGGAGAAGGCGCGACACCGATCCCGGAGGCTGCAGATGCGCCAGGGCCGGGAGCTGATCGATGATCGGGTCGTAGTCGTCCGCGGTCTCGCCGGGAAACCCGTACAGGTAGTTCCAGGACGCGGTGATCCCGCGGTTCTCGCATTCGCGCAGCGTCCGCAGGTTGATGACACCGGTCGTGCCCTTGTTCATGAGGCCGAGCACGCGGCGGCTCAGGCTTTCGATCCCCGGCTGTACGCACATCACTCCGGCGGCGGCGAGCAACTCGACCTGTTCCGGCTGCAGATTCGCCTTGACCTCGTAGTGGATCCGCAGATCCCAGTCGGCCTCCGCCAGCCTCGGCAGCAGATCGCGGAAGTAGGCCATGTCGATGATGTTGTCCACCATGATCACGTCGAGGATGCGGTGCCGGGCCACCAGGTGCCGGAGGTCCGACCACATGCGCTCGGCCGGCCTGCTCCGGAATTCGATCGAAGACCCGTTGAGCCCGCAGAACGTGCACTGGTGCTTCTCCCCCCACCAGCAGCCCCGGGCCCCTTCGAGCACGAGTTCGGGCTCGAGGTGGTCGGTCATTCCGGAGGCGTCCAGGGCGAGCTGCCATCCGTCGAAGTCGGGACGGGGGATCACGTCGGGCGGAACGGCACGCGGGGCCTGCGGATTGGCCACCGACTCCTCGCCCCTCCACCAGCACACCCCGGGTACGTCCACGGGCCGGACGCCCGCCTCGATGCTCCTCAACAGTTCGGGGAACGCCAACTCCCCCTCACCTCGTACGACGTAGTCGACGAAGGGGTGGTTGCGGTGCAGGACGTGCCCCATGGAACCGTCGCAGTTTCCGCCTCCCATCACCACGATGACGTGGGGGGCGCGCTCCTTCAGCCGCCGGGCGGCCGCCAGGCTCGGCACGTTCTGCATGAAGGTGCTGGTGAATCCCACGACCTCCGGCCCGGTGGCGAGGATCTCGTCAACGGCGATCTCCACGAACCGCCCGGCATGCGAACGGGCACGCCGCGCGACCTCGACGTCCACGCCGTACCGCCGGGCGTAGTCGTCGAGGACGTCCGCCCGCCAATCCGGATCGTCGTACAGCACACCTGAGAACACCCAGTCGCCCAGCCCGTGGAAGACCCCGTCATCGGCGACGGACATGTAGTCCGCCGGCGTCACCGAACCGGCACTCGACTCCAGCAGGAACTCCGCCCACCTGAGGTATCCGTGGTACTCCGCGACCGTGTCACCCGGGCGATCCTCGGTCAATCGCGCGTGCAGCAGCGCAACAGGGAGGGACGGCAGTCTGATCGACTGCCATGGCATGGAGACAAGACTGATTCGCATGGTCCTACTTTTCGCCACATGGGTAATTTCTTGCAACGAAGCCGGGGCGATTGCGTTGCGCAGTCGGACGACTACTATCAATTACGCCTGGTCACGGGGTCAATGCAGGAGTATTTTGCCATACTTACTGCAAATGACAACACTCCTGTCTAAATACAGTCATTCCGTAACATTGACCGGCTGCGCGATAATGGCCGGTCGGCCCTTGCCGTCGGGTGCCGGTGGCCGTTTCCGGGGTGTTCCATTTGCAACAAGAAGGGGTCAAGATAGCGAGTAAAGTGACGGGAGTTCTTGTATGGCTGACAGAACATCCGATGACCTGGCCACCGTCGAGAAGGCCGGCTCCAAGCCCGGCATGTCGGCCGCGCTGGCCCACCGAGACTTCGCCCTGCTGTGGTCGGGTCAGGCGCTCAGCGCGATCGGGAACCGGATGTTCCCCATCATCCTCGCGCTCGTGGTCCTCGACCGCCATGCCGGGGCGGCCGGGTTGGGTCTGGTGTTGGCCGTCCAGGGCATCTCCGTCCTCGTCGGAACGGTCGCCGCCACGTCGGTGGGCGACCGCTGGCGTCGCAGCCGCGTCATGATGTCGACCGACGCCGTACGGGTCGTCGGCGTGGCCGTCATGGCCGCCGGCCCGACGACCCTGCCCGGCCCGGTCTTCATCGTCTCGATCGTCGCCATCGGCGTCGCCGAGGGCATGTTCCAGCCCGCCTACCGCGCAGTGCTCCCCCGCGTCCTGCCCAAGACCCATCTGCAGGCCGGCAACGCGCTCACCTCGCTGTCGCAGTACGTCGCCATCATCATCGGCCCCTCGCTCGCGGGCGTCATCATCGCCACGCACGGAGCGGGGCCCGCCCTGTGGATCGATGTCGCGACCTTCACGGCCAGCCTCGTGACGCTGACGCTGACGAGAGAACACCCGCGAGCGAGACCGGTCGGCTCCCCCGAGGCCGGGTTGCTCCGCCGCGGCGCACGCGACTTCACCGAGGGCGTGCGCGCGATCCGGGAGCGACGCTGGCTGCTGGCGTCGATCTGCATGTCCACGGTCGTCATGGGGTTCGTGATGGCGCCCGCGTTCGTCGCGGCTCCGATCGAGGCGGGGCAGCGACTCGGCGGCCCCCAGGCCTACGGCGCCGCGTTCACCGCCCTGGGGGTCGGATCGATCCTCGGTGCCGTGTTCGGCAGCCGAATCCGTACCCACCGGCCCGGTGTGGTGGCGACCCTCGGGGTGACGACCATCTCCGGGGCGATGTTGTCACTGGCCTTCCTGCCGCTGGCCGGCGTCCTGCTGTGCTGGGCCGTCACCGGCGTGGGCCTCACCATCTTCGAGATCCTGTGGATGACGGCGGTGCAGCACGATGTGCCCGACCATCTGCTCGGCCGGGTCCTGGCGCTCGACTGGCTCGGCAGCGACGGGCTGACGCCCCTGGGCTTCGCGCTGGCCGGCGTCACGGTCAGCGCGCTGGGCACCCGCAACGTACTCCTCGCCGGGGCGATCCTGGTGCTCGTGACCGCGCCCCTGCCACTGCTGGTCCGCGGTGGCACCAGCTTCTCCAGCGCCGCCACGGCCGGCACCGAACCCCCACTCCAGACCAGCACGGTGTCCTGACTCCATGAGGCGTTGAACCCTCGTCGCGTGGAACCGATGCGTCACGTGACACATCTGTATTGAGAGAAGAGCCGGAGCCCGGACCTGAGCCGCCGAACCATGGCGACGGCGTTCTCACCGACGTTTGCAAGGAACGGGCAGAGCGCCACTGGCGACGAACCGAGTAGGCGGGTGAGAGCATGCTCGAGGAGCGGTTCTCGCCACCTGGCGGGTGGGGCGCGCCCGATGCGGTGGACGGCGACGTTGAGCGCGATGGCGCTCGGCTGCTCAACACCTTCTAACTGAGAGGAAGTCGGGGTGGCCTACGAGGACCGCGGCGGGTGGGAGGAAACGCCCGGCGCCGCACGACCCGACCCAGACGACGAGCGGAACGGCCCGCATGTCGCCGAAGATCACACGCCACAGCCGACAGCGGGCTCCAGGCCCCAGGCCACGCCTTCCCAGCCGCCCGGGCAGTGGTACGCCCAGCAGCCCGCCCCCGTGCAAGAGCGTGCTTTCGAGCAAGAGCCCACCCCCGCACCAGAGCCCGATCCCGCGAAAGACCTCGCTCCCCCGCAGCAGCCGGCCTTCGCGCAGTGGTATCCCCAGCAGCCGTCCGGCAACGCGCAGTGGTACCAGCGGCCGCCCGACCCGCCACGGACCGAGCGGCCGCCGGCGGCCGAGGACGCCGAGGCGCCGCCGGCGGAAGCGCCTCCGTGGTACGCCTCGGAGCCGGCACCTCCGGAGCCGCAGCCCCAAAAGCCGCAGGACCCGTACCCGCAAGACCCCTACCCACAGGACTCGTACCGGCAAGACCCCTACCCACAGGACTCGTACCCGCAGGACCCGTACCCACAGCAGCCGAACCCCCAGGGCCCGTATCCACAGAACCTGCACCCGCAGGGTCAGGAGCCGTACGCCGACCCTCAGCAGGCCGCGCAGCAGATGGCGCTGCCCGAAGTGCCGAACCCCGTCACGCGCCCGCCCGTGCCCCAGGTGCGCGACCCGCGTGAGCTCGTCGGGCAGCAGGCGCACGGTGACTCGCTGATTCGCCGGGTCGGCCACGGAGTCGCGCACGCCTTCCGTCCGGCGGAAGAGGTCCAGACGGCCGCGAAGTTCGGCGAATGGGTCCAGCACCCCGTCACCACCGGCCGGCGGATCGCCGTGACCAGCATCCGCGGCGGTGCGGGCAAGAGCACGGTGGCGGCGCTGCTCGCGACCGTGTACGGGCACTACCGGCAGGACCCGGTGCTCGCCCTCGACGTAGACCCGGGCCTCGGCTCGCTGGCTCTGCGGCTCGGCATCACTCCCGCCCACTCGCTGGGAGATCTGGCCGCGACCACCGCTCAGAACGGTTCGTTCGAGGAGCTCCAGCCGTATCTCACGCGCGCCGGCAAGAACCTGTGGGTGCTGCCGGGCACCCGGTCGGCCGTGCACGACAGCCCGTTGGACGCCGGCACCTACCAGAACGTCGCGGCGCCGTTGAACCGGCTGTTCGGGCTCACCGTCGTCGACTGTGGCGCGGGCCTGCTCGGCGACGTGCCCCGCGCCGTCCTGAGCGGCGCGCACGCCCAGATCCTGGTCACCCACACCACGTATGACGGCGCCGTGAGCGCGCGCGAGGCGCTCGACTGGATGATGCTCAGCGGCTACTCCGAGCTGGTGCACCGGACGGTCGTGGTGTTCGTGTCACGCAACCCGGACGCGGATTCGCTCCTCGACCTCGGCCGGGCCACCGCACTGGTCCAGGAACGCGGTGCGGGTGCGGTGTGGCTGCGCTATGACCGGCACGTCGCGCTGGGGAGCACCCTCGACGCGCGCCGGATGGCCTATGCCACCAGGCTGACGGGCGTACGCATCGCCGCTGAGGCCATGCGGCGCGCGATCGCGTCCTGAGATCATCCCGAGGTCACGCGGCCGGCTGCTCCCGCACGCCGGCGGGTGGGCGATATCGCCGACGCCCTCGGGACGGGGCTGCCGAACAACAACGCCGACATGACCAACCTGCCGCTCGGCTTCACACCAGGCTCCTCACCTCGAGGGAGCACCAAGCATCCCAGCCAGTTGGATCAAGAGTTGTGGAGCGGTGCGGATGGATCTTTCCAGATCTGCAGGCGACCGGTGAAGAAGTCGAAGGTGCTCCAGATGCCTCTGCCGTTGGGGAGCGGTAGGTCGGTGACCGTATCGGGTGGGTAGTCAACGAGATCCACCATTTCCAGGGTCTCGGCCGTGAACAGGGCGGTCGGACCGTCGAATTCCTTGGCGATGACCCGTCCGGTGTCCAGGAACCCGCCGGAGACGTCGAACCCGGCGACGCCGTCGAAGACCTCCGCGCTCCGGCGGACCGCCTGCACCGCCCTGTCCGGGAAGCGACGCACCGTGAGCTTGTCGTCCTCGATCGGTGTGGTCAGATAGCGGCCTCCGTTCGGGTGCACGTCGGCCAGGACCTCGTAGTCCGCTTGACGGAGGGAGACCATGGCTCGGCCGTTGTCCCACCGACCCCAGCCGATCCAGCCGACCTCGTAAGGTGCGTCCAGGCTCATCACCAGGTGACGTCCGTCGGGATGAGGCGAAATCGAGGAATCGACGATGGAGCAGTGCAACGGCACGCGGTCCAGCAGGCGCCCGGTGGCTGCGTCGAGCACCCAGCAATGGTCGCCACCCGTATCGTCGACGGGCCGGGGCACCAGTGCCCAGACCTGGCTCCCGTCCGGGCTGAACGCGCAGGAACCCGCCGAGTCGACGGCGCCGAGGCGAGGTCCCCATCTGTGATGAGGCACCCGCCACACGGTACGGCCGTCGCGGGCGACGACCGCGATCTGGTCCGGACCGGCCACCGCGACGCGCTCTAGGTCTGAGCGCACCGAACAGTACCCCTCCCATGGCAGGTCGAAGGCCTGACACAGCGTCTGGAAGTACGGGTCGAAGATCAGCAGCCGCGGCTCGGGTGTGCGCACCTGCCAGCCTCCGTCAGCGGAGCGACCGGGTCCCCGTTCCGGGAACAGTTCACGCTCCATGATCAACTCAGCTCGCACCCAAGCACCCTATTCTGGTCGGGTCTGGGCTCGAGGTCTGCGTCCTGCGTGTGGTGAACGGCCGCCCCGGTGGGCGGCTCACCGCCGTAGAACCGCTTCACCGGGGATTGCACCGCCGCCGAGGTGGTAGCCGACGACGCCGACCGTGGAGGTCCATTGGACAGATCTTGCATCGTCGCGCCCGGGGACCACCCAGGGGGAAGCGGCGTCCAGGACTTCACCAAGGTGCTCCTTCAAGGGGACACGGTTCCGGCGCTGCACCCACGGTTCGACTTCCGGGCCGCCCTGCCCATTCACCTCTTCGCCCGCCTGGATCGGGGCTGCCTTCCCCTCGGTACCGCGCTCTGCCGGGGACGGTCGTCGGCACCTGCCGACTTCAACCACGCCGAATTGGAGCTCGACCAGCCGCTGAGCCGCGAGATGCTGGACGCGGTCCGACCGGTCCCGGCACCCGGGCCGGTGCCAGGGGTTGGAATGGGTCGACCACGTGGAGACCGATCCGATCCGGGCCCTGGAGTCGTTCGTCCTCGGCTGGTTCCCCGCCGAGGAGACGGAGTCGGCCAGGGAAGAGAGCACTGCGGGAGAGTTGGGCGACCGGCCGGATGCGTTGGCCGCCTTCCACCGCTTGGCTCGCCTCCGCCCGGCGATCCACAGATTCAACGACCCGGTGCTGAGGCAGCCCCAAGCGTGCTTCCGGACCGCTCGGCGATCGGTTGGTCCTTGCGGTGTGGAATGGGGCCGGTATGGACTGGTCCATCCTGTGGCCACCACAGAGGCCGGGCGATGCCGATCCCCCCGTGTGGCTCACCGAAGACCCCTACGCGGAGGCCCCGGAGACGATCCTCGAAAAGGAACCGCTGAGCCGCTTCCTCCTGCAGTTCACCCTCTTCGAAGCCATCATTGCCGCCCCCTACCATGCATGGACCTACTGCATGCCGACCGCGAGCCTTGACGCGTTGTGGAACCTGCTCCGTCCCATACCCCTGAGTCCATTCCTACCGACCTTCTTCGCCGAGAGGTTCTTTGCGGCCCCGGGATTGCTCGCGCAGGTCAGCAACGACGACAACGAGCTGGTCGTGAGCTTCGGCGCGCTCCACCGTGGAACCCTGACGCCGCTGCTCGAACACAGATTCCGCTGGTCCTACTTCGACGGGTAGGCATGGGGCCCCGGGCTAGGGCGCATCTCTGGCCGTGATCTAGGCGCAGCGTGGCGGCCTCCTCCAGGAACCATCGGCACTCGGTCAACCTGCGGGTCCCATCATCCGCGCCGACGCCCGCCTGGTCGTGGCGGTCCCGTACCCCGCAGCCGGTATGCCCAAGATCGTTACGAGACGGGATTCAAGCGGGGAGTGCGGCGGCTTCGGCGGTGGCCGCCGCCGCCTCGTCGATGCGGTCGAGTTGCTGCAGGCAGGCACTCAGGGCGAGCAGGGCGTCGTGCAGGTCCTGCTCGGCTCGACAAACCTCCTGCCGCGAGGACTTCAGCTCCTCGTTCCGCCGCTCGAGCAGGTACGCCTGGGAGTAGCGGTGATCGTCGTCCCAGTCGTCGTCCGCCTCCAGCTCCCGGTGCCGCTCCTGATGAGCGCGCGCCCTGTCGCGGTAAAGCTGTACCGCTTCCTCGCCGGCGGTCAGCGCTGCTTCCGGCGCCCCCAGCGCGAGCAGGCGGACGCCGAGATTGTGCCAGGCCCTTGCCTGGTAGGTGTCACGCTTACGGCGCCGCATCCTTCCCATCGCCTCGACGATGCACGCGCGCGCCTGTTCGGTCTGCCCGCTCCGGACGAGCCGGTCGCTGCACAGATCCAGCGTCTGCAGGAACTGAACCGTCGAGTCGGCCTGTCGCCACCAAGCCGCCATGACCTCGGCGCTCACCTCGGCCGCTTCGGCGACGCGGCCGACCTTGTCCAGACGATCCGCATAGGCCGCCAGTGCATGGATGAGCTCGAAGCTCGCCGATGCGACCCCAGCGTGCCGTAGCCGCCCGCGGGCCTCGGTCACCGCCTCGGCCGCGGACTCCACCGCCTCCTGATCGCGGCCGAGCCTGGCAAGGAGCAGCGTCCGCGAGTAGCGCGCATCCGGGGCCTCCGCCTGCGCTGATCGGCTGGTTTCCGACAGCCGCACGAGCTCCTCGACGACCTCGAGTGCTTCCTCATACCGCTTGCACTCCATGAGGCTGCGGCGAAACGCGACCAAGACGCGAACGATCCGATCAGTGAACAAGCCCGGCTGGACGGCCGACAATGTCCGATAGACCGCCAGTTCCTCCCGGCGAACCAGGCAGGTGAGATCATCCCATCCCAGCTCGGTCAGCCACTCGGCGAGTCGGTCCAGCGACTCGGGCAGGGCGGTCGGCGAGGGCCACGCACCCGGGGATCGCCCACGCATCCGCCTGACCTGCTCGAGCTCATCCACCGCCCACCGCACGGTCTTGTCCGACCGGACCACACCCCGATAACGGGCCGGATCCACCGGACGCTCGAGCATCGCAGGCTGAACCACTTCAGCGTCCAGCTCGTTCATCGCCTGTGTACACCACCTGCTGCGCATGGTCCACACGGCGGTTCATCCGCTGTGATTTATACGCTGACGGCCAGGAACTCAAGGCGACCTCGTGTCAGAAGATCCAGAATTACCCTCTGATGACGTACCTAATGATCAACCACCTGGTGTACCCCGAGAAGCTGTCCGGCCCGAAAGAGGCGGCCGAGAAGTTCGATGAGGCCGTCCGTGAGATCCTGCGAACCGGCCGCTCCGGCCAGGCGCTGTGGTTTCGCCCTCAGGGAGAAGGCGAGGGCGGAGACCTCTTTCCCCGGGACTTCGTCCACTCCTACGACGGCAACGGCGAAGGCCTTCGCATCGAGATCGACATCGAAGTGGACAGGGCCGCTGTGACCTGGCTCCCCGACCACACCATCGCCGTCGAACTGCCACCGGGCGACCCGCTACTGCATATCGTGTGGTCGATCGACGCACGATCCATCACCGTAGCCGGCTACCGAGCACGCGTCAGCGCGACCAGCGCCCGCCGCGCCGTGATCGAATACATCACTACCGGAGAGCGCCCCACCACGGGCCTCACCTGGCAACCGGCATAGTTGCTCGAGATGCGGGCGTCCATCGGTCACCGGGCGCTCGAGGCCGCGGTGAGCCCGCGCTCGAGATCGGCGATCAGGTCGGTCTCGGCCTCCAGACCAACGGCGAACCGTACCAGCGCGGGCGGGACACCGGCCTCGGAGAGCTGTTCCTCGGTCAGTTCGTGTTCCCACATCGCGGCTGGCTGGACGACGAGTGAACGCACGCCGCCCAGGCTTGGCGAGCGCGCGGGGACGCCGAGTGCGGCGATGAATCGTTCCGCCGTGTCATAGCCACCGCGAAGCTCGAAGCTCAGCAGCCCGCCATGGCCGCGCATCTGGCGCTTCGCCACGTCGTGCTGAGGGTGACCGGCCAGGCCGGGGTAGTTGACCTTGGCCACGGCAGGGTGATCGTCCAGGAATCGGGCGAGGGCGAGAGCGGTACGGTTCTGGTGTTCCACGCGCATCGCCAGGGTCCGCAGGCCGCGGAGCGCCAACCAGGCGTCGTGGGGGCTGATGACGGCCCCGATCAAGGTATGGGTCTGCCAGATCCTGTCGATCAGATCGGACCGGCCGAGCACGATCCCGGCCAGCACGTCCGAGTGCCCGGACACGGACTTTGTGATGCTGTGCATGACGAGGTCCACGCCCTGGTCGAGCGGGCGGTGATTCACCGGCGTGGCGACCGTGTTGTCGGCGAACGTCAGGATGCCGTGGTCGCGGGCGATCCCGGTGACGGCTTCCACGTCCGTGATCTGCAGCAGCGGATTGCTGGGGGTCTCCAGCATGATCAGTTTGGTGTTCGGCCGGACCGCGCGCTCGAACGCCCTGGTGTCCGTCTGATCGACGAGTGTGACCTCGATGCCCAGCCTCGGCGCCACCTCCTGCAGGAAACTCAGAGTCCCTCCGTACATGCTGCGCTGCGCGACGACGTGGTCGCCGCCTGCGACAAGCGACAAGACCGTGGTCGAGACCGCGCCCATGCCGGACGCGGTGGCCAGCCCGGCCTCAGCTCCCTCGATGGTCGCCATGACGGCCTCGAGCCGGGCCTGGGTCGGGTTGCCGTACCGTCGGTAGAACCGCTCCGCCCGAGGAGTGGTGCTCACTTTCGCGAACTCCTCGGCCGAGGCGGCCGAGAAGGGCACGGATTGATAAATCGGTGGCACTATGGCGGACTCACCGTCGTCGGCGTCCGCGTGCACCAGTAGGGTTTCGAGCATCATGGAAGTATCCATTCGACTAGAATGACGGCAAAGTGGCCTGTTAATCGATATCCACTTGCCGAGCCATTGGACCTAAATGGACAGCGTCGATCTCTCCGGCAGCGGCCCTCTATATCGGCGGCTGGCCGACCAGATCCGCGCCGCGGCCCGCCGCGGCGAGGTCGGCGTCGGCTCACGCCTGCCGTCCGAACGCGACCTGGCCAGATCGCTGGGACTGAGCCGCACCACCGTCATCGCCGCCTACCGGGTCCTGCGCGAGGAGGGCCTGCTCGAAAGCGCACGGGGCAGCGGGACCCGCGTGGCCGTCTCGGCCCGTTCGATCGGGCCCGCGGTCCCGGTCTCGGAGATGCCGGCCGCCAAACTCCCCGGCGAGCGATTCGACGGGCTCATCGACTGCTCGGGCTCGGTCATGCCCGCCTGCCTGGACGGTCTGCCCGAAGAAACCCTGAACGTCACGGCCGGCGACCTGCGTGCTCTCGCTGCGGGCTTCGACTACGAGCCGCTCGGCCTGCCCTCGCTCCGTGCCGCGATCGCGGCGCGCTACACCTCGCTCGGGCTCACCACGACCGCCGACGAGATCCTGGTCACCAGCGGGGCCCAGCAGGCCATCGATCTGCTGTTCACCCTGTTCGGCCGAGACCGGGGGACCATCCTCACGGAGAACCCGACCTACGCCGGTGCCCTGGACTCCGCACGAGCGGTCGGTGCGACCGTCATCGGTCTGCCGGTGGACGACGAGGGCCTGAAGGTACGCGCCTTGCGCGAGACGCTCGACCGTTCACCCGCCCGGCTCATCTACCTCATGACGGCCTGCCAGAATCCGACGGGCACGATGATGAGTTCCGCACGCTGGCACGCCATCGCCCGCCTCGCGGAGGCCACCGGGACCGCGATCGTCGACGACACCACGCTCGCCGACCTCGCGTTCGACGGGCGGCCCGCGGTGTCCCTCACCGCCTCTTCGGGCGGGGCCACCGTCATCACCGTCGGCTCTTTGAGCAAACTGTTCTGGGCCGGCATGCGCATGGGCTGGATCCGCGCGCCCGAGTACCTCATCACACGCCTGGCCCGCCTCAAGGTCGTCGCCGACCTCGGCTCGTCGCACATCTCTCAGCTCCTCGCCGCACGGGTCCTGCCGGCAACCGACGAGACGAGGGCGTACCGACGACGCCAGCTCACCGAACGGCTGGACATCCTCTCCGGTCTGCTCCGCACGCACCTGCCCACATGGTCATGGACCCATCCACAGGGCGGGCCCTTCCTGTGGGTCCGCCTCCCTCACGGTAATGCGGAAGACTTCTCCCAGCTCGCGGCCCGCCATGGCGTACGTGTCCTTTCCGGCACCAAGACCTCACACGACGACGCATTCTCAAATCACCTGCGCATCTCCTATGTCGCCGAACCGCCCGACCTGCGGCTCGCAGCCGAACGACTGCGCCGGGCCTGGGCCGAACTCGAATCCGGCGACAACGGCCAGGCCGCGCTCGACTTCGCGGTCTAGTCGTGCAGAGCACGGACACGGGTAAGGCGACACGGTCAGTTCCGCCGCCCGGAGAACTTCATGATCTCTTATAGAGCAACCCCCATCGAGCACGGGTACCCGGGGTGAACGCACCGCCCTCGCCGCCCACAGCGGCCGTCAGCAGCCCTTCTCGACACGCCAAGCGCGGGCGCTCTCAACAAGCGCCCGGCGACCGCGGTCACGGCTTGTGAAACAGATCGGCCGTCAACGAGCCCGACGCACGTGACGGCGTCGCGGCCCTTTTTGTCGACCGGGCGCACTTCGGGTTGCCTGCGGCCTGTGGACTCAGCGCAGGAGGGTGATCGCGAGGGCGCCGATGGTGGCGTTGGCGGTGACGTGGACGAGGTAAGGGATGATGATACCGCCGGTGCGCAAGCGCATGATGCCGAGAATAAAGCCCCAGCTCGCGGCCATGAACGTGCCAGTGGGGCCGGAGGGGAAGCCGGTCCAGTGCGCAGCGCCGAACAACAGCGCTTGGAGCACGAGTGCGACGCGAGGCCGCCAGATGGTGGCGAGCTCGGAAAGGAGCACCCCGCGGAAGAGAGCTTCTTCCCAGACGGGGTTGACGAGGGCGAACGCTCCGACGCCGAGTAGGGCCTGCCACGTCGGGAGTTCTTGGAGACTGCGCAGATAGGCGGAAGGTTCGGGGTGGACGGCGAGCGCCCAGGCGGCGAGCGCGATGGCGGCGCCCATCACGGTCGCCAGGGCGAGCCATGGTGTTTCCCGACTTGTTTTTCCCCACGCCAGCCACGGAGTCGCAGGACGAAGCCGCGGAGCCTGGCGCGCCGCAAGGTGTAGTGCGGTCAAAGGCAGGGCGCACGCGAGGATCGCGGTCAGCGCTGGTGGCCAATTCGCGAGGATCCCGGTGGTGAAACAGACGGCCAAGGTGCCGATGAATACCGCCGCACGGATCCCCGCCGATGAGCGCAGGACAATGGCAAGTGCCGCCGTGGCGGCAAGGGCCACGCCGCCGACGACGGCAGAGATCGTGCATACGGGCCAGATCGCGCAGATGACCATCGTCAGGACGAGAAGCCCTGGGACGAGCCCGTCTCGATCACCGCGGCCTGCGACTGTCGCCGGTGCCGAGGTCACGCCGTCTTCACACGATAGTGTCGCCAAGCCGGGCGATCATCAGTGATCTTCTTGTCGACGCAGACCCCCGCGACGGGGATACCGATACTGGCGAGCGCGTCGAGTTGGCGTTCCAGGGACTGCCTGGTGGCGGAGACGCGAGCGTAACCGAGTTCCGATCCGCTCTGGGAGCGAGCGTTTCCGGTTGTCATTCCTGAGATCGTACTGGAAGTCGTTTCTGTCCATCGTTGCGTGGGTAATTCAGTTCGATTCCGAGCAGCTCATCCCGGCGCCCACCGTCAATTCAGGCTACCGCGGTGCTGAAGGGTAAGCCGGTATCCCACTTCAGGAGTGGTCGTCCGCGGCGGCGTCACCCGGCGGCTCGATGACCGGACAACGTCATGTCCTGCGGCTGCCGAATACCGGGTCACCCGAACGACGGCGAGGACGTCGAGCCCGCATTCGAGGGCGGCACGTTACGAGATGGGAAACGATGGGTTCCGACCGCCCTTACCGAGGCCGTGTGCGCCGCCGCGGACCCAAGTGTTGACATCCGCGTTCGCTCGCGCGGGCCGTCAGCGGAACCGGCGGAAGAACGCGCCCACGTCCTGAACGAACAGGTCCGGTTCCTCCATTGCGGCGAAATGACCGCCTCGATCGAATTCGGACCAGTGGACGATGTTGTGCTGGCGTTCGGCGAGCCGCCGGACGGGACGGGCGACGTCCGCCGCGAAGACCGCGACACCGGTGGGCGTCGTCGGCGCCTCGGCGCGCGGCGGACGGGACTGATGGAACTCCTCCCAGTAAGGGCGTGCAGACGACCCTGCGGTCGCCGTGAGCCAATAGAGCATTACGTTGGTCAGGAGACGGTCGCGGGAGACCGCGTCCTCGGGCAGTTCGGTGGAGTCGGTCCACTCCTTGAACTTCTCGACGATCCACGCCAGTTGCCCGACCGGGGAGTCGGTGAGCGCATAGGCGAGCGTCTGCGGCCGCGTGCCTTGAATCTTCGCGTAACCCGACATCTCAGGCTCCGCTCTGATCAGCCGATCGAGCCGCGCCCTGTCGTCATCGGTGAGCCCGACCGCCTGCGCCGGGTCGTCGGGAGGAAGCGTGAGCAGGGTGTTGAGGTGGATGCCGACGACGTGGTCAGAGTCGATGACGGCCAGCTCCAAGGTGATCGCATGCCCCCAGTCACCGCCCTGCGCGCCGTAGCGTTGGTAGCCCAGGCGCCGCATGAGTTCCGCCCAGGCCCTGGCGATGCGACGCACGTCCCAGCCGCCGTCACTGGTCGGGCCGGACGGCCCGAACCCGGGATGGAGGGGATCACCAGGTGGAAGGCGTCGGCGGGATCGCCCCCGTGGGCCCGGGGATCGGTCAGCGGTCCTATGACGTCGAGGAACTCGACGATCGACCCGGGCCAGCCGTGGGTGATCAGCAGCGGCAATGCATCCGGTTCGGCGGATCGGACATGGAGGAAATGAACGTCGGCATCGTCGATCACCGTCGTGAACTGGGGAAGCCGATTGAGTTCTGCTTCGTGCGACCGCCAGTCATAGGTGGTGCTCCAGTACTCGGCCAGTTCCTTGAGATAGACCAGCGGTACCCCCTGGGACCAGCCGACCCCGGATATCTCATCCGGCCATCTGGTCGCGTCCAGACGACGGGTCAGGTCCTCCAGGTCTGCTTGCGGGATGTCGAGCGTGAACGGACGGACGGAGTTCTCTACCGCACTCCCGGCGTCCTGCCTCATGCCCGGTCCTCGTCATCAGCGTAGGCCTCGGCCTCCGATTCGCCGGCAGCGGCTCGTAGGGCCACGACCTGGCCCTCGCCCAAGCCGGAGCAGCCACCACGCAAGTGCTGCTCGGCCTGATCGCCGATCCACCGGCCGTGAGCCTGCCATGCGGGCGTGAACCGGCCCTCAATCTCGTCGGGAGTCGACATGAAAGCATTCTTGCGTCAAGGTGGCCTGACGTCAAGCCTTCTTGACGTCAGGCCCCCTTGACGTCGTACCGTCACAGCACACCTCCCGAGCTGGACACACTTGCGGCCCTGAACGTCCGATGTGACGGCACCGGATCAGCGAGTCCCCGCCTCCCGCGCGGTAGGTCATTCTGTTTCAAGGGAAGACTTTCGAGGACCCTTGCGCATAGCCGGGTGGGTCAAATGCACCCCGGCCATCACACCTTCGCCAGCGTGAGCCCGTCCCTGGGGAGCCTCTGAACCGGATGTTTGAAGTCGTGGTGTCCTGCGGGCTCGGAAAATGAGTTGATCTTCAGGTGGGCGTCAGAGAAGCTGCCCGCCGGAGAGTCCCGGCCGGGCAGCAGGGCGCCCGGGCACGGAACGGAGGTCAAGGCCGTGTGGTACCCGAAAATCCCGCAGCGGTTCGGCGACGGGACGTTGCCCGGTGGGAGCTGGGTGGCCGAGGAGAAGGTGCACGGCGCGCATCTCGCGTTGGTCAGCGACGGCCGGACGGCGCGGGCTGCCGGGCGGCGCGGGCTGTTGGACGAGGATCGGCTTGAGACATTCTTCGGGGTGACGCGACTGTGGCCGGTACTGGCGACAGCGGCGGCAGCAGCGGCCCGGACGGCCGGACAGGACGTGGTCTTGTACGGGGAACTGGCCGGCGGAGGCTATCCGCACCCGCAGATACCGCCAGTCGAGGACATCGGCCCGGTGCAGACCGGCGTGTGGTACAGCCCTGACCTGGTATGGCTGGCGTTCGACGGCGCCGTCGCCACACCGTCGGGACCGCGTTGGATGAGCCGCGCCGAGCTGGCGGACCTGGTGGCCGGTGTGGGCTTGGAGTGCGTGCCGCTGGTGGGTCAAGGCCAGCGGCAGAAGCTAGGAGAGCTGACGGTCGACTTCCCGACACTGGTGCCCGGCACGCTGGGCCTTCCGGAACTACCCGGCAACCGCGCCGAAGGCTACGTCCTCAAGCCCGCCGTATCCTGGGATACGAGCGAACGGGGACCACGGCCGGTATTGAAGGTCAAGCATCCCGACTTCGCCGAGGACGCCCGCTACAACGGCGCCCGGCCGTTCGTGCCGCCGCCCGGCGGAGTGACGGGAGTGCCGGCCTGGCTGCTGGGAGCCGCGGTCGAGCGGCTCACCCCGCCGCGAGTGGACGCGGCCCGCAGCAAGCTCGGCCCAGCCGCTGACACCGCCGCATTGGCCGCCGAGGTGGTGGCCGACCTGCTCGCCGACCTCGATGACGACCTGGGTGGCCTGCCCGAGCCCGACCGCCAGCGCCTGACCGCCACGCTCACCCCCGCAGCCCGCACGCTGGCCACACTTCAAAACCACTGAACCAGCCGTACTTGGCCGACACGCCAACCCGCAGCGATATGAACAAGTTCTTGGGCCGCTTGAGCCAGGCGAACGAGGTCTCCACAGAACAGCCGCTCCCTCGCCAAGGGCGGGACCGCACCGCAGGCCCGTGCTTCACCCATGCACCTCCATGACTCCGTCACTAAATCTCATCGACATCACCGCCCCGGCTCCCTCGCAGCCGTCGCTCGAACCAGCGAACAAACGTTGCTGCTTCTCACTGTCACAACCACCGCTCCGAGTCTTCCGATCAGCGGCAGCGCCTCAGGACACGGCGCGTACAACGGCACCTGTGTGCTCCGGTTGAGATAGGGATCCCGTCGCCGCCGCTGGTCATCGGTCAATGTCCGGGCGAGGGCCGCATAGGCGGAGTCGCTGTCGGGATCCGTGCCGATCGTGCCATCTTCGGCCACGGTGACACCGAGGCCGCGAAGAACGTCGCGGGCGGCGGTGTTGTCGGAGAGCTTGTTGATCCTTTTCTACCTTACGGGCAGCTCCCCACAGATCGCGATCTCCGGCCGCCGTATATAGAGCGGCCCTGCCCGGGAGGTCCGTGATGGCTATGAGGTCCAATGTCCCGGCAAGTGGATATCGACCACAAGGTCGTCTTGTCGCCAGACTGTGGCCATGAATATTCTCGTGGCGCTCGAAACGCTGCGCCTGCCCGCGCGCGTTCGCTCGTCGCGCCTTTCCGGGTTCTACGAATCTCGGCTCTGACGCCGAGTCTGCGGAATTGATCACGAGCCAGGTTGTGCAGTGATGTCTCTTTAGGACCTTCTCATCGGCCGAGCGCGCCGCCGCTTAAGGCACGACGCGGCCAGAGTGATACGGAGACTTCACCTCCGCACGCCGTCAATCCGAGCCTCGGGATTCAAAGCTCCGCGAGAGCATCGAATCACGACGTACCGAATACATGGAAGTGGGACATGCCTTTCGCGGAGCGTCTCGTCGCCGGCGCCGACCTGAACACGGATCTGCAGCCACCGGCTGTCCACGGTGAGGTCGGTGCGCAGGCCGTCGGAGCGTTCGGAGACATACCGCCAGCTCACGAGCCGTGTCATCGGGCCACGCGCCTACTGGCGGCTGACGGCTCGCGTGATGCCCGTGGCGATCGTCGTGCGTGGAAAGGACACGATCGTATTGGACGGTGGTGCCGGTGCGGGCGTCGGAACCGAGTGGTGATCGTGGTGACGCGCTCGGCCGGACGGTCGCCCATCATGCGCCTGCCGTAACGGTGCGATCATGCTCGGTTCCGGTGTGCGGAACAAGCTCGGGCCTGATGTCCGGAGGGGTGTCGGCGCATCCCGGGAGGCGTGACATGTGGGTGGACCTCGGTCTCACCTGGGACCTGGGGGGCCGGGGCCGCGGGCTCTGGATCTGCGGGGAATCCGGTGGTTAGCGTGCCGACGGTGCGTCTGGCCCTCGGGGGGGTGTTGTGATCGCGTTGTTCGGACGCGCTCGGACGCGACGGTCGTCGTCGGATCGTGGCGAGGGCGCCGTCTCTCATGTGGCGATGGTTGCGCTGGTCGTTTGCGTTCTCGCGGCCTTGGCCGGGTCTGGGCTTGCGGCGCGGGTCACCGGCGATGTCGGGGCGGCCGTGTGCGAGGTCGGTTCGCGCCCGTGCGGGCCGGCCGCGAACGGTGGCGGCCCGTTGAGCGCGGTGAATTCGGGGGGCTCGGCGGGTGCCCCGCCGGCCGGGCAGGACCCGGCGGGGTCGCGTGCGGACGGTGGTCCCGTCGGCGTGGCCCGGGAGGCGAGCGATGGTAATTGCTGGGAATGGATAGCCTTTTACTGCGGAGGAATGGACGGTGCTCGTCGCGGTTCATGGCATGCGATCACCGAGGCCTGGGACGGCGTCCTTTTCGCGGCTTGCCTGGTTCATCTTTGCAGTCATTCCAATTTTAATAGCACTTATGCCGGTCTTCGTGAACTGGCCGCCCATCCCGTTAGCAGTGCCGCGGCGATCTGGAACGATGAGACCAAGCCGTTCCGTGACGATTGGAACAATGGCCATAGGACGCGGGCGTACGGGCGTGTATTTCCAACCATCGCGGCCGTGGTCTACGGCGGCAAAGGAATCGGTAAAGCGGCCAAGCTGGGGAAGGCGGGGGTTCCCGAACCGCACAAGCCGAGAAATGCCGGGAAATCCGCTCCGCCGAGAGCTCGGAGCGCCGCACAGGCCGCCGGTGCGGCAGAGGACGCCATGCGGGAGAGGGCGCAGCGGATCCCGTGGGCGCAACGGCCGGATCTCGTTGAGAAGGTGGACCACCAGGGAGCCAGCGTCGTCTACCGGCTGACACTGGGCGACGGTATGTACGGTGCGTACAAAGCCGACAAGGACGGTTCGCCGACCTGGCTGAAGCCGGTTCCCTTTCCCGTGGGCGGGCCGTCCGCACGAGAGGTCGCTTTCTTCAAGCTGGATCAAAAGCTTGGCTTCGGTCTTGTGCCCCCTACGATATTTCTGGATGGGCCACGTGGGCACGGATCGCTGCAGGAGTGGGTCACCGGCTCGAGCCCGGGCGAACTCGCGCGGTATACGGTGCAGGACCGGGAGCGGATGGCCGTCCTGGACTACGTCGGGGGCAATACCGATCGGCACAATGAGCCCGGGAAGGGTAATTTCCTCATGCGTCCGGATGGCCGCCCCGCGGCGATCGATCACGGCCATGCCTTCCCGGACAACACGGTGCGTAACATCCGATCCGACTTCGTTCTGGAGGCGATGAAGCGCGAGAACGGACGAATCAGCGACGAGGTGCTGGCCGAGGTGAGAGCAGTGGATCCAGAAGATCTGGCGCGAACGCTTCGTGAGACCGGCCTGAGCGACACCGCGATCGAGTGGACGCTGAAGCGACTTCGTGAGGTCCAAGTCCACGGAATGATCACCGGTGAGGCCTGGCCTGGGGGGTTCAGCGTCGGATAGAAAAGCGCCGAGCGGGATGACGACGGTGGGAGATTGGTTCAAGTTCCCTCCGTGGACACGGCTCAGCGACCTGACGACATGGCTCGGGGCGGGGGGCCCGGGTCCGCGCCGCCGACGAGCGCCGCCTCGCGCGATGCGGTGGAGCGGCCGGCGGTCATCACCCGCAGCAGCACCGGCGGCAGGAACAGCGATTCCGGCCGTGACCGCAGCGCGAGAACGTCGAGGAGCTGGGCGCAGACGCGCCGGTCGACGTCGGCCGCGGCGACGACACTGCTCACGTACCGGTTGATGACCTTGGTACGCAGCCGGATCGGGGGGCCCTCGGTCTCGGCGTACCGCAGATCCTCGCCCGTGGCGATCAGCCAGGCGCCGGACCCGACGCGCGCGGCCCGCCGCTGGAACTCCCGGGTGCCGGCGCGACCGCGCAGCCACTGGTCGAGCGCGACCGCCTGGAGCGCGGCGACGCTCATGCCCTGACCGTAGATCGGGTCGAACGTGCACACGGCATCGCCCATCACGACGAACCGCTCCGGCCACGCGCGCAGCCGGTCGTAGTGGCGGCGCCGGTTGGCCGTGTGCCGGAATCCCATGATGGGCGTGAGCGGCTCGGCGTCCCGGATCGCCTCGTAGAGCACCGGGCTGCGCAGGCCCTTGGCGAAGTCGAGGAAGGCGGCCTCGTCGGTGGGCCCGTAGTCCCGGCCGGCCCCGCTCAGGCTGCACATCCACCGGCCCCCCTCCATCGGGAACAGCCCGCCGGTGCGCCTGGTGGCGGGCGGATCCGCCTGGAGATAGAGCGCCGTCCAGTCGGCGTCGAAGCCCTCCGGGACGGCGTACTGGCGGCTGGCGTATCCGAGCAGCGGATCGACCAGCGTCTCCGGGGGCGCCGGGTAACCGAGCTCGGCCAGCCAGCCCGGCGTGCGGGCGCCGCGCCCGCTCGCGTCCACGACGAAGTCGGCATGCAGCGGCTCGTCAGCGCCGGTTTCGCCGCGTTCCCGCACCACGACGCCGCCGACGCCTCCGCCGCGCGGGATGAGGCCGGTGACCTCGTGCCCGGTCATCAGTTCGACCTCTTTGGCCAGGCGCCCGCGCAGGATCCAGTCGAGAAGCCCGCGGCCGAAGGTGAGCATGCGGGTGACCTCGAAGCGCTGCCGCCACCCGGCGGCGGTGAGCCAGAGGACGTCCCTGGGCACGTGGAGGTTCGGCGCACCGGCGGCGCGCATCTCCTCCTCGAACCCGGGGAAGAGCTCTTCGAGCAGTTCCAGCCCGCGCGTCCACAGCACATGCAGGTGGTGCCCCTGCGGTACGCCGGGACGCTGGTCGGGTGTCTCAGGGAAGCGATCGCGTTCGACGATGGTCACGCGAGTGAAGTGGCCGGTCAGCACGCGCGCGGCCAGCAGACCGGCCAGACTGCCTCCGATCACGACCGCGTGGTCACGGCTCTCCGGCACGAGGCCTCCCTGGTCTCGACGGCTCGGTGGCGGTCGACCGATTGTCGGTGCGTTCGACGCGTTAACCAAGGATCAGTATGC
The DNA here is from genome assembly GCF_014323665.1 of Actinomadura sp. HBU206391. Lineage (GTDB taxonomy): Bacteria > Actinomycetota > Actinomycetes > Streptosporangiales > Streptosporangiaceae > Actinomadura_C. Next base: position 3,677 of record NZ_JABVEB010000043.1, on the reverse strand, counting down.
GAAAGGTGCGCGTTACCGACATATCTAACGGAAAAGTAAGGAAATCGTTGATTGCCCCTTGAGCCCACCGTGCCGATACTCTAAGCGTTCGCACTCTGGAATCGGGGCAGGGCATCCAATGAGGAGCGCACACCGATGAGCACTGCGACACGACCGCCGTCGCGCACCCAGTATCACCGCGCGGTGAAGGAGGACCTGACGGAGACCCCTCACCCCGAGTGGGTCGAGGCAATGACCGCCAATCTCGCACCTGAGTGGACGGGCGTGCTCAAGTCGCCTCTGTTCGCGGCGACCACGCAAGAGCCGTTCCCCGCAGGGGTATGGCGAGGCGTCCTGCTCGAGTTCTTCTGCGTCGTCGAGGCGTTCCCGAAGTACATGGGCGCCTACCTGGCGAGGACCACGTTCGGGCAGAAACCCGGCGACATCCTCGCCCGCGACTGGCTGATCGGCAACATCCGCACCGAGGCGCTGCACGCGCAGTGGTACATCGACTGGGGCGCGGCGCTCGGCATCTCCTACGAAGAGATGGTCTCTCACCGGCCCGGCCCCGAGGTCGGCGCGCTCTACGAATTCCTTTGGTCGATGGCCTATCGCGGATCGCTCGCCGAGGCCTTCGGCGCCATCAACTACGCGATCGAGGGTGTCACCGGGGACTGGACCCGCCTGGTGCTTCCCGCCTTCAAGGAGTACTGCGGGGACGACAAGCACGCCCTCATGTGGCTCATCGAGCACGCGGAGTATGACGACGCCCATCCCCGCGAGGCCCTGGAGCTCATCAAGATCACCGCGCGCGAGGACGAGCGCGAGCAGGTCGAGGCGGCCATCCGCCGTTCGCTCGAACTGTTCCGCCGCGCCTTCGACGCCATGATCTGACCGCCCATGACCTGACCGGGTGGTCAGGAACGCCTTGACCTGACCACCCCGATCAGGGGAGCTTCCAGTCGATCGACTGGCCGCCCTGCTGCTCGAGAAGATGACCGGCCCGGCTGAACGGGCGGGACCGGAAGAAGCCGCGGTCGGCCGACATCGGGCTCGGATGAGCCGACTCGATGCAGGGCACCCCCTGCAGCAGCGGGCGCAGGTTACGGGCGTCACGGCCCCACAGGATCGCGACGAGCGGAGTGCCTCGCGCGGCGAGCGCCCGGATCGCCTGCTCGGTGATCTCCTCCCAGCCCTTGCCGCGGTGCGAGGCGGGCTTGCGCGGCGCGACCGTGAGCGCGCGGTTGAGCAGAAGCACACCGCGCTCGGTCCAGGGGGTGAGGTCGCCCGTGCTGGGCATCGGATGGCCGAGGTCCTCGGAGTACTCCCGGAAGATGTTCACGAGGCTGCCCGGCAACGGCCGTACGTCAGGGGCCACGGAGAAGCTGAGCCCCACCGGATGACCGGGCGTCGGATAGGGATCCTGTCCGACGATCAGCACCCGTACGTCCGCGAAGGGCTGCTGGAACGCGCGCAGCACATGGGCACCGGCGGGCAGATAGCGGCGACCGGCCGCCACCTCCGCGCGCAGGAAGTCGCCCATCGCGGCGATCCGGCCGGCCACCGGGTCGAGCGCCGTGGCCCAGCCCGCTTCAACGATTTCCTGTAGAGGACGTCCTGCCATGGACATTTAGCTTAGTGACAACCCGGACGTCCCGGGTGGTAGTCGCCCCTGTCAACGTGCCGTTAAGTGCGGGTTACTTCCTTACCATCTCTATTGACCTACTGTCGGGTACCCCGTAATTCGTGGTGAGGATCGCTTATGCGCTTACGTGCCGTGGGGGCCTCACAATGAGCCAACTGACCGCAGTGGACACCACCTTCCTGCATGTCGAGAGTGGGCGGACCGTCGCGCACATCGGCGGGCTCGGGATCGTTGATCCGGCGGAGTGTCCAGGCGGCGCGCTCACCCGTGAGGCCGTGGTCGAGCTCGTCCGGCAGCGCGCTCATCTGGCCAGGCCGCTGCGCAGGAAACTGTCCGCGGCGCCGCTCGGCATCGACCGGCCGTACTGGATCGAGGACCCGGACTTCGATCCGTCGTGGCACGTCCACGAGGTGGGCCTGCCCGCGCCGGGCACCGACCTGCAGCTCGGGGAGGCGATCGCACGGCTGCACGAACGCCCGCTCGACCGGCGCCGCCCGCTGTGGGAGCTGTACCTCGTGCAGGGCCTCAACGGCGGCCGGGCCGCCCTGTTCGCCAAAGTCCACCACGCGGCCAGCGACGGCGTGCTCGGTGCCGAGCTGCTCACGGCGCTGCTGGACGTCGACCCGGAGCCGAAGCCGGTGCGGGCGGTGGGGCGTCCGCCGGAGTCGGAGGAGCCGGAGCGTCCGCCGAACCCGCTGCGCATGCTCGGCCTCGGGCTCGCCAAGGCCGCCATCCATCCGCTTCACACGGCGCGCTCGATCGCGCGCACCGCTCCGTACCTCGACCAGATACCGGTCGTCGGCCAGTATCCGGGCGCCGACCTCATGGCCCGCGCCGCCCACACGGTGCTGCGCCGCGACAGCCCGCCCCGGTTGCCGCGGCTGACTCCGCCGCGCACGCCCTTCGACGGTCCCATCGGGGCCCGCCGGAGCTTCGCCTTCGGATCGGTGCCGCTGAGCGACATCCGGCGGCTGCGGCGTGCGCTCGGAGTCAGCGTGAACGACATCGTCATGGCGACGTGCGCGACCGCGTTGCGCCGCTGGCTCCTCAAGCGGGACGTCCTACCGGGCCAGCCGCTCGTCGCCGCGGTGCCGGTGTCGCTGCGCAGGGGCGGGCCCGGGTGTGACGGCGCCAACCGGCTGTCGGCGATGATCGCGCCGCTGCCGACGCACATCGCCGATCCCGCCGAGCGCTTCGCGGCGGTGCACACGGCCATGGGCACGGTCAAACGGCGGTTCGTCACCACCTCGGCGGGCGACTGGTTCGAAGAGCTCAGCGGCATGGTGCCGGGGGCGTTCTCGGCGATGGCGACCCGGGTGGCCCTTCAGGTCGCCCCTGCGTTCGTCCAGCCGGCGAACCTGATGATCTCGAACGTGCCGGGGCCGCAGGTGCCGCTGTACATCTGCGGCGCACGGGTGCTCGCCTACTATCCGGCGTCGGTCATCAGCGATCTCACCGGCGGGGTCAACATCACCGTGTTCTCCTACAACGGCAGCCTCGACATCGGCATCGTCGCGTGTCCGGACCTGGTGCCCGGCAACTGGGACCTGATCGACTACATGCGCGACGGCCTCGAAGAACTCAAGATCCTCGCCGACGCGCTCCCGCAAGCGTGACCTCGCCACCCTCCAGGTAAGGCCATCGCACCATTCCCCGGGATCCCTCGACCTTCGCGCCTAGTACTGGTTCGATCTCGAGGTCACCGGGCCGGTCACCGAGGCGCACACCGAGGCTCTCGGCACGCTTCTCACGTGCGTGCGCTCTGATCGAAGCGGTGCTCGTCGTGCGCCAACGATTGCGTGAGCTGCCGAAACACGACAGACCCCTGAAGGCCCGCCTGGTGGCCTGATCCGTCGTCGGCACCCGGGTCAGTCCTCCCGTACCTACAGGCCGGCATCGCGGAATGGGCCCGCTCTTGGGTCCGGGGGCTCTGGGGCATTTTGTGCGCTGGTGAATATGGTCTCGGCGGAGGTGTGCCGTGCCATTAACGGACCGGGGGGCAGGGGCCGTGGGCCGCGCCGCATCCTCGTCCGACCGGGGTGAGGGGACGCTG
>NZ_JABVEB010000429.1 GCF_014323665.1 Actinomadura sp. HBU206391 | reverse complement strand
GGGTGCTGTCCGGCGGCATGGTCTATTGCGTTCCCCGGCAGGCGAAACGGCCCGGCCTGGCGATGCGGGTACTGCGGGCGGCCGTCGAGCCCCACGCCTTGATCCGGCTCTGCACCCGGACCGGCCAGCTGCCACCGCGCCGGTCCGCGCTCGAGGCCATCGCCGTCGCCTCGCCGTTCCACGCGCACACGGCGGCGATGCTCGACCACATGGTCGTACGCCCCTCGTCGCCCGTGTACGCGCTCGTGTCGGCGCAGCTCCAGGCGATGACGGAGGACGTGATCACGAGGCGGCGGAGTCCCGCGGCGGCCGTGGCGCGCGCGGCCGACCTGATCAGCGCCATCACCGGACTGCCGGTGTCGGGGCGCTGAGGGGCTCTTGACATCTCGGTCGTGTTGAGCGCAGATTAAATTCGAATTTGCCATCACCCGATGGCAAATCAGCGCGACCGTTGGTGCGTGGACCAAACGCATGGTCCCGTCGGGGGAGCACCGCCCGAAGGGAGCACCATGCGTCGATTCATCGGGCTGGCGACGGCAGCGGGTCTCGCGGTCGCGATGGCCGGCTGCGGAGGCGATTCCGGCAGTGACTCCAACGAGCTCAAGATCGTCTATCAGCGGTTCGGCACGTTCATCCACCTCGAGGCCATGCTCAAGGACCTCAAACCGGTCTACGAGAAGCAGAACCCCGGTGTGACCGTGAAGCTCATCCCCGTCATCGCCAACGACGCCGACTACTTCTCCAAGGTCAACCTGATGCGGCGCTCGCAGTCCACCGCGCCGGACGTGGTCTACGAGGACACCTACGTCATCAACTCCGACGTGGCGGCCGGCTACCTCAGACCACTCGACGAGTACGTCAGCACATGGCCGGACTGGCAGCACTTCCCCGACTCGGTGAAGCAGGGCGTCAAGGGGCGCGACGGCAAGACCTACGGCGTGCCGATGGGCACCGACACCCGGGGCCTCTGGTACAACAAGGCGGTCTTCAAGAAGGCCGGGCTGCCGGTGCCGTGGGAGCCCAAGAGCTGGAACGACGTCATCGGCGCCGCCCGGCAGATCAAGGCCAAGGCGCCCGGCGTCACGCCGTTCAACATGTACTCCGGCAAACCGGCCGGCGAGGCGGCGTCCATGCAGGGCTACGAGATGCTCCTGTACGGCACCGACCACCAGCTCTACAGCACACAGAGCCAGAAATGGGTGGCCCCGAGCAAGGGCATGACCGACTCGTTCGGCTTCATCAAGACGATGTTCTCAGAGGGCCTGACGCCCAAGCCGCAGGTTGCGCTCGACAAGAACCTCGGCGAGATCGTGAACACCAAGCTGCTGCCCGAGGACAAGCTCGGCATCAGCCTCGACGGCTCGTGGGTGAGCAGCAACTGGCTGAAGACCGGCACGAAGCCGTGGCCGGAGTGGGAGGAGAAGATCGGTGTCACGCCGATGCCCACCCAGAACGGGCAGGCACCCGGCAAGACCAGCCTGTCCGGCGGCTGGACGCTCGCCATCGGGGCCAAGACCAAGAATCCGGGCGCGGCCTGGAAGTTCATCTCTCTTGCGCTCAACCGGGAGAACTCGCAGCGGTACGCGATCACGGCGGGTCAGCTCGCGGTGCGCGACGACGTCGCGAAGGACTCCGCGTACCTCAATGCCAACCCGACCAACAAATTCTGGACCGATCTGGTGTCGGCCACGCACTACCGCCCGGCGTACGCCGAGTACCCGGAGATCTCCAATCAGATCCAGAAGGAGATGGAGTCGGTGATGACCGGGCAGAGCAGCCCGGATGAGGCGACCGAGGGGCTCACCGAGTCGATCCAGAAGATCGCCGGCGCCGAGAAGGTCGAGGCCGGCGGCTGATGGCCGCACCCACGACGACCGTGTCGTCGCGCCCGGCGGCCCGCCTCGCGCGGGCCCGCCGGGCACCGGTGCTCGGCTGGGCGGTGCCGATGGCGCCGGCCTTCGGGCTCCTCGCGCTGTTCTTCGCCGGGCCGATCCTCTGGTGCTTCTGGGCGGCGTTCACCGACATCGCGCTGACCGGGGCGAGCGCCAGCGCGCCGAACCTCGTGGGCCTGCGCAACTTCCGCGAGATGTTCTCCGATCCCGACTTCTTCTCGGCGGCGTTGCTCACCGTGGTCTTCGTCGCGGGATCGGCGATCTTCGGCCAGAACATCCTGGGCCTCGCGCTCGCCCTGCTGATGCGCGGCCGCAGAAGGGTGGTCCGGGCCCTCGTCGGCGGTGTCGTCGTGAGCGCCTGGGTGATGCCCGAGATCGTCGTCGGGTTCATCTGGTACGCGTTCCTCGCCGACGACGGGACGCTCAACTCGGTGCTCACCGCCGTCGGGCTGTCGGCGGGCCAGTGGCTGTACGAGCTGCCGCTGGTCTCGGTGATCGTCGCGAACATCTGGCGGGGCACCGCGTTCTCGATGCTCGTCTACTCGGCCGCGCTGTCGGAGGTCCCCGACGAGCTGCACGAGGCGGCGGCCGTGGACGGCGCCTCGGCGTTCCAGCGCCTGCGGCACATCACGCTGCCGCTGATCAGGCGGGCGGCGATGACCAACCTCATGACCATCACCCTGCAGACCCTGTCGGTGTTCACGCTGATCTTCGTGATGACCGGCGGAGGGCCGGGCAACAAGAGCCAGACGCTGCCGTTGTACATGTACCAGGAGGCGTTCAAGTTCTCCCAGATGGGCTATGGCACCGCGGTCGCGATCGTCATGCTGGCGATCGGCGCGGTCTTCTCTGTGATCTATATCCGGCTGCTGCGCAGGGAGGTGTGACATGGCCGTTCTGAGTCTCGGTCCGACCACGGCGCCGCGCCGCGTCTTCTCCGCCGCGGTGGCCTACGCAGTGCTCGCCGTCGTCGCGGTCGCGTTCCTGGTCCCGTTCGGCTGGCTGATCCTGTCGTCGGTGAACCCGCGGGCCACCCTCAGCTCCGACGTCCCGGCCCAGCTGACGCTGCGCAACTTCTCCGAGGTGCTCACCCCGGAGAATCTGCGGGCGTTCGGCAACAGCTTCGCGCTGTCCGGCGGCGCCGCGCTGCTCACGTTGCTCGTCGCCACCCCGGCGGCGTACCCGCTGTCGCGCTACAACCTGCGGTTCGGCCGGCCGGTCCTGTACCTGCTGCTGTTCTCGACCGGGCTGCCGATCACGGCGATCATGGTTCCGGTGTACGGCCTGTTCGTCCAGCTCGAACTCGTCGACTCGATCCCGGCGACGACGCTGTTCCTCGCCGCCACCGGGCTGCCCTTCGCGATCTGGATGATGAAGAACTTCATGGACGGCGTGCCGATCTCGCTGGAGGAGGCGGCCTGGGTCGACGGCGCGTCCGCGTGGAAGGCGCTGCTGCGCGTGGTGCTGCCGCTCAT
>NZ_JABVEB010000428.1 GCF_014323665.1 Actinomadura sp. HBU206391 | reverse complement strand
CCTGCGCCCGGCCGCCGGCTATGGCGACTGGCTCAACGTCGACGACGAGACCCCCAAGGACGTCATCGGCACCGCCTACTTCGCCTACGCCGCCGATCTGGTGGCGAAGGTCGCCCGCACGCTCGGCAAGGAGGACGATGCGAGGCAGTACGACCAGACCGCCGCCGAGGTCCGCGCCGCCTTCAACCAGGCGTACGTGAAGGACGGCCGGATCAAGGGCGATACCCAGACCGCCTACGTGCTCGCGCTCGGCATGGGACTGCTGCCCGAGGCCGGCCGCAAGCCCGCCGCCGACCGGCTGGTCGAGCTGATCGAGGCCAAGGACTGGCACCTGTCCACCGGCTTCCTCGGCACTCCGCAGCTGCTGCCCGTCCTCACCGAGACCGGGCACACCGACGTGGCCTACCGGTTGCTGCACCAGCGCACGTTCCCGTCCTGGGGCTACCAGATCGACAAGGGCGCCACCACGATGTGGGAGCGCTGGGACTCCATCAAGCCGGACGGATCCTTCCAGGACGCCGGCATGAACTCCTTCAACCACTACGCCTACGGCGCCGTCGGCGAGTGGATGTACAAGAACATCACCGGCATCAGCGCCGGCGAGCCCGGCTACCGGCGGATCGTCATCCGGCCCCGTCCCGGCGGCGACGTGCACCGGGCGACCGGCCGGTACGACTCGGTCTACGGGCCGATCGAGACGCGCTGGTCCGACCGCGGCGGCCGGTTCACCCTCGACGTCTCCGTGCCGGTCAACACCACCGCCGAGGTCTGGGTTCCGGCCGCGAGCGCCGGCGCGGTCGCCCAGAAGGGCGCGACATTCCTGCGCGTGCAGGACGGCTGCGCCGTCTTCCGCGTCGGTTCCGGTTCCTACCGCTTCGTCACCGGCTGAGCCCAGGCGGCCGGGCCCGGGGCACCACCTGCCCGGGCCCGGTCCGCCCGCCCATCGCTCTTCTCCCACCCTGTGCTCTTCCCTCACCTGTACGAACACGAGGAGACCCATGCGCAAGAGAAAGTCCGTGATCGCCGCGACGGCCCTGATCGCCCTGGCGCTGCCGGGCACGGCCGACGCCGCCGTCACCGCCACCGGTCATGCCCCGATGGCCCCGGTTGAGCTCACGGTCGGCGATCGCACCCGGCCGCTGAACGTGGAGGGCACGCCGCTGTTCGGCTGGCGGCCGCGCGACACCGACCCCGGTGAGGTGCAGACCGCGTACCAGATCGTGGTCAGCACCGGCCGCGACCGGCACGGCCGGCCCGTCTGGGACAGCGGCCGGGTGTCCTCCGGCCGCCAGGAGTACGTGCCGTACGCCGGCCCGGCGCCCGAGGCCGGGACGGCCTACACGTGGAAGGTCCGCACCTGGGACCGCACCGGCCGGCCGTCCCCGTGGACGCGGCCCGCATCGTTCGAGATGGGCCTCGGGGAGCAGGACTGGCAGGCGAGCTGGATCCGCCGGACGACGGCGGAGGCCGACGACTACACGCTCGCGCGCAGGGACTTCACGGTCGGCCCGTCCCCGGTCGTGCGGGCCCGCGTCTACGTGGCGGCGAGCCACCAGTACGCGCTGCACCTGAACGGTGAGGTCATCGACCGCGGCCCCGCGTTCGGCTACCCCGACGACGGGTTCTACCGGGCGGTCGACGTCACCTCGCGGCTGCGCGCGGGCCGGCCCGCCACGATCGGCGCCCTGTTCCACTGGTACGGGCGCGGGCAGGGACGTCCCGCGGGCGAGCCCGGCCTGCTGATGAGGTTGGTCGTCGAGCACGCCGACGGCGGCCGGCAGGTCGTGGTGACCGACGGCAGCTGGCAGGTCGCGCGGGGTCCGTGGAAGCAGGCGCCGCGCCGCAACGGCGACGGCGGCGACTACGTCGAGGACATCGACGGCACCGCCGAGCAGCGCGGCTGGGACCGGCCCGGGTTCGACGCTTCGGGCTGGCAGGCACCGCAGGTCGCCGGCGCCCACCCGACCCCGGTGTTCAAGCGGCTCCGGGGCCAGGAGGCCGGGCTGTCGTTCACCGCGATCAAGCCGAAGAAGGTGACCCGGCTCGACTCCGGAGCGCTGGTGGCCGACTTCGGCAAGGTGATCCCGGCCGTGCCGGTGGTGCGCTTCCGCGACGGCGAGGCCGGGCGGCACGTGGACATGGACGCCGGCTACGTGCTGACCGCCGACGGGTCCGTCTCCCGTTCCGCCGACGACAACCAGGACACCGACCTGAGCTACGGCTACACCCAGCGCGACGGCGACCAGACCTTCCGGGCGTTCACCTTCGAGGGGTTCCGCTACTTCGAGATCTCCGGGGACGTCGCCCCCGGCGACATCGGCGCGGTCGTCCAGCACACCGACGTCGACCCGGCGCGCACCGCCCGGGTGCGCACCTCGAGTCCCGGGGTCGACGCGGCGTACGACCTGATGCGGCGGTCGGCGCTGTACGGATCGCAGACGCAGTTCCTCGACACCCCCACGAGGGAGAAGGGGCAGTTCCTCGGCGACTCGGTGGATACGTCCCTGGCCACGATGTCCGCGTACGGCGAGCGGCTGCTCAGCAGGCAGTCGATCCGCGAGTTCATCGCATCGCAGGCCCGCTACTGGCCGGACGGGCGGCTCAACGCGGTCTATCCCAACGGCGACGGCAAGCGCGACATCCCCGACTACACCGAGATGTTCCCCGGCTGGGTCTGGGATTACTACCAGCAGTCGGGAGACGCGCAGACCCTCGCCGAGGCCTACCCGGTGCTGACCGCCGTGGCCGGTTACGTGCGCCGCCACATCGACCCGGCGTCCGGCCTGGTGACCAGGCTGACCGGGGGCTCGGGCGACTACCAGTACGGGATCATCGACTGGCCGGCGACCATGCGCTACGGCCACGACATGGACACCGCCGCCCGTACGGCGATCAACGTGCTCGGCGTCGACGTGTTCAACGCCTCGGCCCGCGCGGCCGAGGCGCTCGGCAGGGCCGGCGAGGCGGCGGCGCTCCGCGCGGACGCGCAGGCGCTGACCGGAGCCGTCAACGCCGAGCTGCGCCGCCCGGACGGCGTCTACGTCGACGGGCTCAAGGCCGACGGCACACAGAGCACGCACGCCTCGCAGCTCGCCAACGCCTACGCGCTGGCGTACGGCGTCGCCCCGGCCGCCGACCGCGACCACGTCGCCGGGTACGTCGCGGGGCTCGGCACGCGGATGGGCCCGATGACGGCGCACCGCATGCTCGAGGCGCTCGCCGGCCGGCCCGACCAGGTCGTCGCCCGGCTGACCGACACCGAGGGACCCGGCTGGGGCAACATCCTGGCCCGCGGCGGCACCTTCACCTGGGAGTCGTGGGACGCGCCCGAGACCGGGCAGAGCCACTCCCACCCGTGGGGCTCGACCGCCCTGGTCGACGT
>NZ_JABVEB010000427.1 GCF_014323665.1 Actinomadura sp. HBU206391 | reverse complement strand
ATCCGCACCACGATCGACCCCCGCCCGCGAAGCGCGGAGCGGTTCGCCGAGCCGTACGCGCGCCTCCTGGACGAGCTGGAGCGCCGCGGCTGGCTCCCGCCGACGGTGGCCGCCTACGCCAGGGAGCACTGATGACGACGACGCTCTATCTGGTCCGCCACGGCCAGACCGTCTGGCACGCGGAGAACAGGTACGCGGGCGTGAGCGACGTGGCGCTGACCGCCACGGGGCAGGAGCAGGCCGACCGGCTCGGCAGGTGGGCCGAGAAGTCCGGTCTCGACGCCGTGTGGTGCTCGCCGCTCAGCCGGGCCAGGGCCACGGCCGCGCCGGCCGCCTCGGCCCTCGGCCTGGCGCTGCGCGTGGACAACGACCTGCGCGAGGTCGACTTCGGCGCGGCCGAGGGCCACACGCTGGCCGAACTCGATCCGGCGGTGGTGGCCGCGTTCCGCGCCGACCCCGTCCTCGGCTCCTTTCCCGGAGCCGAGGACCCCCGGTCGGCGGCGGGCCGCGCGGTCATCGCGCTGGACCGGATCGCGGCCCGGCATCCGGGCGAACGGGTCCTGGTGGTCGCGCACAACACCCTGCTGCGGCTGGTGCTCTGCTCACTGCTGGAGATCCCGCTGTCCCGCTACCGCTCGGCCTTTCCGCAGGTCCGCAACTGCGCCCTCACCGAGCTGCGGCACGACGGAACCTCCGCCGCGCTGCTCGCCTACAACGTCCCGCTCCCCGAGTAATCACCGAGTAGTCCTGTCACCGGGTGGTCCAGTCGACGAGTGGTCCGTCGCCGCGATGCCGCTTCTAGGACTGGTGCGGGTCGGGTTACACCGCCCGGATCGAGTACAGGATGGGAAGGTGGGAGTCGCCGAAGGGGAGTCGGTACAGGCCGTCTTGATCTTGGGGAAGGATGTTGCGGGGGTCGAGTTCGGTGGCGATGTGCTCGCCAAGGCGCCGAATCGTGAGGCCCGCGTCCAGGACCGCGGTGACGATCTCACCGAGCGAGTGCGGGTACTTGACGTCGGCATCCAGCACAGCACCCCGTAGGTGGCGACCACCAGATCGAAGCCGCCGGCCAGGTTCACGGGCAATCGCTGGGTGTCGGCCTCAACAAAGGTGGCGGCGAGACCGGCTCGTCCGGCCAGCAGGCGGGCCCGCTCGATCGCCGCCGGCGAGAAGTCGACACCGGTGACCCGGGCTCCCAGGCGAGCCCAGCTCAGCGTGTCCATTCCGAAGTGGCACTGCAGGTGGAGCAGATCCTTCCCGGCCACGTCACCGGCCAGCTCACGTTCGAGCGCATGGAGCGTCTGGCGTCCGCTCAGAAACGACTCGACGTCGTAGAACCGGTCAGTGGGAGTCGAGCCATGGATACGGGCACGCGTGTTCCACACCGCACGATTCAGCGAGAGCCCGTCGTCCTCGCTCGGCCTGGTCTCGGGCATACGGCGAGAATGACACATCGAGCCGCCCCCCAAGGGTCGGGTCATCGGCTTGTCGAAAGCCCTTTCAGTGAAGACCATCAGTCGGGCCCGGAGTCTGCTATCCAAGACGAGTGCACAGCTCGGAGAACTCTCGGTCGACGGAGCCCGGCGAACCGGATATCACCGACGCCCTGGCAGACCTTGCCGTCAACGCTACGGAGCCATGGCTGCGGGAGGACGCTGTGATCACGCTTGCGACGATCGACCGGTCCGCAGCCGTCACCGCGTGCTACAGCATGTTCGGTCGTCACCGGGATGGCAGCGGAATGGCCGGCCGTCTGCTCGTGCACTTCACGGGCGACACCGATTCCTCGGTCGAAACCCTGGTGGCCAGGCTTCCGCATTTTGACAACTTCCACGGAGTTCTCGCCCAGGAGGCGCTGGCTGAGCATGGGGCCGCCGCCGTGCCGGCGCTTCTCGCCGCCCTCCGCGCATTTCCCATCCCCGCCCGGCAGGACACGGGTCATTGGCACGAGGACGAGACGACCAAGTTCCGTGTGACGCACGCCTTGGCGGGGATCGGCACCGCCGCGGCACCCGCGACACCGGCGCTGATCGCACTGCTGCAGGACACGGAGTCCTACCGGGACGTCCGGCACCAGGCGAAGAAGGCCCTCATCGCCATCGGACTGCCTGAGACCGCGGAGGCGCTCATCGCGGAACTACCGCGATCACAGGGCGGCGATGGTCTTGCTTGGGACGGGAACGGCCTTTACTTCCTGCTCGATGCGCTCGCCGGAATGCCGCCCGAGGCGCTCTCAGGCGTGCATGGCCTGGACGATGTCCTGGCCGAGCTCCGAGATGCCCCGAGCGAGTGGCTACGAGGCCCGGTGGAACTCATCACCGACAAGGTCAGCGGCACCTTCGGCTGACGGCCTCTTCTTTCGGGCTTCAGGGGGCGTAATGCATGACGTGGTCGTGCAGCATGCGGGCGGCGGCCGGATCCTGCTCCCTGAAGGCCTCGGTGATACGTGCGTGCTCGGCCGATTTCTCGTGCAGATCGGTCTTGTGCAGGCGAAGCGACAGCGTCGTCCAGATCTCGATCCGGAGTGACTCCCAGACCGCGATCAGCAGCCGGTTGCCCGACGCGGTCACGATCTCGCGGTGGAAGTCGATGGCGTGCCGGATCTGCGCGACGGCGTCACCGGTCCGGGTGGCCTCGGCGAGGTTGTCGCTCTGCCGTTCCAGGCGCTCGACGTGTCCCGCCATCCTCGGCACGGCGAGCTCGGCCGCCGTCTGCTCCAGGCCGGCGCGGACGGGGAAGATCTCGCCGAGATCCTCCTCGGTGAACTCCCGGACCCGGGCCCCGCGGTTCGGCGTCGACTCGATCAGGCGTAGCGTCTCGAGCTGGCGCAGCGCCTCGCGTACCGGGCCCTGGCTGACACCGAGCTCGGTCGCGATGCGGCGTTCGACGATCCGCTCTCCCGGCTCCCAGCGGCCGGACGTGATGCCGTCGACGATGAACTCGCGGATCTGGTCGGACAGGCCAGTACGCAGCAGCGGAGCGTTGACAGCGTTCACGATAAGCATCGTAGAGCCTGCGGTGTCACAGTTTACTTATTGAACTATGATCGATCATTGGTCATCGTGTGCTGATGGCAGCGACCCCCGCGTCACGCGCCGATGCGAAAGGAAGATCGTCGATGGGTGATACCTCAAAGACGAGGACACCTCGGCCCCGGCGAGCAAGCCGGGCCAAGGCTCAGGTCCAGGCCGAGACGCTCGTCGGGTACTACCGGCAGATGCTGCTGGTCCGCCGGTTCGAGGAACGCGCGGCCCGCGCTTACACCGAGGCCAAGATCGGTGGCTACTGCCATCTCAATCTCGGCGAGGAGGCCACGGTCGTCGGCCTGATGGCCGCTCTGGAACCTCGCGACTACCTGTTCACCAACTATCGCGAGCACGGTTACGCGCTGGCCAAG
>NZ_JABVEB010000426.1 GCF_014323665.1 Actinomadura sp. HBU206391 | reverse complement strand
GCGTGCCCACCGACGCCGATCTCCCGGCCCGGCTCCGGGCCGTGCTGGCCGTGGTGTACCTCATCTTCAACGAGGGGCACACGGCGAGCTCGGGTGAGGCGCTCGTCCGCGCGGACCTCTGCGCCGAGGCCATCCGCCTCGGACGGCTCCTGGCCGAGCTCATGCCCGACGAACCCGAGGTCATGGGGCTGCTCGCGCTCATGCTGCTGGTCGAGTCACGCCGGACCGCCCGCACCACCCCCGGCGGCGACCTGGTGCTGCTGGCCGACCAGGACCGCGGCCGCTGGGACCCACGCCTGATCGCCGAGGGCCAGGGGATCGTCCGGCAATGCCTGCGGCGCGACCGGCCCGGACCGTACCAGGTCCAGGCGGCGATCAACGCCGTGCACAGTGACGCGCCCACCGCGGCCGCCACGGACTGGCGGCAGATCCTGCAGCTGTACGACCAGTTGCTCTCGCTCGCCCCGAACCCGGTCGTGGCCCTCAACCGCGCGGTGGCGGTGGCCGAGGTGGAGGGGCCGCAGGAGGCCCTCGCCCTCGTCGACGCCCTCGACCTCGACGGCTACCACCTGTTCCACGCCATCCGCGCCGACCTGCTCCGGCGCCTGGGCAGGGAGGCCGAGGCCGCGGCGGCCTACGAGTCGGCGATGGCCCGCACCGAGAACGCGGCCGAGCGCGAGTTCCTGCGGCGCTGCCGGCTGGCGGTCACCCGGTCCTGACGGCATCGCGGCGGCGGTCCGGGCGACACGCCTCACGCCCTCAGAGGTGGTTGACCTGGGACGGTATCGCTCCCGGGCGACGGTCTAGGCTGGCCGGATGAGCCCGAACATCGCAACGAACACGGCCGTCGACCGTGCCGAACTGCTCGAGTTCCTCCGGCCCCGCCACCACGCCATCCTGCTCACGACGCGGTCCGACGGCGGGCCGCAGGCCTCTCCCGTCACGTGCGGCGTCGACGGCGAGGGCCGCATCGTGATCTCGACCTACCCCGAGCGGGCCAAGGCCCGCAACGCACGCCGTGACGCCCGGGTCAGCGTGGTCGTGCTCTCCGACGACTTCGACGGGCCCTGGGTCCAGGTCGACGGCACCGCCGAGGTCATCGACATGCCCGAGGCCACCGAGCCGCTGGTCGACTACTTCCGTTCGATCTCCGGGGAGCATCCCGACTGGGACGAGTACCGCCAGGCCATGGCCCGGCAGAACAAATCACTGCTACGCGTCACCCCCCAGCGCTGGGGCCCTGTCGCCACGGGGGGATTCCCGCCGAACCTGGCCTGACCAGGACGCTCCTGCGCCGATGAGACCCCCGCGCCGCAAAGTCGAACAAAGGGGGCTCAGCAAGCGTCGTACCCTGTGACGAACCATGTCGAAGTGCGAACGCTGAGGGAGCTGTGGTGCCGATGGGGCGGCTGACGATGCCGGTGAGACTGCCGATGACGCTGGCGGTGGCCGCCGTCATGGCCGTCGGCTGCTCGTCAGGCCAGGGCGTGCTCGGCGGGAAGAAGTCGCCCGCCGTGCTGGCGTTCACGCCGGCCAACGGCGCACAGAAGGTCGCACCCGACGCGGGCACGGTCGTCAAGGTCTCGGGCGGGAAGCTCACCCAGGTCACCGTGGCCGACGCCAAGGGCCGGAAGATCGAGGGTTCGCTCGCATCCGACGCGCATTCGTGGCGGGCCCGGTGGACCCTCTCTCCCGCTACGACGTACACGGTCGACGCGCAGGCCACCGGCGAGGACGGCAAGCAGGTCGCCGGCAAGGCGACCTTCACCACGCTGACGCCGGCTCGCAGGCTCGAGAGCGGCATGTCGCCGCTGGACGGCGAGAAGGTCGGCGTGGGCATGCCCGTGCAGTTGCTGCTGTCGCAGCCGGTGACCACCAAGGACGCCAAGGCGGCCGTCGAGCGGTCCCTCGAGGTGAAGATGTCGCAGCCCGTCGAGGGGGCCTGGAGCTGGGTCGGCGACCGCGAGGTGCAGTTCCGCCCACGCGACTACTGGACCACCGGCCAGAAGATCAAGGTGATCGCGCACCTCGCCGGGGTCAAGGCCGGCAATGGGCTGTGGGGCGTCAGGGACCGCACGCTCCAGTTCACCGTCGGCGCGCGGCACATCACCAAGGTCGACGCCAAGGCCCACAAGGCGACGGTGACCGACGACGGGAAGACCGTCCGGACGATCCCTGTGAGCCTCGGCAAGCCGGGCGACGACAGCTACTCGGGCATCATGATCGCCCAGGAGAAGAATCCCGCCATGGTCATGGACTCGGCGACGACCGGCAACCCCGGGGACTACCGCACGCCGACCAAGTGGAACGTCCGGATGACCTACAGCGGCACGTTCTTCCACTCGGCACCGTGGTCGACGGGTGCGCAGGGCAATGCCAACGTCAGCCATGGCTGCGTCAACGCCAGCCCCGAGAACGCCCGCTGGTTCTATGACTTCACGAGCCGAGGCGACATCATCGAGGTCACCGGCACGACCCGCAAGCTGCGGTTCGGCAACGGCCCCACCCCTTGGGCGAAGTCGTGGAGCGAGTGGCTGAAGGGCAGCGCTCTCGGCAAGCCGGTCAACGCCGGCGCGGGGGCACCGGCCGCGACACCGAACTGACCCCTGACGGGCCCTCGCGCAGGTCTCATGCGGTGCCGTGCGGCCGCACCGCATCGGGGTCGGTGTCCTCGTCCGCATCCGCGTCCACGTCAAAGCCCGCGTTCACGTCGGAATCCACGTCCGCATCCGCGTCTGCCGCCGTCGAGCCCGCCGCGGCGTGCAGGGCCGCCAACCGCTGCGCGGTGAGGTCGTAGCGCAGCGTCAACGCGATGGCGACCGCCATCAGCACTGCGGGCACCAGCGTGCCGCCGAGCACGACGGTGTTGATCGCGGCGTCGGACTGCGGGACGACCTCGTCGGGGTCCGAGGAGACGAACCCGGCCAGACCCAGCATCCAACCGAGCAGCAGCGCGCCGAACGCGGCCGTCACCGTCTCGGTGGCGGTCCACAGGCCGGTGAGCACCCCCGCCCGGCGCGCCCGTGACCTGAGCGCGTCGGCGGTGAGCGTGTCCGCCAGCATCGAGAACTGCAGGAGCTGGATCCCGGCGTAGCCGACGCCGATCACGACCACGCACAAGTGGGTGTAGACGAACCCGAAGAACGGCGCCAGGCTCATCCCCACGGCACCGGACAGGAACAACGCGGACGCCAGCACCATCGCGCCCCGTTTCTCGATCCGCCGTGACAGCCGTACCCACGCGGGCATGGTGACGGTGATGGGCCCGACCAGCGCGAGGAACATCGTGGTCACCGCGCCGGTGTCGTCCAGAACGTAGGTCGCGAAGTACGGCGCCCCGGCCAGCATGATCCCGATGGCGAGCATCTGGGTGCAGCTGAAGCCGAGCAGGCTCAGGAAGG
>NZ_JABVEB010000425.1 GCF_014323665.1 Actinomadura sp. HBU206391 | reverse complement strand
CGTGCGGCCCTGGCGGCATCGGGGCGAAGACGAACCGTTCGTACACCTCCTCCATGTCGAGCCCGGCCTCGGCGGCGATCTCCTCGGCGTCGTAGCTCCCGCCCAGGCAGATCCCGGCCGCGCCGCCGGCCAGCAGCCGGGGCGCACGATGCTTGTCGTAGGCCGTCACCTCGGCCGGCAGCGCACCGTCGTCGACCAGTCGCCGCAGGAAGCGCATGGCCTCGACCGCGGCCGGGCTGTCGAGCGTGACCGCGCCGGGCGACAGCACGGTCGCGCCGTTGGACGCGAGCAGGGCGGTCAGGCAGTACGTCGTCGTCTCGGCGGCGGCCGGCCCGCCTGACATGACCATCGGCCGGAAGTCCCGCGCCCGTCCGGTCGTGAGCCGCCGGGCCAGGGTCCGCAGCCCTCGCCAGTCCGCCGGGGGCTCGGAGCCCTCGAGGAGGTCGCGCCGAAGCCACAGACCGGCGGCGTCGGCGTGGGCGTGCACGGCGAGGGTGTGCCCGCCGAACCGGTACGCCTCGGCGAAGGGCGACAGGAAGTCCGTGTCGTGCTCACGGGCGATCCATTCCCCGTCGAGGTCGTCGAGCGGCATGAGGAACCCCGACCGTGCGAACTCGGCGAGGTGCACCGAGTCGACCACGGCCAGGTCGGGGCCGTTCCCCTCGGCGATCGCGCGGAGCAGCACGTCGTGCACGTGCGGCAGCTCGACCGCTGTGATCGACAGGGAGACGTCCCGGCCCGCCGCCTCACGCAGGTGGTCCGGCCAGGCGCCGCCGGGAACGACGAGGCGAAGCTCGGGCGCCTGCGTACTGCTCCGGCGCAGCCAGCCCGGATTGACGAACGTGCCGCGGCGGCGGCGGCGCAGCACGACCCCCTCGTGGGCGAGCTCGGACAGCGCCCTCGTCACGGGCGTGCGGCTCAACCCGTACCGCGCGCACAGCTCGTGCTCGGTCGGCAGTCGGCCATCGCTGCCGTAGGCCCCGCTGCGGATCTCCTCCAGGAGGCGCATCTTGAGCTGGTAGTAGAGCGGGGTCGGCTGGCTCTCCATCCGCCTCCTCGTGTCCTCTCGGGCGCAGGTCTTTACCGTCATCTATTTTGTCTTTATTGTCACTGCACAGGGTCATTGTCGAATGGCCGAACCACAACAGATTTTCGTACCACGCGTGATCAGCGCCTTGCCCGGCGCGGGTAGCATCCGCATTGACAACGATGATCCCGGCAACAGATGCGGTGGCATGTCCGTATTCCGAATCGACGATCTCGCCCATGCCGCCGGAACGACGGTGCGGAACGTACGGGCCTACCAGGACCGGGGCCTGCTTCCGCCGCCCCGCCTGCAGGGGCGCGTCGGGCTGTACGACGACTCGCACCTGGCCCGGCTCCGGTTGATCGGCCAGCTTCTGGGTCGCGGTCACACCCTCGCCACCATCGCCGAGCTGATCTCCGCGTGGGAGCGGGGCCGGGATATCAGGGATCTGCTCGGTCTGGAGAAGGTGCTCACCGACCCCTGGTCGGATGAGATCGCCGATCATGTCGATGCCGCCGAGCTCGCAGAGATCTTCGGCATCGACCCGGACGGCGAGGACGCCTCCGCCCTGCTACGGCTGGCCGAGGAACACGGCTTCCTGGAGGCCGAGGGAGCCGATCGGTTCAAGGTGCCCAGCCCGCGATTGCTGCATGTCGGTGCCGAACTCGTCGCAGCGGGGATACCGCTGCCGGCCGTCTTCGAGATCGCCGGACGCATCCGGGAGGACTGCACGGTCATCGCACGCCGCTTCGTCGATCTCGCCCGCGAACACGGCAACCTGCGACCTGAGCAGTTGCTCACCCGGGAGGACATCTCAGAGGCGGCCGCCTACGTCCAGCGCCTGCGACCGCTCGCCCAGCTCGCGGTCGAGGGCCTCCTCGCCCGGTGTATGGAGGCCGAGGTGCGCACCGAGTTCGGCGATCAGCTCGCCGCCGCCGTGTCCCCCGATCACGGCACCGCCCACCGGCCGTCCGACACCGAGCCGCGCCGCGACCGCCACCACCGGGCCCGCTGAGCCGGCGCGGGCGAGCGCCTAGTCCCCCGGTCGAGGGCCACTCCGCGGGTCCGGGCCATCGGGATCGGCGCCGACCGCGTCGGTGTCCTCCACGGGGTGGCGGCGCCGATCACGCCAGATCACCACGACGATGACGGCGACCACGACGATCGTCGGCACGAAGAAGGGGATGGCGCTGACAGCCGAATGGGCCGCCAGCGGGCCGCCCCCGAGCCGCGCCTCCGGCACGGTCACGGCTGCGCCTCCGCGGCCGTGACCGGCATGGCCTCATCGGCGCCGGGCCATCGGCGGGAGACCCGGGCGACGCCCCATCCCAGGGCGGCCACCAGGATCAGCGTGCAGCACAGCACGATCGCCGAGGCCGCAGTCCAGACCGGAGCGGCGACGTCGCTCTTGAGCTCACGTTGCAGCACTCGTCGCTCGCCTTGCGCTGGGCGGGTGAACCGCTCCGGCGCGGGCAGAGGCTCGGCGCCGATCGCGGGATCGGCGGGGAGATAGATGGGCACCGCGCTCAGGGACCGGCCGTCGTGCAACCGGACCATGGTCTTCCAAGAGCCGGAGAGCGGCATCGGGCGGCTGGTCCGGTAGGTCCCGTCCTTCAGTGGGACGAGCCGGTCGACGTGCAGGCCGCCGCCCTGCCAGGCGGTGATCGTCACCCAGGCGGGCTTCCGCACGGCGCCGGCGGGAGAGATGGTGATGCGGGCTTCGGCACTGCGTTGTCGGCCGGCCACGCTGACGTCGGTGAGCGTGGCCGACACCAGCACATTGTGCGGCACGTTGATGACGAGGCCGTTGGCGACGGCCGCGGCGATCGCGACGAGCGCCGCCGCGAAGATCGACCGGGCGACGGCGGGCCGGGGCAGCCGGCCTTGTACGCCCATGGCCAGCAGCGCGCCCAGCAGTCCGCCAGCGACGCCGCCCACCACCGCCATCACCATGCCTTCGGCGAGCACGTCGCCGGTCCATGGTGATCGCATGGCCACCTGGCTCCAGGCGTACTCGGCGCCGAATCCGACCGTTCCGATCAGGAGGCCGCTCACCGCTCCGAGCGCCAGTGCCCGGCGGGCCAGCAGCAGGGCGGCCAGTTCCACGCACAGTGCCTCGGCGAAGTAGAGCGGCACCGCGGCCCACAGTTCACCGATGACCTCCGCGACGACCCACGAGACGCCACCTCGTACCAGCATGTAGAAGACGACCGCGAGCAGGGCACCGCCGCGGCCGATCCACAGGCGGGCCGCCACCAGGGCGCACCCTGCGGCGACCGCGATCAGGAAGGGCTGGTGGACCAGGCGGAACTGCGGCACGCCGAAGTCGTACTCGGCCTGGAACACCGACAGCCCGATGAGCAGTCCGCCGGAGATGGC
>NZ_JABVEB010000424.1 GCF_014323665.1 Actinomadura sp. HBU206391 | reverse complement strand
AAGTCGTTCGGTCTGCCACTTCATGGCAATAGCGGGTGCCGTGTAGATTGAGGCGCCCAGCAGGGCGTACGCGAGCTCCCCTCCTCCGATCAGGTATCCGAAGACGGTTACGGTGCTGATGCCCGGGAGCCCGAAGAGCACGACAGCGGTTGGTTTGGAACGCGCCGTGAAGTCTAGGATTCCCGCCCCGATGCGGCACGGTGTGGCATATCGGATCCGAAGGAACTCCAAGATCCTCTCGGATCCGAGGATCTTGAATGACCCAACGAAGTTGCCGAGAGCCTCGAGAAGCAGCTCGCCAGGGATGCGGCCCTGTCGCTTGCTGTTTCTGAGGTCGGCCGTCCATTGCATGCGTAGATCGCTCCCGGGAACTGCCCCCTGACGTCGCCGGTCAGGTCCGGCGGCAGCTCTCCCCCGCCAGCCTCGCCAAGTTTTACGCCAAACCCGCCCAGCGGGATTCACAGCCGACGGAGAAACCCATGGTGCCGAGCATTTCCATCACCCGGCCCACGGACTTCCTCTCCATCCGGGAAGAACTACTGCCGCTGCCCAGCGCGGAGCAGGGCTACCGCAGCGTCCTCCTCCTCGGCACCACCGGGGCCGGGAAAACCGGACGACTCGTATACCAGCGGGAGGAGATCCGACGGCCGGTAACGGGTCACTTCCGACCTCATCGGCGGCCATGTCCGGAAGAGGGCGTCGACATCCCGTTGGAATCAGACCAGGATCAGCGGTGTGACAGGGCGAGTTGAGAATGCGGTTCGTACGGCTGTTGAGCGTTACACCATCGCCGACCTGCAGCAAGAACTCGCCCGATTTGAATGGGAGTTGCGCGCTGCCCATCTGAGGGAGTCGTCCATACGTACCTACATCGATCGGCCCGCAACGTTCCTGAGATGGCTCGACGGCGAATATCAGCCGCGAGGACGGCGCTGAAGCCTGCCCCTCGCAGAGAATGAGTTGATCAAGGGCTGACGAGTGTGGCAGTGGCACGATCTTGAATTTGTGCAGGATCGCTGAAAAAGGTGCGCACTGCGACAGCAAGCGTGCGCCCAGTCGCGGCCCCTGCAATCACGGCGAATATGCAGGACTTCGTCGATGACGACCCGGGCTACCTCGCCTGGCTCACTGCTCACCCCGCCGGCCTCGTCCTCAATACCTATCGCAGGCCCACTCCGGCGTACCTTGTACTTCACCACGCCACGTGCAGAAGCATCAGTGTCCTGCCGACCAACGGCTCTGCCTGGACCAAGGACTACAGGAAGTTCTGCGGCGAGCGAGGCGAGCTGGAATCGTACGCGCGTAACGAGGTCGGCGGCGATACGCACCCCTGCGGTCAGTGCTTGTGAGCTGACTGCCACTGCCCTCGTGGACGATTCGACTACCTAACGTGATGACTTGATCACCTTTAAGGATTTTGCTGGTGGAGGGCTTGTTAGGACAACCGGTCATCCGCTAGAACGATCGTCATGATGATGGACCGGATGTCCCCTCTCCCGTTGTACGTCCAGTTGGAACAGGCCCTGCTCGCCCACATCGGCAAAGCGGGCCTGCGGGCGGGAGACCGGTTCCTCTCCGAAGCCGAGATCGCCCAGAGCTACGCGGTGTCGCGGGCGACGATCCGGCAGGCGCTGGCGCGGATGGTCACCGACGGCCATCTGGAGCGGATCCAGGGACTCGGCACGTTCATCGCCAAACCGCGCCCTACGCACCAGCCGCTGCTGACGTCCTTCACGGAGAACATGCGGGAACAGGGTTACAACCCTCGACGCAAGGTCCTCCTCAGCGAAACGGTCTCGACCCCGGAAGACCTCCGGGCGACTCAGTTGTGGAGCGGTTCGTCCCAGCGCATCCTTCGGCTCCTGCTCGCCGACGACACACCGATCGGCATCTCGGAGACCTGGCTTCCCGTCGACGCGTTGGCGGGCCGGCTGGATCTGTTCGACCCCGCGGAGCTGGAGTCGGGTTCGCTGTACGACCTGCTCCAGGGCCCTGAGATCGGATTGCGACTGCACCGGGGCACGGAGACGATCCGGTCCGCCACGCTCAACGCCGCCGACGCCGAACTGCTCGAATGCGCACCGGGCAGTTCGGCACTGATAGTCCGCCGTATCACCTACTCCCAGTCGGAACGACCCGTCGAGTCCACGGTGATGACGTTCGCCGCGGATCGGTACGAGTACCGGGTCGAACTCTTCAGACCCGCTGGATAGCAGCACTATTTCGCTCATCTGCGGGGCTCGGCCCCGCGCTCCTCTAGGAGGACGTCTTGCGCGCTCGCTTCAAGATCGCGCCGGTTCTGCTCGCGGCCATCCTGGCGGCGTCCGGCTGTATGAAAGCATCGTCTACTTCTGCTGGAGGCGACGGCGGTGGCGGGGGCTCCGCGTCCAACGGCCGCGACAAACTGCAGGGTGAGACCACCCTCAGCGGCTACGACGCGCTGCCGTTCAAGAACATCCTGGCCATGCCGTCCGGGCCGGTGAAGGTGGCCGGCAAGGACAAGATCACCATCGGCTTCTCCCAGACCTGCTTCAACCACCCCTGGCGCAAGGCCATGCTCGAGAGCATCCTCGCCGAGGTCGCCCGCCACCCCAACGTCGAGGTCGTCACCACTGACGGCAACTGTGACGTGGCCAAGCAGTCGAACGACATCGACGACCTGCTGGCCCGAGGGGTCGACGCCGTCGTGATGAGCCCGTTCGAGTCGGCGGGGCTCGCGCCTGCGGCCCGGCGCGTGACCCAGGCCAAGGTCCCGCTCATCGTGCTGGACCGGGACGTCCCGGCGGACAAGACCGTCTTCATCGGGCAGTCCAACGTCGACATGGGCTACGAGACGGCGAAGAAGATGATCGCCGACCTCAAGGGCAAGGGGAACATCGTCGAGATCACCGGCGTGTCCGGGTCCTCCCCCGCCGTCGACCGCAGTACTGGGCTCAAGCGCGCGCTGAAGGACGCACCCGGGATCAAGGTCCTCGCGGTCGGCGACGGCCAGTGGGTACGCGAGCCCGCGGTCAAGGTGATGGAGGACTGGCTCACCAAGTTCCCGAAGATCGACGCGGTGTTCTCCCAGGCCGAGGAGTCGTCCTGGGGAGCGATGCAGGCCATCGCCAACGCCGGTCGCTGCGGTGACGGGATCAAGCACTACACCCATGACGGCTCGGCGCCCGGGTTCAAGGCGGTGAAGGCCGGCGACTTCCAGGCCGACGGCAACTACAGCCCCTTCATCGGCGACATCGGTATCCGGGCCGCCTTGCTGACCCTCGAAGGCAAGGGCGTCGCCGGGACCAAGACCTACGAGCAGCCGGGCAAGTACCTCCAGTTGCCGAGCCTGCCGCTGGTCACCTCCGAGAACGCGGACACGTGGATCCCCCAGGGATGGGGCACGTTCACCGTCCCGAAGAACCCCTGCGACAAATGAGTG
>NZ_JABVEB010000423.1 GCF_014323665.1 Actinomadura sp. HBU206391 | reverse complement strand
GGTCGAGCGCGCCGACGGCTCGGTGACCGCCCTGCGGGGGTGCGACTCGGCGTCCGTCGCCGGTGGTGACGTGTTCGTGCTGGAGACCCCGGGCGGTGGCGGCTACGGGCGGCCGTGACCGCCCCTCGGGCACGGATCACTCACTGCGCAGCACCTCGGCGACCGGCCGCCGCGCCGCCGCGCGGACCGGCACGCCGGTGAGCACCGCGACGGCCGCGAGCGTGCACGGCACGACGGCGATCAGCCACGGCAGCGGCGGCGCCGTCCACGCACCGCCCTCTCCGCCCGACACCGCCTGGGCGAGCCGGTAGACCAGCAACCCGGCCGGGATGCCGGCGACCGCGGCGGCCAGTGCCGGGAGCAGCTGCGCGGCGGACAGGCCGGAGGCGACCTGACGCGGTGAGGCGCCGAGCGCCCGGGCCAGAGCGGTGGGCCGCAGCGCGTCCACCGCCGTCGCCCATGCGATGAGCACCGCGTTCACCGCGGCGAGGACCAGCAGCGCGACCATCACCGCGGCGGCGACGTGTTGCAGCCGATCGGTCACGGGATCGCCGGCCCCCGGCACGAAGTCCACGCTCCCGTTGATCACACCAGGGCGGACAGCCGCTCGGTCTCTGCGGCGAGCGGTCCGCCGGGGACGTCCTCCCAGGCCGTGACCTCGATGGCGCCGTCCTTCGCGGCCCAGACCCCGGCCACCCGCCCACCGTGGACGACCACCGGAGAGATCCAGCCGGCCTGCCGGCTGACCTTCGCCCGGTGTTCCGCCGGGACGACGTAGCTCGCGCCGGTACCGGCGCCGAGAACGTACTGGTCGAACCCGCCCAGCAGCCGGACCGCCGAGGACGGCTCCATCGCCTGCATCTCGGCGAGGTGGTCGGTCAGGACGTACATCGGCACGCCCTCGACCTCCACGACGGTCAGCTCGTCGCCGAGCGTGGCGAACCAGCCGCGGAGCTCCTTCCGACGGCTGGTCCCCCGGGTCAGCCACGCGTCGAACATCTCCGCCGTGGCGGGGCCGTGGGCACCGAGGAAGGCGCGGATGACCGTACCGGCCGCCTCCTCGGCGGGCGGCAGGCCACGCCAGCCGAGAACGTGGTGCGCCGGCGCGGTGAACGTCACCCGGTTTCCGCGCGAGGGCCCGTGACAGAGCACGCCCCACCAGGCCAGCGGCTTGAGCAGAGTGCCCCAGCCGGAGCCCAGCACCTCGGCCAGACGGCCCGACCCGGTGCGTTCGACGATCTCTGCGGTGAGCTCCTCACGGGTGCGGGGGGAACCGTCGCCGAGCGCGTCCGCGGCCGCGGCCGCGATCAGCTCCAGCTCGGCCGGAGTGGCGCCGAAGGCCCGCTGCCAGCTCGGCTTCTCCCAGTGGCGCAGCGTCGCGCACAGGGCCAGGTAGGCACCCGCCTCGTCGCCCGGCAGCAGGTGCAGCGTCCCCCGCATCGCCCAGGTCTTCAGCAGAGTGCGCTCGTCCCAGAGGGCCTTCCCCACGTCGCGGTCGCGCGGCGCGACCTGCCGCACCGCCACGGCCAGCCCGGCCGCCGAGGCGACCTGGGCCTGCACGCCCGCGAGACGCCGGGTGATCTCCACCGCGGGGGCGTCGCCCATCGGGTCGAGGAACTGCCGCCGCATCCGCCAGGCCAGCGCCTGCGGCCACGTGAGTGATCCCATGCCGGGAAGCGTACGACCGCGAGCGCGGTGAATTCCCAGGAATCCCCCGGAGCCCGGCTCGGCAGGGGTCCGCTCGGCGGCCGCCGAGCGGACCGTTCGTCAGGACCCGCCGCGCCGCACCCCGGGCAACCGCGGGCTCAGCTCCTCGTAGGCGTTGCGGACGTCCTCGGCGGTGAGCGTCGTCAGGTCGGCGGTGGTCGCCTTGTCGCCCAGTTCGGCGGCGCGAACGTCACGCGACGCGCACGCCTTCTCGTACACCGAACGGGCGAACCGGCCGTTGCCGAGCTCATCGATCCAGCCTCGGCCGCACACGCGCTGGAAGATTCCGGCGAGATCGTCGAGGGCGGCCTCCTCCCACCGGTCGCCGCCCTGCCCGGCGATCACCTGTGCGATCTGGAGCAGCTCGTCGGGGCCGTAGGAAGGGAACGCCACCCGCACGTCGAACCGCGAGGCCAGCCCCGGGTTGGAGTGCAGGAAGCGATCCATGTCGGACTCGTAACCGGCGAGCACGACGACGAGCCGCTCCCGGTCGTCCTCGGCGCGCTTGAGCAGCGTCTGCACGGCCTCGGACCCGAACGCGTCACCGCCCGCGTAGCCGACGCCCGCGAGCGCGTAGGCCTCGTCGATGAACAGCACCCCGCCGAGCGCCGAGTCGATCACCTTGTTGGTCTTGATCGCCGTCGACCCCAGATGCTCGCCGACGAGGTCGGCCCGCTGGGCCTCGACGACGGCGGGCCTGGCGAGCATCCCGAGCGCCGCGAAGACCCGGCCGAGCACCCGGGCCACGGAGGTCTTGCCCGTGCCGGGCGGGCCGGCGAACACGAAGTGACGCATCGGCGGCTGCGACACCAGGCCCTGCTCCCGGCGCATCTTCGCCACCTTGAGCTGCGCCGCGATCTCGTGCACCTGCCGCTTCACCGGCGCCAGGCCGACCATTGCGTCGAGGGCTGCGAGCGCCTCCTCGAGGGTGGGCGTCTCGGCGTAACCCCGGTAGCGCTCGGTCACCTCGGCGAAGGCCGCCTCGACGTCCTCGGCCGACAGCGTGACGAGCTCGCCCGGGGTGGGCGGCCGGTCGCCCGAGACGATCCGCACGTCACGTGCCCGCGCCGCCGCCTCGGCCAGCGACCTGACGAACCTGCCGTTGCCCAGCTCGTCGATGATCCCGCGACGCCACACCTCCTCGAACCGCGACGCCAGCCGCGACCGGGCGGCGTCGTCGAGCCGGTCGTCGCGCAGCCGGGTGTGGAAGTCGGCGATCCGCAGCAGCTCGGCCGGCCGGTAACTCGGGAACCGCACCCGGGTGCCGAACCTCGACGCGAGACCGGGGTTGGAGCCGAGGAAGTCCTCCATCTGCTGCTCGTATCCCGCCAGGATGATGACGAGCTGCTCGCGGTCGTCCTCGGCCCGTTTGAGCAGCGCCTGTACGGCCTCGTTGCCGAACCGGTCCGGCTGCCCGTCGGCCGCGTTGATCAGGCTGTAGGCCTCGTCGACGAACAGCATCCCGCCGAGGGCCGAGTCGACCAGCTCATTGGTCTTGAGCGCTGTGGCGCCCAGGTACTCCCCGACCAGGTCGGCCCGGTGCGCCTCCACCACGTTGGCGGTGGGCAGCAGCCCGAACGCATAAAAGATCTTCGCGAGCGTGCGCGCCACCGTCGTCTTGCCGGTGCCGGACGGGCCGACGAACACGAAGTGACGCATCGGCTTCTCCGACGGCACCCCGGCCTCGGCCCGCAGGTGCGCCGCCTCGATCGACGCGGCGAT
>NZ_JABVEB010000422.1 GCF_014323665.1 Actinomadura sp. HBU206391 | reverse complement strand
TCGCGGACCACCTCCGGGTTCAGGCCGCGACGTGCTGAGGCACCGGCCTTGTCGGAATCGGCCCAGCCGAACTTGTAATTGCCAAGCCCTTCCAGCTCAGGGTGGGCTGCCGTAGTCATAGGGACGTCCTCCCGGACTCCTCGTTATCGGTCTTCTGTTCATCTATCTGATCGTCCGCAGCGTCCTGCGTGAGGGCGCGCGGGCCGACATGGGGGCTGACGTGGGTGGTGCAGACGCCGTCGCCGTGGGCGATCGTCGCGAGCCGCTGCACCGGGGTGCCCAGCAACCGGCCGAAAGCCTCGGTCTCGGCCTCGCACAGCTGCGGGAACTCGGCCGCGACGTGCGCCACCGGGCAGTGGTGCTGGCAGAGCTGCTCCCCGCCACCGGCCTGAGGGGCCTTGCTGGCGGAGGCGGCGTAGCCGTCACTCGACAGCGCCTCGGCGAGCGCCCGCACCCGCTGGTGCGGCGGGACCGCGCGCACCACCGGCCCGAGCCGCTGTTCAAGTTCGGCGAGCTGCCGGTGGGCGAACTTCGCCACCGCCTGCTCCCCCGCCGTTTCGGCGAGGAATCGCAATGCGCTCGTCGCGAGGTCATCGTAGGCGTGGACGAAAGCGCTCCGCCCCGCGTCGGTGATCGCGAACAGTTTCGCGGGACGCCCTCGGCCGCGTTGGGCCTGGGGTCGCGCCCGCCGGATCTCGATCATGCCCTCCGACAGAAGGGCGTCGAGATGGCGGCGGATCGCCGCCGGCGTGAGCCCTACCAGCCGCCCGAGCCCGGACGCGGTGATCGGCCCGCGTTCGAGAACCAGCCGCGCCACGCGCGCGCGGGTGTCCCGCTCGCTGTGGTTGACGGCAGACGGCGACGCGCCCGCGGAGGGCGGGCTCATCTGCGTCGTCGGCTGGCTCACGTATTTCACAACATCAGTGTGGCCTAATTCCTTCCCCCGACACAAACGAATCCCGGTGTTGTGCCTCACCCAGGTAAGGCTTACCTAAGCTGGGAATGCGCCATTTCCGGACACGGGCGCGACAGGCGGGCCTGCGGTGCCGGGTGTGGCGCCTGGGGGCTTTGGTTTTCGCCACAGAAGCCGCACGCAATGCTATATGCCGCATAGTGGTCGCCTTATCGTCCGCATGCCGACCGCCTCACCGGTCTCCTCTCGGCTTCCGCACCCGAGGGCGAAGGCTCGGCTTCGGGCTCCGGCCATGGCTACGGCTTTCCGGCTTTCCGGGGCTTTCCGGCCCGTGGGCAGGTCGGCCCCGTGGCGCCGATCTGTCGCACCTAGACTCTGGGGCATGAGACCCCCCGCCCGGCGAGCCGAGCCGTGACCGCGGTCCAGATCGACGCGCTGGTCAAGCGCTACGGCTCCACGACGGCGCTGGACGGGCTCTCCCTCACCGCACGGCGGGGCGAGGTCACGGCACTGCTCGGCCCGAACGGGGCCGGCAAGACCACCGCGGTGGAGGTCTGTACCGGATTCCGCCGCGCCGACGGGGGCACGGTCCGGGTGCTCGATCTCGATCCGGTGGCCGACGCCCGTGCGCTCAAGCCGCGCGTTGGCGTCATGCCCCAGTCCGGCGGCGTGCCCGTCTCGGCCCGGGCCGGGGAGTTCCTGCGGCTGATCGCGTCCTTCTACGCCGAGCCCGTACCCCCTCAGGTGCTCCTGGAGCGTCTCGGGCTCGCCGACCACGCGCGCACTCCCTACCGCCGGCTGTCCGGCGGGCAGCAGCAGAGGCTCTCGCTGGCCGCCGCCATCGTCGGCCGGCCGGAGCTGGTCTTCCTGGACGAGCCGACCGCGGGCCTGGACCCGCAGGCCCGCCATGCGACCTGGGATCTGATCGGGGAGCTGCGCGAGGCGGGCGTCGCGCTGGTGCTAACGACGCACCACATGGAGGAGGCCGAGCGCCTCGCCGACCGGGTCTTCATCGTCGACCACGGCCGCGTCGTGGCGGCCGGCTCACCCGGCGAGCTGACCGGGGCCGAGCGGCAGCTGCGCTTCCGGGCCCGTCCCGGCCTCGGCCTGGACGAACTGCTCACCGCCCTGCCCGTGGGCAGCGCCGCCAAGGAGTCCCCCTCCGGGCACTACCTGATCGAGGGCGAGGTGCAGCCGGAACTCCTCGCCACCGTCACCGCCTGGTGCGCCTCTCACGGAGTACTCGCCGAGGACCTGCGGATCGAGCGCCGCACCCTCGAGGACGTCTTCCTGGAACTGACCGGGCGGGAGCTGCGCGGATGACCACCTTCACACCCGCTCCCGGTGCCGCGCCGACGAGCCGCCTCATCGCCGCGCAGACCACGTACGAGATCCGCACGCTGCTGCGCAACGGCGAGCAGCTGCTCCTGACCATGATCATCCCGGTCATGCTGCTGGTCCTGTTCAGCGCGACCGCCCTCCTGGACGTAGGCACGAACCGGCGGGTGGACTTCCTCGCGCCGGGCATCCTGGCGCTGGCCGTGATGTCGACGGCCTTCACGGGACAGGCGATCGGCACCGGGTTCGAACGCCGCTACGGGGTGCTCAAGCGGCTCGGCTCGACCCCGTTGTCGAGGTCCGGTCTGATCGCGGCCAAGACGCTCACCGTCATCGCGGTCGAGCTCCTGCAGGTCGTCGTCATCACCGTCGTCGCGCTCGCGCTCGGCTGGAACCCGCACGGCGACCCGCTGTCGGCGATCCTGCTGGTGCTGGTCGGCACCGCGGCGTTCAGCGGATTCGGGCTGCTCATGGCCGGCACGCTGCGGGCCGAGGCCACCCTCGCGGCGGCCAACCTCGTCTACGTGCTGCTGCTCGTACTGGGCGGAGTGATCTTCCCCCTGGACAGGTTCCCGCCCGGCGCCCGCACGGCGCTGGAACTGCTGCCGATCTCGGCGCTGACCGACGGGCTCCGCCAAGTGCTGCAGCACGGCGCCGCGCTTCCAGCCCGTGACCTACTGATCCTCACCGCTTGGGCGGCCGCCGGACTGGTGCTCGCCTCCCGCTTCTTCCGCTGGGAATAAGGCATGGCTCTAGCTGAGACGCCCGACTCATACGGGCGGCCGGGATGGTTCGCGCGCCGGACCTCGATCCTTTCCCTCGGGGCGGTGCCGCCGCCGGCGCTGATCCTGCTGGGAATCGTCTCGGTGCAGGTCGGCGCGGGGGTGGCCAAGCACCTGTTCGACCGGCTGCCGCCGAACGCCGTCGTGCTCCTGCGGCTGCTCACCTCCGCGATCGTGCTCGGGTTCCTGGCCCGCCGCGTGCTTCGTACGTTGCTGCGCGACCACTCGCGAGGCGACCTCGTGGTCGTCACCGGATTCGGGCTGACCCTCGCGCTCATGAACTTCTCCATCTACCAGGCGATGGCGCGGATCCCGCTCGGGGTCGCGGTGACGATCGAGTTCCTGGGGCCACTGGTCGTCGCCATCGTCGCGTCGCGGCGCCGGATCGACCTGGTCTGGGCCGCGCTCGCCCTCGTCGGCGTGCTGCT
>NZ_JABVEB010000421.1 GCF_014323665.1 Actinomadura sp. HBU206391 | reverse complement strand
CGTCAGTGGGGGCCTTCCACGCGGTCCGCAGGACGCTGGCGCCAGTGGACGCCATCCGTGTCCAGATGGACGAGATAACGGTCACCGATCTCGACCGGCGAGTCCCGGTGCCCAAGAACCAGGATGAGATCCAGATGCTGGCAAAGAGCGTCAACACCGCTCTGGAACGGCTTGAGGACGCCTACAACCAGCTGCAACGCTTCACCTTCTATGCCTCACACGAGCTGCGCAGTCCGCTCACCGCCATTCGGGCTCAGCTAGAAGAGGCGCTGATGTACCCGGGCGACACGGAATGGCCAGAGGCAGGGCACGCGATACTCGCCGCCGTAGACCGGCTCCAGGCGCTCATCATCGATCTGCTGTTCCTCGCCCGGCTGGACGCGGGCGGCTCCCTCACATGCGAGCCGACCGACCTGGGCCGGCTGGTGGAGGCCGAACTGGACGGCCGTTCCTCTCGGGTGAAGGTCGTCAGACGGCTACGGAAGGGGGTGTGCGCCCGGTGCGACCGGCCACGGATCAGTCGTTTACTGGCCAATCTGATGGACAACGCCGAGCGCCATGCCACCTCGAAGATCACGGTCACCGTGCGCGCCGACGAATCGTCCGCGATCATGGAGGTGGCCGACGACGGCGCCGGGATCGCCCCCGACCTGCGTGATGTGGTCTTCAAACGCTTCACCCGGCTGGACACCTCCTGGCACCGGGACGAGGGGGGCAGCGGGCTGGGATTGGCCATCGCCTGGCAGATCGCAAAAGTACACGGCGGCGCCTTGACCATCCAGGACAGCGAGCGAGGAGCCCACCTCGTCCTGTACCTGCCCCGATGCGACGCACTCCGGACACCAGCCGCGCCGGAGCAGTAGTCAGCGCCAGATTTTCGCGGTCCAGCCGAAGTGGACCGACGTCACATCCAGGTCCTGGAACCGAGCGGCGACGTCGAATACCCATGCACGCCGAGGACAACCACGACCACGGCCACGACGAACGCCGCACCGTCAAAATCGTCGGCCTCGCCGAGGGACTGTTGTTCCCGCACGCCGCCCAAACCGTCTGCCTCACCCGCCGGATCCGCCCGGCCGGTGCGAAGATCCGCGGGCACTGGAGCATCGAGGTGCTCCACCACATCCGCGATGCCACCCGCACCCTGACGACCCTGGGCATCAATCCCGCATGACGGAAACGGACACTACGCGACTTTGCCGGGACCCTGCTATTAGACCGGAGTTGACTGCCACCACTACACGTCTACATCTCAGGGGGAATTTTATCGGTGACCTGCCTGATCTCGCCCTCCTCAGCCCACTCGTCGGGGAAGTGATCCCCGAAGATAGGGCAGACGAATCTAGCCGTGAGAATATCTCGTAGGAAGTGGGTCAGTGGCCCCCGGTAATGCCACCAGCCACGGTAGTCGTTCGCAATCACCACGGTCCACTGTTCGGGATCCTCATGGGTGAGCCACAGACATTTCCCCTCGTTTACCGTCACTCCCCATGGCACCAGCCCGCCCGGCTCCGGATAGAACCGGTAGTCGACCGGTGGGCCGGCGGGGATGGCCAGGCCTGTCTGCGGGTCGAACCCCCCGGCGGGCTCCCGTGTGCGTCGGAGATATTCTCTGGCGTCCTCGAGTTGGGGTCCCATGACGCTGAACAGGTTCCATATGGGGGAAGTCGGGTGGTATACGGCCAGGAACTCGTAGAACTCGACGAGTGGGTAGCGCTCGACGAACGCTTGGTAGTCCGGGGGGAATACGAGTCCATATTCGCTGTAGATCTCGTCCCAGTCCGGGGTTGTGGGGGTTGCCGCCGGGGGGCCGATGAGTTGCTCAAGCGACGCAGGGATCGTCATAGGTGACCACTGCCTCCGGGTGTTGGGTATTGGTGATGCATGCGTCGAGAAAGAAGCCGTTGGTTCCTTGTGCAACGAGATGGATCTTGTTGGGCATGGCGTATTCGATGCTGGGAAGCGCCCCCGGCCAGCCCGAGGGTCCCACCTTGTCCGGGTGGGGATCGGCTGGCGAGAGCAAGTCGGAGTATACCGGGATCGCATAGTAGTAGATCTACTCCCCCTGCATTCCGACTGCATTGGCGACCCTGTTCTCCACTGGTCTCTGCAGGCTGTTATTGGACCGCTGGAACTGCGTGATGAGGTTGCTTCTTACGCGTTTCCCGCCGAGTTGGTGGCCTCGCTGGAAGAGCCAGTTATTCGGGCTGAACTCGATATTGGCGGTGGGCCAGCTGCTGGGCACCTTCCATTCCGGCCGGTAGTCCGTCCGTTGAGGAATGAACCCTTGCCACGAACAAGGACGCAGATGCGAACTCGGGAGCGGCCGAGGTTCTGCCAGAGATGGAATTTGCCGGCGACCTGCGGGGCATCCGGGCTCCCTGCCGGGCTCCCTCGACGTAGCCGCCAGCCCGGTCCCGGCAGATGATCTGCGGGCTAGGCCGTGTCTAAATGATCATTGGCGGAGCCAGAGGATGAGGCCGGCCAGGAGTAGCCCGCTGTGGTAGCGGCTGGCGAGTTTGTCGAAGCGGGCGGCGATGGCGCGGAACTGCTTGAGTTTGCTGAAGCAGCGTTCGACCAGGTTGCGGCGCTTGTAGAGGGTCTTGTCGAAGGCGGGTGGGCGTCCTCCGCGGTGGCCTTTGCGTTTGCGGTTGGCGATCTGGTCGGACCGTTCGGGATCACACAGCCGATGCCGCGGCGGCGCAGGTAGTGGCGGATCCTTCTGGCCGAATAGCCCTTGTCGCCCAGCACGCGGCCTGGCCGGGTACGAGGACGGCCACCGTCTGGCCGGGCGATGCGGATCTGCTCGATGACCTGCTCAAAGACCGTGGAGTCGTTGATGTTGCCGGCGGTGAGGTGGAACACCAGGGGCAGGCCCCGCCCGTCGACGACCATGTGCACCTTGGTGGTGAACCCGCCGCGTGAGCGGCCCAGCGCCTGGGCGTCCTGCCCGCTTTCGCGATCATCCTGTTCGATCGTCCCCCGCTCGGGCCCCCTCTTTCCGCGCCCCAGCGGCATGCTGATGAGCGCGGGCGATGGAGGAGTCGATGGCGACCACCTCCAAGTCCAAACTCCCGAGCGAGTCGTCCTTGACCTGCACGCACTCCAGCAGACGGGCCCAGGTCCCATCCTCGTCCCAGCGTTTCCACCGCTCATAACAGGTCTGCCAGGGCCCGTACCGCTCCGGGACATCCCGCCACGGCGACCCGGTCCGCAACCGCCACAGAATCCCGTTGATCACCTGACGGTGATCCCGCCACCGCCGCCCACGCCCATCGACCCGCGGCAACAACGGCTCGATCCGGGCCCACGCCACCTCGGTCAACTCACCACGTCTCACCACAAACGATCATTCAACCGGAACCAGCCGACCAACGATGATCATTTATCAGACGCGCCCTAGTAGGACTTTGTTAGGTCGTTAAGGGTGGTTGTTGTTGGCAGGTGGGGCATCGGCCTGTCCAGGTCGCGAGGAGGG
>NZ_JABVEB010000420.1 GCF_014323665.1 Actinomadura sp. HBU206391 | reverse complement strand
CGCTCCGCTAACAGCGGATGACCGCGCGAACCCCCCGGGGGTTCGCGCGGTCATCCGCTGTGCGGGCGTGGGCCCAGGTCGGGAGTAGAGGGCTCAGGAGTAGAGGGCCTCGATCTCGGCGGCGAAGTCCTTCGCGATCGTGTGGCGTTTGACCTTCAGGCTGGGGGTCATGTGACCCGCCGCCTCGGTGAAGTCGACGTCGAGAATCCGGTACTTCTTGATCGACTCGGCTCGTGAGACGGAGCTGTTGGCAGCGGCGACCGCGGCCTCGATCTCCTTGATGATGTCGGGGTCCTCCCGCAGCTCGGCCACGGTCATGCCCTCCGGCCTGCCGTTCTGCGCCTTCCAGGGGACGAGCGCCTCCGGATCGAGGGTGATGAGGCAGCTGATGAACGGCCGTCCGTCGCCCACGACCAGGCACTGGCTGATCAGCGGATGGGCGCGCAGCCGATCCTCCAGCGGAGCCGGCGCGACGTTCTTGCCGCCCGCGGTGACGAGGATCTCCTTCTTGCGGCCGGTGATGCTGAGGTAGCCGTCCGCGTCCAGCGAGCCGAGGTCGCCGGTGTGGAACCAGCCCCCGTCGAGGCTCTCGTCGCTGGCCGTCTCGTTGTGCCAGTAGCGCTGGAAGACGTTGACCCCCTTGATCAGGATCTCGCCGTCTTCGGCCACCGCGACGGTGACGCCCGGCAGCGGTTTGCCCACCGTGCCGATCCTGATCTTGCTGGGCGTGTTCACGGTGGCGGGCGCGGTGGTCTCGGTCAGCCCGTAACCCTCAAGGATCGTGATCCCCACACCACGGAAGAAGTGGCCGAGCCGCTCGCCGAGCGCGGCGCCGCCCGAAACGGCGTAGCCGACCTGCCCGCCGACCGCCGCGCGCAGCTTGCCGTACACCAGCTTGTCGAACACGCCGTGCTTGAGCTTGAGGGCCAGGCCGGGCCCGCCGTCGTCGAGGGCCCGGCTGTAGGCCACGGCGGTGTCGGCTGCGGCGTGGAAGATCTTGCCCTTGCCGGCCGCAGAGGCCTTCTGCTCAGCGCCGTTGTAGACCTTCTCGAAGACGCGGGGGACGGCGAGCAGGAACGTCGGCCGGTAGCCGCCGAGATCGTCGACCAGGTTCGTGACATCGGGGGAGTGCCCGAGGACGACACCGGACTCGACGCACAGGACCTGGATGAACCGGGCGAACACATGGGCCAGCGGCAGGAACAGCAGGGTGGAGCCGTCGCGGGCCTGAACGACCTCTGTGAGGGCGCCTTCGATGGCGTTGCGGGCGGTGCCGACGAAGTTGGCGTGGGTGAGCTCACAGCCCTTCGGGCGCCCGGTGGTGCCCGAGGTGTAGATGATGGTGGCGAGGTCCGCGCCCGCACGGGCCCGGCGACGCTCGTCGATCACCTCGTCGCCGACGTCGCCGCCCTGGTCGCCGAGGCCGGCCAGATCGTCGCCGTCGATGATCCAGACATGGGCGAGAGCGGCCAGCCTGTCTCGTGAGGAGCCGACCGTGGCGGCGTGGGCCTCGGTCTCGACGAAGACCGCCTTGGCGCCGGAGTCTCCGATGATCCACTCGGCCTGCTCGGCCGAGGATGTCTCGTAGATCGGCACGGTGACGCCGCCAACGGTCCAGATCGCGTAATCGATCAGGGTCCACTCGTACCGGGT
Source organism: Actinomadura sp. HBU206391 (assembly GCF_014323665.1). Taxonomy (GTDB): domain Bacteria; phylum Actinomycetota; class Actinomycetes; order Streptosporangiales; family Streptosporangiaceae; genus Actinomadura_C. Next base: position 1,839 of record NZ_JABVEB010000420.1, on the reverse strand, counting down.
CCGCGACATCAGCGCGACACGGTCGCCCGGCTCGACGCCGGCGGCGACGAGGCCCTTGGCGAGGCGGACGAGGTCGTCGCGGAACTCCTTGGCGGTCACGTCCCGCCAGGTGGAACCTTCCTGGCGGCGGATCACGGCACGTCCCGGCTGCTCAGCGGCGCGGGCGAACGGCGCGTCGGTGAGGTTGGCCGAATCGGGGAGTTCCACCAAGGCGGGGACGCTGGACTCGCGCACGGTCTCTCCTTGGATCAGCACACTGGGGTGGGATGGATGGACGTTACCGCGTCCGGTTACCGATGGGTAGAACCTGGCCGGTGACGCCGTACACAATCCTGTCATTGTTCAACCAATCCATGCGATGTCTGTTTCGCGGATGGCTGCGGATTGCTAAGGAGCAGGTCAAGGGTGCGTGCGCTTCGCGGTCACGCGGGCCGGTTCACCTAGGCTTGACCGCGAAGAACTCCGGGGGGATCGGGGAAGATCATGGCACTGCTCGAGGTCATCGCACTGGACGTCGCCGACGCGCGCGCCGCCGAGGAAGGCGGTGCCGACCGGCTCGAGATCGTGGCGGACATGGCCGCGGACGGGCTCACCCCCGATCCCGTCGTCGTGGCGGAGATACGGGCCGTCACGTCGCTTCCGCTGAGGGTGATGCTGCGGGCGAACGCGGGGTTCCGTACCACCGCGCCGGAACTCGACCGGCTCCGGCGGGCCGCCGAGACGCTGAAGGAGGCGGGCGCGGACGGCTTCGTCTTCGGCTTCCTCGACTCGGTCGGCCATGTCGACATGGCGGCGCTCGGCAAGCTCGCCGCGGTCGTCGCCCCGCTGCCGTGGACCTTCCACCGGGCCCTCGACCACGCAGCGAATCCGACCCTGGCGTGGCGCACGATCCGTGAGGTGGCGGGCGTGGACACCGTCCTCACCGCCGGTTCGGCGCGCGGCGTGGACACGGGGGTCGACGTGCTCGTACGTCGTGCGGCGGAGAACCCGGACTCGGCCCGGCTCGTGATGGCCGGCGGCGGGCTGCGCCGCAGGCATGTCGCGCTCCTGGCGGCCGCGGGTGTCGGTTCCTTCCACGTCGGCAGCTCCGCCCGGCCTGAGGGGTCGTGGGATGCCCCCGTGAGCACGGCGCTGGTCCGCGAGTGGCGCACGCTGGTGGCGGCCGCCGCCGGACGCTGAGCGCGTCGCACGACCTTTTCTTCGACGCAATCCGGTGGGGGGTGAACCGGCCACCCCGGTGCTTGCGTATCCCTGTGCGAAGGCACGTACGTCCATAGCCGTCGCCCAGGGAAAGGGCCATCGATGGGGATCCGCAGCCGCGCCGTCGCCGGAGTGTTCGTGATGCTGATCGCGGTGCAGGCCGCCGCGGGCTGCACCCGAGGACATGGCGCACCCGCGCCGAGTGAGGCGGGGGATCCGAGCTTCCCCGGCAAGCCGGCCAAACCCGCCACTCTGGAGCAGCTCGCCGCGAGAACCGGCTGCAAGCTCGAGACGGAGACCAAGGCAACCGAGCTCCGGCAGGGTTCGTGCAAGACCTCGGACGGGCGCTACACCATGCTGACCTTCGTCACCGACAAGGCCAAGGAGAGCTGGCTGGGTGCGGCCAAGGAATGGGGCGGCACCTACCTGATCGGACCTCGCTGGGTCATCGTGGGTACCCAGCAGAATCTGCAGCCGTTCTACGACAAGGTCGGCGGCGAAATCGAGGCGGGCGACGACCACGGCGGCGGATCACGGCATCAAGGACATACTCCGTCGGCCTCGTAGTGATCCGACGGAACGCGCGCTGAGAAATCTCACGGCGGAATGGCGGGAAGATCCGCGGGCTCCCGCGCCCGA
>NZ_JABVEB010000042.1 GCF_014323665.1 Actinomadura sp. HBU206391 | reverse complement strand
ACTGTGGATCACACCCACCGGCCACTGGTACCTCAACGGCCCCGACCCCTGACCGGCCACCGGGGACCGACCCCGGACCATGCCGCTCACTCGGTGGCTCCGGTGGGTCGCCGCGGAGTCAAACGCCGGGTAGCCGCCGGGACGACGCGCGCAGATAGACCACCCAGGTCAGGGCGAAGCACAGGACGTAGAACGCGATGAAGGCGAGGTAGGCGGCGTTGCCGGTCTTGTAGGTCAGGAAGGACTGCCGGAAGGCCAGGTTGACCAGCACGCCGCCGAAGGCGCCGACGGCACCGGCGATGCCGAGCAGCGCCCCCGACAGCCGCCGGGCCTCGTCGGCCACCGAGGTCTTCGCCCGGAAGATCGCCGGAATCATCTTGTACGTCGAACCGTTGCCGATCCCGCTGAAGACGAACAGCATCATGAAGCCCGCGATGAACAGCGGCAGCGACGTGCGCGTCGAGGCGAGGAGCACCACGCTCGCGCTGAGCGCCATCGCCGCGAAGGTCCAGGACGTCACCTTCGCTCCGCCCAGGCGATCCGCCGCCCAGCCGCCGACCGGTCGGATCAGCGACCCCAGCAGCGGCCCCAGGAACGTCAGGTACGCCGCCTTGATCGGGGTCTCGAAATCGGCCGCGAACTGCACCTGGAGCACCTGGCCGAAGGCGAATCCGAAGCCGATGAACGAGCCGAAGGTGCCGATGTACAGGACGGACATGATCCAGGTGTGCGCGTCCCGGGCCACGTCGCGCATCGCCCGCCTGTCGTTGCGCACCCCCGCGAGGTCGTCCATCCGCAGTGCGGCGGCCAGGGCGGCCGCGGCGATCAGCGGTATGTAGATCCCGGCCACCAGGCGCGGATTCCCCGCGCCCGCCGTCGCCAGGACCGCCAGGCCCACGAGCTGCACCACCGCGACCCCGAGGTTGCCGCCGCCCGCGTTCACTCCGAGCGCCCAGCCCTTGAGGCGCTGAGGGTAGAAGGCGTTGATGTTCGCCATCGAGGAGGCGAAGTTGCCACCGCCGACACCCGCGACCGCGGCGATCGCCAGCAGGACGCCGTACGACACCCCGGGCTCGATCAGCACGGCCGCCAGGATCGCGGGAATCAGCAGCAGCGCCGCGCTGATGACGGTCCACCTGCGCCCCCCGAACACGGCGACCGCGAACGTGTACGGCAGCCGCAGCACCGCGCCGAGCGCCGTGGGCACCATCGTGAGCACGAACTTGCCGGCCGGGTCGATGCCGTACTCCGGCCCGAGGAACAGCACCAGCACCGACCAGAGGCTCCAGACGGAGAAACCGATGTGCTCGGCGAAGATGGAGAAGACGAGGTTGCGCCGGGCGACCTTCGCACCGGTCCTGTTCCAGAACTCCCGGTCCTCGGGCCGCCAGTCGGTGACCCAACGTCCACCCGCACCCGTGCCCGGAAGGTCCTGCTCGATGACCGCCATGGAGACCTCCTGATTGGTCGACTGGCCTGGACGGTAGGAACCGGGGATTTCCGGAGTACGGACGGGGTGATGCGGCGGTGTTGACTTTCGTTCACCCGGCGAGATCCGTGCTGTGAGGAAGCCGGGAGCCGGGCCGCACAACGCGGTCACACCCACGGTGAAGCGCATGTAGCGGCCGGGTAACGCGCGGGACGCGGGGGCGAAACCCGCCGGGCACACGATCGCCACATGTCTCCGACGGCAACGCACTGCCCGTACTGCGCACTGCAGTGCGGCATGTTCGTCGACGCGGGGACCATCACACCGCGCGACGACATCCCGGCGAACAGCGGTGGGGCGCTCTGCCAGAAGGGCTGGACGGCCGGCGAGCTGCTGACCGCCCCGGACCGGATCACCGTTCCGCTGATGCGCGCGCACCGTGACGCCCCGCTCGAAGAGGTCTCATGGCACGCGGCGCTGGAGCGGATCGCCGCCGAGATCCACCGGATCCAGCGGGCGCACGGCCCGGACGCCGTCGCGGTGTTCGGCGGCGGCGGGCTCACCAACGAGAAGGCCTACCAGCTCGGCAAGTTCGCCCGCGTCGCCCTGCGCACGGCCAACATCGACTACAACGGCCGCTTCTGCATGTCGTCGGCCGCAGCGGCGCAGAATCGCGCGTTCGGGCTGGACCGCGGGCTGCCGGTGCCGATCAACGATGTGGCCGAGGCCGACGTGATCCTGCTGGCCGGGGGCAACGTCGCCGAGACGATGCCGCCGTTCGTCCGTCACCTCACCGCGCAACGGGACAGGGGCGGGCGGCTCATCGTCATCGACCCCAGGAACACGTCGACGGCCCGTCGGGCGGACCTGCACCTGCAGGTGACGCCCGGAACCGACCTCGCGCTCGCCAACGGGCTCCTGCATCTGGCGATCGCCGAGGGCCTGATCGACGAGGGGTACCTCGCCCGGCGCACGAGAGGGTTCGAGGCCGTCCGTACCGTGGTCAACGCGTACTGGCCCGAGCGGGTCGAACGGATCACCGGCGTGCCGGTGCCGCTGATGCGCGAGGCCGTGCGCCTACTCGGCACCGCCGCCACGGCGCTCGTCCTCACCGCGCGCGGCGCCGAGCAGCACGCCACGGGCACCGACACCGTGACCGCCTTCATCAACCTGGCGCTGGGACTCGGTCTGCCCGGGCGGCGCGGCTCCGGCTTCGGCTGCCTGACCGGACAGGGCAACGGGCAGGGCGGGCGGGAGCACGGGCAGAAGGCCGACCAGCTGCCCGGTTATCGCAGGATCGACGACCCGGCGGCGCGGGAGCACGTCGCACGCGTCTGGGGGGTCGAGCCTGGCGACCTGCCCGGTCCCGGCCTGTCCGCGACCGAACTGCTCGGCGCGCTCGGCACCACCGGCGGGCCGCGCGCGCTGCTGGTGTTCGGCTCCAACCCGGTGGTGTCCGCGCCGGACTCCACCCGCGTCGAGGAACGCCTCGCCGCGCTCGACCTCCTCGTCGTGGCCGACTTCCTGCCGTCCGAGACGGCCGTGCGCGCCGACGTGGTGCTGCCGACGGCGCAGTGGGCGGAGGAGACCGGCACGATCACGAACCTGGAGGGCCGGGTCCTGCTACGCCAGGCCGCCCAGCCCGCGCCCGCCGGGGTACGCGGCGACCTAGAGATCATCGCCGCGCTGGCCGAGCGCCTGAAGGCCGCCGGGCGCTACGCCACCGAGCCCGAGGAGGTCTTCGAGGAGCTCCGCACCGCCAGCGCGGGCGGGCTCGCCGACTACTCCGGCATCACGTACGAGCGGATCGTGAAAGAGACCGGGGTCTTCTGGCCCTGCCCGGGTGAGGGACACCCCGGCACACCACGGGTCTTCCTGGACCGCTTCGCCACACCGGACGGCCGCGCCCGCCTGATCGCGGTCGAGCACCGCGGCCCGGCGGAGGACGTGTGCGACGCCTATCCGCTCTACCTGACCACCGGGCGCGTCCTGGCCCATTACCAGAGCGGAACGCAGACCAGGCGGGTGCGTGCGCTGCTCGACGCCGTGCCCGACGCCTATGTCGAGCTCCATTCCGATCTCGCCGGGCGGCTCGACGTCGCCGACGGCACATCCGTCCGGGTCACCAGCCGGCGGGGCAGCGTGGTCGCCGCGGTCCGGGTCAGTGAGGCGATCCGGCGCGACACCGTGTTCATGCCCTTCCACTGGGCCGGTGCCGCGCGGGCCAATCTGCTCACCAATCCGGCGCTCGATCCGACGTCGCGGATGCCCGAGTTCAAGGTCTGCGCCGTCCGCGTCGAGAAGATCCACGTCGAGAAGATCCGCGCGGAGATGGCCTGATGCGAGGGGGAGCGCCGGTGCGCATCGTGATCGTCGGCAACGGCATGGCGGGCTCGCGGCTGGTCTCGGAGCTCAGGGCCAGGGATCGGAATCAGCGGATCACGGTCTTCGGCGCCGAGGCGTGGCAGCCGTACAACCGGGTCCTGCTGTCGAGCATGCTGACGGGGGCCGCGCGGGCCGGCGACATCCGCCTCATCGACCCCGGGTGGTATACCGCCAACGACGTCGACGCCCGGCTCGGTGCCGAGGTCACCGGCATCGACCGGGAGCGGAAGGTGGTCTTCTCCGCCGACGGGGACGTCACGCCGTACGACAGGCTGGTGCTCGCGACCGGCAGCGCGCCGGTCGTCCCGCCGCTTCCGGGGCTGGACGCCGACGGCGTCGTCGCGTTCCGCACGATCGACGACTGCCAGGCGATTCTGCGCCACGCCGAAACGGCCCGCAGCGCGGTCGTGGTCGGCGGAGGACTCCTCGGTCTCGAAGCGGCGCGCGGTCTGGCCGGGCGCGGGCTGCGCGTCACCGTCGTCCACGTCGCCGGGCACCTGATGGACCGGCAGCTCGATGCGGAGGCCGGCGATGTCCTCCAGCGCACCATCGCCGGACTCGGCGTGGGCACGCTGGTCGGTGCCCGGCTGACCGCCGCGCACACCGAGCACGGTCGTGTCACCGGTGTCGAGCTCGACGACGGCACCGTCCTCCCCGCGGACCTGGTCGTCCTCGCCTGCGGTGTGCGGCCCGTGACGGGCCTGGCCCGGGCGGCGGGCCTGACCGTCGATCGCGGCGTGGTCGTCGACGACCGGCTGCGCTCCGTCGACGACCCCTTCGTTCACGCGATCGGCGAGTGCGCCCAGCACCAGGGCAACGTGTACGGGCTCGTGGCCCCGGCATGGGAGCAGGCGGCGATCCTGGCCGACGTCCTGACCGGCGGCGACGCGCGCTACACCGGATCCCGGCTGGTGACGCGACTCAAGGCGGCCGGGATCGAGCTGGCCGCGATGGGCGAGACCGGTCTCGGCGACGATGAGGCCGAGGTGGTCCGATTCACCGATCCGACCCGCGGGACGTACAAGAAGGTCGTCATCAGAGGCGACCGGCTGGTCGGCGCGATCCTGCTCGGCGAGACCGGAACGGCCGGGCTGCTCACCCAGCTGTACGACCGCGTGGCGCCGCTGCCCGCGGACCGGCTCGGGCTGCTGTTCCCGGGACTGTCGGCGGCGACCCCCGCCGACACGCCGGTACGGATCCCGGACGCGGCGACCGTGTGCGACTGCAACAACGTGACCAAGGGCCGCATCCGCGCGTGCTGGGAGGCCGGGGCCCGGGAGGTCTCCGCCGTCGCCGCCCAGACCAGGGCGACCACCGGCTGCGGGGGCTGCCGGGACGCGGTCGAGGGAATCCTCGGGTGGCTCGACGCCCAAGAGACCGTGCGGTGAGCCGACGCCCGGCCTCACACCTCGGTGCGGGCGGGCGTGAGCGGCTTCTAGCAGTTCGGTAACAGCCGGGACTCCGGCTGGAAACGCCGCGTCGCCAGGATCGCGGTGAGCCGTGTCAGGAGGTTGATCGGATGGCCGACCATCTCGTCGTCGTTGGGCACGGCCCGGCGGCCCACCGCCTGGTCGAGGCCTTGCTCGAGCGTGACACCGAGGGCCGGTGGCAGATCACCGTCGTCGGCGAGGAACCCCGCCCGGCCTACGACCGGGTGGCCCTGACGTCCTATCTCACCGAGGGCGCTGATCTCGCGTATCCACCGCATGGCGAGGCCGTGACACTGCACACCGGTGACCGGGTCATCGCCGTCGATCGCGGGGCGCGCACGGTCACGACCGAGGCGGAGCGGGTCCTGCGCTACGACGCCCTGGTACTGGCCACCGGGTCGGTCCCGTTCGTCCCGCCGGTGCCGGGCGCCGAGACCGCCCTCGTCTACCGGACCATCGACGACCTCGACGACCTCCGCGCCGCCGTCACGCGGCCGGCCGCCCTCGCGCCGGGACGCCGGGTGTCCGGGGTGGTCGTCGGTGGTGGCCTGCTCGGGCTCGAAGCGGCGCGGGCCATGCAGGGCCTCGGTGCCGACACGTACGTCGTCGAGGTCGCGCCCTGGCTGATGCCCCGGCAGCTCGACGAGGGCGGCGGGGCGATGCTGAGGCGGCACATCGAGGAGCTCGGCCTGCGCGTGCACGCCGGGGCCGGGCTGGAACGCATCGAGGAGGACCACGAGACCCGGTCCGTGCACCTCGCCGACGGCACCGTCATCGAGGCCGACGTCGTCGTCTTCTCGGCCGGCATCCGGCCGCGCGACGACCTCGCTCGCGCCGGTGGGCTCGCGGTGGGCGAGCGGGGCGGGATCGTCGTCGACGACACCTGCCGCACCGAGGACCCGCGGGTCTTCGCGATCGGCGAGTGCGCGCTGGTGAACGGCATGGTGTACGGGCTGGTCGGGCCGGGCTTCACGATGGCCGAGGTGGTCGCCGACCGCCTACTCGGCGGAGACGCGCGGTTCACCGGCGCCGACCTGTCCACCCGGCTCAAGCTCATGGGCGTCGAGGTGGCGAGCTTCGGCGACCCGTCCGCGGACGCGCTCGACGTCACCTACACCGATCCGGTCGCCGGGATCTACAAGCGGCTGGTCGTCAGCGACGACGCGCAGACCCTTCTGGGCGGGGTGCTGGTGGGCGACGCGTCGTCGTACCCGTCGCTGCGCGCGTACGTGGGTGCGAAGCTGCCCGGTACCCCGGAACAGGCGCTGTTCGGCGCGACCGAGGCCGCGGGCGGCGGCCCGCTGCCGGAGGCCACGGTCATCTGCAGTTGCAACAATGTCAGCGCCGGGGCGATCCGCTCGGCCATCGCCCGCGACGGCCTCACCGACGTGCCCGCCGTGAAGGCCTGCACCAGAGCCGGAACCGGTTGCGGCAGTTGCGTGCCGCTGGTGAAGAACATCCTCGACGCCGAGCTCACCGCCGCCGGGATCGAGGTGAGCAGGGCACTGTGCGAGCACTTCGATCACAGCCGTGCCGAGCTGTTCGACATCGCCCGGGTGCGGGGCATCACGACGTTCGGCCGGCTGATCGCCGAGCACGGGCGGGGGCGCGGCTGCGACATCTGCAAACCCGTGGTCGCGTCGATCCTCGCCAGTCTCGGCAACGGTCACATCCTGGCCGGCGAGCAGGGCGGCCTGCAGGACACCAACGATCACTTCCTCGCGAACCTCCAGAAGAACGGCACCTACTCCGTGGTGCCGCGGATCCCCGGTGGTGAGATCACGCCCGAGAAGCTGATCGTCATCGGTGAGGTCGCCCGTGAGTTCGGCCTCTACACCAAGATCACAGGGGCTCAGCGGATCGACCTGTTCGGGGCCCGGATCGAGCAGCTCCCGCGCATCTGGAAGCGCCTGACCGACGCGGGCTTCGAGTCCGGGCACGCGTACGGCAAGGCGCTGCGCACCGTGAAGTCGTGCGTCGGCTCCACCTGGTGCCGCTACGGCGTACAGGACTCGGTCGCCCTCGCCATCCGCCTGGAGCTGCGCTACCGGGGCCTGCGCGCCCCACACAAGATCAAGTCGGCGGTGTCCGGGTGCGCGAGGGAGTGCGCGGAGGCGCAGAGCAAGGACTTCGGGATCATCGCGACCGAGAACGGCTGGAACCTGTACCTGGCGGGGAACGGCGGGATGCGGCCGCGCCACGCGGACCTGTTCGCCACCGACCTCGACGAGCCGACACTGATCCGGTACATCGACCGGTTCCTGATGTTCTACATCCGTACCGCCGACCGGCTGCAGCGCACCGCCTCGTGGCTGGAGGGCCTCGACGGCGGCATGGACTACCTGCGCGAGGTCATCGTCGACGACCGCCTCGGCATCTGCGCCGAGCTCGACGCGGCGATCGCCGGGCACGTCGAGGGCTACACCGACGAATGGCGCGCGACGCTCGATGATCCGGAGAAACTGCGCCGATTCGTGTCGTTCATCAACGCGCCAGGGACCCCCGATCCGAGCATCGTCTTCACACCCGAACGCGACCAGATCAAGCCCGTTCTACTGGAGGTGATGACGCCGTGACCCTGACCGCCACACGCTGGGCGGAGATCTGCCACTACGACGATCTGCTCCCCGAGCGCGGTGAATGCGCGCTGGTCGGAGGCCAGCAGGTCGCGATCTTCCGAACCCACGACGGACGGCTCTTCGCGCTGCACAACCGGGATCCGTTCAGCGGGGCGTACGTCCTCGCCCGCGGGATCGTCGGCTCGCGGGGCGGGTACGCCACGGTGGCCTCGCCGATGTACAAACAGGTCTTCGACCTGGCGACCGGACGTTGCCTCGACGACGCCGACGTCTCGGTGCCGACGTTCCGCATCAGGCTCGACGGCACCCGCGTGGAGGTGGCCGAGCCGTGAGCCAGGAGCCCTTGGCCGGATTCACCGTGGGCGTCACGGCGGCCCGCCGCCATGAGGAGCTCGTGGCGCTGCTGGAACGCCGTGGAGCCCAGGTGGTGTACGCCCCCGCGATCCGGCTGATGCCGCTGGCCGACGACTCCGCGCTCCTCGCCGCCACCCGCGAAACGCTCGCGCATCCGGTCGACGACGTGGTCGTCACCACCGGCATCGGCCTGCGGGCATGGCTCGAGACCGCCGACGGCTGGGGCCTGCGCGACGCCCTGATCGGACACCTGAACGGCACCCGGATCCTCGCGCGCGGGCCGAAGGCGCGCGGAGCCGTACGCGCGGCCGGGATGACCGAAGCGTGGTCACCGGAGTCGGAGAGCTGCGAGGAGGTCCTCAGTCACCTCCTGCGCGACGACGTCACCGGCCGGCGGATCGTCGTCCAGCTCTACGGTGAGCCGACCCCGCTGCTCACCGACCCGCTGCGCCGCGCCGGAGCCGAGGTACTGGAGATCCCGGTGTACCGGTGGGCATCGGCCGACGACCCGCTGCCCCTGCGCCGCCTCGTCGGCCACGCCGTCGCCGGCACCGTGGACGCGATCACCTTCACCAGCGCGCCCGCCGTCACCGCGACGCTCGCCGCCGCCGCGTCGGACGACGCGGAGGAGTCGCTGCTGAGCGCGCTGCGCACCCAGGTGGTCGCCGCGTGCGTGGGACCGGTGACGGCCCGCCCGCTGGACGAGCGGGGCGTGCCGACGGTTTGCCCGGAACGCGCCCGGCTCGGCGCGCTGGTCCGGGCTCTGGTCGCCGAACTGCCGGTACGGCGGACCAGCCGGCTGGCCGTGCACGGTCATGCTCTGGAGCTTCGCGGGCACGCCGTCGTGGTCGACGGCCAACTACGCCCGATACCGCGTGCGCCGATGGCGATCCTCCAGGTGCTCGCGCGCCGTCCCGGCCACGTCGTCTCCCGCGCCGAGCTGCGCCGGGCACTGCCCAGCGGCTCACCCGGCGGCGGCCTGCTGACGGGCCGTCCGCGGGCCGACGAGCACGCGGTGGAGATGGCGGTGGCCAGGCTGCGCCGGTGTCTCGGCCGGAGCGGCCTCATCGAGACGGTGGTCAAACGCGGTTACCGGCTGGCCTGCGATCCGGCGCCCACGGCCCACGACCGGGCATCCTGAGGAGGGCGCGCGGTGACGCTGCTCGCGGTGGGTCACGGCACCCGCGACCCGGCGGGGGTCGCGACCGTTCGCGCCGTCCTGGACCGGGTCCGGTCGCTCCGGCCCGCGCTCACGGTGGCGGAGTCGTACGCCGAGATCACTGAGCCGTCCCTCGAAGCGGCGCTGACGGCGTTGCCGGGGCGGCCCCAGACCGGTCCGGTGGTGGCGGTTCCGCTGATGCTGGGCCGTGGCCACCACGCCTGCGCCGACATCCCGGGGCGGATCCGCGGCCGGGCCGTGGTCGCCCGCCCGCTCGGCCCGCATCCGCTGCTCACCGAGGTACTGGCCGAGCGCCTGCGCGAAACGCGCCCGGCCGACGCCATCGTGCTCGGAGCGGCCGGTACCTCGGACCCGTCGGGGGTCGCCGACGTCGCCGCCGCCGCGCGGCTCCTCGGCCGCCGTCTCGGCCGTACGGTGCCTTACGGCTTCGCGGCATCGGCCGGCCCGGCGCTCACCGACGTCGTGGCCGACCTGCGGGCGCGCGGCGCACGCCGGATCGCGATCGCCTCGTACCTCATCGCGCCGGGGTTCTTTCACGAACGTGTCCTCGCCGCCGGCGCCGACGACGTCAGCCGGCCGCTCGGCGTGCACCGCGCATTGGCGCGGCTCATCGTCCACCGGTACGACGAGGCGTTCGGGGCCGCAGCCGGCAGCGGCGTCGACCGGCCGGCCGAAGCGGCCCGCCGAGCGGGATGACCGAGAGCGGCCTGCACCGATCCGACCGGACATGCCCGCTGTCACCCGCGGTCGGCGTCCCACTGCCGTCGTGACACGGCTATCGCGTCCTTGTGATCACGTGACCAGTCGGCGAGGCCGGAGATCATCTCTGCGAGGCTCTCCCCCATCACGGTCAGCCGGTACTCCACCTGGGGCGGGATGGTCGCGTAGGCCGTGCGCTCGACGAGCCCGTCACGGCACAGCCTGCGGGTGGTGAGGGTCAGCATCCGCTGCGATATCCCCGGTATCGCCCGCTGCAGCTCGCGGAACCGCCGTACGCCCTTGGACAGCTCGACGACGACCAGAACGGTCCACCGGTCACCGATCCGGTCCAGGACCTCGCGGATGCCGCAGTCGTCATCGCCACACGGCCCGGTCTGCTCAACGTCGACCTGGGAATCCGCGCTGACCTGGGAATCCGTGCCGACCTGGGGGGTTACGGCGGTATGCCCGACGGACATGAGAGTGCCTCCTTACGGCGGCGACGAGCGGCCGCGATGCTGTGGACGGTCAACGAGCACAACACCTGGGGAGCACACATGATTCTCGTCACCGGCGTGTCCGGCGCACTCGGCGGACTGGTCCTCGACCGGCTCGCCCGCGTTCCCGGCCTCGATGTGGCAGGGGGGACCCGGACCGGCGACGGCACCAACACACGGCGGGTCGACTTCGACGAGCCCGGAACGCTGGCCGAGGCGTTCACCGGAGTCGAGGTGCTGGTGTTCGTCTCCGCGGGATATGCCGAGGACGACGTGGTGTTCACCCGCCATGGCGCGGTGATCGAGGCGGCCACCGAGGCGGGGATCCGGCACGTGATCTACACCAGCCTGGCCGGCTCCGGTGACCGGCTCACGATCGCGCTGGCCCACCGGTGGACCGAGGCCCGGCTGGCCGAGGCCCCGTTCGACGTCACGATCCTGCGCAACGGGCTCTACGCCGAGATCGCGGCCGGTATCGCGGCGGGAGCGGCTGGAACGGCCGCCGCCACCGGCGTGTTCGCGGCACCGTTCGGCGACGGCAAGGTCTCGGTCGTCGCCCGCGAAGACCTCGCTGACGTGGCCGCGCGGGTCGCCGCCGAAGCGCATGCCGACCTCGCCGCCGATGGTCGCCGCCGGCACGCCGGGCGTACGTACGAACTCGTCGGCACGACCTCTGTCGGCGGGGACGACATCGCGGCGATGCTCACCGAAGTGCTCGCCCGCCAGGTTCGGTACGAGACGGCATCGCTGACCGGGACCCGTGCCGCCCTGACCGAGGCCGGGCTCGAGCCGTACCAGGTGGGGCACTCGATCTCGATGTTCGCCAACCTCAACGCCGGTCTCCTGGAACAACGCGACAGCGACCTGCCCGCGCTGCTCGACGGGCCGCCGCGCCCGGTCCTGGACCTCGTCGCCGATGCGGTGCGGGTCCGCTGAGGCGATCCGACCGAGCCGATGTCACGTACGGTCGGCCGGTGGGCGGCATCCGAGCTGATCGGCGCCCGGCCCCGGCCGGTCAGAGCCGGAGGCGGCCGCCTACTCCAGTGACGTGTCGCCCATCGACTCCAGCAGCCCGCGCAACGTGCTGACCAGCTGATCCCGCTCCCCCGGGTCCAGGCCGGCCAACAGGCGCGCCTCGTTCGCCACGTGCAGCCCGACCAGTTCATCGACCGTCGCCAGTCCTCGTTCGGTGAGCCGGACCCGGACCGAGCGCCGATCCGTCCCGTCGGGTACCCGCTCGACCAGTTCCTTCGCGGCCAGCCGGTCGATCCGGTTGGTGATCGCTCCAGAGGTCACCATCGCCGCCCGGTTCAGGGCGCCCGCCGTCAGTTCGTACGGCGACCCGGCCCGGCGAAGTGTGGCCAGCACGTCGAACTCCCAGCCCTCCAGCCCGTGGCCGGCGAAGAACTCCTTCAGCTCCCGGTCCAGCAACCGCGACAACCTGGAGATCCGGCCGATGACGCCCATGGGCCACGGGTCCACATCGGGCCGCTCCCGCCGCCACTGGGCCAGCACCACGTCCACCGCGTCGCCCATGACACTCCCTTATCACTAAGAATCTTAACGTTCATCTACTTGACGTTGAGGTTCTCGCCGTGTTGTTATCTCAACGTTGAGATTATCAATAAGGAGTGATCCAGATGGCGATCATCGCCGCCCCGCGCGCAGGTTCCTCCCTTCCGAACGCCCGCGACCTCGCCGTCACCGGGCTCACCCCGCTCGCCTGGGGCTCGACCTACGTCGTCACCACGGAATTCCTGCCGCCCGACCGCCCGCTCTTCACCGCGCTGATGAGAGCGCTGCCGGCCGGGCTGGTGCTGCTCGCCGTCACCCGGGTGCTGCCGCGCGGCGTGTGGATCTGGCGGGCGGCGGTGCTCGGCGTACTGAACATCGGCGCGTTCTTCCCGCTTCTCTTCCTGGCCGCGTACCGGCTGCCCGGCGGGGTCGCGGCCCTGCTCGGCGCGGTGGGCCCGCTGTTCGCGCTGGCCTTCGCCGCCGCGCTGCTCGCCGAGCGGCCGACGACGCGCAAGCTGCTCGCCGGCCTCGCCGGGCTGCTCGGGGTCGGCCTGATCGTCCTGCGCGCCGACGCACGGCTCGACACCGCGGGAGTGCTCGCCGGGCTGGCCGGGGCCGCCTCCATGTCCGCCGGTACGGTGCTCACCAAGCGCTGGGGCCGCCCCGAGGGCGTCGGCGCGCTGAGCCTCACCGCCTGGCAGCTCACCGCGGGTGGGCTGCTGCTCACCCCCGTCGCCCTGCTGATCGAAGGCGCGCCGCCCAACCTCACCGGCGAGAACCTGCTCGGCTACACCTACCTCGGCGTCATCGGCACCGCCGTCGCGTACTGGGTCTGGTTCCGCGGCATCTCGCGCCTCCCCGCCACCTCGGTCGCCTTCCTCAGCCTGCTCAGCCCGCTGTCGGCCGCCGTCCTGGGCTGGGCGCTCCTCGGCCAGGACCTCACCCCGGTGCAGCTGCTCGGCATGGTCATCGCCTTCGGCGGCACGCTGCTCGGCCAGACGCAGCCGAGGCCCCCGGCCGCCGGCTCAACGCGGTGGCGTATGAAGGTCGCCCGGGTGACCAGGTTCTCGGCTCACGCGGGTGGGCCGAGGCCGGACTGCATGGCGAAGACGACGAGCTGCGCCCGGTCGCGAGCGTGCATCTTCAGCATCGCCCGGCTCACGTGGGTACGGATGGTCTCGCTGCTGACGACCAGCTGGGCGGCGATCTCGTCGTTCGACATGCCGGTGGCCACCCAGCCCACCACCTCGCGTTCGCGATCGGTCAGCCGCTCGACGCCCGGGTGCGCCACTGCCGCCGGGCCCGGCCGGGCGAAGCGGGCGATGACGCTGCGGGTGACCGAAGGCGACAGCAGCGATCCGCCGTCGGCGACGACGCGCACCGCCCGGAGCAGTTCCTCGGGCTCGGCGTCCTTGAGGACGAAACCGCTCGCCCCGGAGCGCAACGCCTCGAACACGTACTCGTCGAGTCCGAACGTCGTGAGCATCACGACCCGCACCGCACTGAGCGCGGGATCTCCGGAGATCTCGCGAAGCGCCGCCAGGCCGTCCATCTCCGGCATCCGGATGTCCATGAGCACCACGTCGGGAACCGCGGCTCGGACCCTGGCCACACCGGTGCGCCCGTCGGCACCCTCGCCCACGAGCTCGATGTCGGGTTCGGAGCCCAGCAGCGTGCGCACCCCGACGCGTACGAGCGCTTGATCGTCCACGACGACGACCCGGATCACTGGATCACCGGTCCTTCCCGCCGTACAGCGGCAGACATGCCTCGACCGCGAATCCGCCGGACGGGCGAGGGCCGGCGTGGAGCGTACCGCCGAGCGCCTCGGCCTGCGCCCGGATGCCGCGGATGCCGTGGCCACCGCCGTTCGCGCCGGGCCGGGCGCCGGCGGGGCCGACAGGCCCGCCCTCGGCGGTGTCGACCGGGCCAGTGTCGGTGACCTCGACGAGCAGCGTCCCGTCCTCGCAACCGACCCGGATCCGGGCCGCCGCGGCGCCGGCGTGCCGCAGCACATTGGTCAGGGACTCCTGCAGGATGCGGTAGGCGGCGGCGCTCACCTCCGGCGGCACCGCCGATAGATCGGGATCGATGTCCAAGCGCACGGCCACACCACCCGCCCGCACCCGGTCGGTGAGCCGGTCGAGGTCCCCGAGACCGGGGGCGGGCCGCCGCGCGGCCGCACCGGGGCTGCGCAGCACCTCCAGCTCGGCACGGAGGTTCTCCAGCGATTCACGACTGGTCGCCCGCACCGCCTCCATGGCGTCCCTGGCCCCTTGGGGATCTCGGTCGAGCACATGCAGCGCCACACCGGCCTGCATCGCGATGACCGCCAGCCCGTGACCGATGGAGTCGTGCAGATCCTGCGCCATCCGCAGCCGCTCCTCCGAGGCGACGCGACGAGCCAGCTCGACGCGCACCTTGCCCACCGACTCGCGGCGTACCCGGACCGCCGCGGCCACCGCGAGCGCGGCGGCGATGACCGCTCCCCAGGCGAGCGTGTGCCAGATCCTGTGCTCAAGGACGTCGGCGCCGCCCGGCTCACGCGCCCGCTTGGCGAACCCCGCGACGAGCAGTACGACGAAGTCCGCGGCGACCGCCACGCCTGCCCGGGGCAGCGGCCACCGCACCCCGACCCCGTACACCGCGGCGGGAACGGTCAGCAGGATGGGCCCGTACGGATACCCGACCGCGAGGTACGCGGTGACCACCGCTCCGTTGAGCGCCAGGCACAACCCCGGTCTGCGGCGCACGGCGAGCGACAGGGCCGCGGCGACCACCAGCACGTAGGCGAGGGCGTCAGGGGCCTGGGACGCCTGTGGCTGGAAGCCGGCGGCGGGCTCCGTACCGATCAAGCCCAGCACGAGAAAGAGCACGCAGAGCGATGCGTCCGGCAGCCAACGCCGCGCACCTTCCCTGACCCTCGTCACGACCTCGACGATAGAAGGCCGCGGGCGTTGGAGCATCCCCGGCCGGGCGTAGCCCCCGTACGCGATCCCGCGTAGCCACGGCGCGCCGCTGCGGGACGACCCGGCCGTCCCGCGCGAGTACCCTCGATGCGACGGGCCGGCGTGGCTGCCGGCGCGGCCGCTGGAGAAACTGACCGTCACGTTGTGGAGCTCGGTGACCGACGGGTTCGGGTCGACGCCAGGCGCCGACAACCGCTACCCGGCCGAGCGGCTCGTCGCCGCCGGCCGGCCCCTCGGTGTGCTCAACGCCGGGATCAGCGGCAACCTACTGCTCACCGACCATCCCTGCTCGGGCGGCGACCGTGGCCTCGCCCGGTTCGGCCATGACGTGCTCGACCAGCCCGGTGTGCGCTCCGTGATCGTGCTGCAGGGGACCAATGACATCGGCCTCGGCGGGCGCGACATCGGCTGCGCCGCTCCCCCGTGGTGTCGGTGGCTCAGCTCATCGACGGGCACCGGGAACTGGTCCGTGCCGCGCGCGCCCGCGGCATCAAGATCATTGGCGCGACGCTGACCCCGCGGATCCCGACGCGCTGCTGCCGGCCTACGACTCGGGCGACCATCTGCACCCGAACGACTCCGGGGCCCAGGCCATCGCCGCAGCGGCCGACCTGAACGTCCTCTGACCTCGCAGGGCGGCTCCGCACCGGCCCAAGGTAGGTCCAGTGGGCATGGGCCCTGAGACCCTGTTCCGGTCCTTAATGATCAAGATAATTCATATATGTCAAGACTTCGCCTCTCGGGGGCCGACCGTGGCGAAGGCGCGATCAGCCATCTCGGGGTGGTCCTGCTCGTCGCGGCCGTTTCGGGGGCCGTGGCGGTCAGCGGCCTTCCCGGGGTGGTGACCGGCGGAATCACGGGCGCGGTGTGCAGGGTGTCCGATCCCGCCTGCGACGACGGTCCGGCGTCGAAGCCGGTCGCCGACGCCGACGGCACCGCCAAGGACCGGCCCCCGGGGAAGGTGGGCGGCCGAGCCGCTGACGACGGATGCCGGTGGTTCGAATTCTTCTGCACAGCCGGTACACGGAAGGGCGCGCCCGCGAAGGCCGGTCAACCGTTCGCTCGTGCGGCATCGGCGGCCGCGACACCGAATACGGGGCTCGCGGTGGACGAGGAGAAGGTCGACGAGACCGTCGAGAAGGTTCGTGACGCCCTTGATGACAAGATCAGCGACGTCATCCTGCCTGAACAGATGCAGCCGATCATGGTGGCTCTGTCGAAGCTCCAAGGCCCCGACCTCGACGCGGCCATCGCCGCACTCAGCGACGACGAACTCAAAGAGATCTTCGCCAGCCGTACCGGATACTCCGGCACCGTCAACATGGACGCCGCGGACATCAGGGACAAGCTCACCGAGATCCTCCGCAACAATGCCTCCCCGGACACGCTGCGGCGACTGGCGGAACATGACTCCTCGCTGAATCCCGATGATCCGGGCAGCTTCGACACCACAAAGATCAAAAATGCGGCAGATCAGCTGCACGAGGTCGCCGAGGACATCAAGGGCGACCTCTTCGTCACGGCACGCGACATGAACGGCATCCACCGCGCCATCGACGGGCTGTCGTCCCGTGAACGTGACGCCGTCCTCGGCAGGCTCAGCGACGCCGATCTCAAAAAGATCTTCGGCACGACCGCCGCCGGTGAGGTCGAGCCGGATCGCCGAAAGATCACTGACAGCCTCATGCGCACCGCCCCGCTGGATCTGATCCGTCGGATCGCGAAATACGACTCGACCATCGAGCCGAGCCTTCCCGATGACAGTGAGGGCATCAAGTTGAAGCCGGTCAAGGGCGGAGTGCCGTTCATCAACGGGAATCTGTATCCAGTCGAACCGAGCGACGTCAGCCAGGGTCGGCTCGGCGACTGCTACTTCATAGCCTCGCTGGGTGCGCTCGCGTTGAAGCGGCCCGACATCATCCAGAAGGCCATCCGCGAGAACGCCAACGGCACCTATACCGTTACTTTGTTTCCAGGTAATGTGCGCACCGAGGTCACGGTGACTCCCGACCTTCCCACCGACGAAAACGGAAACCCCGCGTTCGCGGGTACCGGAGACATCGACTCGAACAGGGAAGAGATATGGCCAGGTCTCATGGAGAAGGCCTATGCGAAGATCAAGGGCGGGTATGGCGATATAGAGGGCGGGAAGTTCACTGATCGGTTCGGAGTGCTCACGGGTAAATCAAGAGAGGTCCGCAGCCCGGTTTTCCTGAGCATCCATACCGCCACATGGAACAAGCCGATCGACTTCGACGAGCTGGCCACCGAATTCAACTCCGGAAATCCGATAACCGCAGGGGTCGTCAACCCTATAGCCCAGCAACTGATAGGAAATGTCGGCCCGCCGACCGACTACGTTAAAAACGGCGAGATAACAACTGACCATGAGTATTTTTTGACAGAGGTGAACGAACAGGATAAAACGGTGACCGTGCAGAACCCTTGGGGCTCCAGTTATCCGGAGGTCACCATGTCATGGAAGGATTTCAGCGACACCTTCATCAACATCAGTATCGGATCCGTGGCAGCCAAATGAAAGTCTCCCTTCGGGAGGCCGCCATCGCTGTGGGTCTTGCCGCCTTCGTCGCCTCTCTGGCCGGGTGTTCCGGCGATCGAGAACCGAAGGCGAAGCCTTCCTCCATGTCCCCCTCACAACGGGCCTCGGTCGCGCGGACCGGCCCTGCCACCCAGAAACTGCGACCCGGTCACGGGCCCGTGTACGTGACCGACCTGCAGGTCGTCGTGGCGTCCGTACAGGGCCGCACCGCGTTGCTGCAGGTCACCGGCCCCGGTGAGGCCTTCCGCATCGTCAAGGGCGAACCCGGCACCAGCGTCAGGCTCACCCGCCACACCCTCACCGTCGTCGAGGTGACCGGCGCCCGACCGGCCGACCATGTCACCGTCACCGTGCGCCCCGGCTGAGCGCGACCATCCTGAGCAGAGAACTCGGCGGCTTGCGACCTCGCGTGACGGTCCCCGCCTCGGCGTAGGCCGCGTACCCGATCCTGCGTATCAGCGTGCCTCCGCTGAGGGGACGACGTGGCGGCCTGGTGCGGCGACGCTCTAAGCCATGAACACACTCACTGACACGGTCGCACCACCGGAGGCGGCGGCCGTTCGCACGCGGCTCCTGACGAAGAGCTACGGCGGCCACGTGGCCGTCGACGCGGTGAGCCTGACCGTGCGGCGCGGCGAGGTGTACGGCTTCCTCGGCCCGAACGGCGCCGGGAAGACCACCACGCTGCGCATGGTGCTCGGCCTGGTCCGCCCGACGAGCGGCACGGCCTCCGTGCTCGGGCTGGACCCCGGTGCCCCTGCCGCCATCGGCCGGATCGGCTCGCTCGTCGAAAGCCCCGGGTTCTACCCGTACCTCAGCGGCCGGGACAACCTGCGGGTGCTCGCCCGCTATCGCGGCCTCGGCGACGAGGAGGTCCGGCACGCGCTCGCGCAGGTCGACCTCTCCGCCCGCGCCGACGACCGGTTCAAGTCGTACTCGCTCGGCATGAAGCAGCGCCTCGGCGTGGCCGCGGCGCTGCTCGGCGACCCCGAGCTGCTCATCCTGGACGAGCCGACGAACGGGCTCGACCCCGCCGGCGTCAACGACATGCGGCGGCTCGTCGCCGACCTGGCCGCCGCCGGGCACACGGTGCTGCTGTCGAGCCACTTGCTCAGTGAGGTGCAGGAGGTGTGCGACCGCGTAGGGGTGATCTCGCGCGGCCGGCTCATCACCGAGGCGACCGTCAGCGAACTGCGCGGCGGTCAACGGCTGCTCGTGCGCGCCGACCCGATGGAGACCGCGCTGGCCGTCGGCATGCGGATCGCCGGCGACGACGCCGTCTCGGTCATCGATGGCGCGATGCGGCTCAGCATCGACCCGGGTCGCGCCGCCGAGGTCACCAGGGCCCTGGTGGCTGCGGAGGTCGACGTCCACGAGATACGCCCGTCCGAACGCTCCCTCGAAGAGGTGTTCTTCGAGATGACCGCCACCGAGGAGGACCAGCGATGATCACCGTGATGGTCAGCGCCCGCGCCGAGCTGCTCAGGCTGCGGCGCTGGCCGGCCCTGTGGGTGATGCTCGGCGTCTGGCTGCTGCTGAACATCATCTTCGACTACGTGTTCACCTATCTCGGCTATCGCAACGGCGGCGGCTTCGGCAGCGAGGGCGTCTCGCGCGAGGAACTGTTCGCCGGCCTCATGCCGGCCGCCGTACCGGAGGCGGTGGTGCAGGGCATGCCGATGTTCGGCGGTGCCATCATGCTGACTCTCGGCGCGCTCGCCGCGGGCAGCGGCTACGGGTGGGGGACCTGGAAGTCCGCGTTCACCCAGGGGCCCGGGCGGCTGGCCGTGGCGGCGGGCACGCTGGTCGCACTCGCCGTGATCGTCGTCGGCCTGGTCGTCGTGACGTTCGCCGTCGACCTGGGCATCTCCTCGACGTTGGCGACCATCGAGGGCCAGAGCATCGTCTGGCCGGCGGTGGACGACATCGTCCGCGCGCTCAGCGGCGGCGTCCTGATCCTCGGGATGTGGGTCGTGGCCGGAGTCGCCGTCGGCACCCTGTCACGGAGCCCCGCGCTCGCCGTCGGTCTCGGTGCCGTGTGGGTGCTCGTGGTCGAGAACCTGCTGCGCGGTGCGGGAACGCTGCTCGACTGGCTCGGGCCAGTGACCGACGTCATGCCCGGCACGGTGGCCGGCTCCTTCGCCGCGGCACTCGGCGCCACACCGGTGTCAGAGGAGGGCGGGACGCCAGGGGTGGTGACGAACCTGTCCGGCGGGCCCGCCGTCGCCCTCGCGCTCGCCTATCTCGTGGCCTTCGCCGTCATGACGGGAGCGCTGGTGAAAAGGCGCGACATCGACTGACGGCGGCCGGCCCTCACCAACGTCGGTACTGCGTACGCCGCGTTCGCCGAACGACGACCCGCGCTGTACGACGCGATGTTCGCCCACGCCGTCGACCTGCCGTTCGCCGGCCCGAGGCACCGGCCGCTCATCAGGTATGACCTGAGCGATGGCAAGTGAATGTCACACAAAGGCGCTCCATGTCGTCAAGAGGGCATGAGAATCGCCATTGTCGAAGGTACGGGGTCGCTCGGAGGCCGCGTCGCCGAGGAGTCGCGCTCGCGCGGGCATGGCGTGCGGGTACCGAGCCGGAGCGTGCCGGTGCCGGTGCCGCTTACCGGCCGGCTCGGGCGGGCGCTGCGCGGCGGGGCACTGACCGCCGAGCGGCCCGATGTACGCGGCGCGACGTCGTTCGCGACCTGGCTGACGGCGGAGCGGCGATGAGCGCGCCGCGCCCGCGTGACGGCGGAAACGCGCGCCACGACGGCGGCAGCGGGCGGCGCACGCCGGCCGGCGCGTCCGACCCCGCCGAACGGGTCACGCTGGAGGAGTCGTTGAGCATGGCCCTGCTCGTCGTACTCGAGCACCTGTCACCGGCCGAGCGCACGGCGTTCCTCCTGCACGACGTCTTCGGCATGACGTTCGACGAGGTCGCCGAGGTGGTCGGCCGGTCACCCGCCGCGGTACGCCGGCTCGCCTCGCGCGCCCGCCACCATGTCGATCACGGCCGGCGCTGATCAGCCTTCCGGCAACCGCTCCCCCTGGACCGCCTGGATGTCCAGCTCGACCCGGAGTGTGGTGCCGATGAGCCCGATGCCCGCGGACAGCACCTGGTTGTAGACGATCGCGAAGTCGGCGCGCTTCAGCTCGGTCGTCGCGCGGAACGCGGCGCGTGTACCGCCCCAGAGGTCGGGACCCGTGCCGAGGTAGGCCAGGTCGAGCTCCACCGGGCGCCGTACGTCCTTCAGCCCCAGCTCGCCGTGCACCGTCCAGCGGTCGTCGCCCGCAGGGACGACGCGCGTGCCGATGTAGGTGATGACCGGGAACCGCTCGACGTCCAGGAAGTCCGCGCTGCGCAGGTGGTCGTCACGCGTCTTGTTCACGGTGTCGACCGAGGCGGCCTTGATCTCGGCCGCCACCCGTGCCCGCTCGACGTGCTCGGCGATGTCGATCCGCCCGCCGAACTCCTCGAATCGCGCGTGGACGCTCGACAGGCCCAGGTGCTGCGCGGTGACGATGACGCTGGAGTGCGCGGGGTCGATGGTCCACGGCCCGGGGGGCGGCAGTTCCGTGCCGCCCCGGCGCTCCAGCGTCACCTTGCCGAGCTCCGCGGAGCCGGCCCGGCCGACCATCGCGGTGGCGGCCGAAGGCGCGTAGCCGACCGCCGTGATGATCGCCGTGTACGATCCGGGCGGCAGCGGGTCGGTACGCACCACGCCCTCGGCGTCCGCCTGCGCACGGGCGATCTGCCGCCCGGTCAGGTCGGCGACCGTGACGACCGCGTGCGGTATCGCCCAGCCGTTCTTGGTCACGACCCGCGTGCGCAGGCCCCGCTCGTCCACTGCCCCGTCCCGTCGCGTCTCAGGCATCGGCGGGGTGACCCAGTGTGAGACCGAATCCGCTCTCACCGGCCCCGTCGAGCGTCAGCGCGGCGGCGACCGGTGGGTAGCCGCTCGCGATCACGGTGTACTGACCGGGGTCCAGGTCCATGAAGGCGTACTCCCCGTCGGGTCCGGTGGTGGCCGTGCCGACGACGTCGCCCGTGGCGCCCACCAGGGTCACCCGCGCATCGCACAGCGGAGTGTTCGTCTCTCCGGCGCGGATGACGCCCTGCACCCGGGCACCGGCCTGGAGCTCGATCTGGCAGTGCGTGGTGCCCTGGCCCGCGACCTCGATCGGCACGGCGTTCGGCCGGTGGCCGCTCGCGCTCACCGCGATGACGAAGGCGCCCGGCACGAGGTCGTCGAACGAGAACGCGCCGCTCTCGCCCGTCGTGACGGAGCTGACGACTTCGCCGCGGACGTCGGTCACCACGACCATGGCGCTCGCCACCGGGGCCCCGGTGGTCGCGCTGAGCACGACGCCGTCGAGACCCGAGGTGCCCGCGAGGGTGAGGTCGTAGGAGAGCGACTCCTCGCCCACCACGACGGTGGCCACCTGCGGCTGGTGTCCGTCCGACGCGGCGATCAGCATGTACGTGCCGGCGCCGGGAACCGGCAGCGAGTAGGAGCCGTCGTTCTCGGCGGCGCCCCGCCCGACCTGGTGCCCGCCGAGGTCGATGAGGGTGAGCGCGGCTCGCGCGATCGGAACGCCCTCACCGGCCCAGATGTATCCGCGGATCCGGGGGGCCACGCCTCCGGCGGAGCCCCCGGCCCCGTTGCCGTTACTTACTCCGGCACCGTTGCCGTTACTTATTCCGACACCGTTGCCGCTACCGACGCCGCTGCCGTTGCCGCTACCGACACCGTTGCCGCCGGCCGATGCCCGCACCTCGCTCAACGTCAGCGGCCGCACCCGGCCGTCCTGGTCGTCGCTTCCGTACGGGTCGGTGCCCGCGCCGACCGAGACGAGCTCGCGGACCGGCGCCGTCTCTGCCGTGACCTCGGCCGCGAGCCGAGGCGTCTCCGTCGGATCGTCGACCTTCGAGACGACGTGCCGCCCGCGGCCCTTGTTGTTGATCAGTACGGCGACGACGAGCGCGGCCAGGACCAGTACGCCGACGGCCCACCACAGGGCCACGTTGAAACCGTGCACGAGAGCGACCGCCGCCACCTGCGGCGACGG
Source organism: Actinomadura sp. HBU206391 (assembly GCF_014323665.1). Classification (GTDB taxonomy): domain Bacteria; phylum Actinomycetota; class Actinomycetes; order Streptosporangiales; family Streptosporangiaceae; genus Actinomadura_C. The sequence goes on along the minus strand of NZ_JABVEB010000042.1, from coordinate 20,667 downwards.
GACGCCGTTCGCGTGCTCGACGAGGTAGTCCGCGGTCGCGGTCGCGGCGATGGTGTTGAGCAGCGCGGTGCCGATCGAGCCGCCGACCTGCTGCGAGGTGTTCACCATCGCCGACGCCACGCCCGCGTCGCGGGGGTCGACCCCGGCGGTGGCGAGGTTCATCGCCGGCATGAACGTCACGCCGAGCCCCAGGCCCAGCATCAGTTCGGCGGGCAGCAGCAGGTGCGTGTAGGGGGTGTCGACTTCGAGCTGGGTGAGCAGCCCCGCCCCGGCCGCGGCCAGCAGCAGGCCGGGCACCATCAGCAGGCGCGGCGGCACCCGGTTCATCAGGCGCGCGGCGATCTGCGTCGAACCGGTGATCATTGCTGCGGTCATCGGCAGGAAGGCCAGTCCGGACCTGACGGGTGAGTAGTCCTTGATGGTCTGCAGGTAGTACGTCATGAACAGGAAGAGCCCGAACATCCCGATCACTGACAGGCCGACGGACAGGTACGCGCCGCCACGCGTTCGGTCGACCACGACGCGCATCGGCAGCAGCGGGTGCTTGGTCAGGCTCTCGACGACGACGAAGGACACGAGGAGCACTCCGGCCGCGACGAACAGGCCGATGACACCGCCCTCGCCCCAGCCCTCTGACTCGGCGCGGGTGAAGGCGTACACCAGGGAGATCAGGCCCGCGGTGACCAGGACGACTCCGGGGACGTCCAGGTGGGACCGGTGCCGGGTGGCGGGTTCCTTGATGAACGACATGCCGCCGATGAAGCCGATGATGGCGATGGGCACGTTGACGTACAAGGCCCAGCGCCAGTTCAGGTACTCGGTCAGCACGCCGCCGAGGATCAGGCCGAGGGCGCTTCCGCCACCCGCGATCGCGCCGTAGATGCCGAACGCCTTCGCGCGCTCACGCGGGGTGGTGAAGGTCACCGCGAGCAGCGAGAGCGCGGACGGGGCGAGCAGCGCGCCGAACGCACCCTGCAGGGCACGGGCGGCGAGCAACAGTCCCTCGGTCTGCGCGGCGCCGCCGAGCGCCGACGCGCCGGCGAAGCCGACCAGGCCGATGAGGAAGGTCCGCTTGCGCCCGACGAGGTCGCCGATCCGGCCCCCGAAGAGGAGCAGGCCGCCGAAGGCGAGGGTGTAGGCCGTGATGACCCACTGGCGGTTGCCGTCGGAGATGTCCAGCGCTCGCTGCGCGGACGGCAGCGCGATGTTCACGATGGTGGCATCGAGGATGACCATCAGCTGGGCAAGGGCTATGAAGATCAGCGCGATCCAGCGCCGGGGAAAGGGGCTGTCAGGGGCCGGTTCAGTCGTCGACATGAAGAAAGTTGTCTCCGGTCAATGCGCGCGGCTCAGCGCCTGGACGAACGAACGAACGGCCGGGCGGGGACTGCTGCGGGGTCGGACAGAGTGTTCAGATATGGCGGGGGTCGAGCCGGCGATCGGTGCCTGCGGGCGGCTCGCCGATGAGCCGCTCGACGTGGTCGCCCGGCCACGTCGCTCACGCCGCTTCCGCCGTCTGAGGCGGTCAGGTGGGGCACTGGGGAAGCCGGGTCACGCTCGCTTCAGTCTGTATCAAGCGGCAATTTGTCCCTTTTACTCCCACCGAGCGTTGTGACCTGTGCCACCCCACACGCCCCGGCAAGCCAATGCTCACCCTCCGCACACGCGCCCTCGCCTATGCGCTGCACCGCAGAGACCGCAGCAGCCTGGTATTTCACCCCCCGGCCATCTGGATGACGGTGAGCATTCATGGCGTCTGACGACACTCCGCCACATGCGGACCACGAAGATCTCCCGGCTGACGGCCGTGGCCGGCACGGCCGCGGCGTGTCTGGCCCTCATCACCACTCCGGCGCAGGGAACGACCTCGCACGGTCACCATGACGGCACGCACCTACGCCTTCGCCGGGCTGGAGCGGGTCAGCGGGATCGTGGCCTATGACCTGAGCGACCCCCGTCGCCCCGTCCTCGCCGACTACGTCAGCACCCGTGACTTCGCGGGCTCTGTCGAGGACGGGACCGCGGGCGACGTGGGCCCCGAGGGCGTGCTGTTCGTTCCCGCCGGGGACAGCCCGACCCACCGGCCGCTGCTCGTCGTCGGCAACGAGGTGAGCGGCACCACCGCGATCTACGAGATCCGCTGAGGACTTACGGAATCGGCTGAGCTCCACGGTGATCTCGCAGGTGTTCCTTGTCGAGCACCTGCGAGATCGCCCGACCGTCGAACGTCGAGCGACTCGCACGCGACGGCGCGACAACGCCGGCGGACTTCATGTGGGCAGAGGTCATCGTCGACCTACAGTGACTCAGCGTGCGGTGATCACACCGCAGGCGATGCGGGCGCCGGAGTCGCCGGTCTTGAGCGTCTCGGCGTCGGGCCCGGGTGTGCCGTCGACCTGCCGGTAGCGGTCGGGAATGTTGGCCTGGTTGTCCGGTCCGGCATGGATCATGATCGCGCTGCCGTCGCGGTCGAGCAGTTGCCGCACCCGGAAGCGATCCGTGGACGAGGACGCGCTGCCGGTGCCGTCCGCGCCGACCAGGAGCGCGGGCAGGTCGCCGGAGTGCTCGGGGTGCGAGCCCGAGCCGAGATTGAAATGACCGCCCGCGCTGAAGAACGGGCTGCCGGTCGCCGGGTCGATCGACCTGGGATCGCAGGCGCCCTTGGTATGGACGTGGAACCCGTGGTAGCCGGCGGGCAGGCCGGTCACGGTGACGGTGACCCTGGACTTGCCATAGCGCTCGTTCTCGATGCGGAGCGAGCCGACGGCTCTGCCTTCGGCGTTCCGGATGACCGCGCCGGCCTGCGCGTCGGGCCGCCCCCGCATTGCCTGCGCCACGCCCGAGACGCAGAGAGCGGCGGCTCCCACGCCCAGCGTGACCGCCAGGGCCAGATGGATCCTGCCAGGCATGACACCCCCGTGTGCTCGTGCCCTGTCCCCCTCATGTGGGAGTACCCGGAAACTCTCACGCGCATGATCCGGCGGCGGGCAGCGGAACGGGTCTCGTGAGAACTCTTTGGCGCGAGATGGCGAGCACCCGACACAGCCGCGCCGTCACATGCCCCGAAGAGAAGGGACCGCCGGTCGATACCTGAACCGTTGCCGGTGCCTTCGGCCGGGCTTTGTGAAGAGTTGGCCCGGTCGAACGGCCGGGCCCGGCCGTATCCGCACGAAGCGATGAGAGGGGTCAGGAGAAGACGTCGGCCACGGTGCGGAACGCCACGGCCAGGCCCTGGAAGATGGCGGCCCGACCGGCGGCAGGGCGCCCCGCCCGACGCGGCGCCCTGCCTGCTCTGTGCCGGCCGACCCGGCTCCGTGCTCAGGCGACCGTGCACGCGGCCCCGTTGAGGGTGAACGCGGTCGGTTCAGCGGTGTTGCCGGTGTGCGTGGCCTGGAAGCCGACGCCGACCGAGCCGTTCGGGGCGATCGCGGCGTTGTAGCCGGCGTTCCGCGCGGTGACCTGGCCGCTCGTCGGCGCGTACGAGGCGTTCCATCCCGAGGTGATGGTCTGCCCGCCGGGAAGCGTGAACACGAGGGACCAGCCATTGATCGCCGAGTCGCCGGTGTTGGCGATGGTGATGGCGCCGGTCAGGCCCGAGTTCCAGGCGTTCACCGTGTAGGTGACGCGGCATGCGCCGGGGGTGCCGGGCGGTGTCGGCGTCGGCGTGGGAGTGGGGGTGGTCGGCGGTGTGGTCGGCCCGCCCGCCAGGCCGAAGAACCTGATGGCCATCTCGGCCTGGCCACCGAGCGGGAGGCTGTGCCCGACGCCCTGGATGCTGATGGCCTCGACCGGAGCGTTGACGCCGCTGCCGCCGTACCGGGTGCGCGTCCAGTTGGGCTGGGGCTGGTCGGTGAAGGACGGCGTCTGACTCACCCCGTGGACGTTCGTCCACTGCTTGATCTCTTCGCCGAAGTTCGGGTACCGCAGGGTGGAGTCCTCGGTGCCGTGCCACACCTGCATGCGCGGCCGGGATCCGCTGTAGCCGGGATAGGCGGCGCGGGCCTGGTCTCCCCATTGCTGCGCGGTCTTGATCAATTGGCCGTTGGCGCAGGCGCTGTTCCAGCTGGAGCCGTCCGTGGTGGCGAAACACCCGAAGGGCACGCCCATGAAGGCCGCACCGGCCTTGAAGACGTCGGGATAGGCGCCGAGCAGGACGTTGGTCATCATGGCGCCTGAGGATGCACCGGTGACGTACACCTGGGCCGGGTCGCCGTTGTGGCGCTGCTCCACGTACCTGACCATGGAGACGATGCCCACCGGATCGCTGCCCCCGTCGTGTCTCAGCGCCTGCGGGGAGGAGACGTCGAAGCAGTTGCCGCTGCGGGTGGCCGAGGGGTAGATGACGATGAATCCGTACCGGTCTGCGAGCGACGCGAACTCCGTTCCCGAGTAAAAGGCCGGGCCGGAACCCGTGCAGTAGTGAACGGCCACCACGATCGGGGGCCGTGCCGCGACATTGTTCGGGACGTACAAATGCATTCGTAGATTGCTCGGATTAGTGCCGAAGCCGGTCACCTCGGTCAGCGAGGCCGCCGGCGCCGACGGCGCGTACACCAGCCACGTGACCATCAAAGCGATCGCGGCGGCAACGGCACCGAGCACCTTCGCCAGCACTTTCATCGGTCCTCTCCTCAGTTTCCGTTCACCCCGAACACAACCGCTGACCAGCGCATTCACCGATGAGGTGGCGCAGGAGGCCACGGCCGGAATTCGGTCGAGGGGGTGGGCGGGGCTCGCTTCGAAACATTTCGTAGATATCAATGAATTGTTTCAGCGGCTAAGGTACGTCGCCCTCGACACCCGGTCAACGGGGCGGTGAAAGGCCGTGAAAAGGGTCAGGTCCTGGGCGGTGAGCTCGGAGAACAATGTCGCTGCACCCGGTCATGGGGCGACCGGGTGAAGCGTCACTGTCCGGCGATCGCCTGGAGAGCGGCGACGTGGGCGAGGTAGGCGGCACGGCCCGCCTTGGTGAGTTGCAGCCAAACCCGCTGGAGGCCCACCGCGAGAGCGCCGGCACCGATGGCCACGCAGCGGACGGTGGCCGGTCGGCGGCGCTCACGCCGCCGACCGGCCGTCAGGCGTCAGCGGCCGACAGCAGTTCTCGGAGCCTGCCGAGCGAGGCCCGTGCGCTGACGACGCCTGGCCGGTCACGGGCCGCACGAAGATCGCTCAGGTACCCGAGCCCTCTGATCACCATCTCGAGCGGCGGCCCGCTGGCCGTCATGTCCGACAGACGCTCTTTCGGCGCGGCCTTCGCCGGCGCTTCGAGAAAGGGCTTGACGAGCTTGTGGTGATGGTAGGCATAAGCGGCGCCATGCGCCCGGCATATCGCGAGGAAGAGCTCCGCGTTCAGCCGGAACCGCGGCGTGACCGGACCTGTTTCCGCCTCACTCAGGAACCTGTCGAGCAGCGATTCGGCGACGACGATCGTACGCAGTAGAACCTGGTCCTCAGGTGGCACGTAGGCATACTTTTCGGCCAGCAGGTTTTGGTAAAAGGGATCTCGCGCCTTGCACAGGCCGAGCAGCAGATCGATCTCATTGACCGCCGCGAAGTCACCGGCGTTGGCGCCACGATATTCGATGCCGCCGACCTGGTACGGCTTGAAATAGGGCCTGATATTGAAGAAGAAGCGGTCGACGTCGAGGTTCTCGCTGAGCGTGCGGTTGAACCTCAGCACGTCGTCGAGCGCGGCGCGCGCGTCCTCGAAGAGGTACGTCGCCATCGGATTCGACACCCCCATCGTGGGGATTCGTCGCAGCGCGCCGGCCGCACGCTGGTAGGCCAGCACGGCGAGCCCGTTGTAGGTGATGAAGACGCGCTCGTCTTCGAGCGAGGTGAAGGTCCGATAGGAGTCACGGACGGACGGGTTATGGAGGGATTGGTGGGCGAACACGAATCTCGGCGCCACACCGAGTGACGAGCCCAGGATGTTCGCCAGTGACCACGCCGCGGAGAGTCGCTCGGCATCCGGGTTCTCCGGACCGCCGGCCTCGTGCCTTCGACAGGCCCCGAGATAGAATCCGACAGCACCCAGGAGCCGGTATCGCTCCTTCTCGTCCGCCGGTATTCCGCCGTCCTCGGTGATCCGGGCGATCAGTTCGGCACCGTCCAGCATGATCGCCCGTTTGATCTTTTCGAGCTCTGGACGGCCGAACAGCACTTCGCTGCGAGCCGAGAAGTATGCCTCTTCCAGCTCGGTGTTGAAATCGACGAACTCGTGTCTGATCCACCGGTCGAACCCGTCGACGGCCGCCGTCACGGCCGGCCGCCCCGGCCGGAGAGCACTCGGGAACCGGACACGGAGTCGACTTTATCTGGCCGCCCTGAAAAGCCCCAGAGCACGCCGGTGGCGAGGGCGAGGCGATGGTCGGTACGCATGTGGCCATGGTCGCTCGGCTCAGAGCCGAATTCGGCGAACGGACTCTCTGACGAAATAAAATTCGGTGACATGGCCGAATCACTTGATGAAATCGACGTACGGCTGCTCGCGGAGCTGCAGGTCGACGCCGACCGCACCAACGTCGAGCTTGCCCGGCTCGTGGGGATGTCGCCCGCGGCCACCCTCAACCGGGTCCGGCGGCTGAAGGCGTCGGGCGTCATCCGGCAGATCGCGGCACGCGTCGACCCGGCGGTGGCGGGCTTCCCGCTGCACGTGTACGTGTCGGTCACCCTGTCCCGCTCCGACCCGCGGACCACCCGCGCGTTCGAGGACGAGGTACGAGCGCTGCCCCAGGTCATCGCCGCCGACTGGGTCGCGGGCGAGACCGACGCCATCCTGGTGGTCATCGCCCGGGACGTCGCCGAGCTCAAGCGGGTTCTGCTCCGCCTGTCCCTCCGCGGCGGTCAGCGGTTGATCACCTCCTTGCGCATGGAAGAGATCAAACCGGCCTCGCCGCTGCCGGTCGCACCGAGGTGATGAACCGCTCCTCCCTTCGGGAGACAGCCGGATGACCGATGTCGACAGACCCCGGACAGCGCCCGTGATCCCGGGCGTGAAGGGAATCGGAGGACGAGGCGGCGTGGCGGAAGGCGGGCTCACCACGGACATGGCAGATCCGGGGCGAGGACGGTCACCGGCTGACCGTGTCGACCCGGGCCGGGCGGTGGGAGGTCGGCGTCCGTACGACACCGGCGCAGAAGAGGGATCGAGCCAGGCGCGAGGCGAAGATCTGCGTGGCGTCACCGGGCTGTGCCGGCTCGAAGAAGGCCGGATTCCGGGGGATGAGCTGGAAGCAGCAGGAGCGAGTGGCGTCCGATCCGACGCGGCTCAAGGCTCTGCTCTTCCCCTGGATCGCGAAGGAGGCGCAGGTCAAGCCGCAAGCTCGCAGGGAGATCACCCGGAACCCGGCGAATGAGCTCAGTGCGAGCTTCCAGATCCTGACCAACCAGGCCTCCTCGCCGAAGCTCCGCGCTGCGATCTTCAAGTTGCTCGCCGATATACCCGGCGTACGTCCCATCGGGACGGTCCACGACCTCAAGGGGCGCACCGGGATCGCCCTGGCGGCACGCGGCACGACGCTCGGCGGAGCCGACGGCGTCTTCGACTACCAGCTCATCCTGGACCCGAAGACGCACCGGATTCTCGGCGATCAGCGGGTGGTGGTCCGGGCCGGCGATCTGTACCCGGGGATGCGGCCCGGCACGGTGGTGGAGCGCAGCGCGATCCAAGGGCCCGACTGGACGAACGAGGCGCCTCACCCCGGGTGAATCCGGCTGACGTCTACTCGGCGGGCTCGGCGATCAACGCGGTGCCGATGCGGCGGAAGCCGAGCCCGCCGTACATCCGGGCGACGTCGACGTCGCCGGCCGACAGGAACACCGTCCGTACGCCCCGGGACCGCGCGTCGGCGACGAGTGCCGCGGTGACGGCGCGTCCGAGGCCGCGGCGGCGCGCGGCGGGCAGCGTTCCCACGCCGACGATCTCGCTGACCGCCCCCACCGGCTGGTGCTGGCCTGCGCAGAGCGCCGTGCCGTCCTGCACCGCTGCGGCCATCACGGTCAGACCCTTGCGGATGCGTGCGGCCAGGTACTCGGCCGACCCATCGGCGAGCCGGGCCCGTACCGCCTCGGCCACATCGGCCACGTCCGCCGAGCCGACGCCGGTGCCGGGCTCGGCGAAGGCGAGGTGCTGAACGGCCGACGCGCTCGGCAGTGTGGGGTCGTCCGGGCCCAGAATCCGTACCGGCGACCCCGCCGCCACCTCGGGTCCGGCAGCCGCCGGCGCGTCCGGGAAGAGAACCATCAGGGGGTGCTCGTGCACCACGAGGCCCGACTCCTCGACCGCCGCCCGCAACGCGGGCGTGGTCTCGGCGACCCATTCGAAGCTCTCCGGGACGCCGAGCTCACGCTGCCGGGTGCGGACTCGTGCCACGTCGGCGGCATCCACCCCACCCTGCCATCCCCTGGCCGGGCGGCCGTAGAACGGCCAGCCCCGGCCTTCCTTGACGAACAGGGTGAGCGGACCGAACTCCTCGACCCGGGCGCTGGGGCGCGGCACCGCGTCGTAGTACTGCTCGAGTCGGTCCAGCAGTGCCGGTTCACGACCGTCGGAAGTCACGCGGGACATCCAAGCACCCGGGCGCCGGCCGTCTCCATCCATTTTGATCCGGCCGGGTGTGGCCACCTCGGCCCGGCAGCGCCCGAACCCCCGGATCTGGCCCGGGCCCTCGAACCCTCGAACCCGAGCGCGCGATGAATCCGCTCGAGTGGGGATCGCGGCGCATTACGATGACGCCCACCCGCGGGGTCGGCTGATCGGCAGTGCGCTAGACCGGAGGTCGGTGTGAACGGGAGAGAGAGCGGGCCCGGGGGCGCCGAGGAGAGCGCGGTGGTGGCGGCGGTCCGCGTGGGCGACGAGGTGACCTTCTCCCGGCTCGTCGAGCGGCACCGGCACGAACTGCAGGTGCACTGCTACCGGATGCTCGGCTCGTTCACCGACGCGGAGGACATGGTCCAGGAGGCGTTGCTACGGGCGTGGAGCAAGCGCGAGAGCTTCGAGGGCCGGGCCACGGTCCGCGCCTGGCTCTACCGGATCGCGACGAACGCCTGCCTCGACGCCCTCAGCAGTCCGTCGCGCGCGCGTGAGCTGCCCATGGTCCCCGGCTCCGGTGAAGCGCGGTCGCCGATGGCGGAGATCCCCTGGCTGCAGCCCTCTCCGGATCATCTGCTGGACGCGGTCGCACCGGCCGACGGCCGACCGGACGCCGTGGCGGTCGCGAAGGAGACCATCGAACTCGCGTATCTCGCCGCCATCCAGCACCTGCCGCCCAAGCAGCGTGCCGTACTGATCCTGCGCGACGTGCTGGGCTGGCCGGCAGCCGAGGCGGCCGTGGCTCTGGAGATCAGCGTTCCCTCCCTCAAGAGCGCGTTGCAGCGTGCCCGAGCGACCCTGCGCACGCACCTGCCGGAGCGACGGTCGGAATGGGGCCCGTCGAGCCGTCCGACCGACGAGGAACGTACGGTGCTGCGGCGGTTCATGGACGCCTCCGAGCAGGCCGACCCGAAGACGCTGGCCGCGTTGCTGCGCGAGGACGCACGGCAGACCATGCCGCCGGAGCCGGCCTGCTTCGAGGGGCGCGACGCGATCCTCGCCATGTGGACACCGGTCATGGTGGGCCCGGACGCCTGGGGCGACTGGCGTACGGTCGCCACCGCCGCCAACCGGCAGCCGGCGATGGCGAACTACGTGCGGCGGCATGGCGAGCCGCACTACGAGCCGGTCAACCTCGACGTCCTGCGGATCGAGGACGGCCTCGTAGCCGAGATCACCACCTTCGGCCCCGAGCTGTTCCCCGCCTTCCGGCTGGCGACGAGGCTCTGAGGAACTCGCCGAGAAATCCGCGCCGCGACCGATTCCTTTCCGGTACCCCACCCGTCAGACGTGCGAGCACCGCGACGGTGCCATGAAGTCGCGAAGAGAGGAACGGTCATGACCGAGCACGCACAGCAGACGCCCGAGCCGGACGCCGAACTGAAGAGGCTGGACCGGCTGGTCGGCACCTGGAAGGTCTCGGGAGGCGCGCGCGGCGAGGTCACCTACCGGTGGCTGGACGGCGGCTTCTTCCTCGCCCAGGACGTCGACCTCGAGCATGACGGCGACGTGATCAAGGGCATCGAGATCATCGGCCGGGAGCGGACGTTCGGCTCCGCCGGGCCGAGCGAGGACATCAAGTCCCGCTACTACGGCGGCCAGGGCAGCACGTTCGACTATGTGTACGAGCTCGACGGCGACATCCTGACGATCTGGGGTGGGGAGAAGGGCTCCCCCGCGTACTACAGGGGCACGTTCAGCACGGACGGGAACACCGTCACCGGCGGATGGGTCTACCCGGGCGGAGGCGGCTACGAGTCCGCCATGACGAGGGTGAGGTGACCCAGCCGCTACACGCCCAGGCCGCCCGCGACGGATAGCTCCTGGCGGGTGAAATCCCCCGTGAGCATCGGCATCGCCCTGCCGATGGCGGCCCTGGTCTCGGACAGCCGAAGCGACGCCTCGTGGTGCTGCGCGCTCTTCCATACCTCGCTCACCCAGATGGTGACGTCGTCGTCATCGGCCACGCTCAGGCCTCCTCGCCACCGTCGGTGTACGGGGGGTACACGCCTGTCCTCTACCGAATTATCCGAGTATCGCCATTATTAGGGGCATTATGAATTGGCACAAGTCTTGAGGGAATGACGAAATGGTTGCCCATCGCTCATGTGTTCGATAATATTTGACCGGACCTAGAGAGACGATGGAGGCTCCGGTGACGGTTCAGCCGGATACTGCATCGGCCTGGGAAGGTCGCGTGCAACCTCCTTCTGGGCCCGCACTGGCCGGTGCTCTCGCCGACGCGAGACTTACGGAATTACCGGACGCGGAATTGATCGAGGTAATGGCGGCCGCCCATCGGCAGGTCTCATAGACGCAGGCATTGGAGCTCGCCGCTGTGGCCGAGTTGTCGCGCCGCCGCCATGACGAGGAATCCGGTCCGGCCTCGCGAGGCATGTGGACCTCGCAGATCAACGAGATCGTGATCGAGGAAGTGGCCGTCGCGCTCACCCTCACCGGCACCTCGGCGGCCGCGCTGGTGTGCCTCGCCGAGCAACTGGCCGAGGACCTCCCCTCGACACGTGCCGCCCTGGCCACCGGGCGGATCGACCGGCCACGCGCGCAGGTCATCGCCGACGCCCTCCGCGGACTCGACCACGCCCTGGCCGCCGCGGTGGAGAAGACCATCGCCGACGAGGCGCCCATGCTGACCACCGGGCGGCTCCGCCATCGTGTCAAGCAAGCGATCAAGGCAGCCGACCCCGACGCGTTCAAAGAGCGCAAGAAGGCCGCGCACAGCGACCGCGGCCTGGGTGTCTTCGACAACGCCACCGGCACCAGCGATCTGTCGATACGCAACCTCCCCACCGAGGACGCCCACGCGGTCTACAACCGCGTCAACGCGGCCGCCCGGGCGCTGAAAGCCGACGGAGACGACCGCCCGATCGATCAGATCCGCGCCGACCTCGCCTACCACCTCCTTCGCGGGCTGGCGCTGCCCGAGGCCGTCGGCGCCCTGCTCGCGAGCATGGGGGACCCGCCGGCCCCAGGCGAGGAGCACCGCGAACCCACACGGGCCGTCACGGGTGACACCGATCTACTCGCGGCGATGGATCAGCAGATCGCCCATGCGTTGGCGGGGATCGCCGACGAGCACCTCACCGCATTGCTGGCACGAGCGCGCGCGAACGGTCGACTGGACGGGCTCGGCCTGCTGGTGGTCCAAGCCGTCCAGGCCATGGCCGACGGCCTGCGGACGCTCAAGGACACCTGGTGCCGGGAGTCCGGCACCGACCCCGGCCGGCATGGCCACGTCGGGTACCGGCCTCCTGCGGCGATGCGGCGGCTCATCGAACACCGCCACCGCACATGCGTGTTCCCGACCTGCAACGCACGCTCCACCCGGTGCGACGCCGACCACACCCGGCCCTACGACAAAGGCGGGATCACCTGCCGCTGCAATCTGGCCCCGCTCTGCCGCAGGCATCACCGGATCAAACAACACCCCAGGTGGAGGCTTCTCCAGCTGTGGCCCGGCCTGCTCATCTGGATAACTCCCGCCGGTACCTGGCACATCGTCACACCCGACCTCCGGGAATGACCAACAGCGATCGGCTCGGTCACCAGCGATCGTGGTGGACGGCGGCGTCGAGCGGACGGCGCGTCCGCCAGCCATGCCGTTCCAGATCCGGCACCGCCTCCAGGTGAGTGAGCGGGCCGAGGCACAGCCAGGCGACCGGCCGGATGCCCGCCGGGATGCCGAGCAACTCCCGCAGGAACGGTTCACGGTAGAAGGACACCCAGCCGACGCCCAGTTCCTCGGCGGTGGCGGCCAGCCACAGGTTCTGGATGGCCAGGCAGACGGAGTAGAGCCCGGCATCCGCGATGGCGTGCCGGCCCAGCACCGCCGGCCCGCCGCGTTCGGGATCGTAGGTGACGACGATCGACACACTGCTCTCCAGCACGCCGTCGATCTTTATCCGGGCGAAGCGGTCCGCGACGGCGCCCGTCAGTGTCGCCGCGAACGCGTCGCGTTCGGTCTGTACGTGCTCGTGGAAGGCGCGGCGTACGGCCACGTCGGCGACGATGACGAAGTCCCAGGGCTGCGACAGCCCGACGCTCGGCGCGGCATGCGCGGCGGTCAGGATCCGGGCCAGCGTCTCGTCTGCGATCGGAGCGCCGGTGAACTCGCCGCGCACGTCACGGCGGCGGTGGATGACGTCGTAGATATCGGTGCTCATGGGCAGGCTCCCGCTGCGTCGTGCCACCATGACGGCGGCCGATGGAGCGAGGCCGGTCTTCGGACTCCCGGATCGGCGCCTCACCACCCGCCTTCCCGGCCTGTCGGCCAGTGGCTGCGCGTACGCACGGCTGCGCATACGCGCGTGGGCGGCTGCTCCCCGGTCACCGCGGCGGGCCCGTGCCGGAGTCACACCGGCTTCCCGATTCTCCCCACGTGGGGGCACCTCGCATCAGTTAATGCCGATCGGGACTCTACCTCTCATCGATCTTGGACGGCTCGTCGGCAGGTACGCAGCGCGGCCGGGTACGGAGCCGATACGACACGGCCGCGATGGCGAGCGCCCAGCCGTACCCTCCGAACGCGGTCATCGCCGCCCCGGCGAGCACCACTGTCTCGGTCTCGTAGTCGCCGACCATGCCGGTCGCGGCGAGGATCGTGTAAATGCCGCCTCCCGTGCCGTACACGGCCAGCGTCGGCGCCACCGCCCACACGGGCGTCAGCGGCAGGAGACGGGGCACCCGCCTGCCGGCCGCCCACAGGGTCCAGCGCGGGAACACCATGCCCCACGGTCGTACCAGGCCCAGCAGCAAGAAGACGGCGAGCGCGATGAGGACTCCGCCGGCGAACCACACCGGCCATGGCGGGCCGATGGGCTCGTCGGGCCGGAGCCGCGAACCGGCCACGGTGTAGCCGGCCGCGTGGAGGCCGTGAACGGCGTAGTACGGAAGGAACGCCGCGCAGCCCGCGTACGCGATCCGGCGCACCGGCCTCGGCGCGGCATGCGCGGCCGGATGTTCGAGAGTCGTCACCGCATGCGCAGGATGCGCGCGGCCGCAGCGGGCGCAGGTGGCGGCCGTGCGGTGCCGCCACGACAGCGCGGTGGCGACCAGCAGCGCGGCGGCCACGGCGAAGCACACGCGCTGGGTGAAGCCCGCCCAGTCGCTGTCGCCATGGCGATCCTTGACGGTTCCGGTCACGACCAGCTCTATCAGGTTCAGGAGCACGAAGGCGCTGCCCACCAGAGTCAGCGCGGCCATGGTCCACACGCCTGCCGCCACGGCACGGCGCGGAACCCTCCGCCCCCACGGGCGGACGGTGGCGGCCGCGGCCGCCCCGGCTGCGAACAGGGCGACGGCGGCCGCCCACGCGCCATGGGGAAGGCCGAACAGCGATCCGCCGGCGAACGCGACCGCCAGCAGCACACCGCCGTACAGCACGGCCCACACGCATGCGGCATACCCCGCCCAGGACGGCCACCGCCGCCACCACCCCGTCACGGACATGGCCGGGCCGGCACGGAACGAGTTCGTCATCGTCGACCTCCAGGAGAGCGCCTCGTCACCCGTCAGCCTCGCCCGCGCTCCGTTCCGCCCGCCTCCCCCGCCGGAACGACCCGGCTCACCCGCACAGGGGAGACCTCCGCATCCGGCCGGCCGAGGTGAGGCGGCCGGTCCCGGGCTGCGCGCCGACCACGACGAGCGAGATCCGCCAGTACAAGTGCAGCCGCCCACCATGCATCATGCCGTTCAGCATGCGCCGCGCCGCCCGCACCCGCAGCGGCCAAGGGTCGCGAGCGGCTCGACCAAAGTCGGCATCCGCACCGACTCACAGCGCGCCCCGGCGTCCGTCCCGACCGGACACCGTCCTCAGAGTTCGGTCCCACCCAGGGTCATGAGCGGCCGCACCTCGATCGCGGTGTACCGCGCGTCCGGGATCCGGGCGGCGAGCTCGATAGCGCGTTCTCTGCTCTCGCAGTCGAGCAGGTAGTAGCCGGCCACATACTCCTTGGCCTCCAGGTACGGCCCGTCCGTCACCGCCGGCACCCCGTCTCGGACCCGGACGGTGGCACTGTTCGACTGGTTGGTCAGCGCCTCGGTGCTCACCAGTTCTCCCGACTCGGTGATCGCCTTGAGGAACTCATCGTGGCCGCGGAACACCTCGCTGCGCTCCTCCTCCGACAGGGTCTCCCAGGTGGCGTCGTTCATGTAGATCATCAGCAGGTACTTCACGTTTCGCTCCTCATGGCACGGCACCCGGTGCGGGCACCTTTCACAGAGAGGTCGGAGATGACGACCCGACTTCGACATTCGGATGGCGGTGGATCAGACGCGCAACATATGCCATGATCACCAGCCACAGTCACCTCCCTGCGGGGATGAACACCAATAGCCTCGGAGCAGGCGGAGCAACCGTGGTGGCCGCAAGCGTCGCAGCCGCAGCCACAACAGGGCCTCGGTCCGATGCCGTCACTACCGGGAAATGCGGCCACACCGCGGCCACAGGCGCCACGATCTTCGTAGCGCCTCGGGTGCGTGGCGGCGGTCGCAGCGATCGTGCTGTTGGTTCTCACCCTGAGCGGCATCGCGCTGTGGAGGACCGGCGGCTCGAATCCGGATCCGATCACTACGGTCGAATCGTCGTTCACCGCTACGGCTCCGCCCTCGAGCGTGCCGCGCTCGGGGCGATCATCGCCGGCCTCGGGACCGTCGCCTCTGGCGCGGCGGCCTTGGCCACGGTACGCCGCGACACCGGTGGCGGCGGCCGTCGGATCCACCGCCGTTCGGAAGGCCGGACGCGCCGCCCTCAGCGGTCCTGAGCGGCGAGGTCACGCTTCGACCTCATCGGTACGTCAAGTCCTTCCGTGTTCGCTCCCTGCACTGTCCGGTGCCCGACGGTTGTGGGTATGACCTCAGGGGAAGGGGCCGGCCGTCCACGATCGCCGAGATCCGGCATATCCGCCGGCTGTCTCGCAGCCGCCCCGATTCCTGTGCGTAGTCACGACACACCAGCGAGCGGGGGAAGAAGTGGCAAACAAATCGAAGCAGAAAATCGGCAAAGTGATCCGGCGACCGGCTGTCGTGGCCGTCACGCTTGGGGGCACACTGGGCGGCGCGCTGCTGGTGGCGGGCGCGATGGGCACCTTCGCACCTGGAACCCGCAAATTAGCGCCGGCTCCCGACCCCACGACCACCGTCCTGTTCAACGCACCGGCCGTGCACAATCCCCGTCCAACTCAGGCGGCCCCCGCGCAGCGGCAGAGAGTGGACTGCCGTAAGCAGAAGTGCGTCGCGCTCACCTTCGACGACGGCCCGGTCATGGACACCTCGAAGGTGCTGGACATGCTCAAGGCCAAGAACGCGCGAGCCACCTTCTTCGTGCTCGGCATGCAAGCCGCGCAGTACCCCGACATTCTCAAGCGCGCGGCCGCCCAGGGCAACGAGATCGGCAACCACACCTTCAGTCACGCGAAACTGCAGGGGGCGCCGGCGGCGACGGTGCAGACGGAGGTCGGCCGCACCCAGCGCATCATCCGTGAGCTGACCGGCAAGTGGCCGACGCTGCTCCGCCCCACCTACGGTTCCACCGACAAGCAGCTGGACGGAATCTGCAAACAGCACAAGCTGTCAGAGGTCCTGTGGTCCGTCGACACGGTGGACTGGCGAGACCGCGACACAAAGAAGATCACGGACCGGGTCGTGACCCAGACCCAGCCCGGCAGCATCGTCATCCTGCACGATGTCAAGCCGACGACCGTGGCGGCGGTGCCCGAGATCCTCAACAAGCTGACCCAGAAGGGCTTCACCTTCGTCACCGTTTCGGAGATCTATGGCGGCCAGCTGAAGCCCGGCGAGAAGTACCCGGCCTTCCTCGGCTCGCCGCAGGCCGGCCTGGCCCCTCCCGGAGCCTGACCCGGTGAGCGCGTTGTGCCGCGCCGTCCTCTCCGCCGCGCCCGCGAACACGTCACGCCTCGCGTTGACAACGGCCCTGTTCGCGGGCGCGGGGCGGTGCTCCTCACAGCGCCCGCCTTGAAAGGTGCGTCGAAGCGGTGGTGTCAGTGAGCGGCCGGAGCGAGAAGGTCGGCCAGGCCGATACGGCGCAGAAAGTCGGCGCGGATCCTGTCGGCTACGACACTGACCTCCTGCGAGCCGTCGTCGGCCGGATCGATGTGGACGCGGAACGGGCGTGATCTGCTCGGGGCGTCGACGACGGCGACGATCGAGTCGGCGACCGCGGACACGTCGGCGTCGGGCGGTGCCAGCTCGGCCAGGCGCGTGCCGACCTGGTCCATGAGCGAGGGGTATCGAGTCTCGTAGGCCTCCACGGTCGCCTGGTCGGCGGGGTGCCCGCCGTTGGCGAAGTGGTTGGTGCCCGAGGTGAAGGCGCCGGGCACGATGATCGAGGTCTCGATGCCGAAGCGGGCCAGCTCGGCCGCGTAACTGACGGCGAGGGCGTCCAACGCCGCCTTGGCGGCGAAGTAGGGGGCGAGGTACGGCGGTGTGCCGCCGCGAGTGCTGCTGGATCCGACCCAGACGAGCAGGCCGTGACCCTGTGCCCGCAGGTGCGGGAGCACCGTGCGGTTGACGCGCTGCGTGCCCAGGACGTTGGTGTCGTAGACGCTGCCGAGCTCCTCGGGCGTGAAGGCCTCGGTGGGGCCGGTGACCATATGGCCGGCGTTGTGGATGACGACGTCGAGCCGGTCCCGCTCGGCGAGGATCTCGGCGATCGCGGCGTCGACGGAGGGCTGCGAGGCGATGTCGAGCTCGACGGTCCGCAGGTCCACGCCGTTCTCGGCGGCGTAGCCGGCGGCCTCCGCGACGCGGGGGGCGTTGCGGCCGCCGGTGTCGCGGATGCCGGCATAGACGGTGTGCCCGACGCGAGCCAGAGCGCGGGCGGTGAGGGCGCCGAAGCCGCTGGAGGCTCCGGTGATGACGATGGTCTTGCTCATGGGAGGTTCCCTATTCGAATTCTTCGAGCGGGTCAGATCACGCCGCCGTTGGCGCGGACGACCTGCCCGTTGACCCAGTGACCCGGGCCCGCCAGGAAGGCGACGACCTCGGCGATGTCCTCCGGCGTGCCGAGGCGCTCCAGCGGAGGCTGGGCGGCGAACCGGGCGATGGTCTCCTCGTCCTTGCCGTTGAAGAAGAGTGCGGTGGCGGTGGGCCCGGGGGCCACGGCGTTGACGGACACGTCGCGCCCGCGCATCTCCCGGGCGAGGATCCGGGTGATCGCCTCGACGGCGCCCTTGGACGCGGCATAACCCCCGTAGCTCGGGAAGAGCAGCCCCACCTGCGACGTCGAGAAGTTGATGATCGCGCCGCCGCCGCGCACCCGGCGGGCGGCCTGCTGGTTCACGACGAAGGTGCCGCGGACATTGGTACGGAGCATGCGGTCGAAGGCGTCGAGGTCGAAATCGGCGATCGGCGACAGCGACATCTGTCCGGCGGCGTTCACGACGACGTCGACACCGCCGTAGGCCTCCTCGGCCGCGTCGAACAGCGCGGCCACCTCGGTCTCGTCGGCGACATCGGCACGCACCGAGATCGCCTGGCCGCCTGCGTCGGTGACGGCGTCGACCGCGGCCTGGGCCTCGGCCTCGTTGTGCGCGTAGTTGACCACGATGGCGAAGCCGTCCGCGGCCAGACGTCCGGCGGTCTGACGACCGATTCCGCGGGAGCCTCCGGTGATGATCGCTACACGGGCTGGTGTGGTGCTCATGGTGGATTTCCCTTCCGCACTATGTTTACACTATGTACATATACATGAATGTGAACACAGTGTCCATATATTCCGGAAGGTGACGCGTGACACAGCCCCCCCAGCCCGTACGCCGAGGTCGCGGGCGACGCCCCGCCGAGCAGGTGCGGAGCGAGGTTCTGCGCGCGGCCGGCGAACTACTTCTCGAGGAAGGGATGGGCGGCTTCACCGTCGAGAAGGTCGCCGCCCTCGCGGGCGCGAGCAGGGTGACCCTCCACAAGTGGTGGCCGTCCAAGGGCGCGCTGGCGCTGGACGGCTATTTCAGCGTCGTCGGCCACACCTTGGCCTTTCCGGACACCGGCGACATCGCCTCCGACCTCACCGCGCAGATCCAGGCCTTCGTCCACCTGATGCGCGACACCCGGGCGGGACGCGTCGTACCGGAGCTCATCGGCCAGGCCCAGACCGATCCCGAACTGGCGGCCGCCTATCGTGAGCGCTACTCGGCCCCGCGCAGAGCACTGGCCGTCGAGGCCCTGGAACGGGCGAAGCAGCGCGGTCAGCTACGGGCCGACGTCGATTCCGAGGTGATCATCGACCAGCTCTGGGGCGCCTGTTACCACCGGCTGCTCATCCCGGACCTGCCACTGACCGACGAGTTCGCGCAAGCGATCGTCGCCAACCTGATGACCGGAATCCGCGACGCCTGAGATCGTCCACAGGCTGTGGACAACGCCCCTAGGTCCTGCCCGCGGGCGGTGCGACGGCCTCTGGCAGCGGGAACAGGGACAGGAAGCGATCGGCGAGTGCCTGGTCGCCCTCGATCGTCGCGTTCCCCTCGCGCACCGCCCCGGCAAGGCCGAGGCCGCCGAAGACCAGGGCCTTCAGGGTGGCCGGATCGGACTCGATGGCCGCGTCGGGCCGATCGGCGTCGCCGCGGGCGAGGTCGAGCCGGCCGTCGGCGACCACGGCATGGAAGCGATCCTCACCGAGCCGCAACTCGTAGTCCGCGGCGAGGTCGCCCGCCGCGCGCGAGGAGAACTGCGTGCGTAGAGCGAGGATGAGGGCGTCAGTGCTCATCCAGGCGTCCTGGGGCAGGTACGGAGAGCGGCTGCCCCAGCGGCCGAGTCGAGCAATGATCGGCTCGAGCTCGCGGCCCCACTCGGTCAGCTCGTAGACCTGCGAACCCGCGGGCGGGGGCAGCTTGCGCCGCCGCACGATCCCGCTCTGGTCGAGCTCGCGCAGACGCTGGGCCAGCACGTTGGGGCTGGCCTTGGGCAGGCCCGCCCGTGGTGTCACCGACCGAGTGGAAGGTCGCGCACGAACGCCTGCTCGCCAAGGAGAAGGAGGCCACCCGGGCGCGCGACGCGCTGGCCGCGGAGCGCCGCAGACAACCGATGGTCCGGATCGACAAGGACTACGTCTTCGAGGGCCCGGACGGCGAGGCGAGCCTGCCTGAGTTGTTCGACGGGCGCCGCCAGCTGATCGTCTACCACTTCATGCTCCCACCGGGCACCGATCACCTCTGCGAGGGCTGTTCGCTCTTCGTCGACAACATGGGACACCCCGCCCATCTGCGTGCCCGCGACACGTCCCTGGTGCTGGTGTCACGCGCACCGCAGGCGGAGATCGAGCCGATCAGGACGCGCATGGACTGGACCGTTCCGTGGTTCACGGCGCGCGGTGACGACTTCAACGTCGACGCCGGCGTCCTGACCGACGACGGCGACGGCTTCGGCCTCAGTGTCTTTCTCCGTGACGGCGACAGCGTCTTCCGTACCTACTTCACGTCCGGCCGGGGCGTCGAGGCACTCGGCTCGAACTGGACCTTCCTCGACCTGACGCCATTCGGCCGCCAGGAGGACTGGGAGGACTCGCCGGAGGGGCGCCCGCAGACCGCGCCGTACCAATGGCGGCGGCTGCATGACGAATACGACGCGTAGCGGCCTGGTCGCCGTGCCGCCCGCCGAACGCGCCGATGCCGTACAGCGCGGCGACGGCATGTCGGCATTCCGTGTAGCGACAAGAGCCGTGATCACTCATCGGCCAGTACGCGTTCGATGGTCTCGACCTTCCCGGTCAGCGCATCGGTCACGCCCGCACGCATGTCGGCCTTGAGTACCAGGCTCACCCGCGGCGCCTGCTCGGCGACCGCGTCGACGGCCTGTTTGATGACGGTCATGACCTCGTCCCACTCGCCCTCGAGAGTCGTGAACATGGCGTCGGTGTGATTGGGCAGGCCACTGGCCCGTACGACGCGTACGGCCTCGGCCACGATCTCGCCGACGGCCTCACCTGAGCCGATCGGGGTGACGGAGAAGGCTACGAGCACGAAGACGTCCTTTCCGAGCAGGCCGGCAAAGTGATCAGCTCATACCCAGCAGACGCCAGTTCCACCCATGGAGGGAAGCATTCA
>NZ_JABVEB010000419.1 GCF_014323665.1 Actinomadura sp. HBU206391 | reverse complement strand
TGTGACGCTCGAAAATAGGGTTCGGGTCGTTGACCTGCATGTTCAGGCGGCCCGGTGATATTGGTTGATCATGCCGCTGAGGATTGGTTGTCGCCGGACAGAACGAACATCGGCCAGGTCGGTGATCGGCCGTGTGTCGGTCGTCTCGACCATCGGTGGTCGTTGGTTTCGGGACTGGTGCGGGCGGTGCCGGTTATAGTGCTTGGCGTACTCGGTGAGGATCTTGGCGAGATGTTTCTCGTTGAAGATCAACATCTGGTCGAGCATCTCGCGGCGGAGCGTCCCGACCAGGCGCTCGCAGATCGCGTTCGCCCGCGGAGCCTGCGGCGGAGTCTTGATGATCCGCACACCGGCGGCCCGGAAGACCTCGTCGAAGGCGGCAACGAACTTGGTGTCCCGGTCACGCACCAGAAATCGCAGCGAGCCCATCCGCTCCCCCAGGTCCATGGCCAAGTTCCGAGCCTGCTGGGTAACCCACGCGCCGGTCGGGTTGGCGGTGACCCCTCCCAGGTGCAGCCGACGGGTGCCGTGCTCGATGAACACCAGGACATAGAGCCGTTTCAGCACGATCGTGTCTACCGTGAAGAAGTCACACGCGATCAGGCCGTGCGCCTGAGCGGACAGGAACTGCCGCCAGGTGGGCCCAGACCTGCGCGGTGCCGGATCGATACCGGCCGCGTTCAATGCCTCCCAGACCGTCGACGCTGCGACCTGGTGGCCGAGGCGGGCCAGCTCGCCCTGGATCCGCCGATGCCCCCAACCCGGATTGTCGCGAGCCATCCGCACGATCAGGTTCCTGACCGCCGCCTGTGTCGGTGGACGTCCTGGCCGGCGCCGGTCGGTGTAGGTCCATGTGCGAGAGACAAGGCGACGATGCCAGCGCAGGATCGTCGCAGGCGTCACCGGGAACACGGTCGGCCAGAGGTGGCGAGGGAGAAGCCGGGACAGTGCCGCGAACCAGATCCGGTCGGCCGACTGGTACCGGGGGCGCGGGACCTGGCGGCGCAGCATGGCGTTCTCATGACGGAGCACGAGTAACTCGACGTCCTTGGACAACTCACTGCGCCAGATGATCAGCACGAGACCCAGCAACTTCCGGACGATCAGATACACCAGGGAGAACACCATCTCGTGATGCTCTCAACCCAGGCAACACCTCAGCAGCGAAACCGCAGGCCACGACCCGGAACCGAATATTCGAGCGGCACAAGCTCACGGTTGCTTCGTCGAGGTCGGGCCAGCGCTGCGGGGTCACGGGTCTGGATTGGCCTCGACCACGAGTTCCTCGAGTCTCTCCACCGCTCTCGGCTCTTCCAGATCAACCGAGAGCGCAAGGAGTCGTTCGTAAAAAGGACGCGATATGGCGAGCGAATCTTCGTACAGCCAGGAGCAAAGGGTGTCGAACGCTAGCCCTATTTCTCCGACGTACACCAACTCCTTGATGTCAGTTCTTACATCACTTGCTGTAATCGACGACTCGTTTAGAAGCGCTAGTATGTCGGCTTGTGCTTGCCTGAAATCCAACAACATCACCCGATTGGGAAGCCTGTGATGACACGGGCCGTAGCCGGCTCGTAGATAACGCGAATATTCACGCCATCATACACGCCCTCGATCTTGACTCGAGATGGATCACCCTTCTTTGTGTACATAGAGCCTTGCGCACCCTTCTGCCACATCCAGGTGCTCGTAGGGTTGGTGGCTACATCCGCAACGCCATCGAGAATCTTGTCTGTATCCCAGGACTCCGGGAATACTGTCTTTCCGGGCTGCCCTGGCCATTTATGCCCACCTCCGGTCCGGTTGCCTGCGATGATGTGATACTGCGCATCACCATCGATCAGATCACGCCCCAGTCCGCAGTTGCTGTTGTGCACTAGGACCGGTGTGTTACCTGCTTCTACATAGTACGTGTGGATGCCGTCGATGGTGAGGTTGTGGACTTGCTGGTGCCGGGTCCAGGTGTTGATGGCGGTGAT
Organism: Actinomadura sp. HBU206391; assembly: GCF_014323665.1. GTDB lineage: Bacteria > Actinomycetota > Actinomycetes > Streptosporangiales > Streptosporangiaceae > Actinomadura_C. The sequence continues at coordinate 1,518 of NZ_JABVEB010000419.1, read as the reverse complement.
CTGGGTGTGGGTGCCGGCGCTGGTGCGGAGCCACATGCCGGGTTTGAGGTCGGCGGCTTTGGTCCACTTTTTGTGTTTTCCGGCGACCCAGAAGGGGTGGCTGTCGGTCGCGATCACCAGGCCGGTGTTGTCACCGTGCTTGCCGTCGGTGTCGACGGTTACTTCGACCAGGTTCTTTTGGCCGTTGCTGGTGATCGTGGCCAGGACGTCCTTGGCCTGGGTCTGTCCGGTCTCGGGGTCGGTGGCGAGGATCTTGTCGCCGGCCTTGATGTCTTCGATCGGCTTTTGTTCGCCGTTGGCGAGTAGGACCTCGGTACCTGGTACGAAGCTGCTGCAGGCTTTCGGTATACCACCCTTGGTCCCTTTCGCGCCTTTCCTGAGGACCGCCAAGCTCCCCAGGAGCGGGACTATGGCGAGTCCGGAGGCAAGTGCGTTTTTCCAGTCTCCCTCGAGCAGGTACCACACGCCGTTGACGGCGTCTGCGATATCGCTACCTGGAACAGGCAACGCCCCAACACCCGCGAGCGCCTCGCGGGGATTACTGCCACCACACATAGAGTCGCTGGGGTATTCGGAGCAGAATGCGAGCTTTGCCTGCATGTATACGCGATATTCCTCTGCGTCATGCGGCAGCTCGAGGTCCTGGAGCAGTTTGCTGTATTTAGCATGCCTCGTGGGTCCTGCTGGAGTGTCAGGGAAAAATCCGGGGTAGTCCGGCGCCGGTGAGGTAGGGGCCTTGCCCTTGCTCTTGTTCTTGCAGCCTCCGATGTTGTAAAGGCACCTGGTGCTATCTGTCAGCGGGCCGTCGAGTCCGGTGGGGTCGCTGATGTTGACGGGGTTGTGGTTGGAGTAGGAGTAGCCGTTGTAGCCTTGCGGGAATTCCAGATTGAAGAGCGGGTCGACGGAAATGAATCGGCCGGTGTTGGGATCGTATTCGCGGGCGCCGAGGTGGATGAGGTCGGTGGCGGTGTCCCGTGTTCCGCCGACGAAGTTTTGGTCGCCGGTCCAGGTGCCGGTTGCGGTGCCGCGGGGTTGGCCGAAGGGTGTGAAGCGGCGTTGGGTGAGGGTTTGGGTGGAGGCGTTGATTTGTAGTTCGGCGGTGCCGTGGTGGTCGGGGGATAGGAATTGGACGCCGGCGTTGGTGCGCATCGCTATGGTTTGGCCGGCGTGGGTGTAGTAGCGGGTGCCGGTTGCGGTGGTGGCGTCTTTGGCTTGGTGGAGTTCGGTGCGGGGCAGGTAGAGAGTGGTCCCGGTGGGGTCGCGGCGGATGAGCCGGTTTCCGTCGGCGTCGTAGAGGTAGCTGGTTTCGCCTTTGGCGGTGTCGGTGAGTTTGGTGAGTTCGCCTTCGTTGTCCCAGTCGAGGGTTTGGGTGGCCGAGCCGATTTTGCGTTGGGTTGTGTTGCCGGCCTCGTCGTAGGTGAAGGTCTCGAGGTGGGCGTTGGTGCCGGTTTGGTTTACGGCGGGGAGCCGGTGTCCTGTGGTGGGTGGGGTGTATTCGCGGGTGTAGTTGGTGGTGGG
>NZ_JABVEB010000418.1 GCF_014323665.1 Actinomadura sp. HBU206391 | reverse complement strand
GGTACTCGGGCGAATCGACCCGGGCGGCTTCGCCGGAGGTCAGATGACTCTCGATACCGGCGCGGCGGCCGCGGCCGTGGGTGAACTCGCCGGCGAGTTCGGCCTCGACGTCATCGCGATGGCCGAGGGGATCTGCGACGTCGCCAACTCCAAGATGGCCCAGGCGATCCGGACGATCACGGTCTCGCGTGGCATCGAGCCACGCGAGTCGAGCCTGGTCGCGTTCGGCGGCGCGGGCCCGATGCACGCCGTGTTCCTGGCCCAGGAACTCGGCATCGCGGAAACGATCGTGCCTCGCTTTCCCGGCGCGTTCTCCGCGTGGGGAATGCTCCAGACCCGGATCCGCAAGGACTTCACCGAACCGTACTTCTACCTGGACGCCGACCTCGACGGCGAGGACATGTCGGCGGTGCTGAGCGGTCTGGAGAAGCACGGCCTGGCGACCCTGGCCGATGAGGGCGTGCAACCTGAGCACCGGACCGCCGCGCACGCGGTCGACATCCGCTATGCCGCGCAGGAGTACACCCTGACGGTCCCGCTGACGGACGCGGAAGAGCCGTCGACGCCGGACTTCCTGTCAGTGATCGCCGAGCGGTTCGCGCAGATGCACAAGAGCAGGTACGGGCACGCCAACCTCGGCGCCCCGATCGAGTTCGTCACGCTGCGCAGCACCGCGTTCGGCAATCTCGGCCGGCCGGAGCCGCAGAAATGGCCGCGGGCCGACTCCCCGGAGTTCCCGCACGAGGTGCGGCAGGTCGTGTTCGGTGGCGCGGAACGCGACACGGTGGTCGTCCGGCGCGACGACCTGTTCACCGGTCACCGTTTCGACGGTCCCGCCGTCATCGTCGAGGACACCGCCACCACCGTGGTGCCGCCCGGGTACGAGATGTCGGTCGACGAGATCGGATCTTTGATCATTCGTATGAAGGAGCAGGCATGACAACCGCGGTCGGGATAGATCCGGTCACCGTCGAGATCATCCGCAACGCGCTGAACTCGGCCGCCGACGACATGAACGCCACCCTCATCCGGTCGGCGTACACCCCGATCATCTACGAGTGCGGCGACTGTGTCGTCGCGCTGCTCGACGCGGAGCACCAGGTGCTGGGCCAGTCAGCCGGTCTGCCGATCTTCCTGGGAAACCTCGAGACCTGTACCAAGGCGACCGAGGAGATGTTCGGTCGCGAGGTGTGGCAGCCGGGGGACGTCTGGATCCTGAACGACAGTTATCTCGGTGGTACGCACCTGAACGACGTGACGATCTTCGGCCCGGTCTTCGTGGGCGACACGCTCGTCGGCTTCACCGCGTCCCGCGCGCACTGGATCGATGTCGGTTCGAAGGACCCGGGCGGCTCCATGGACTCGGTGACGATCTTCCAGGAGGGTCTGCGGCTCGGCCCGCAGAAGCTCGTGGCGGGGGGCACCGACCAGCGGTCGATCATGGACACCATCACCACCAACGTGCGCTTTCCGTACCCGACGACCGGCGACATGCACGCGATGATCGCCTGCATCACGATGGGTGAGAAGCGTCTTCAGGAGCTGGTCGAGCGGTTCGGGCTGGAGACGCTCCAACTGGCGCGTGACGAGATCTTCCGCCAGACCGAGGTCCTGGAGAGGCAGACGATCGGGGAGATACCCGACGGCGTCTACGCGGCTGAGGGCGTGCTGGACAACGACGGCATCGATCTCGACACCACGGTGCCCATCCGGCTGAAGATCACCGTCGACGGTGACGACATCGACTTCGACGTGACGGAGTCGGCCGACCAGACGGTCGGTCCGGTGAACTGCGGTGTCTCGCAGGCCGTGTCGGCGCTGCGGGTGGGCTACAAACTGCTGGTGAGCCCCGATCTGCCGGGCAACGGCGGGTCGTTCCGCACGATGACCACTCAGGTCCGCGAGGGCTCGGTGCTCGGTGCACGCTCACCGGCTGCGTGCCAGTGGTACTTCTCGCACCTGGGCCTGCTCATCGACATGGTGGCGCGCGCTCTGGCTCCGGCGATGCCCGACCGGGTGGCCGGTGCCAGCCACGGCGACTCGATGATCGTGCTCACCTCGGGCACGGACCCGCGCTTCGACCGCGAGTTCGTGAGCCTCGAGGCCACGGTCGGCGGCTGGGGAGGGTGGCAGGGATCCGACGGTGAGAGCGCGTTGATCAACAATGTCAACGGTTCGCTGAAGGACATCCCGATCGAGGTGTTCGAGACCCGCTACCCGTGGCGCATCAACGAGTACAGCATTCGGCCCGACTCCGGGGGCTCGGGCAGGTGGCGCGGCGGAAACGGCGTCGTCCGCGAGTACGAGGCGCAGTGCGACTGTTCCCTGTCGCTCTGGTTCGAGCGCTCGCGGCAGCCGGCCTGGGGCCTGTTCGGAGGCGAGGACGCCACCGGACCCGAGGTGATCATCAACCCCGGGCGACCGGACGAACGGCGAATGTTGAAGGTCAACGGCACCAGGCTGAAGAAGGGCGATGTGGTGCGGTGCGCCACCGGCGGCGGTGGCGGATACGGCGACCCGGTCGAACGCGGCGTGGCGAACGTGCGGGCCGACGTACTGGACGGCAACATCACGAAGGAAGCGGCGCTGACCCGCTACGGCATCGGCGACGAGTAGTCACTGCGAGCGCTCGGCCCCAGGTGCCCGCCACAGGGTGCCGAGCGCGTAGCAGAGCACATGCAGGGCGAGGCGCCGGCCTGGATCGTCGAAGACCAGGCCGAGCTCCTTCGCCCGGGCCACCCGCGAGAGCACCGTGTTGCGGTGCACGCCGAGCCGCGCCGAGGCCTGGCTCAGCGAGCCGCCGCAGTCGAGAACGGCCAGGACCGTCTCGACCAGCGCCGAGCGGTCGCGTGCCGCCATCAGGTCGGAGAGGCAGAAGTCCGCCACCTGCGCGATCTTGCCGACCGGCAACCAGGCCAGCGCCGCCTGGGCACCCACCTGATCGAACCAGGTCACCGATCCGGCGCCGCCCTCGCGGGCGACGTAGGCGGCCAGGCGCGCCTCGACGACCGATCGCATCAGGCCCGGGATACCGGCATGCGCACCCCCCACGCCCAGCACGAGCGCATGCGTCCGCGCGGTCGGCGTCATCGCGGTGATGCCGCGCCGCATCGCCGTGCCGTTGTCGACATCGGCCGAGTTCTGCCACGAGATCCAGCCGTCGTCGTCGGCGACGATGGGCCAATCAGGAAGGTGCCGCTGCCAGGTCGCCCGCAGCAACTGCGTGAACTCGGGCGGGGGCTCGCTGCCCGGGTCCTGTACCGGCGCGATCCAAACCGCCCTGTTGACCCCCTCGACCCGCCAACCGAGCTCACTGCTCCACGACGCGCTCTCGGCTTCGTCGTACTGAACCGGCATGGCCCGGTCGGTGGCCGGTTCGCCGCCCGACCGCCGCAACAGCTGGAACGCCGCTCGCTCCTGCGCGACCTGTGTCGAGGTGTCCATGCGGGCCTGCGCCCAGGCGGCGAGCAATGGCAGCCGCGCAAGCCGCAGCAGCGTGCCGACGTGGCCGCC
>NZ_JABVEB010000417.1 GCF_014323665.1 Actinomadura sp. HBU206391 | reverse complement strand
GTCGCCAGGGCGCATGCCATGCAGGGGCTGGCCCAAGGTGCCCTTCGCCCCGTCGCGGTCCTGCCGCGACGCGGCGAGGACCCACACGGTGACCAGCAGTCCGAGGGTGTCGGTCACGATGAACCGCTTCCGACCGTTGATCCTCTTCCCCGCGTCGTAGCCGCGGCTGTCGACACCGACGGTGTCGGCGCCCTTCACCGACTGGAGTCGATGATCACGGCGGACGGTTGCGGGTCACGTCCCTCGGCGACGCGGACCTCCTCCCGCAACCGGTAAGGAACCGCTGCGTGACCTGGCGTTTCCACACAGGAACCCTCGACCAAAGATCGACTTGCCCGACGGACACGCCGTCCGGCACCCCTGTCAAACACTCACTGAGGCCGCCCTCGGGGCTTCGAGGGCCGGCTACTAGAATGCCGCTCTAATCGGTGGCCGGTGGCCGGTGGTCCAAGAGGGGGATTGCGTGGCGGATCGTGAGGCCCTGGAGGCCTTCTTCACCTCCCGGGGCGGCGAACTGGTGCCCGCACAGCACGCGCGTGGACCGTGGGCGCCGGACATGCTGCACGGCCGGCTGCTCGGCGGGCTGCTGGCCCGGCAGATCGAGCGGGAGCACGCCGAGGAGCACCTGCGGTTCGCGCGGCTGACCGTGGATCTGTTCCGCAACACCCCGCTGGTACCCGTACGCGTCGAGACCGACCGGATTCGGGACGGGCGGCGGATCCGGGTCGTGGACGCGGTCGTGCACGGCCCGGACGGGCCGGTGGCGCGTGCCTCCGCCCTGATGTTGCGCGGTGGCGAGCAGCCGCCCGGGGACGTGTGGAGCGCGCCGCGGTGGGACGTACCCGGACCCGACGAGCCGGACGCCGTTCTCGGCCCCCGCCTCCCGGGCGTCTCCTTCGACCTGTGGCCGGTGCGGGCGAACGGTGACGGCGATGACGGCGACGGTGGTGGCGGCGGCGATAGTGGTGGCGGCGGCGATAGTGGTGGCGACGGCGATAGTGGTGGCGACGGTGGCTGGGCGAGCGCGAAGCGGCGCCGGGCGTGGTTGCGCGAGACCCACGAACTCGTCGAAGGCGAGGCGCTGTCACCGTTCGCCCGGGTGGCGCTCGCCGCCGACTTCGCCAGCCCCATGGCCAACTTCGGGTCGGCCGGGCTCGGCTACATCAATGCCGACTTCACCCTCAGCCTGAGCCGGCTGCCGCTCGGTGAGCCGATCGGGCTCGAATCGACGGGTCACCTGAGCGAGGAGGGCGTCGCGGCCGGGCAGTGCACGCTCTATGACACGGCCGGGCCGATCGGCTTCTGCGTCGTCGCAGCGGTGGCCAACCGGCAGATGTGAGGCACCGGCCACGGACCTTCCCTGCCGCGGGCGGGCGCCGATAGCATGTAAACCAAGCAAGCGTAAGCTTGGTTATGCGAGAGGCCGGCATGGAACTCGTGGTCACCGAGGAGCACCGGGCGCTGCGTGCGACGCTGCGCCGGTTCTTCGCCGCGACTTCCCCGAGCGTCGAGGTCCGCCGGCTCATGGCCACCGCCGACGGCTACGACCCCGCCGTGTGGGCGCGCATGGGCGGAGAGCTCGGGCTTCAGGCGATGGCGATCCCCGAGGAGTACGGCGGCGCCGGCTTCGGCCATCGCGAGCTGGCGATCGTGCTGGAGGAGATGGGCCGGGTGCTGCTCTGCGCCCCGTACCTCGCCAGTGCCGTGCTGGCTGCGGGCGCGCTGCTGACGACCGGCGACGAGACCGCCAAGAGGGATCTGCTGCCCGGCATCGCGGCGGGGACCACGATCGCCACGCTCGCCTGGGTGGAGGACGACGGCCGATGGGAGCCGGACCGGGTGGCCACGGCCGCTTCCGCCTCTGTGGCGGCCGGTGGTGGCTGGAGACTCGACGGCGTCAAGTCGTTCGTGCTCGACGGGCGGATCGCCGACCTCGTGCTCGTGGCGGCGCGGGCCCCGGCGGGCCTGTCGCTGTTCGCCGTGGACGGCCGCGCGCCCGGGCTCGTCCGTACCGGTCTGCCGACCCTCGACCAGACCCGGAAACTGGCGCGGCTGCGGTTCACCGGTGTGCCCGCCAGGCTCGTCGGCGCCGAGGGGGGCGCCGGTCCGGCGCTGCGCGCGACGCTCGACCGTGCCGCCGTGGCACTCGCCGCCGAGCAGCTCGGCGGCGCCCAGCGGGTGCTCGACATGAGCGTGGAGTACGCCAAGGTCCGCCGCCAGTTCGGCCGGCCGATCGGCGCGTTCCAGGCCGTCAAGCACAAGTGCGCGGACATGCTCGTGGCGGTCGAGTCGGCCCGTTCCGCCGTGATGTACGCATCGGCGGTCGCCGACGACGACCCGCGTGAGCTGGCGGCGGTGGCCGGGCCTGCCAAGGCCTACTGCTCCGAGGCCTATCGCGAAGCCGCCGCCGAGAACATCCAGATCCACGGCGGTGTCGGGTTCACCTGGGAGCACGACGCGCACCTGTACTTCAAGCGCGCCACGTCGGCGCGGCTGCTCCTCGGCGACCCCGATCACCACCGGGAGCTGCTCGCCCGGCGGATCCTCGGGAACTGATCTCGGAGGCCGCCGCGCCGACGGCCGCGCCGCCCGCGCTCTTGCACGCTACGAGCGGCCCGAAGCCGGCGTCGAGTACGCGTTTCACCGTTTCACCGGTACGCCCGCGACGCGGTCTTCCATGGCCGGACTAGAACCTGTTCTATTGGCGCATGGTGTCAACGGAGCTGTCCCGGTCAGTGCGTGTGGGATACGGCGTCGGGTCGTTCTGCGCCGGCACCTTCTCCGCCGTTCCCGGGCTGCTGCTCCTCTACTACCTGACCAACGTGCTGGCCGTGCCCGCCGCCCTGGCCGGCGTCGTGGTCTTCATCCCGAAGGCCTGGGACCTGGTGATCAACCCGTACGTCGGCCGGCTCTCCGACCGCACGCTCTCGAGGCGCCCGTGGCTGCTGGCGGGGGCCGCGACCCTGCCACCGGCGTTCGTGCTGACGTTCGCAGGGCCGCCGGTGCGCGGCGTCACCGCAGCGCTGTGGGTCGGCGGGTGCTTCTTTCTCGCGGCCACGGCGTTCGCACTCTTCGAGGTGCCCTACAAGGCGATGCCGGCGGAGATGACCGACGACTACCACGAGCAGTCCGGCCTGCTGACCTGGCGCATGGCCTTCCTGGGCATGGCGATCCTGCTGTCCGGCGGGCTCGCCCCGGTGATCGTCAACTACCAGGACGGTACGGCGACCGTCGAGGGCTACCGGCTCATGGGGCTGGTCGTCGGCGGGGTGCTACTGCTGTCGATGATCGCGACGTACTTCGGCACCGCCAGGGCGCCGCGCATCGCCAGGGCCGAGGCCGAGCGGGCCTCGCTGCGCAGCCAGCTCCGCGCGGCGCGCGGCAGCCGGACCTTCCTGAGCCTGCTCGGCTTCAGCTGCACCCAGATGCTCGCCATCGGGATCATGCTGGCCGGGGCGCCGTACTTCGCGACCTACGTTCTGGACGACACCGGCGCGGTGACCACGATGTTCCTCGCGCTGGTCGGGCCCATCA
>NZ_JABVEB010000416.1 GCF_014323665.1 Actinomadura sp. HBU206391 | reverse complement strand
TCATCAGCGGAAAGGCACCGCGCGGCGCGGTGCTGCGCATCAGCAAGGACTTCCCACTGTGGACCAACCCGGTCGCCCAGCCCGACGGGACCACCCGGCCGGTCGCCTTCGCCAACCACCTCAGCTCCTCCATGGAGGTCAGCGAACGCAGTGGCCACTTCACTTGGGACGTCAACCCGTCGCTCCGCCCGGTGCCGCCGTACCAGGCCGACGGTGTGCACACCGAGCACCCCGGCTTCGTACGGGAGTCCTGGACGCTCACCTGCGCCCGACCGGACGGGAAGGTGCTGCAGACCGTCAAGGTGCGCGTCGACCGCGGTGAGCAGGAACGGGTCGACCTCAAGCAGTGCCGCGAGCGATTCCGCTCCCATGGCGGACGGTAAGGACTGACCGCAGGGAGCACGGGCGTCCCGGCTCACCGTTCCGGTGGGCCTGGGCGCCCGTTCTTCGCGAACAGCGACATGGCACGCAATCGTCTCGAAACGGCAGCGAAACGATCTTTCTCTAACGTGCACGGACCGCCCACGTTCACGCACCGGAGAAGCCCTTGCGCCGTCCCCGTCTGTTCCCGGCCCTGACCGCGCCCCTCGCGGCGTCCCTGTTCGCCCTGACCGCTACCCCGGCGAGCGCCACGCCCGCCCGGCACCCCGGCTTCACGCTCGACGAGACCACCGTCGCGAAGATCCACTCCGCCCTCGCCCGCGGATCGCTCACCTGCGAGACGCTGATCGGCGGCTACCTCGCCCGCATCAGGGCGTACGAGGACGCCGGCCCGGCGATCAACTCTCTGATCACACTCGCTCCGGACGCGATGGCGCAGGCCCGGGCCCGCGACGCCGCCTACCGGCGGGCGAGGGGACACGTCGGCGAACTGCACTGCGTCCCGGTCGTCCTCAAGGACAACATCGAGACCGCGGACCTGCCGACCACCGGCGGATCGAAGGCGCTCGCCGGGTCGGTCCCTCGCAAGGACGCCTTCATCACCACCCGGCTGCGCAAAGCCGGCGCCATCGTCCTCGGCAAGGGCAACATGGACGAGTGGGCCCACGGCGGCATGGCCGGCTACAGCTCGGTCAACGGGCAGACGCTGAACCCGTACGACCTGTCCCGATCACCGGCCGGATCGAGCGGCGGGCCGGCCGCCGCCGTAGCGGCGAACTTCGCGGTGCTGTCCGTCGGCACCGACACCCTCGGCTCGATCCGCGGACCGGTGAACGCCGAGTCGCTGGTCGGCGTGAAGACCACCCGCGGGCTCGTCAGCGGCACCGGGATCATCCCGTTCGCGCTCACCTTCGACGTGGCCGGGCCGATGACGCGCACCGTCACCGACAGCGCGCGCATGCTCAACGTCATCGCGGGCGTCGACCACCAGGACCCCCGCACACTGACCGCCAAGGGCAGGGTGCCCTCCGACTACACGCGCAACCTGCGGACCAACGCGCTCAAGGGCGTACGCGTCGGGGTGCTGGGCACGTACGTGAGCGGCGGTGACGCGCCGGTCATCGATCAGGCGCTGACGGAGATGAGGGCGCTCGGCGCGAAGATCGTGGACGGCATCCAGGCCCCATCGTCGATGCAGGCGCTGCAGGGCCAGTACTACACCTTCATCTCCGAGACCGAGTTCAAGAACCAGCTCGGCGAGTATCTGACCACTCGACGCCCCGGCGCACCGGTGCGGTCGCACGCCGACGTACTGGCCGCCAGTGAGGCCGAGGGATTCGGCATCGCGCCCGCCGTGCTCGCCCGGCTCAGGAGCGAGGCGACCCGCGGATCGCTCCGGGACGCCGACTACCTGACCGCCGTGCGCACCGGCCCGGCGGCGATGCGCGCGGAGATCGACCGGCTGCTCGAGGCCAACGACGTCGACGTGCTCGTGCACGCGGCGGGCGGCGGGTCCGCCCTCGCCAGCCTGTCGGGCTACCCCTCGGTTCTGGTCCCCGCGGGGGTCGGCGCATCGGGCGCGTCCGTCGACCTGGCCTTCCTCGGCAAGGCGTTCACCGAACCGCGGCTGCTCGGCTTCGCGTACGCCTACGAGCAGGCCACCCACCACCGTCAGATACCGGTCTACACGCCGTCGCTCGGGCCGCTGCCGGGAAGGACACGGTAGCCCGATATCGGCCCGGCCCGGCCGGCGACCTCTTGTCTCATCCGGTGCCGGCGGCACCCGAGGCGGCGAACGCGCCCGCTCGTGCCGCGATGGCCGCGTCGACGGCCGATCGCTCGGCGAGGCCGATGCCGGCAGGCGTACGGAGAAGGACCATCTCGTGGTAGAGCGGCGCGGTGGCCGCGACGAGCAGCCGGCGCGGGTCGGTGCGCGCCGGTATCTCGCCGCGGTCCACGGCGCGTCGCACGATGACGGAGCAGCGGGCGTACCGGTCGGCCCAGAAGAGCCGCAGGGCCTCAGCGGCCTGCTCCGAGCGGAATGACGCCGCGATGAGCGCGGTGGTGATCGGAGGGTCGCCGCTCAGGGCGGTGTGGCCCTCGCGGTTGACCGCCAGGAGGTCGCCTTCGAGCGAGCCGGTGTCGGGAGGGCTCCAGTCGTCGCCGGCGGCCTCGTCGAGGACGTCGGCGAGCAGCCCGCCGACGTCGCGCCAGCGCCGGTACACCGTGGTGCGATGCACGCCCGAGCGATCGGCCACGGCGTCCACGCTCAGCGCGTCGTAGCCGTGCTCGACCAGTTGCGCCCGTACCGCGTCGAGCACCCGGCGGCGGACCTGTGCGCTTCGCCCGCCGGGCCGGCGGGCCGGGACGGCGTCGACCTGGTGCGACGGTGACGGCGGCGGTACGCCGGGAAACTCGCTTGTCGATCGCGGCGGGATCATGGCAGCATCTTATCGCTACATTCGTAGCATTAAGCTGGGATCGTGATGCTGCGATGACCGCCGGGGCTCCCGTCACCGGCCCGGTTCCGGCGAGGGCCTGAGGCACCCGTACGTTGCCGCGGCGACGCCCGTCCGGCGTCCACTGTTTCGTCCCCAAAGGAGACCTCGATGCAGCACCCAGCCCGGCCGTCGATACGCCAGATGACGGTGACTCAGATCACGGTGACGCAGATCCCCGTGACAGGGCCGGAGGCCGGCCCGTACGGCATCACCACCGGCCCGGACGGCGCACTGCGGTTCACGTCCAGGAGTTCCCGCTTCCGGATCGCACCGCGCGCCCACATGCGATCGTCGCCGATCAGGCCGGAGGGTGCCGGTTCACCGAATGGGGCGCGAACCGGATCGGGCGCATCACCGCCGAAGGCCGGATCCGGGAGTACGACCTGCCGACGCCGTCATCAGAGCCGCACGGCATCGCGGTCGGCCCCGACGGGTCTCTGTGGGCGGCCTTGGAGACGGGAGCGATCGCACACCTGTCACCGTGACGGGTAGCGCCGCGACCTGCGACGTCCGATATCGGGCACATCAGGTGTTTCACCCACTTCAGCGGCCCTGCGGTAGGACGATGGGATGATCTGTTCCTCCCCCACCCCTCTGTCCCTCCCCCACCCCTCTGTCCCTCCCCCACCCCGCAGATCATGGAGCTCCGTTCGATGCC
>NZ_JABVEB010000415.1 GCF_014323665.1 Actinomadura sp. HBU206391 | reverse complement strand
GTGGTGGGCGGGGATGGAGGCGAACGCGTCCACGCTCGCCTACGACTCCGAGGTCATGGGCGACCTCGCCGGCGGCACGGTCCCGGTCGACCGGGCCCGCGAGGTGACCGCCCCGGCGCTCGTCCTGTGCGGCGGGGCGAGCCCCGCATGGATGATCGACATAGGCAGGCGGGTGGCGGACGCCATGCCGTACGGACGGCACCGTGTGCTGGCCGGCCAGGAGCACGTCGTGCCGCCCGAGATCCTCCTACCGGTGCTGGCGGAGTTCTTCACCGGCTGACGGCGAGGCTCCACGCTCATCGTCACGCTCATCGTCGCCGGCACCTTCGTTCGGCGTGTGCGGATCGGCGGCGGCCGAGGCGCAGCGGGCGGGAGACGCGGCGGTGGAACGCGAACAACTGCATGATCACGGCAGAGATTTCTCTGCCGTGATCATGCAGTTGTTCGTCTCGGTCGCCGCCCCGCCGACCGCCGGACGCTGCCAGTCGCCGCCCGTCCGTCGCCGCCCGTCCGTCGCCGGTTGTCCGGCGCCCCTCAGGCTCGTTCCGTCTCGGCCTTGCGACACCGCAGGCCACTCCCGCGAGCGGCTGTACAAGCGTATGGTATACATGCGTACAGCATGCTGAACGATTGTATTGGGAGTTGTACGGATGGGATCGGCCGAGCGCCCGGAGGACCCGGCGCAAGCGGACCTCACTGCTCGCGCCCGGATCAGGGACGCGGCGATGGTGCAGTTCGCCGAACGAGGCATCAAGGGGGCGACCATCCGCGGCATCGCGGAGGCCGCCGGCGTGTCGCCAGGGCTGGTCCAGCACCACTTCGGTTCGAAGGAGGCGCTGCGTGAGGCCTGCGACAGCCACTCGATGGAGATCATCCGGCGCACGTCCGAGATATCCCCGAGCAAGATGTCAGAGCCCGGCTTCCTGTCGGTCGCTATGCGTACCACCATGCCGGTGCGGCGCTACGTTGCGCGCGCCATGGTCGACGGCTCCCCGGCCGCCGCGGCGCTGTTCGACGAAATGGTCGCCTACACCGAGGAGTACATGCGGCACCCCGCGGCCGGCTTCGGCACGCCGGAGACATCGGACATGCGCGCCTACGCCACCACGATGGTGACCTTCAGCCTCGGTCCTCTCGTGCTCCACGAACACCTGTCCCGGGCACTCGGCGTCGATGTCCTCACCCTCGAAGGATTCCCGCGGCTCGCCCTCGCCATGGTGGAGATACTCTCCGGCGGCCTCGTCAGCCCGGAGATCCTCAGGGACGCACGTGCCGCCTACGAGAAGATGCTGGACGGTTCGCCGGCCCCGCCCTCCACCGGTCCCGGTGAGGAGAGCGATGGCTGAGCCGTCCCGCCCATCGGCCGCGGCTCGAGGCCGTGACCGCGCCGATCGGCTGCCGACCTCGAGTGCGGCGGCACGCAAGGCCGACCCCGACCCGCCGACGCGGCCGTGGCGGGCACGTCCCCGCCATGCGCGCAGTCGGTGGCACGCGGCTCCATCCCAACGGTCCACGTGCCGTCTCATCCCTGATTTATGAGAGGAAATCCCCCCATGAGCGCACAGGCGGAGCCGGCGATCTCGATCTCCGGCCTGCGCAAATCGTTCGGCCGAACGAAGGCACTGGACGGCTTGGACCTCTCCGTCGGCACCGGAGAGGTGCACGGCTTCCTGGGCCCGAACGGCTCCGGAAAGTCGACGACGATCCGGGTCCTGCTCGGGCTGATGCGGGCCGACGCCGGAGAGCTGAGCCTACTCGGTGCCCATCCCTGGCGGGACGCGGTGACGCTGCACCGCCGCCTGGCCTACGTGCCGGGCGACGTGAGCCTGTGGCCGAACCTGACCGGAGGGGAGGCGATCGACCTCTTCGGAGCGCTGCGCGGCGGCCTGGACGAGCGGCGCCGCAAGGATCTCCTGGAGCGGTTCCAGCTCGACCCGACCAAGAAGGCGCGGACCTACTCGAAGGGCAACCGGCAGAAGGTCGCGGTCGTCGCCGCGTTCGCGTCGGACGTCGAACTGTTCATCCTGGACGAGCCCACCTCGGGGCTGGACCCGCTGATGGAGGCGGCCTTCCAGGACTGCGTCCGCGAGGTGAAGAAGCAGGGCAAGACGGTCCTGCTGTCCAGCCACATCTTCTCCGAGGTGGAAGCGCTCTGCGACCGGGTGAGCATCATCCGGGAGGGCAGGACGGTCGAGGCCGGCACGCTGGCCGAGCTGCGCCACCTCACCCGTACGTCGATCACGGTGGAGACCGCCGAGCCCATCACCGGGCTGGTCGAACTGCCCGGGGTGCACGACGTCGACCTGGACACCACGCGGGCGAAGTTCGATGTCGACACCGGTGAGCTCGACCCCGTCCTGCGGTATCTGACCCGGTTCGAGGTCCGCGCGCTCGCCAGCGCCCCGCCGTCGCTCGAGGAACTGTTCATGCGGCATTACGGCGACCGGCTGGAGGAAGCGCGATGACCTCCTACACCGGCACGGCGCGGCTCATCCGGCTCGCGCTGCGCCGCGACCGGGTGCAGCTGCCGATCTGGATCGTGAGCAATGTGATCCTGCTCGCGGTCACGATCCCTTCCACGAACCAGCGATACCCGACCGAGGCGGACCGCATCCAGGTCCTGCGAACCGCCGTCGACACCCCGACCCTCATCGTGTTCCGCGCGGCCCCCACGGGGTCGAGCACGGGAACAATGGCGATGTTCCAGATACTCGCCGGCCTCGCCGTGGTCGCCGCCTTCATGAGCACCCTCGCCGTCGTAAGGCACACCCGGCAGAACGAGGAGACCGGCCGGGCGGAGATGCTCGGTGCGACGGTGATCGGGCGGCACGCGGCGCTGACGGCGGCGCTGGCGGTGACGGCCGGCGCCAACGCCGTGCTGGCCGTACTGCTGGGGTTCACGCTCCTCGGCAACGGCGAGGCCGCCGCGGGCTCCTTCGCGGCGGGCGCGGCGGTCGGCCTCACCGGTATGGCCTTCGCCGCCGTCGCGGCCGGCGCGGCTCAGATCACCCAGAGCGCACGTGCGGCCAACGGCATCGCCGCCGTCGTCGTGGGCGCCGCCTACGTGGTGCGCGGCGCCGGCGACGCGCTCGGCGAGGTGCAGGCGAACGGGTACACGATGGTCAGCGCCTGGCCGACCTGGCTGTCCCCGATCGGCTGGACCACCGAGGTACGCCCGTTCGCCGGTGACCGGTGGTGGGTGCTCGCCCTCCCGCTCGCCCTGATCGCCGCCGGTATCGGGACGGCCTTCGCGCTGACCCTGCGCAGGGACGTCGGCATGGGCATGGTCGCCGCCCGTCCGGGACCGGCCGCGGCGGTACCGCGGCTACTGAGCCCGCTCGGCCTGGCCTGGCGGTTGCAGCGCGGCACGCTGTACGGCTGGGCCGTCGCGGTCACGCTGACCGGCCTGTGCGTCGGTTCACTCGGCAACTCGTTCGCGAAGGACCTCACCGGCGACGACCTTCCCGAGGGGGCGACGAACACCATCAACAGCCTCAGCAGCGGCGACGACGGCAACCTGGTCGACTCGTTCAACGCGGCGAT
>NZ_JABVEB010000414.1 GCF_014323665.1 Actinomadura sp. HBU206391 | reverse complement strand
CGCTCCGCGGACCCGTGGCCGCCGCCGGCCGCTCGGCGCCGCGAGGCCGCTATCTCATCGCCGGCGCGGCGACGCTCGCGGTTCTCGGCGTGGGGGCCGTGTCGTTCGCCGCGGGAGCCCAGCCGGAACGGCTGCCGCCGGTCACGCCGGCGCTGGAGCAGTTCGCCGTCGAACACGCGCTGACGTCGGGTGACGTGTCGATCGCCGATCCGACCGTGCTCCGAGATCATCCCGCCGGACCCTGACGTTCCGCCCGCCGGACGTGATGTGACGTGACCCGACCGACCGACCGACCGAACAGCCGAGGGAGAAATGCGCCGCACCCACGTGGCCTGCGGACAGGGGTCGCACGACGCGACTCGGGTGAGCGCACCGGCCGACAGCCCGGCCGTTTCAGCGGCTCGCGGCCCGGCTCTTTCATCAGGCGACTGCACGGGCCATAACCCATGGGTCGTGGGGGGAGTCGCGACCGCTCTGCTCCTGCTCTGGCTGATGACCGCGGGCGACGCCGTCGCCGCCCCCCGTCCCGGGAGCGACCCTGACGCCCTCAGGATGCTGAGCGGAGCGGCCGGGGCCGCCCGCACCACCGCCTATGAGGGCACCCAGATCACGACGACCTGGAGTGGCAAGGCCGCCGCGACCGCGCAGGAGCGCGTTTCGCACAACATCGGGGCCGGGACGTTCGTGCGCGGCAGCTCAGTCGACCGGAGCCCGGTCGCCCGTCAGGCCGGCTCTGAGGAGGTCCACGGCGGGCTCGGCGGCTTCACCGCTCCCATGCTCGACCTGCTGGCCCGCAACTACTCCGTCGTGCGGGCGAAGGACGGTTCGGTCTGCGGCCGCACCGCGCACGTCATCGAGGCCCGCCGCGCCGACGGCTCGCCCGCGGGCCGGTTCTGGATCGACCGCGACACCGGCCTGATGCTGCATCGCGAACTGCTCGACCCGGTAGGACGGGTGGCCAACGTCACAGGCTTCCGCTCGCTGCGGGTCATCCGGCCGGGGGAGGGGACCGCAGGCCGGCACACGGTCGCCACGCCGCCCGGGCGCCTGCTCGCCACGGGCGAACTCAAAGACCTGCGCGATCGTGGCTGGACGCTCCCGCGGGGCCTCCCCGGAGGGCTCAGCCTCCGCGAGGCCCGGAGGTCCGGCGGGGTGGTGCACCTCAGCTACTCCGACGGGCTGTCGGTGGTATCTGTGTTCGTCCAGCCGGGCCGGCTCGACGAACGGCGGTTCTCTCGCTGGAAGCGCGAGATCACCGAAGGACATACGGTCTTTCAGCAGGACGCGCTCCACAGATGGGCCGTCTGGGGAGACGGCGGATACGTCTACACGGTTCTGGCGGACGCCCCCGAAGGGACTTCCGACGCCATCGTGGCCGCGCTGCCCCATGGCGGGTCCGGTTTCTGGGAGCGCCTCGGGCGGGGGTTCGGGCGGCTGAATCCCTTTGGCTGAAAGGGTTCGGGGCTCGCGCACTCCGGTTGCGGAAGGTCTTATGCTCACCACATGCCGTGCCGGGCACCATGGTCTTAGGACGAGGAATCACGCTCGCAAGGAGAGACGGGGATGACGGAACACAACCGCGGGTCTGTCGGTACGCCGTCGCAGGAAGAGGAGCAGCAGGCGCCGCGGAGCCCCGAAAACGCACCGGCGGACGAGTGGGGCTTCGCCCCTCCGGACGCGCCCGCCGAGCAGCATGCTCCGCCGTCTCCGGCGGACAAACTACTGGTCTCTGGGCCTGCTGATCCGCCTGGCGGCTTCGATCACCCGCGGCCGCCGCGGCCCGCGTTCGTACCTCATAACCAGGAGCAGGGCGGCGTCCCGCCGTACGGCTGGCCGCAGCAGCACCCCGCGCCGCCGCCCGCCAGGACGCCGTTCGGTGGCCCGCCACCCGGCCCCGGCGGGCCGCCGATCGGGCACGGAGCGCCCCCGACCGGCTTCGGCGGTCCGGGCAACGGACCCAACTGGGCGCCCGCCCCGTCGCCCCCGGCCCCGCCGCGCGGCGGGCCCGGTCTCGGCGTGCTCGCCCTGGTGGCGCTCGTCGTGGCGCTCGTGGCAGGCGCGGTCGGAGCCGGCGTCGGCGTGATCGCCACCGGCGGCAACGACACCGGCAGCGGCGGCTCGGTCGACCTCGGCGGCACGTCCAGCGCTCCCGGCAACAAGAGCCGCCCGGCGGGTACGGTCGCCGGGGTGGCCCAGCGGCTGCTGCCCAGCGTCGTCATGATCAAGGTGCAGGGCGGCAACGGTGAGAGCGGCGCCGGTACGGGCTTCATCGTCCGGGACGGCTACATCATCACCAACAACCACGTGGTCGCCCCCGCGGCCGGCGGAAGCCTCCAGGTCGTCTTCAACGATCAGAAGACCACCACGGCCACCGTCGTAGGGCGGGACCCGAGCTCCGACGTCGCCGTGCTCAAGCCGGCGACCACCAACCGGCTGCCGGCCCTGCAACTCGGCAACTCCGACGACATCGCGGTCGGCGACTCGGTCATCGCGATCGGATCGCCCCTCGGACTGCAGGGGTCGGTCACCACGGGGATCATCAGCTCGGTGAACCGGGCGGTGCCCACCAACGGTGAGGGCGGTGACTCGTCGGTGCTCAACGCCATCCAGACCGACGCCGCCATCAATCCGGGCAACTCCGGTGGCCCGCTGGTCGACTCGCAGGGCCGGGTCATCGGCATGAACACGGCGATCGCCACCCTCGGCGGCGGGGGCGGCTTCGGCGGCGGCCAGAGCCAGGGCGGCAGCATCGGCCTCGGCTTCGCCATCCCGATCAACCAGGCCAAGCGGGTGGCCGAGCAGATCATCAACAGCGGCAAGGCGTCGCACGCGAGGATCGGCGCCACCATGGACCTGCAGTACCAGGGCACCGGGGTGCGCATCGCCCAGAGCGCCCAGGAGGGCCAGCAGCCGCTCGTCAAGGGCGGTCCGGCCGACCGGGCGGGGCTGAAGCCCGGCGACATCATCACGGCGTTCGACGGGAAGCCCGTCGCCGGCCCGACCGACCTGCTCGCCATGATCCGCAGCCGCGCACCCGGCGACAAGGTGAAGATCAGCTACAAGCGGGGATCCGACGAGAGAACGGTCGACATCACGCTGGGCGAAGCGAACTGATGTTCAGTACGAGTTAACCGCGGCCAAGGATACGCTGGGGTGGCCGGACCGGGTCGGTCCGGCCCCTCAGGCTCTCGTGGAGGATTGGGTGTTCGACGTAGGACTCGGCGAGATGCTGGTTCTCGTCGTACTCGCCTTGGTCATCTTCGGAGACCGGCTGCCCAAGGCCGCCAGCCAGGCCGGCCGTGCCCTTCGGCAACTGCGCGAGATGGCCAACACGGCCCAGCGTGATCTCAAAGAAGGCCTGGGCCCCGAGTTCGCCGATTTCGACGTCACGGACCTGCACCCGAGGAACTTCGTCAGAAAGCACCTGTTCGACGACCTCGACGATGACTTCAAGGCCGACGACTTCAAGAGCGACCTCGATGCCGTTCCGACCGCGTCCGCCCTCGACTACGGCGACCGTCCCCCCTTCGACTCCGAGGCGACGTAGGACC
>NZ_JABVEB010000413.1 GCF_014323665.1 Actinomadura sp. HBU206391 | reverse complement strand
GCCCGATCTCACGGTGGTCGGCGAGGCGGCCGACGGCGCCCGCGCCGTGGCCGAGGTGTCCCGGCTGCGCCCGGACGTGATCTTGATGGACGTGCGGATGCCGGCGCTGGACGGCATCCAGGCCACCAGGCGGATCCTGGAGTCGGCCGCGCGGCCGCCCAAGATCATCGTGGTGACCACGTTCGAGAACGACGAATACGTCTATGACGCGCTGCGTGCGGGGGCCACCGGCTTCCTGCTGAAGCGGGCCCGGCCGCAGGACATCGTGCAGGCCATCCGCATGGTCGCCCACGGTGACACCCTGCTGTTCCCGGCGGCCATCCGGGCGCTCGCCACCGAGCACGGCCGCGCTGCGGAGAGCGGAGCGCGGTGGCACAGCCGGCTGACCGACCGTGAGGCGGAGGTGCTCCGGCTCATGGCCAAGGGCCATTCCAACGCTGAGATCGCCAAAGAGCTCTTCGTCAGCCCGCAGACCGTGAAGACCCATGTCGGCAACACCCTGGCCAAGCTGCAGGCGCGTGACCGCACCCAGGCAGTGATCTTCGCGTACGAGACCGGTTTCATCTCGCCGGCATAGCGGCACCCGGCCCTGGGCCGTACGGCTTTGCCCAGGTGAGGCGCCTTCTTCAGGATCTTCCGCAGGAGTCAGACCCAGCCCGCGAGGGAATGGGGTACTCATTGGCCGGCTCCATGAGTGGGTGATTGTGATGAGGGCACACTGGGCCGCGCCCGTGCTGGTTGTCGCCTTAACGCTGGGCATGGGTGGATTCGAGACCGAGCCGGCGCACGGCGTCGTTTCGGCATGGGGCGACACCCGGTCGGTCCGCCCGCCGGCGCCGCGACCGTCCGGCGGCGCGTTCTCGGTGCCGATCCGGGTGGTCACCGAGCGTGGGGCCACCATCGTCTTCGTTCAGGTGATGGTGAACGGTCGTGGTCCCTTCGACTTCATCCTCGACACCGGTGCCTCTTCCTCGTCGGTGGACCGTTCGCTGGTCCAGCAGTTGCAACTGCCGCTGACCGGAGCCACGGCCTACGTCCAGGGCATCGCCGGAGAGGCCTTTGCGCCGGTGGTCCGGGTCCGCGGCTGGACGCTCGGGGGCCAGGCACTGCGTGCGCGGGCCATGCCGGTGTTCGAGCTCGGTGACAGCCGGGTCGCCGGCCTGCTCGGCTCCGACGAGCTGCGTCGCTTCGGCGCGGTGACCGTCGACTATCGCCGGCAGAGGCTGATACTGCACAACGCCGGGAGGTGAGCCGGCCCCCGCACGTCGTGGCGCGGCGAATCAGTAACCGGGCAGCTCTCCGAGCCGCACCTCCAGATTCCGCCGGCCGCCGTTCCGGAGCACGGTGACCTGCACCTTGTCACCCGGCTTCAGCGCGGCCAGCACCTTGGCCAGATCCCCCTGGGCCGGCGTCGGTGCGCCGTTGACGGCGATGATGACGTCTCCGTGATGGATCCCGGCCTTGGCCGCACCGCCGCCCTTGATGACGTCGATGACGCCGACGCCGGCCGGCTCGCCGGTGGACTGGTTGATCACCGTCGTCACGCTCACGCCCAGGGCGGCCCGGCCGGAGCTCGTGACCTTCCCGTACTTGATGAGCTGCGGTGCGATGCTCTTGACCGTGTTGCTCGGCACCGCGAAGCCGATGCCCTGGGCGGCCTTCCCCGGTGAGGCGGCGGCGATCAGTGTCGGGATGCCCATCACCTGGCCGTTCATGGTGACGAGGGCACCACCGCTGTTGCCCGGATTGATCGCCGCGCTGGTCTGGACGGCGCTCGAGATGGTCGCACCGGGAAAGGCCCCCTCGCGCTCAGAGCTCACCGTGCGCCCGATGCCGGAGATGATGCCGTCGGTCACGCTGCCGGTCAGGCCCAGCGGGCTGCCCATGGCCATGACGATCTGCCCCAGCCGCAGCTTGGCGGAGTCTCCGAACACGGCCGGGCGGACGACCGCGCCGTCCACCTTGATCACGGCGAGGTCGTCGGCACTGAAGAGCCCGACGAGCCTGCTGACCAGCGGCTTGCCGCCGCTGGCCTGCGTCACCTTGATCGTCGATGCTCCGGCGACCACATGGGCGTTGGTGACGATGTGGCCGCGGTCGTCGTAGATCACCCCGGAGCCCTCGCCCTGGTCGGTCGTGATCTGCACGACCGACGGCAGAACGGTCCGGGCGACCTGTTCGAACTGTCTCTCGAGCTGGGCGGCCGGCTCGCCGACCTTGATCGTGGGCGCGATGGTCCTCGCGGTGCGCCTCGCCGTCCTGGTCTCCTGGCATCCCGCGAGCAGCGGGACTCCCATGGCGATGATCGCCGACGCCGCGACGGCGCGTGTTCTGCCGACTCTGTGCACAGCGCACCCCCTGGTCATCTGCGTTCCCCGCACGCCGTGAATGAGGCGTTCCGACCCGCCGTTCGGCGTGATCTTGAACCGCTGCGGGGGATTGGTTTGCCCGGTGCGGGCTCCGTACGATCGTGGGACCCACGACGACAGGAGGAGGCGCTCCTTTCCGGGCCCCGTCAGGACCCGCGCGCCGAATGCCGATGACATCTGGATTCACGACCTCGACGGCGGGCTCCGAGCAGGGCGAGGGGGCGCGGGCCGACCTGCTCGTGCGGTCGGCCTCGCTGGTCGCCACCTGCGACGACCGGCGCAGGGAGCTGGCCGGCGGCTGGGTCGCCGTGACCGACGGGCTGATCACCGGTGTGGGGGCCGCCGGCGATCCGGAGCCGGCGGCGCTCAGGACGCTGGAGGCGGGCGGCTGCCTGGTGACCCCCGGCCTGATCAACACTCACCACCACCTGTACCAGAACCTGACCCGCGCCTACGCGCCGGCGGTGAACGGCTCGCTGTTCGAGTGGCTGACCGCGCTCTACCCCGTGTGGAGCGCGATCGACGAAGAGGCGTCCTATCTGTCGGCGTGGGTCGGGCTGGCCGAGCTGGCCCTCGGCGGGTGCACGACGAGCACCGACCATCTCTACATCCACCCGGAGGGCGGCGGCGACCTGTGGTCGGCCGAGATCGCCGCGGCCGGCGAACTCGGCATGCGGTTCCATCCGACCCGCGGTTCGATGAGCGTGTCGGAGAAGGACGGCGGTCTCCCGCCGGACTCGGTCGTCCAGGACGAGGACGAGATCCTCGCCGACTGCGAGCGCCTGGTGCGCACCCACCACGACGCGTCCTGGGGCGCCATGGTGCGCGTCGCGCTCGCACCGTGCTCCCCGTTCAGCGTGAGCCCGGACCTCATGCGGCGCTCCGCGGAGCTCGCCGAGCGTCTCGACGTGCGGCTGCACACGCATCTCGCCGAGGACCCCGACGAGGACGACTACTGCCTGGAGACCTTCGGCAAGCGGCCCATCGAGCTCTTCGAGGACGTCGGCTGGCTGACCGGGCGGGCCTGGGTGGCGCACTGCATCTATCCGAACGAGGCCGAGATCGCCCGTCTGGGCGCGGCCGGGGTCGGCGTCGCGCACTGCCCCAGTTCCAACATGATGATCGGCGGTGGCGGTTTCGCGCCCGTACGGGAGTACCGCGCCGCCGGGGTGCCGGTCGGCCTCGGCTGCGACGGA
>NZ_JABVEB010000412.1 GCF_014323665.1 Actinomadura sp. HBU206391 | reverse complement strand
GGTGGAAATGAAAGAAGGGCCGCCCTGGTGGGGGCGGCCCTTCTTTGTAGGTTGTGTCCGGCGGCGTCCTACTCTCCCACACGGTCTCCCGTGCAGTACCATCGGCGCTGGAGGGCTTAACTTCCGGGTTCGGGATGGGACCGGGTGTTTCCCCTCCGCCATGGCCACCGAAACGCTTAGGTGACACACCCACCCCCGCGAGCACCTGACTAGAGGTGGTCTGGGGTGGGGTGGCAAGTCATATTGTGTTATCAACACACCCCAACCCCTTTGTGGGGGTT
This sequence comes from Actinomadura sp. HBU206391, assembly GCF_014323665.1. Lineage (GTDB taxonomy): Bacteria > Actinomycetota > Actinomycetes > Streptosporangiales > Streptosporangiaceae > Actinomadura_C. The sequence continues at coordinate 3,310 of NZ_JABVEB010000412.1, read as the reverse complement.
GGTGTGGTGGGTGTTGTGGGTTCTGTATTGTTTTCTGAGAACCGCACAGGGACGCGAGAAACCTTGTTTGTCACACGCTCAAAGCAGGTTTGTGTTCAAGCCGCTCGGCCTATTAGTACCAGTCAACTCCACACCTTACGATGCTTCCATTTCTGGCCTATCAACCCAGTGGTCTAGCTGGGGGCCTTACCCCACCCGAAGGTGGGAGGGAGACCTCATCTTGAGGTGGGCTTCCCGCTTAGATGCTTTCAGCGGTTATCCCGTCCGAACGTAGCCAACCAGCCGTGCTCTTGGCAGAACAACTGGCACACCAGAGGTTCGTCCGTCCCGGTCCTCTCGTACTAGGGACAGATCCTCTCAAGTCTCCTACGCGCGCAGCGGATAGGGACCGAACTGTCTCGCGACGTTCTAAACCCAGCTCGCGTGCCGCTTTAATGGGCGAACAGCCCAACCCTTGGGACCTACTCCAGCCCCAGGATGCGACGAGCCGACATCGAGGTGCCAAACCATCCCGTCGATATGGACTCTTGGGGAAGATCAGCCTGTTATCCCCGGGGTACCTTTTAGCCGTTGAGCGACGGCGCTTCCACATGCCACCGCCGGATCACTAGGCCCTGCTTTCGCACCTGCTCGACATGTCTGTCTCACAGTCAAGCTCCCTTGTGCCCTTGCACTCGCCACCTGATTGCCAACCAGGCTGAGGGAACCTTTGGGCGCCTCCGTTACCTTTTAGGAGGCAACCGCCCCAGTTAAACTACCCACCAGGCACTGTCCCCGACCCAGATCATGGGCCCGGGTTAGAAGCCCGAAACGACCAGAGTGGTATTTCACCAATGACTCCACCGGCACTGGCGTGCCGGCTTCACAGTCTCCCACCTATCCTACACAAGACGCTCCAAACGCCAATGCCAAGCTATAGTGAAGGTCCCGGGGTCTTTCCGTCCTGCTGCGCGTAACGAGCATCTTTACTCGTACTGCAATTTCGCCGGGCCTGTGGTTGAGACAGTGGGGAAGTCGTTACGCCATTCGTGCAGGTCGGAACTTACCCGACAAGGAATTTCGCTACCTTAGGATGGTTATAGTTACCACCGCCGTTTACCGGCGCTTAGATTCTCAGCTTCGAAACCACAAGGGTCCCTAACCGGTCCTCTTAACGTTCCGGCACCGGGCAGGCGTCAGTCCGTATACAGCGTCTTACGACTTCGCACGGACCTGTGTTTTTAGTAAACAGTCGCTTCCCCCTGGTATCTGCGGCCACACCCAGCTCACCAAGCACGTTGGATCACCAGGCATGGCCCCCCTTCTCCCAAAGTTACGGGGGCAATTTGCCGAGTTCCTTAACCACAGTTCACCCGATCGCCTTAGTATTCTCTACCTGACCACCTGAGTCGGTTTGGGGTACGGGCCGCAATCACACTAACTAGAGGCTTTTCTCGGCAGCATGGGATCACTCACTTCACCTAAAACGGCTCGGCATCACACCTCACCCTCAATGGTGTGCGGATTTACCTACACACCGGGCTACGTGCTTACCCCAGGACTACCATCGCCTGGGCTGAGCTACCCTCCTGCGTCACCCCATCGCTTGCCTACTACCGCATCAGGCCGACCACTCCACACCAGGCACCCTCCGAAGAGGAACACCCGAGCTTCACGATCTTAGTATCAACGGACTCAGCATGGGCGCATGATCACGGGTACGGGAATATCAACCCGTTGTCCATCGACTACGCCTGTCGGCCTCGCCTTAGGTCCCGACTTACCCTGGGCGGATTAGCCTGGCCCAGGAACCCTTGGTCATCCGGCGGCAGGGTTTCTCACCCTGCATTCGCTACTCATGCCTGCATTCTCACTCGTGTGGCCTCCACAACTGGGTCACCCCGCTGCTTCACCGCCCACACGACGCTCCCCTACCCACCCCAACCCCTGGACGGAAGACCACAAGGGTCCCCGCCTGGGTGATGCTGGGATGCCACGGCTTCGGCGGTGTGCTTGAGCCCCGCTACATTATCGGCGCGGAATCACTTGACCAGTGAGCTATTACGCACTCTTTCAAGGATGGCTGCTTCTAAGCCAACCTCCTGGTTGTCATCGCAACTCCACATCCTTTCCCACTTAGCACACGCTTAGGGGCCTTAGCCGATGATCTGGGCTGTTTCCCTCTCGACTACGAAGCTTATCCCCCGCAGTCTCACTGCCACGCTCTCACTTACCGGCATTCGGAGTTTGGCTGACTTCGGTAAGCTTGTAGGCCCCCTAGGCCATCCAGTAGCTCTACCTCCGGCAAGAAACACGTGACGCTGCACCTAAATGCATTTCGGGGAGAACCAGCTATCACGGAGTTTGATTGGCCTTTCACCCCTAACCACAGGTCATCCCCCAGGTTTTCAACCCTGGTGGGTTCGGGCCTCCACACCGTCTTACCGGCGCTTCACCCTGCCCATGGCTAGATCACTCCGCTTCGGGTCTACAGCATGCGACTCCGGGCGCCCTATTCAGACTCGCTTTCGCTACGGCTACCCCACACGGGTTAACCTCGCCACACACCATAACTCGCAGGCTCATTCTTCAAAAGGCACGCAGTCACATCACACAACACAAGTGCTGTTAGCTCCCACGGCTTGTAGGCACACGGTTTCAGGTACTATTTCACGACCCCTCACCGGGGCACTTTTCACCTTTCCCTCACGGTACTGGTCCGCTATCGGTCATCAGGAAGTATTTAGGCTTACCAGGTGGTCCTGGCAGATTCACACGAGATTTCACGGGCCCCGTGCTACTCGGGAACAGTCCCAAGGGAGTCGCATGCGTTTCGTCTACCGGACTCTCACCGTCTACGGTCGGCCTTCCCAGACCATTCGACTACACACACGATTTATCACTCCCCGCCCAAACGGCAGCTTGAACAAGAAACGTCCCACAACCCCGCACACGCAACACCTGCCGGCTATCACACGTGCACGGTTTAGCCTCATCCCCTTTCGCTCACCACTACTCAGGGAATCACAATTGTTTTCTCTTCCTGCGGGTACTGAGATGTTTCACTTCCCCGCGTTCCCACCAACCGCCCTATACATTCAGACGGCGGCGACACCCCATGACGGGTGCCAGGTTTCCCCATTCGGAAATCCCCGGATCAAAGTCTGGTTGCCGACTCCCCGAGGCATATCGCAGGCTCCCACGTCCTTCATCGGCTCCTGATGCCAAGGCATCCACCGTGTGCCCTAAAAAACTTGAACACTAAAGCGACAAAAAAGATGCTCGCGTCCACTGTGCAGTTCTCAAAAAACAAGCAGCACCCCCACCACCC
>NZ_JABVEB010000411.1 GCF_014323665.1 Actinomadura sp. HBU206391 | reverse complement strand
CGGTGCCGAGGCGGTCCGGCGGCCCGCCCGGGACGCCGGGCCGCCGGACACCGATCCGGCGCCGGTCGCCTCGCCCGGATCCGCCGCGGAGCCCACCCCGGCGACCGAGGCCGAGGACGCCCGTGCCGAGAAGGGCGGCGCGACGGCGGCACGCGTCCAGAGCGGCCGGTCGTGGAGATCACTGCTGCCGCCGGTGCTCGGCATGGCGACCGTGGCCCTGGGCTGCTTCGCCGTGTGGTCGGGCATGGAGGCGCACGGGCTGCGCGACGGCGCGCCGGCACGCAACACGGCACTGACCGACAACGCGCGCACCAGCGAGGCGAAGGGCCAGATCACCAGCGCGGTCAACACGCTCTTCTCCTACGACTACGCCGACCCCGCCAAGACCGAGCAGGCCGCGAAGCGCCTCCTCACCGGCAAGGCGGCCCGGCAGTACGACCGGTTGTTCGGGCCGGTGCGCCGACAGGCCGCCTCGGACAAGCCGGTGCTGACGACGACGGTGACCGACAGCGGCGTGTCGATGCTGCAGGGCGGCCGCGCCCGGGTATTGATCTTCGCCGACCAGCGGAACACGCGTACGGCGGGCGACCAGACCACCTATGCCGGCGCCATGCTCGCCGTCGACGCGGTGCGCCAGGACGGCGCCTGGAAGATCTCCAACATCGACACCCTCGGCACCCCGGGCTGAGCCGCCCCACGCGCGCTCCGTCCGTCCTCCTCCTCTCGGAGGCGGCGGGAGGCGGCGGGGGCGAGGGCTCAGCGGAAGCGGAGCCGGGTGGTGGCCTCGTCGCGCAGGACCCGGCGCAGGACCTTGCCGAGGATGTTGTGCGGCAGGTCAGGCCGGAACGCGATGGAGCCGGGCACCTTGTGGCTCGCCAGCCGCTGGTGGCAGAGGTCGAAGAGCTCGTCGACGGTGGGGGAGAGCGTGTCGGTGCGCACCACGACATAGGCCTTGACGGCCTCACCGTGGCGGGTGTCGGGCACGCCGATCACCGCGGCCTCCGCGACGGCCGGGTGACCGAGCAGCACGTCCTCGACCTCGGACGGATAGACGTTGAACCCGTCGACGATGACGACGTCGCGCTTGCGGTCGATCAGGGTGAAGAAACCGTCCGGGCTCATCGCGGCGATGTCACCCGTACGCACCCAGCCGTCCCGCAGCACCTCGTCGGTCTCCTTGCGCTGCCGCCAGTAACCGCTGAAGACCTGCGGCCCACGGACGATCAGCTCACCGGCCTGCCCCACCGGCACCGGGCGGCGGAAGTCCTCCTCGTCCACCAGACGCGCGTACGTACTCGGTATCGGGACGCCCACCGACACGTGCCTGGCGTTGCCGTCGAGCGGGTTGGCGAGGGCCACCGGCGAGGTCTCGGTCAGCCCGTAACCCTGGATCACCCGGGCGCCGGTGTTCCTGTAGAGCGCGTCGACCGTCTGCCGCGGCAGCTTCATCGCGCCCGAGACACAGGCGCGGATCTCGCCGACGCCGGCCTTGCGGGCCTTCGGAGCGTCGGCGAGCTGCTGGTAGATCGGCGGTACGCCGGGGAAGATGGTCGGCTTCCACTTCCGCACGGCGCCTAGCACGAGGTCGAGGTCGAAGCGGGGCACGAGCACCACGGTGCCGCCGGCCAGCACGGTCGAGATGAGGCACATGGTGAGGCCGAACACGTGGAAGAGCGGCACCACGGCGATCGTGACCTCGCGGCCGGGCCGGACGCCGGGGTCCCAGGCGATGGTCTGGTGGGCGTTGGCGACCAGATTCCGGTGGGTCAGCATCGCCCCCTTCGGTCGCCCGGTGGTGCCGCCGGTGTACTGCAGCGCGGCCAGATCGACCCACGGGTCGAGGAGCGCCTGCGGGCGCGGCTCGGCCTTCGCGAGCATCTCCTGGAAGGGGATCGCGCCGAACTCCTCGGGCACGGGGGCACTGAGCTCCGCGCGGATCCGCCGTGCCCTCCGCAGGGGAAGCCTGAGCATGAGCCGCTTCATCCGCGGCAGGTACTCGGTCAGCGACGTGACCACCACGCGCTCCACCGCGGTGCCGGGCAGCGCCTCGGCCACCGTCTCGTGGATCCGGTCGAGTACGACGGCCACGCGGGCGCCCGAGTCGGCGAGCTGGTGGTGCAGCTCGCTGGCGGTGTAGAGGGGGTTGTGCATGACCACCACGGCGCCCAGCCGCAGCGTGCCGTAGAAGGCGATGACCTCTTGCGGGCAGTTGGGCAGGATGAGCGCGACCCGGTCGCCCTTGGCCACGCCGAGCCGGTGCAGAGCGGCGGCGAAACGGTCGACCTGCCGAAGGAGGCGCCGGTACGTCATGCTCCGCCCGAGGAAGGCCAGAGCGGCGTGGCGCGGGAACCGGTCGGCGGCATCGTCGAGCAGCCGGGTCAGCGGGACGTCGGGCACGTCCACATCGGTCGGAACGCCGGACGGGTAGAAGCGCAGCCAGGGCCTGCTGTCATACGGGGTGGTCATCCCTCATTCCAATCCTGGCATGCGGTCAAAAGTATCCCGGATTGTTCGCCCTTCTCGGCTTCGTAACCAGTCTCAAACCATATATGCGGATGGTATGTATTACGTCACAATCCGCCATCGACACGTCACTCGACAGGTGGGCGGGTGCCGCCCGCGGCATCCGCCCGGCGTTCTTCAGCGCAGGTCGCTCAGGGCGTTCAGCGCCTCGTCGACGTCGGCGTCGGTCGTGTAGAGATGGAACGACGCGCGTAGCCGCCCGTCCCGCACCGCCGCCCGTACGCCCGCCGCCGCGAGCCGCTCGCGCGCGCCCGGCAGGTCGACGCTGACGATCGCGCTGTCGCCCGGTGGCAGGCCGAGGCCGGCGAGGAACCGGTTGGCGAGCGCGACGTCGTGGTCGTGGACGCGGTCGACTCCGATGTCGTTCAGCAGCTCCAGCGCGGGCGCCGCCCCGACGTACGAGAACCAGGCGGGGGAGGTGTCGAACCGCCGCGCCGACTCCGCGAGCCGCAGTGGCGGCCCGTAGTAGGCGTGTTCCTCGCCCGCGTACCACCCGGCCTGCAACGGCCGCAGCCGGTCGCGCAACGCCGGCGCCATGTAACAGAAGGCGGCGCCGCGCGGTGCCATCAGCCACTTGTACGCCGCGCACGCGAGCACGTCGTACCGGCTCGCGTCGACCGGCAGCCACCCGCACGCCTGGGTCGCGTCGGCCACGACCAGGGCACCGTGGGCGCGGGCCGCCTCGATGACGTCATCGGCGGGCGACGGCTCGCCGGTCGCCGACTGCACGACGCTGAAGGCCACCAGATCGACGCGTTCGTCGATCGCGCCGACCAGCTCATCCAGCGGCACCGTGACGATCTCCACGCCACGGTCTGCGTGCACGAGCCAGGGGAACAGGTTCGACGTGAACTCGATCTCGGGCACCACGACCCTGGCGCCGTCCGGCAGCCCGGCCGCGACCACCGACAGCAGGCCGGAGACGTTGGCGCCGATCGCGACGTCACCCGCCCCGACGCCGACGAGGCGGGCGAAGCCCGCGCGGGCCCGGGCGATCGAGCCGTCCCAGCCCTCCCACGAGACGGCGCCGCGCCGCCATTCGTCCAGTGCCAGCTGCAGGGCCGACCAGGCCGGCCGGGGCGGCAGGCCATAG
>NZ_JABVEB010000410.1 GCF_014323665.1 Actinomadura sp. HBU206391 | reverse complement strand
ACGCGTTCGTACGTCGCCTCGTCGGTGAGGTCGTCGTCCATGGCACCGATCGTGTGGGCGATTCTCGATAAAGTCAACTGTAATTGTGGAGTTTCCAAACTCTCGGCCGGAGCGGACCACCCGCTCGGGAATCACTCTGTGATCACCAGTGGCGATCGCGGCACGGCTGAGTAACCTGAGGCTGTGACCCAGATCGCCGCGACCCGGGCGGATGACATCAATTCGCCGCGCAGGCTCATCGAGCTTCTGGCCCGACACGCCTACCTGGCAGATGAGGGCCTGGCGGCCGCGGCCTACCTCGCACTGCGGATGCGGCGCCCGCTGTTCCTGGAGGGAGAGGCGGGGGTCGGCAAGACCGCGCTGGCCCGGACCCTCGCCGAGGTGCTGGGCGCACCGTTGATCCGCCTGCAGTGCTACGAGGGCCTCGACGCGGCACAGGCACTGTACGACTGGGACTTCCCGCGCCAGCTGTTGCACCTGCGGGCGGCCGAGGCGGCGGGCACCACCGACGTGGCCAGGCTCGAGTCGGAGCTGTACGACCGGCGCTTCCTGCTCGCCCGGCCGCTGCTGCAGGCGCTCGAGACGACGCCGAGCGTACTGCTGGTCGACGAGGTCGACCGGGCCGACGACGAGTTCGAGGCCTTCCTGCTGGAGGTGCTCTCGGACTTCACGATCTCGATTCCCGAGCTCGGAACGATCCACGCAGAAGAGCCGCCGGTCGTCGTGGTGACCTCCAACCGCACCCGTGAGGTGCATGACGCGCTGAAACGCCGCTGCCTCTACCACTGGCTCGAGCACCCGTCCTTCGACCGCGAGGTGGCCATCATCCGCCGCCGGCTGCCGGACGCCACCGAGCGGCTGGCCCGCCAGGTCGCCCGGGCCGCGCAGCGCCTGCGCGGCGAGGACCTGCTGAAGCCGCCCGGCGTCGCCGAGAGCCTCGACTGGACCGAGGCGCTGGTCACGCTCGGGCTCCGTGACCTCGAGCCCGACACGGCCGCCATGACGCTCGGCGCCGTGCTGAAGTACCGCGAGGACCAGGAACACGTGGTCCGGCGCGGTCTCGACGCGCTCCTCGACGGGCACTGACCGTGGGCGGGGGCTGACCATGATTGGGCGCGGGCCGGGCGAGCCGAGAGGCGGTCCGGCGCGTCCGGGTGCGGGCGATGTGATCGCCACGATGACCGGTTTCGCCCGCACGCTGCGGGCGGCCGGGGTCGACGCCGGCCCGGAGCGGCTGCAGGCCATGGTCACCGCTCTCGACCACCTGAACGTCCTCGATCCCCATGACGTCTACTGGGCCGGACGGCTGACGCTGTGCGCCGACCCCGGCGACCTGTCGCGTTACGACCGGTGCTTCGCGGCCTACTTCTCCGGCCAGACGGCGCGGCCGGGCCGCCCCGCCCCTCCGACCGTGATCATCCGGCACGTCGCGGTGCCGGTCTCGGCGTCGGGGGATCGGGACACAGAGGACGAGGAGCCCGCCGACGACGTCCAGACGGCGACGGCGAGCGCGGTCGAGGTGCTGCGGCACCGGGACGTCGCCGGGCTGAGCCCGGCCGAGCGGGCTGAGGTCAACCGGCTGATCGCCCTGCTCGACGCCTCCACCGAGCTGCGCCGGTCCAGGCGGCTCACGCCGGCGTCGTCCGGGCGGCTCGACCAGGCCCGGACGATCCGTACGGTGCTGCGGCGGGGTGGCGAGATCACCCGGCTGCACCACCGGGCGCACCGGCGCAAGCCGCGCCGTGTCGTGTTGCTGATCGACGTCAGCGGCTCGATGAGCCCGTACGCCGACGCGCTCCTGCGGTTCGGCCACGCGGCGCTGCGGTCGGGCACGCGCACCACCGAGGTCTTCAGCGTGGGGACCCGCCTGACCCGGCTCACCCGCGAGCTGCGGCACCGCGTCCCGGACGCCGCGATGGTCGCCGCGTCGGCCGCGATCCCGGACTGGAGCGGCGGCACGCGGCTCGGTGAGGAGCTCAAGGAGTTCCTCGACCGGTTCGGCCAGCGGGGCATGGCGCGCGGCGCGATCGTGCTGATCGCCTCGGACGGGTGGGAGCGGGGTGACGCAGGTCTGCTCGGCGAGCAGATGGCGCGGTTGCACCGCCTGGCGCACCGGGTCGTGTGGGCCAACCCGCACAAGGCACGACCGGGCTACGAACCGCTCACCGGCGGGATGGTCGCGGCCCTCCCGCACATCGACGACTTCGTCGCCGGCCACAGTGCCGACGCGCTGGCGGAGCTGGCGGAGGTGATCGGGGCGGTGCGCCGCCGCAGCCCGATCACCGCAGCGGGGCGAGAAGAGAGGAACCGCGGTGCGTGACGTTCTGAACGCCATTTCGAAGTGGTACGAGGCCGGTGAGACCTTCGGGCTCGCCACTGTGGTCAACACCTTCCGCAGTGCCCCGCGACCGCCGGGCGCGGCGATGGCGGTGTCCGCGGACGGCGAGGTCGTCGGCAGTGTGTCAGGCGGCTGCGTCGAGGGAGCGGTGTACGATCTGGCGCGCTCGGTGATCGAATCGGGCGAGGCGGTCGTGCAGCGTTACGGCGTGAGTGACGACGACGCCTTCGCGGTCGGCCTCACGTGCGGCGGCATCCTCGACATCCTGGTCGAGCCGGTCGACGCCTCGACCTTCCCCGAGTTCGCCGAGGTCGCGCGCGCCATCAAGCGTGGATCGGCTGTCGCGGTGGCCTCGGTCACCGCCGGGCCCGGCGCGATCGGCGCGCGCCGGGTCGTCTGGCCCGACCGCGCGTCCGGCTCGCTGGCGCCGGGCCGGTCGTACGCGGACCGGCTCGACGCGGCGGCCGACGACGACGTCCGCGGAATGCTGGCGCAGGGCCTCACCGGGCAGCGGCACTACGGGCCGAAGGGGGAGCGGCGGCTCGACGAGCTCGCCGTGTTCGTCCACTCCTTCGCGCCGCCGCCGCGGCTGCTGGTGTTCGGGGCCATCGACTTCGCCGCCGCGGTGGCGCGGGTCGGCAAGTTCCTCGGTTATCACGTGACCGTATGCGACGCACGCCCCGTCTTCGCGACCACCAAGCGCTTCCCGGAGGCCGACGAGGTCGTGGTGAAGTGGCCGCACCGGTTCCTCGCCGACGTCCAGGTGGACGAGCGCACGGTCATCTGCGTGCTCACCCACGACCCCAAGTTCGACGTGCCCCTGCTCGAGCTCGCACTGCGCACCCCGGCGGGCTACATCGGCGCCATGGGCTCGCGGCGCACCCACGAGGACCGGCTGGACCGGCTCCGGGAGGCCGGGCTGACCGAGGAGGAGCTCGCGCGGCTCCGCTCGCCGATCGGGCTCGACCTCGGTGCGCGGACCCCCGAGGAGACCGCGGTGTCCATCGCCGCCGAGCTGATTCAGCTCCGCTGGGGCGGCTCCGGCCGCCCGCTCGCCACCACCGAGGGCCGCATCCACCGCGAGCCCGCCGGGGGCTGAGCGCCCTCGCCCGCAGGGAGGGCATCATTCGGTGTCCGCTCAGTCGGAGACCGAAACGCGGGTGCGGTGGTGCCGTGGCGTCTCGATCTCGTCGAGAACCGCGACGGCCAGGTCGGCGTACGACAGGTGCGCCGAGACCGGCTCGGGCGGCGTGTCCCCACCGACGCGGTAGCGGCCGGTCCTCGGGCCCGCCGGATCCAAGAGGGCCGGCG
>NZ_JABVEB010000041.1 GCF_014323665.1 Actinomadura sp. HBU206391 | reverse complement strand
GCCCGGGCCGCCGCCACAGCGGAGTCGACGCCGCCCGACATGGCGGCAAGAACGCGCAGAGTCATAACGCCTACGAGCGTACGCGCCCCCGCGACCTGAGGTCACACCAGTTCTTCCCGACGCCCGCCATGCGCCCCCACAGATCCTTCCGCTCCAAGTCCCCGCCTGATCGCAAGACTGATGGCCTCGACGCGTACAGGCCAAGCGCACTGCGAGGGGCGCCGCGCTGTCTGGACTGAGGAGCGAGCGAGTGCGACGAAGGAGCGCTCGGGAGCGACGAGGGAAGACAGCGCGTCAAAGCGCCCCGAGCCGCGCGAGCGGAGCGAGCGCCATCAACACAGCCCCGAGCCGCGCGAGCGGAGCGAGCGCCATCAACACAGCCGTTCAACACGGCCGAAGCCGCGGCCATGAACACAGTACGATTGGGCGCGATATGGGAATCTTCCGCCGCCCACGCGACTCGTCCTCCCCATCGGCCCCGGCCATCGCCGAGTTCTGGGCCTGGTGGGCGCAGACCAAGCCGTCCATCGAGGCCACGCTGACCGACGGTCTGCCGACCGACATCCTCGAGGAGATCTCCCGGCGGATCCGCCGGATCCATCCACAGCTTCAGTGGGAGATCGGCCACGGCGGCGGCAAGCCGGTGCTGACCGTCACCGGCAGCGGGATGGCGGAGCTGCGCGGGCTCGCCGAGCGCTGGCGGCTCGCCGCACCGAAGGGCGGCGGCTGGGACTATCACGCGGCTCGTCAGGCCGATCCGGAGATGCTCAACCAGAAGCTGACGCTTGGCGATCACGAGTTCGACCTCGAGTACGTGCGGCTCGGGATGCGTGCCGACGAGGCCCGGGCCCGGGTGCACATCACCGCCTACCACCCGGATTTCCTGTTCGTGCCCGAGGAGAACCGGCTGCAGGTGGCCGTGCACATCCTCGACTGGGCTCTGGGCGAGGACGATGTCGCGCGCTGGATCGGCGACGTGAAGGTCGCCACCGAGGAGCCGATGGACTCATTGACGCCCTCGATGTTGTCCGCGGTGGTGCAGCAGATCGCAGAGCCGTTCCTGGAGCCGAACTGGCTGACGGGCGAGGGCCGGACCCCGCGCGGCCATCCCGCCCGCCTGGACGTCCGCTTCCCGCTGCACCGGCCGGACCATCCGCTGTGCGACCTGCACGTGGCCGTGTCGTTGCCGTACGCCCACACCAATCCCGACCGGCTTCCGGTCGGGCCGTCCGCGTCGGCGCTGCGGGAGTTCGAGAAGCATCTCGCCGCCCTCGGCGACCGTGCCGTGCTGGCGGTGCGGGAGACGGGCGACGGCCTGAGGGTCCTGCATCTGTACGCCGACCCGGAGTCCGGAGTCGTGGCCGAGCTCGATCAGCTCGCCGCGGGCTGGTCGGAGGGCCGTGCCAAGGTGGCCTCCACCCCGGACCCCGGGTGGCGGGCGCTCGCGCCATACCAGCCTTAGCCGGGCTCCACGCGGCGCCAGCGGGCCTCGCAGAAGGAGTAGACCGCGTAGACCAGGAGCCCGATCGCGACCGCGACCAGCAGCCACGGGCCCGCCGGGGTCTTGGTGAACTCGCGCAGTGTGCCGTCGAGCCCCTTGGCCTTGTCCGGGTCGTACTGAATGGCGGCGTTGGCGAGGAAGATACCGACGCTGCCGAAGACCACTCCGCGGGCGCTGCGGCCCACGATGCCGATCTTCTCCACCATGCCGCGCTGCCTCGGGGTCATCTCCGCACGGTTCAGTTTCTTCAGGAACTTGCGGCGGATCGCGTTGACGATGCAGCCGATGCCGTAGCCCATGAAGCCGATGCCGACGGCCAGCACGAGCCAGCGCCCGCCCGGCTCTTCCATCGCCTTGGCCGTGAACGTCTTCGATTGCTCGTCACTGGAATTGGTGCCCTGACCCATCACGAACGAGACGATGCTGACGACGACGCTGGTATAGAAGACCCCGCGTCCGAACGAAGCCGCCCGTTTGGTCGCCTTGCGGCCGTCGGGCACGGGCTGGCCGAACGCCGCCTCGGCGTAGCGCCACACCGCCAGCCCGAAGAAGCCCACCACCATCGCCCAGAGGATGACCGTGCCACCGGGCGTCTCGGACACCGCACTCAGTGCGCCCTCCCGGTCGGCCTTCTTGTCCGTACCGCCGAAGGCCACCTGGATGGCCAGCGAACCGAGCAATATGTACATGAAACCGCGCGCCGTGAGACCGGCGCGCGCGAGGAACTGCATTCCGTTTCCGGACGACATTCGTCGCCCTGCGGCCTTAGCTTCCTGACCGACGGTCATTGGACCTCCTTGTGCCAAACACGCTTTGCCCGACGGCACTTGGATCAAACCGAGCCGTCGAATGCGACGTACTCGAATCCCGCGGGCCGCGGGAGGCGCGTCAGGTCAGACCGGCGCGCCGCGCGCGCTCGACCACAGGTCCGATGGCGTCGATGAGCGCGTCGACGTCCTCGGCGGTCGAGTTGTGGCCGAGCGTGAGCCGCAGGGAGCCGCGGGCTCGTGCGGCGTCGGCGCCCATCGCCAGCAGCACGTGGCTGGGCTGGGAGACCCCGGCCGAGCACGCCGAACCGGTGGAGCACTCGATCCCGCGCGCGTCGAGGAGCATGAGAAGCGCGTCGCCCTCGCACCCCGGGAAGGAAAAGTGCGCGTTGCCCGGCAGCCGCAGTGTGGGGTGACCGTTGAGCACGACGTCCGGCACTGCGGCGCGCACACCGTCGACGAGCGCGTCGCGCAGCACGCCGAGCCGCGCCGCGTTGTGAGCGCGATTGGCCGCGCTGACCTGCACGGCGGCCGCGAAACCGGCGATGGCCGGGGTGTCGAGCGTGCCTGAGCGCACGTCGCGCTCCTGACCGCCGCCGTGCAGCACCGGGGTCGGGTCGACGCCCTTGGCGAGCAGCAGGGCGCCTACGCCGAGCGGCCCGCCGAGCTTGTGCCCGCTGATGGTGAGCGCGTCGCCGCCGGCGGCGAAGTCGACTTTGAGCTGGCCGGCGGCCTGCACCGCGTCGGAGTGGAACGGGACGCCGTGCTCACGGGCGACGGCCGCCAGCTCCTCGATCGGCTGCAGCGTGCCGACCTCGTTGTTCGCCCACATGACGGTGACGACGGCCACGTCCTCGCCCATCATGGCGCGTAGCGTGTCCGGATTCACCCGGCCGTACTCGTCGACCGGGATCAGCTCGACCCGAGCGCCCTCGTGGTCGGCCAGCCACCGTGCCGCGTCGAGCACCGCGTGGTGTTCGATCGCGCTGGCCAGCACCCGGGTCCTGCGCGGGTCGGCCGCGCGACGCGCCCAGAACAACCCCTTGACGGCCAGGTTGTCGGCCTCGGTTCCGCCTCCGGTGAAGATGACTTCACTGGGGCGGGCGTTGAACGCCTCAGCGATGATCTCCCGCGACTCCTCGACGACGCGCCTGGCGCGTCTGCCGACGGAGTGCAGAGACGACGGGTTGCCCACTTGGCCGAGCTCCGCCGTCATCGCGGCGATGGACTCCGCGACCATCGGAGTGGTGGCGGCGTGGTCGAGATAGGTCACCATGGCGGCTTCAGCCTAGCCGTGGAGAGCCGGTCTTCCAGTGCCGGTCCCCCTCTGATGCCGCCTCCACACGGCGCAGCGCGGTGACACGTTTGTCGCTGTACCGTCCAGACGGTACAGTTTGATGGTCATGAAACGTGAAGCCATCCTCGACGCCGCGGAACTCGTGCTCTGTCAGCACGGCACGCAGGCTCTCACGCTGTCCGCCGTCGCGGATCGCGCCGGTGTGAGCAAGGGTGGTCTTCTCTACCACTTCCCCACCAAGGAAGCCCTGATCAAAGGGCTGGTCGGCCGTGTGATCGAGGAGTTCGACGCACTCGTCGCCTCCTACGACGACGGCCGCCCCGGATCCTACAGCCGGGCCTATGTCGAGGCGACGTTCGCGACCCTCACCGGCAGCGAAGGAGCCCGGACCCGCCGACGATGGGCGGGCATCACCGCGGCGGCCGCCGATCGGGAGCTCATCGCGCCGCTACGTGAGGCGATGATCCGCTGGCATCGGCGCGATCCCGGCGAGGATCCCGACCCGGTCACCGCGGTGGTCGTACGCCTCGCGGCCGAAGGCCTGTGGGAAGTGGTCGGACACGACACCCGGATCTTCGATACGGAAGATTACGCGGCCCTGCGCGAGCGACTGCTGAGTCTGCTCCGGTCCTGACGCGCCGTCCCGCACCCTCCTCGCAACTCCCCCGCATCTCCCCGTTCCGATCCCGGTCGGCGGCCGCCGTCGAGCCGCGAGACCAGTCCGCCGGCGTCACGCGCACGCCGTCTCCCCGAAGGAGTCACTGAAATGCTGTTCCGTGCCCGCCTGGGCACTTTCCTGGCCTTCGCTCTCGGCGGCCTGCTGTGCGGCGTCTGGGTGGCGCGCATGCCCGCGCTGTCGGCCAAGTTCGACATCGGCGCGCGCGACATCGGCATCGTGCTGCTCATCTGGGGTGTCGCCGCGATCATCGCGATGCAGGGCTTGCGCGGGGTCATCGCGCGCACCGGCAGCCGCGCGGTCCTGCGCATCGCCGCGCCGCTGGCCGCGGTCACCGCCGCTTTGGTGGCCGTCGCACCGACCTACGGGCTGCTGCTCGTCGCCATCGCGCTGTTCGGCATGGCGTTCGGTGTCATGGACGTCTCCATGAACGCCCAGGCGAGCGTGGTCGAACGAGCCCACGGGCGGCCTCTGATGAGCGGCATGCACGCCGGCTGGTGCGTCGGCGCGCTGAGCGGCGGCCTGTTCGGGTCGCTCACCGCGCTCCTGCACCTGTCCTTCACCCGTGCCGTTCTCGCCGCTGCCGTCCTCGCGCTGACGGCAGCGCTGCTCATAGGCCGCATGTACCTCGCCGACCCGCCGGCCGTCATGGCACGTGACGGGGAACGACGGGCCAGGCTGCCGATGGTGGTCTACCTCATCGGCACACTGACCTTCCTGGCCTTCATGGCCGAGGGCGCGATAGCCGACTGGAGCGGCCTGCTGCTGCACGACGAGCTGCGCGCGTCCGAGGCCGTCGCGGCACTCGGCTACCCACTGTTCGAACTCGCCATGCTGAGCGGACGGCTGGTCGGCGACCGGCTGCGCGTCCTGCTCGGTACGCGGCTGCTGCTCACCCTCGGCGGTCTCCTCACCGCGGCCGCGATGAGCGTCGTGCTGCTGGCCCCGTCGACCCCGGTCGCCCTCATCGGCTTCTTCCTCACGGGCACGGCGGTCTGCACGGTGGTGCCGACGATGGTGTCGCTGTCCGGCACGGTCGCGCCCGGCCGATCCGCGGCCGCGATCGCCCAGGTCGGCACCATGGGATACGGCGGTCTGCTGCTCGGACCGATGGTGATCGGCCTCCTCGCGGACCGAACGTCGCTCCGGATGGGCCTCACGATCGTGGTGGCGCTCGCGCTGATGATCGCCGTCGGCGCCCGGTTCCTGCCGGTCACCGAGCGGACCGACTTCGCCGCGTCCGATCCAGGGCCCGCCACGGATTCGGTGCCGGAGCTCGTCGCCGCCTGAACACCACCGCGGCGCACCACCTGCGCGCAGAATCCGACGCACGACCTGAGCGCAGGACCTGGACGCACCGCGCCGGCACGTCACCGGGCGCACCGGCCCCGGCACACCGCCCGAGCACGTCACCCGGACGTGCGTCAGGTACGCGGCCGCCTCGCCCGCAAGCGCGCACGCACCCGCGTGGGCGAGGCCGCGCGGAGGCGGGTACGCAGCGGCCCGGGCGCAACCGAGTGGAACGGCCGGCGGACGGGCGTGAGCAGGATCAACACCGCACGCGCGGTGCCGAGGTCGGCGACCAGTGCACGGGCCATCCGGATCCATGGATGACCCCGGGCCCGCTCGGAATCGGGCGCGAACCTCGCGTGTTCGGCCTCGGTCGCGAGTGCGGCGCTGCGCGGGCCGATCCGGGCCAGCCTGCCGCGCAGCTCGCTCAGCGTGGTGGACGGTTCCACCTGTGCGCCGGTCTGCCGCGCCAACCGCTCGAGCAGCTCACCGAGCTCTGTCCGCGGGTCGCGCCGCCGGCGTCGTACGACCGCGACGACGCCCAGGGTGAGAACGAGCGGTATCGCGGCACCGGCCCAGGCGGTCGCGGCCGTCGCGTCCCGGCCGGCCTCCGCGGGAGGGGTGAGAGGGTCGAGCTCTTCTGGAATCTCGGCGTCCGCCGCCGACGGAGTGGGGTTGAAGGGTACCCATCCGTAGTTCTGGAAGTAGACCTCTATCCAGGCGTGGGCGTCGGCGTCACGCACGCTGTAGTGACCGTCGCCCGCCCGTAGCCCGGTGGCGAAGCCGACCGCCACCCGGGTGGGGACCCCGGCCATGCGCAGCAGGAGGGCCGCCGCCCCGGCGAAGTGCTGGCAGTAGCCGGCCCGGTCGTACAGCAGGAAGTCCATGAGCGGGTACCGGCCGGCCCTTGGCACGTCCGTGGTGTAGCGGAAGCGGTCGCCTTCGGTGAGGTAGCGCTGCACCCGCTCGACCACCTCGAACTGATTGCGCGTGCCCGCGGTGAGCCGCTGCGACAGCTCGAGCACGGCCTGGAACGCCGAGCCGTCGATCTGCTCCATCTGGCTGGCCACGTACCGCCGCGACTCCCTGGGCGAACGGTAGGGCGGCGCGCCGAACCAGTCGACCCGGCCCTGCGTTCCGTATCTCGACCACAGCCTTGTGTAGTCCTCTATCCGCGGATCGCTCGGAGGCGGAGCCGCGCGCAACTGATCCGCGGTGGCGCGCACCACATTCGCGCGAACGCTGTAGGAATCGCCGCGCTTGGGCACGGGCGTGAGCCGCCTGGAGGCACCGTGGCCCTCACTGCTCTTCCCCTCGGCGGTGACGGAGCGGATCGCCCCCGGGGACACGACCATGTCGCTCCTCAGCCCTTCGACCTTGACGTCGATGTCGACCGGCTGCGCGGCCGGCTCGGGCAGTTCCACGCCGGACCGGGAGCTCACCTCCCAACCGCGGTAGCTGTAGCGTTCGAGCACTTGCATCCGCCACAGCGCGGGCTCGGGCGCGGTGACCTGCAGCATGGTGGCGCCGCTGCGACGGCCCCGCAGCGGGCCGTACGTCTGTGTCGTGTCCAGCCGGGTGAACTGCGCCTCACGCTTGAAGACGTCGTCCAGCGCCAGCCACGGTTCCTTCGGGCCGAGGGCGTGCGCGGTCAACGCCGACACCAGGGCGGCGCCGGTGCCCAGGGCCAGCACCGGTACGGCCGAGGCGTGGCGCGGCGCGAACCACAGGCAGGCCGCGAAGAGGATCACGGCGCCCTGCCAGGCCGCGTCGTCGGACTGACGCACCGCCACGGCCAACGCCCAGGGGGCGACCAGCAGCGCGAAGGCGATCGTGCGCAACGAACCCGGGGCGGTCCTCGCCGCCCCCATCGCACCGGCTGCCAGCCAGACCGCCCCGGTGAGCAGCAACCAGACGGCCACCGGCCACGGATCGCCCTCCACCCGGCCCGGGCCCAGGGTCGCGAGCATCGACGCCCCGTCGGACAGATCGCGCAGCAGCTGCATCCACTGGTCCGGCCACCAACGCTCTCCTGGCACACCGGCGATGACCACCGCGGTGGGAAGCCACCCGGCAAGCAGCGCCGCGTTGAGGCGCGGCGCGGGACGCAGCACGGTGAGCGCGGCGGCGGCGATGGCGACCGGCACCACCCGCAGGACCGCTCCGCCCAGCAACGCCGACCACGCACCGGCCGCCGCAGCCACCGCGGCGAGCACCGCCAACGCCCCTTTGACGCCCGGCGCCCGCCGGGTCGCGGAATGGCCGGGCTGCGCCGGCACCGTCCTGGAGAGCGCCGTCACGACGCCTTCCCCCGTTGAACCGACCGCTCCCGTACGGACCGCTCGCCGATGACCCGATCCGCTACGACCCGGTCCGCTCTGGCCCGGTCCGCATTGGCCCGGTCCGCATTGGCCTGGTCCGCCTTGGCCCGGCCCCTGGCGGCCCGGTCGGCTGCGGGCACCTCACCTCGGGGATCGTCGCGCACGGGCGGCCGACCTGCGCGCGAGTCCTGGCCGGCGCCATCGTTTCCGTACCCGGTCTCTGCGGGCGGTACGGCCTCGGCGGGCATGGGCACGACGCCGGGCGGCAGCGGAGACGGCGGCGGGACGACCAGTCCGGCCGGGAACCGCACGACCGAGGTCGGCCCGGCGTCGAACAGCCGCGGCGCGGACCCCACGGGCGCGGTGTCGAGGGTGGCGAGGCGGCGGTGTACGGCGTGACAGGTCCCCGCGTCGGTCACCTCGGTCACGGCCTTGTCGCCGGGCAGCATGACCTTGCAGCCGCCGGACCCGGCGAGCCGGAGGACACACCCGGCGGCGGCACGGGCGACCCAGTCCAGCTCGGCGGGGTCCTCCGTTCCGGCCGTCTCGACGATCACCAGCGGCAGCCCGGCGGGTGGACTGGCGAACCGGCGCTCGTGCAGGTCGCCACCGCGCGCCAGTGACGCCCAGTGGATCCGGCCCACCGGGCTGCCAGGCACGTACGGCCGCAGGCCGTCCGGGTCGAGGTCCTCGGCGGGAGCGCCCGGCGGGACCGGGATGCGCGCGCCGGCGTCGGGCGTGGGCAGCACGAGAACGGGCTCCGGCTCCCCCGCGAGCACCGTCCGGCGGAAGATTCCGAAGATGTCGACCAGCCGGACCGGAGTGGGCTCCAGCCGGTACGCGCCGCGGCGTCCGACGGTGAGCGGCATGGTGCCGTCGATCTCCTCGACCGGCACCCAGACCTCGTCGCCGGGCTCATCGCCGGCGAGGACCTCGAGCCGCACCGGCAGCCCGCCGACACCGTGGACGCCGAAGCTCAGCAGGAGGGGTTCGTTCTCACGTACCTCCCGCTCGGCCAGTGAACGCGTCACGGTCACGCGGCGGGCGGCCGCCGTCACCGTCGCGGCGGCCGACGCCACGACCACGACGAGACCGACCGCCAGCGCGAAAAGTGTCAGGGAAACGACGGTGGCGGCGCAGACGGCCAGCCCGACCGCCGCCGCGAGCCACACCGCCGCCCGGTTCATCGTGCGCGTACCTTCGCCACGGCGTCCATGACGACCTCCTCCTGGGCATGGGCGGGGGCGGCGGAGGCCGGTTGAATCCGGTGTACCAGCACGGTCGGCGCCACCTTCTGCACGTCGTCGGGCACCGCGAAGGCACGCCCGTCGAGCGCCGCGTGCGCCCGCGCGGCCGCCAGGAGCAACAGACCGGACCGGGGGCTGGCCCCCACCTCGGCGAGCGGATGCTCGCGGGTGGCGGTGAGCAGGGCGACGACGTATCTCAGCAGCGCGTCGGACGCGTGCACCTCGGCGGTCGCCTGCTGGGCGGCCAGCAGCTCCGCCGGGTTGGACACCGGGGTGGTCACGGGGTCGGGCCCCTTGCGCAGCAGGGCCAGTTCCTGATCCTCCGTGGGATAACCGAGCGAGACCCTGGCGAGGAAGCGGTCGAGCTGAGCGGGCGGCAACGAGTAGGTCCCGTCATAGCCGGCACTGGGATTCTGTGTGGCGATCACCATGAACGGGGCCGGGATCGGCCGGCTCTCCCCGTCGACCGTGACCTGGCGCTCCTCCATCGCCTCGAGCAGACCGGACTGGGTCTTCGGGGTGGCCCGGTTCAGCTCGTCGACGAGCACGACGTTCGCGAAGATCGGGCCGGGGCGGAACTCGAACGCCGCGGTGTCCGCACGCCAGACGCTGGCGCCGACGATGTCCGCGGGAAGCAGGTCGACGGTCGCCTGTACCCGTGCGAACCTCCCGTCGAGACTGCGCGCGAGACTGCGCGCGAGTTGGGTCTTGCCGACACCGGGATGGTCCTCCACCAGCAGGTGCCCGCCCGCGAGGACGGCGGCCAGAACGGTGTCCAGCACATCGCCTGGCATCCGCACCGCGGTGCGGATGTTCGCGCGCACGCGGTCGCCGAGTTCGGCGATGTGCTCGATCCTGAGAGCGAGTGGGTGGGGGTCGTCGGTCGTCGCTGGAAGGCGGGGAGCGGGGGTCAGATGCCCGGCGGAAACCGGGCGCGTCCTGCCGTTGTGATCGGGGATCGCGTCCATGTGTCCCTAGGGGTGATGCGAGAACCGGTCGCCACTGACAACGCTGGTGAAGCTCCAAACGGTTCCAGTACTGGACGACCGGTATGCCCGGGTTGTCTTCCTTGAAACAGCGGAGCCCCGGCGATGGAGGACATCGCCGGGGCTCCGCAGCGGTTCACTTGCGCTTGTTGACCTCTTCGGTCAGCTGTGGAGCGACCTGGAAGAGGTCGCCCACGACGCCGTAGTCGACGAGCTCGAAGATGGGAGCCTCGGCGTCCTTGTTGATCGCGATGATGGTCTTCGAGGTCTGCATACCGGCCCGATGCTGGATCGCGCCGGAGATGCCCACCGCGATGTAGAGCTGTGGCGACACGGTCTTGCCGGTCTGGCCCACCTGGAACTGGTGCGGATACCAGCCCGCGTCGGTCGCGGCGCGGGACGCGCCGACGGCCGCGCCGAGCGAGTCGGCCAGACCTTCAATGATCTTGAAGTTCTCCGCGCCGCCGACACCGCGTCCGCCGGACACGACGATGGCGGCCTCGGTGAGGTCGGGCCGTTCGCCCTTCTCCTGGATGACCTTCTCCACGATCTTGGCCGACTTGGCGGCGTCGGTCAGTGCGATCGACACCTGCTCCTCCGCCGGCGAGGACGGCGCCGCCTCGACCGCGACGGCGTTCGGCCGCACGGCGATGATCGGCGTTCCCGACTTGACCTTCGCCTGGGCGACGATCGCGCCACCGAAGATCGAGTGCTCCCCGACGAAGCCCTCCGCAACATCGACGACGTCGGTGAGCACCCCAGAGTCGATCTTGATGGCCAGCCGGCCGGCGACCTCCTTGCCCTCGGCCGTCGCGGAGACCAGCACCGCGGCCGGGGACTTCTCCTGCACCAGCTGAGCCAGCACCTCGGCCTTCGGCGCGACGACGTAGGAGGTCAGCTCCTCGTCGGCGGCGACATAGACCTTCGCGGCGCCGTACTCGGCCAGCTTCTCCTTGGCTCCTTCGTAGCCCGGGCCGATCCAGACGGCCGCGGCGTCACCGAAACGGCGGGCGAGCGTCAGCAGCTCGAAGGTGACCTTCTTCACCTCGCCGTCGAGGTGGTCGACGAGGACGAGAATCTCTGTCATTTCCAGTCCTCTCTCAGACGAACTTCTTCGACGCGAGGAATTCGGCGATCTTCGCGCCGCCGTCACCCTCGTCCTTGACGATCTGACCCTGTTCCCGTGGCGGCGCCTCGGCGAACTCGATGACCTCGGTGGCGGCGTTGGCCAGCCCGACCTTCGACGCGTCGATGTCGGCGTCGGCCACCGAAAGCACCTCGACCGGCTTCTTCTTGGCCGCCATGATCCCCTTGAAGGAGGGGTAGCGAGGCTCGTTGATCTTCTCGACGACGCTCACCACGGCGGGCAGGCTGCCCTCGACCCGGTCGAAGCCGTAGTCGGTCTGCCGCTGGATGGTGATGGCGGAGCCGTCGATCTCGACCTTGTTCGCCTGCGAGAGCTGCGGCACGCCGAGACGCTCGGCGAGCATCGCGGCGAGGACGCCGGTGCGCGCGTCGGTGGACTCCGACCCGAGGATGACCACGTCGAACCCGGTCTTGGCGAGCACCTGCTGGATCGCGTACGAGGTCTGCAGCGCGTCAGAGCCGGTCAGGGCGTCGTCGACGAGGTGCACGGCCTTGTCCACGCCCATCGCGAGGGCCTTGCGGATCGAGTCGAGCGCCTTGTCGGGGCCCATGGTGAGAACGGTCACCTCGCCGCCGTGGGCCTCCTTGATGCTCAGCGCCTCTTCGATGGCGTATTCATCGAGCTCGTTGATGACACCGTCGGCGGCACCACGATCGAGCGTCTTGTCGTCGGACTTCAACTTGCGCGGGCTCTCCGTGTCGGGAACCTGCTTAACGCAGACGACGATGTTCATGGCCGGTGGCCGACCTCCCTGCACTCAGTCAGCCGCACGCGTGTGCGCGCGGCCAGAGGGGCGCCGCCCTGACGGGTCGGCGCGGGGCTATACGTTCGCGCCTCACAGCCTGCCAAAGACCCGAACGTGCTTCGGCTTCGGGCTCCGATTGGCTGCACCAACGATGTTACCGGCGAGTAGACACCATGCAAACCCGGAGGCCCGTGCAACCTGGGAGGCCAGCGCAAACCCGGATCAACTGGTGAGTGGCGAAACACGGCATTGCTACGACCTGAGGCTCGTCCGTAACATCACGTGAGTGATATCACGCCCTGCGGATATCTTGCCCCGTGCGCCCGCTTCTGCGGACATGCCCCGGCCGGTGCCTCACAGTGGCCATCGCAGCGGTGCCCCGACCGCGGCCGCCGCCGCGGCGACCGTGGCCAGCGTGAGCAGCGGAGTGCCGAGCCGGACGAGCCAGATCTCGGCGGCGCCGCCCACGGCCGCATACCAGGACCGCACGCACACCGCGCCGGCCGCGAGCACGCCCACGGGCAGGCTCACGGCCATTTCGACCGGCGCCGACAGCGCCCGGGCGATCCCGAAGACCAGGCCGTAGCAGGCCGCGAGCGCCAAGACCAGGACGGCCATGCGGACGGCCACCCGAAAAGGCACCGCACCGGCGGCTCGGACCCGCCGTCGCAGCGGCCCACGGGCCGACCGCCGGTGTGCCCTTCGCCACTCGTTACGGAGTTGCGCCGTGCCCGCGCAGAACAACAGCGCCCCTCCGGCGAGCACCGGCGCCAGATAACAGAGCGCAGGGACGGCCAGGAGCAGCGGCCGCCACCCGCGTGGACGCCGCCACCGGTGCGGGCGCGGCGGATCCGCCGGCGCGGCCGCTGGAGCAGCCGGTGCGGCGAGTCCCTTCAGCAGTTCGTCCGGCACCGGCCGCGCGCCGGGATCGAGCGCGAGAGCGGCCCGCACCGTCGGCAGGAGCACCCGCGGCACTCCGGAAAGGTCGAACCGACCGCGAAGCACCCGGGAGTAGATTGCCTGCGCCGGGCCGCTGCCGTACGGGGACCGGCCGGTCGCGGCGAACACCACGGTCGCCGCCCACGAGAAGACGTCGGCCTTCGGCCCCGCCCGTTCCCCGTCCAGGACCTCGGGCGCCAGATAGCCCGGAGTGCCGATCGCCGTGCCGGTCCGGGTGAGCCGAGTCGCGTCGAGCACGTGCGCCAACCCGAAGTCGATCACGACGGGCTCATCGCCGACGACGATCACGTTCGCCGGCTTCAGGTCACGGTGCACGACACCGGCCGCGTGGACGGCGGCGAGCGCGCGCGCCAGCCCCCGCGCCAGTCTGAGCAGTGCCGCCCCGCGCAGCGGTCCCCGCGTCCGAACGACCTCCGCGAGCGATCGTCCCTCCACGTACCGGGTGACGATGTACGGCCGTCGTCCGGTGAAGTCCGCGCCGACGACCTCGGCGACATGGGGGCTGCGCACCCGGCGCATCGTGGCGACCTCACGCTCGAGGCGCCGCCGCGACACCTCGTCGCGGGCCACCGCCGGATGGAGGACCTTGACCGCCACGGTCCGGCCATGCGGGTCGAGTGCCAGGCTGACCTCGCCCATGCCGCCGACGCCGATCTCCTCGAGCAGGCGGTAGGGGCCGACGCGCTCGCGTACGGGCATGACGCACCACCTTCACCGAAGGCCCGATCGTAGAGGCTGTGACCCGCAATGCCGGGAAAGCGCGCCGGTGATCAGTCGAGTGCCTGCTGGAGCCGGTCCAGCGAACTCGACAGCGAGTTCTGCAGCGCGTACATCGGCGCGAAGCTCGGCGTCAGCGAGACGGCCCCGACCACCGCGGCGACGGCGAGCGTGCCCAGCACGACGCCCACCAGGGCGATCCGGTGGGGTTCGGGAGCGACCGCACCGAAGATCCGCGTGAGATGCCGCCGGGGTGCGCGCACCCCCGGGCCCGCCCAAAGCACATAGACCGAACCACCCATGCCCCAGGCGCACGCGGCGAGCACGTCGGGTTCGATGCCGACGGCGACCAGCGCGACGAGAGCGAGGGTGATCGTCACCGCGAACATCGCCGCGTACGGAATGGTCAGCGCCGTCATCAGCACGCCGTGGACCAGGACGCCCGGAGCCGACAGCGGCGCGGACAGCAGACGCAGTGCACCTGCGCCCGGCCTGCGGCGTTCCGCGGCGGCGTCGCCCGCGTGCAGGACGAACACACCGGCCAGGGCCAGCACCGCGCCGGCTATTGGCATGACGATCGCGACGCTGACCACCGTCGCCACCACCAGGTAGGAGAACAGCCGTGCCCAGGCCGGGGCGACCGCGAGGTCGGCGTCGGTCGCTTCGGGCCGTTCCACGGCGGCGGAACCGGCGGGCGATCCCGGGCCGGCGACCTGCGCCGGCGACCTGGACGGCTCCGGCCCGGCCGCGGTCGCGGCGCCGTGTCCGGCGGGCACGACGGGACGTGAGACGCGGCCCAGTGGCTCGGGCGAGGCGGGCTCGTCCGGCTCCACCGCGAGGGCGGCGACCGCCTGGGCGAGCGCGTCGGCGGTGGGGCGCCGGGCCGGATCAGGGTCGAGTGCGGATCTGAGCATCGGGCGGAGCGGCTCGGGCACCTCGGCGAGATCCGCACGGTCTGCGCCGGCCTCGCCGATCGTGTCCGCCCGGGTGGCGTCATCGGCACTGTCGGCGTCGGCGTCACTGGGGCCGTCGTCACTGGCGCCGTCGTCGGCACCGGCGCCGGAATCGAGTGCGGGCGCCGGTGCGGCGAGCCCGTGCCGCGTGCCGCCGGTCGCCGCGAAGACCACCGTGACCGCCCACGCGCGCACGTCCTCAGCGGGCGAGGCGGGCCCGCGGTCGAGGGTCCCCGCTGCCGGAGCCGCCCCGGCCGCCGCAGTCTCACCGGGCGTGCCGGCCCATGCCTCCCGGGTCGAGTCAACCGTCTGCGCAACGCCGAAATCGATCACCACGGGTTCACCGTCGACGAGCTTCACATTGCTCGGCCTGAGGTCGCGGTGCACCGTGCCGACCCGGTGGATCGCGACCAGCGCCTTGGCCAGACCCAGCGCCAGTAGCCGGAGCCCCGCGGGCCGCAGCGGGCCGTGGGCGGCGACGACCTCGTCCAGCGGTCGTCCTGGCACGAAGCGCGTGACCACATAGGGGTGATCGGCCGTCACGTCGGCGTTGAGGACGTCCGCCACGTGTGGGCTGCGTACGCGGCGCATCAGGTCGACCTCGCGCGCCAGCCTGAGCAGCGCCGCCGGGTCCTGTGCGATCTCGGCCCTCAGCACCTTGATGGCGACGTCGCGGCCGGCCGGATCCGTGCCGCGGTACACGGCGCCCAGGCTGCCCGTGCCCACAGGCGACACCTGCCGGTAAGGACCGATGTCGGCCGGAGGCCCGTTCTGGCCGGCGTGGGGATACGGGGCGGCGCCTCCGCCCCGGCCGTCCTGCGTCACGTCCCCGGTCATGGCACTCGTCACTCTATCGAGTTGATCACCGATCTCGGCTGAGGCCGATGACGACTCGCTCACCGCGCCGGGCCGCGTGCGGCTAACCCGGGAGCAGATCCCTGATGTCGGTCCGGAGCTTGCTGAGATCGCCGGACAACTCGTGCAGCGGCTGAGTGTCCGGGGTCTGCCCGCTGGACAGCCCGAAGACCAGCAGCGCGAAGAGCCCGAGGCAGGCCGTCACGACCATCGCGATCTCGCGGCGGGGCAGAACGGCTCCCCAGATGCGCGCGAGCTGGCGGCGCGGGGCCCGGCTGCCCGGCCCGAGGCAGTGCAGGCCGATGACGGCGAGGGAGCTGTAGGCGACCGCCTGGGCGACGGGCATCGCCGGCTGCGTCGCCATGAGCACCCCGAGCAGTACGCCGCCGGCCAAGAGGCCGAGGGGCGTGAGCAGCAGTGTGGACAGCAGCGCGCCCGGAATCCCGAGCGGTGCCTTCAGCACCGCGCCGACCACGTCACCGGGGGTCGGCCCGGTGCGGGTCCGCTTGGCGGTGAGGCTCTGACCGGCGCGGTCGCCCACCCGCAACACGAACACGGTGATCACGACGACGATCAGCGTCAGCACCGGCAACTGCAGGGCGAACCCTGCGGCCACGGCGAGGAGCATCAGACTGACGATGCGATACCAGCCGTACGGCTTGGGCGGTTTGGGCGCGTCCGGCTGCCGCCGGGGATCCGGCTGGCGCTGCGGGTCCACGCGTCGCGGGTCGTACGGCTCCGGCTGCACGGGCGGGGCCTGCCGCGCGCGCTGCCGGTCACCCTGCCGCCGCCTGGTCTGCGGTTGGGCGTACGGAGCGCCATAGGGCGAAGGCGCGTACGGACCGGGAGCGGGTGGAGGCGCCGGCGGGGGCGCGGCGGGCGGCAGCAGCCCGATGAAGTCCTTGGGCTGCGCCGGCACCGGCTCCGGCCGGGACGGCGCGGCGCGCGCGGGTCCCGGCATCGCCATGGGAGCGGAGGCCTGCGGCGTATAGGTCGGGAACGGCCGGTCGACGCGGGTCTGATCGGTGAGGGTCGCGTCCAGATCGATGCGCCTGCTGAGCTCGGCGAGCTTGGGCGCGGTGGGCCGTTCGGCCGGATGGCGCGCCATCGCGCTCCGGATCAGCGGCAGCAACGGGTCGGGCACGCCGTCCAGGTCCGGCGTACCTTGCATGATCTTGTAAAAGATCGATTCGAAGGTTCCAGAGCCGAACGGAGGCCGGCCCGTGGTCGCGAACACCAGGGTTCCGGCCCAGGAGTGCACGTCCGCCGGGGCGCCGGCGTCCTCGCCCTCGATGATCTCCGGGGCGAGATACCCGGGCGTGCCGATGACCATTCCGGTGGCGGTGAGCCGGGTCGAGTCGACCACCTGGGCGATGCCGAAGTCGATCAGGATCGGCTCGCCGTCGAGGAACATCACGTTGCCCGGCTTGAGATCGCGGTGGATGACGCCGGCCGCGTGGATGGCGGTGAGCGCCGTCGCCAGGCCGGCCGCGAGCCTCTGCACCTGACGACCGCTGAGCGGGCCAGAGTCCTCGAGCACGATCTGCTCCAGGGTGCGGCCGGGCACGTACTGCGTGACGATGTAGGGCCGCTCCGCCGTGACGTCGGCATCGATGATCTCGGCGACGTGCGGGCTGTGCACACGGCGCATCGTGTCCACTTCGCGCGCCAGCCTGCGCAGCGCCGTGGCGTCGCCCGCGACGGCGGGCCGGAGCACCTTCACCGCCACCTTGCGCCCCTGGGGGTCGACCCCCAGATGCACGACGCCCATCCCGCCCTCGCCCAGAACGTCGAGCAGGCGGTACTGGCCGACCTGTTCCCCGGACGTAGCAACCCCCTTCATCGCACCCGAAACCCTACCCGCAGTATCGACGCCAAGTCGGACCTATGCGGCATCTCACCCCGTCCGGGCGAGCATGGGCTCGAGGCTCCACTGTGCCAGCTCGCCGGCGAACCACGCCGCCGAAGGGCGGGCATCGGGATCACGCCGCAGGGCGAGACGCAGCAACGAGGCGAGAGGCTCGGCGACCCCGTCGAGGTCCACCGCACCGCGCAGGATGCGGAAACAGACCCCGTGCAGCGAGCCCGTACCGAACGGGGGGCGGCCGGTCGCGGCGAAGGCGATCGTCGCCGCCCAGGAGAACACGTCGGCGGCGGCGGTGACCGCCTCGCCCTCGACCAACTCCGGCGCGAGGTATGCGGGCGTGCCGATGAGGATCCCGGGACGGGTCTCCTGCCCCGCGCGGGCCTCGTAGGCGATCCCGAAGTCGATGATGACCGGCGATCCGCCGAGGATCATCACGTTGCCGGGGGTGAGATCCCGGTGCACGACGCCGGCCGCGTGGATCGCCGCGACGCCCTCCGCCGCCTCACGCGCGAACCGCGTGAGCGGCACCCCGCCTAGCGGCCCGTAGGCCTTGACGGACTCGCGCAGGGTGGTCCCCGGGACGTACTGGGTCACCGTGTAAGGCCGGTCCCCCTCAACGTCGCCGTCCAGGAGCCTGGCGACGTAGCGGCTGGTGACCTTGCCCTGGGCCAGGATCTCCCTGGCCAGTCTCCGCTTGGCATCCGGCTCGCCCGCCAGTTCCTCACGGAGCTCCTTCACCGCGACCTCACGGCCGTGGGAGTCCACCGCCAGGTGCACCACCGCGGTGCCGCCGACACCGATCCGCTCCAGCAACCGATACTCGCCCAGTCGCTCGACCGCCGCCATGACCCCTTCCCCGTCTTGTACCGCCCGTTGTTCTCTTCCTCTTCGACGGGACCGGCGGGGCCTTGGTTCCTGCTGAGACGGATCGTTACCTTCCTTCGCGGGCCGCCTGCCTGGCCCGGCGCTCGGCGCGACGCTCGACGAAGCGGGTCGCCGCCGTGTCGAGTCCCGCGAGGTACTCCGACAGCTCCTCCCGCGCCTTCTCGCCGTCGCCGCTCAGGCCCTCCATGTCGAAGACCTTCCACTGGCGCAGAACGGGTGAGAGCACGTCGTCGAGGTGCAGCTTCAGGTCGTAGATGCCGGCGTTGGCGATGACGACCGACTTGCGCAGAAAACCCTCGATGGTGTGCCCGGGCATCTGGAAGTTCTTCACGACGTCGGTGACGGCGCGCATGGTGTCGTCGGGCGCGAGCTCGAAGGCCTTGGCCAGCACGTTGCGGTAGAAGAGCATGTGCAGGTTCTCGTCCGCCGCCACCCGGGTCAGCAGCCGCTCGCATGCGGGGTCGCCCGAGGCCTTGCCGGTGTTGCGGTGCGACACTCGGGTCGCCAGCTCCTGAAACGACACGTAGGCGAGACCGTGGAGCATCTTGTCCCCGTGGTCGGCCTGGTAGCCGCCCTCCATGTGCACCATCCGGGCCCGCTCCAGCGCCACCGGGTCGACGGCGCGAGTGACCGTGAGGTAGTCGCGGATGACGATGCCGTGGCGGTTCTCCTCGGCGGTCCAGCGGTTGACCCAGGTGCCCCACGCGCCGTCGCGGCCGAAGATGGTGGCGATCTCGTGGTGGTAGCCGGGCAGGTTGTCCTCGGTGAGGAGGTTGACCACCAGCGCGTCCCGCGCCTCGGGGGTCACCTTGGAGTCCTCGGGAGCCCACGCCTCGCCCTCGAAGTGGCCGTCGAAGTTACGGCCCTCGCTCCAGGGCACGTATTCGTGCGGGAACCACTCCTTGGCCGTGGCGAGGTGACGATCGAGCTCGGTGGCGACGACGGGCTCCAGCTCCAGCAACAGCTCGGTCGTCGTCTTCGGGCGGGACGTGAACGCCATTGCCAACCTCTCAGTGGTACGCATAACGGATCTGTCACGAGCTAACTTACGGGTGCGTAGGTAACGCGGCCACACGGGAACCGACAAAGATGAGCGCGCCCCCTTTGTGCCCCAGGCACCCGCCGGCACCCGGCGTACCCCGGGCTCAGGCGCCGCCGAGGGTCCTCGCGGCGCCGTTCCCGCTCGTCCCGCGTCCGTCGGCGAGTCCCTCGCCACCTGCGGACGGCCCGCTCTGCCGCACCTGCGCGAGCGTCAGCCCGCGGGCGGTGAGCTGGTCGGTGGTCCGCCGTTCGATGTGGGAGATCAGGGCATAGAGATCGGCACAGAACACCGAGGGATTGACGAAGCCGGACCCCTCCAGGTAGCGATGCGAGTAGAGTCCGCCGCCGCAGGTCTCGACGAGAGCGCACTCGCGGCAGGTCTCGTGCAGCCCCGACAACCCGACCTGCCGGGCGACGATGCCCGGCGTGCCGAGCAGGTCGTCGAGCGATTCGGTGAACACGCTCATCCCGGTCGCGGCGGCTCCTTCATACGCCGCCTTCATCGAGTCGACCTGCTCATAGCCGCCGTCGGTCTCGACCACCACCAGGCACACCGGCGCCAGGCCGAAGGACTCGTAACTGTCGACGCCGCCCAGGAGCAGATTCAGAATGTCCTCGAAGATCCGCACCGAGGCCGGCCGGTCTGCCGCGTCGAACCACTCGTCGAAAATCGGGATCAGCCAGTCGGCGTACGGTGTGCGACCGTCACCGGGCCGCAGGCCGGGCGGCGGGCTCGACCAGGTGCCGTGCGGAAGCAGGAAGTCGAGCGCCGGCGTTCCGAGATCGAGCAGGCTGTGCCACACCCGTAGCGGGTCGGCCGCCAGTTGCACCGTGCACAGCACACCGCCGAAGCTCTCGCGGTTCTCCGGCCGCGTCATCCGCCTGATGGCGTCCTCGACCAGGTCGTAACTAGACCGGCCGTCCCTGAACCTGCGATGCAGGTCGTTGGCCTCCCGGTCACCGTCGAGGCTGATCCCGACGATGACACTCTCGTCGACGAGGAAGGCCGCCATCTCGTCGTCGAGCAGCACGCCGTTGGTCTGCATCGAGAAGTCGAGCGCGACGCCGGGCGCGTTCGCCCGCATCACGGACAGGAAGGTCTCGAGGTAGGCCCGGCCGCCCAGGAGCGGTTCTCCGCCATGGATGGTGATCTTCACCCGATCCAGCTCATGGCGTGCCGCGTGCTCGGCGATCCGGCGGGCGGCGGCGCGGACGGTGTCCGGTGCCATGTGCTTCGGTTGCCGCCGCCAACTCTGGTCGGCCAGGTGGTAGACGTAGCAGTAGTCACAGTCCAGGTTGCACCGCGACTGCACCTTGAACACGAACTGGCGAAACGGCTGTGGCGCCCAGCCTGGCAGCGGCTCGGAATCCGCCATGTGCTGTTCCCGAGTCGCTCTGGACGCGTTCAGGAACGGACCGTCCCCGACGACCACGAGGTGCACTCGTAGCGCACCGTGGGCTTCGCCTCGGGGTGGGTGGTCCGGTACGCCTGCTCTTGGTCGACGCGGCGAAGCGCCTGGTCCAAGGCATCGCCCTCGTCAACGGGCATAGCGGCGTCGTCGGGCAGGTTTGCACGCGCCTGTTCAGTTCGGCCCATTACAGCTCCCTACCGAAGAGAGTACCGAGCGAGATTTTACGCTTTCGGGTACTAATTTGATAGGTCACCTGCCGACCGCCTGCCGCGGGCGCTCGGCCCGTTGGAGCCGCTGGCGAGAATCCGACCTCACGGAGCCACGATGTCGCACAACGAGTTCATCGGCGGTTCGGCCGGCACCGTCATCCAGGTTCGGGATATCCACGGAAATCTGGTCCTGCCCGAACGGGCGCTCCCGGTGCCCCGGCAACTTCCGGCCGGGGTAACCAGGTTTACCGACCGAACGGTTCAAATCGGGCAACTCGATGCACTTCTCACCACAGCGACCTCGAATTCTCGCTTGGTTCTCATCTCAGGTGCCGCGGGCGTCGGGAAGACCGCGCTGTCGATTCAATGGGCGCACAGGGTTCGGGACCGCTATCCCGAAGGCCAGCTCTACGTCAACCTTTACGGCTATCACCACCGGCCTCCAATGGAGACCGAGCAAGTTCTCGACGGCTTCTTGAGAGCCTTGGACGTGGAGCCCGAGAAGATACCTTCCGGGTTGGAAGCGATGATGGGCATGTACCGGACGATTTTGAGCGACAAGCGCGTGCTCGTGGTCCTCGACAACGCGGGGAGCGCGGAGCAGGTCCGTCCCTTGCTACCGCCGTCAGAAGGCAGTCTCGCCGTGGTGACCAGCCGCAGCATGCTCGGCGGACTCGTGGTCCATGACGGTGCGGCGCGAGTGGCGCTGTCGCCACTCGCCGCGGAAGACGCGGTGACGTTGTTCCGCAGTGTCATCGGCCCGGAGATGGAGACCGACCCGCAGGCTGCGACGGCCTTGGTGAATCAGGCCGGTTGCCTACCCCTGACCGTCCTCATCACCGCCGAACAGGCGGCGACGCGCCGCTATCTTGATCTCGCCGAACTGGTCCAAGAACTTAGGGTGGAGGGCAACCGTCTCGACGCGTTCACCACCACAGACCAAGACACGGAGGTCCGCAACGTGTTCTCCTGGTCGTACCGGAAACTGACGGCCGAGGTGGCTCGAACATTCCGGCTCATCGGGTTGCACGCCGGACCCGAGATCACCGTCGAGGCGACAGCCGCGATGTGCGGCATGCCCATTCCGGCGGCACGTCGAGCGCTGGTCACGCTGGCCAATGTGAACATGCTGGAAGAAGTCGCTCGTGATCGCTACCGGTTCCATGACCTGATCCGCGAGTACGCCATCGAGCGCGCCAATGCCGAGGAGCCGGAGGATGAGCGACGAGCAGCCGTCCACCGGGAGCTGACCTGGTATCTCTTCACCGCCGACGCGGTGGACCGGTTGCTGGCGCCTCAGCGCCGCCACGTGCCTCTCGACGAGCCCGGCCCTGAGATCAATCCGCTGACCTTCGTCAGTTACGAAGCCGCGTTGAACTGGTGCGAAGCGGAGCGGCCCAATCTGCTCGCGGCCATTGAGCAGGCCGCGAATACAGGCGCGAGCGACATCGCCTGGAAGCTACCTGTCGCCCTCATCATGTTCTTCCACCTCAGGAAGCATCGCATGAACAGGTTGTCGACGACGCTCACCGCCCTCGACGCCGCGCGTCGCGTCGCGGACAGGTATGGAGAGGCGTGGAGTCTCATATGCGTCGGGGGCGCCTATGCCGACCTGCGACGGTTCGACGAGGCCGCCGACCATTACGAGCAGGCACAGGCGATCTGTCGCGAGATCGGCGACCGCCAGGGCGAGGGGATGTCGTTGGTCAATGTCAGCTACGCCTTGCAGAACAGCGGACGCGACGCGGAGGCGATCGAATACGCCGAACGTGCGTTGCCCGTCTGGCGAGAGATCAACGACCGGCGCAACGAGGTCATCACCTTGAACGTTCTCGCGGACGCGTCGATCGGCCTGAATCGGATGACCGAGGCACTCTCCTACTACGAGCAGGCGCTCCCCGTGGCGCATGATGTCGACCCCGAGAATGAGGGCGTGAGCCTGCATGGGCTCGGCAAGATTTACCAACGACTCGGGAACGTCGCCGAGGCCACCGATTTCTACGAGCGTGCGCTTGGTCTCCGGCGCGAAATCGGCGATCGTGAGGGTCAGGCCCTGACTCTGCGCGCACTGGGCGATGTCCTGCTGGACACCGGTGATATCGAGGCGGGCCGTGAGGCATTGCGTGAAGCTTTGGCGATCTTTGAGAGTCTCGAGGATCCCGCCGCCGAAGAGGTACGCCGTGACCTCACCGAGTTGTGAACGCTCCCGAACGCCGGCTCGGCCGGTTCATGACGGCCATGGCTGAGAACATGCTCACCGGCTGCACTGGCGACGCCTCAGTCAGTGGACTGAGCGCGGTCCCCGATGAAACTGCCATGAACATACTGCGCCGACTGACCGTCATCGCCACTCTGCCTGCGAATTAGCGCAAGTTCCAGAGCGTTCATCTTCACGGTGGACGGCTTCTCCTGGCTGGCCTTCGATCCGATCGGCTTCACAAAGTCTCCGAACGTAATTACCTGGTCACCGATATGTGGACCACTTAATCCACCATCGAAGGATGGCACAGACTTAAGGGACATACCAGCACAAGCGCGCGTCAGTGGCCGATGAAGCCGGCCTTGCCGGGGCCCTGCTCTAGGAAGCTCGTCATGCCGGTCTTCTGGTCCTCGGTGGCGAACAGCGCGGAGAACTGCAACCTCTCGATCTCCAGGCCCGTGTCGAGGTCGACGTCGAGTCCCGAGTCGATGGCCTGCTTCGCCGCGCTCAGCGCCATCGCTGGGCCGTT
The DNA here is from genome assembly GCF_014323665.1 of Actinomadura sp. HBU206391. Taxonomy (GTDB): domain Bacteria; phylum Actinomycetota; class Actinomycetes; order Streptosporangiales; family Streptosporangiaceae; genus Actinomadura_C. The sequence goes on along the minus strand of NZ_JABVEB010000041.1, from coordinate 20,275 downwards.
CTTGTAGCGCTCCGCCAGCTTCAGCGCCTCGGCGTACACGTCGGCGTCGGGCACGACCCTGTCGACCAGGCCCATGGCGAGCGCCTCGTCGGCCTTGACATGGCGACCGGAGAAGACGAGGTCCTTCGCCCGGGCCGGGCCGACCAGGCGCGCGAGCCGCTGGGTGCCGCCCGCGCCCGGGATGATGCCGAGCTGGATCTCCGGCTGGCCCAGGCGGGCGCCCTCGCCCACGACGCGGAAGTCGGCGGCCAGCGCGACCTCGAGACCACCGCCGAGCGCGTAACCCGTGATGGCGGCGATGACGGGCTTGGGGATCGCGGCCAGCGCCTTCGTGAAGCCCTGCAGCCGCCGTGAGTGGGCCGACATGACGGCGTACGACATCTCCGCCATCTCCTTGATGTCGGCACCCGCCGCGAAGACCTTCTCGCCGCCGTAGATGACGGCCGCGCGGATGTCGTCGTCGGCGCTCACCTGCAGGGCCGCCTCCGCGATCTCGCCCTGCATCTGAGCGTTGATCGCGTTCATCTTCGGCCGGTCCAGCCGGATGGTGGCGACGCCGTTCTCGACGTCGACACGTACGAACTCGCCCACGCGACCTCCTTGATCAACCACCAGTGCCCACGCGAGCCTACGCGTGATCACCAATGTCGCTCGCACCGGCCACGTTCGTGCCGGTCAGGGGGCCTGTTCGGTAATTCCACCACCCATACAGCCGAAGCGCCGTAGCTCATATCGGCAAGTCATGACATTCCGGGATTGACCGTGATTTGTCACTGTCCCTTCTTGTTCCACTCACCCCGCTGTGGGCCGAGATCGCGAGTCTCCGGCTCGGAGTGGATCACAAGGAGGACTGCATGAGCCGTACAAAACCTGCGACAGGACTGGGACTTTTCGGGACGGTGCTGATGGCGCTGGCCCTGGTGGTGAGCGTGGCCGGGCCCGCCGCGGCGGCCCCGCCGACCCCGCCCAGCGCGGCCACCTCACGCACGCACCTGACGGCGCTCACCCAGAGCCCGGAGGGTTCCTCGTCCGGCTACAGCCGCGACCTGTTCCCGCACTGGACGACCATCTCGGGCACGTGCAACACGCGAGAGACCGTGCTCAAACGGGACGGCACAGGCGTGGTCGTCGGCTCCGACTGCTACCCGACCTCCGGCTCCTGGTACAGCCCCTACGACGGCGCCACCTGGACCAACCCGTCCGACGTCGACATCGACCACATGGTGCCGCTGGCCCAGGCGTGGCGCTCGGGTGCCAACTCCTGGTCGACCAGCCGCCGCCAGCAGTTCGCCAACGACCTCTCGTCGGCGCAGCTTTGGGCGGTCACCGACAACGTCAACCAGTCCAAGGGCGACAAGGACCCGGCCCAGTGGAAGCCGTCGCGCACGGCGATCTGGTGCCTGTACGCGCGCTCGTGGATCGACGTGAAGTACCGGTACGGCCTCACCGCGGACAGCGCGGAGAAGTCCGCACTGTCCACGATGCTCAACTACTGCTGACCCTCGGCCACCGCGAACGCGGACGACCGCAGGACCACCTCACCGGAGTCGTGATCTTGCAGTCGTCCGCGTCCGAGCGTCCACCTCAGGCGGGCCGCCTCAGACGGGCCGCCTCCAGACGACCGTCCTCAGCGGAGGTCGCCGTTGGTCATGCCGAGCGGAGCGGGCGGCAGTGCGACGAGACCCATCTCGGCGCGATTGGCGAGCATCTCGTGCCGGGGCACCACCCGCACGCTGTAGCCGAAGTCGCCGGTCCGGTCGAGCGGAACCTCGCCCACGTAGCGCAGGCGACCGTCCTCGACCGCCTCGGTGTCGGTGAGCTCCTGGAACTGCGGGTCGATCAGCGAGTCTGTGTCGTCGACCCGCCCGTACGCCACCTCGACCGCGACGTCGGCGGGCCGCAGCTCGCCGAGCTCGACCGTGGTGCGCACGGTCATCCGCGCGCCGATGTGCGGGCTCTCGCCGACCCCCTCGGACTCGACGTGGCCCACGCCCACGCCGGGCCACGCCTTGGCCACCCGGTGCTTCCACTCGGCGAGCTCTCGCGCGCCCGCATGGGAGTCGGCGCTCATGACCCGTCGCGAGGCCGCCGCCGGCGCGTACAGGTCCTGGACGTAGTCGCGCACCATCCGGGTCGACAGCACCTTGGGGCCGAGCGAGGCCAGAGTGTGCTTGACCATCTCGAGCCAGCGACGGGGCAGCAGGTCGGCGCCACGGTCATAGAACATCACCGAGACGTGATCCTCGATGAGCTCGTAGAGCGCGCCCGCCTCGAGGTCGTCGCGCCGATCGGCGTCCTCCACGCCGTCCGCCGAGGGGATCGTCCAGCCGTTCTGGCCGTCGAACCACTCGTCCCACCAGCCGTCGCGGATGGACAGGTTGAGGCCGCCGTTCAACGCCGCCTTCATGCCGGACGTGCCACAGGCCTCCAGCGGACGCAGCGGGTTGTTCATCCACACGTCACAGCCCTGGACCAGCATCTGACCCAGCGCCATGTCGTAGTCCGGAAGGAACACGATCCGGTGCCGCACCCGGGCGTCGTCGGCGAACCGGACGATCTCCTGGATGAGGCGCTTGCCGCCCTCGTCGGCAGGGTGCGCCTTGCCGGCGATGAGGATCTGAACGGGCCGCTCGGGGTCCAGCAACAGCCGTCGTAGCCGTTCGGGGTCGCGCATCATCAGCGTGAGCCGCTTGTAGGACGGCACCCGGCGGGCGAACCCGATGGTGAGGACGTCAGGGTCGAGGGCGTCGTCCACCCAGGACAGCTCGGCCTCCGAGGCGCCGCGCTGGCGCCACGACTCGCGCAACCGGCGCCTCGCGTCGTGCACCAGGCGTTCGCGCAGGGTGCGCCGCACGCGCCAGATCTCGCCCTCGGATAGGCGCTGCAGGCCCTCCCAGCCGCGCCCCGCCGACATGACGTCGGGCAGTTCCCTGGCGGCCAGCTCGATGACCTCGGGCGCCACCCAGGTCTCGGGGTGCACGCCGTTGGTGATGGAGCCGATGGGGACGTCGTCGACGTCGAAGCCGCCCCACAGGCCGCCGAACATCTCGCGGCTGACCGCGCCGTGCAGCCGGCTGACGCCGTTGACCCGCTGCGCGAGCCGCATGCCCATGACGGCCATGTTGAAGACGTCCTGGTCGCCGTCCTCGTAGGTCTCGGCGCCGAGGGACAGCACCCGGTCGACCGGCACGCTGGCGGTCTCGTTGGGGCCGCCGAAGTACTTCTGGATGAGTTCCCTCGGGAACCGGTCGATGCCCGCCGGCACCGGCGTGTGCGTGGTGAACACCGTGCCCGAGCGGGTGGACTCCAGAGCCTCGTCGAAGCTGAGGCCCTGTTCGTTGACGAGCTCCCGGATCCGCTCGAGGCCGAGGAAGCCCGCGTGGCCCTCGTTGGTGTGGAACACCTCGGGCGCCGGGTGCCCGGTGATGCGGCAGTAGGCGCGGATGGCGCGCACGCCGCCGATGCCCAGCAGCATCTCCTGCAGCAGCCGGTGGTCGGTGCCGCCGCCGTACAGCCGGTCGGTCACGTCGCGCGCGGCCGGGTCGTTCTCGCGTACGTCCGAGTCGAGCAGGAGCAGCGGCACCCGGCCGACGCTGGCCAGCCATACCTGGGCGCTGAGGTCGCGCCCCTCGGGCAGGCCGACCTTGATCCGCAGCGGCGTGCCGTCGGCCTCGCGCAGCAGGGTCAGCGGAAGCCCGGTCGGCGTGATCGGGGGATAGCGCTCCAGCTGCCACCCGTCGGGCGAGAGGAACTGCGAGAAGTAGCCGTGCCGGTACAGGAGCCCCACACCGATGATGGGTACGCCCAGGTCGCTTGCGGTCTTGAGATGATCACCGGCGAGAATGCCGAGCCCGCCGGAGTACTGCGGCAGGGCGGCGGTGATGCCGTACTCCGGTGAGAAGTAGGCGATGGCCGCCGGGGGTTCGTCGTCGAGCGACTGGTACCAGCGCGGGGCGGTGAGGTAGTCGCGCAGATCCTCGGTGGCGTCTTGCAGGCGCCGCAGGAACCGGCGGTCTGCGGCGAGTGCGGCGAGCCGCTGCGCGGACACCTCTCCCAGCAACTTGACGGGGTCGTGGCGCACGGACTCCCAAAGGTCGGGATCTACCGAGCGGAACAGTTCGATCGTCTCGTTATGCCACGACCAGCGCAGATTGAGGACGAGTTCCTCGAGCTGCCGTAGTGGCTCGGGCAGGACGGTGCGTACAGTGAATCGTCGGATGGCCTTCACGGTGGGTAACGCTATGCGCAGGCCAGGGGTGTTCGCGACCCAAAACCGCACACAAGATTCCTTCATGTTGGTCAAGGGTGTCCGTCTCGGATGGCTGACACCGGCGCCTTACTGAGTCGACTCGGGCGGCAAAGTCGACGATGACCTCACGTGGTGGATGCATGGCAGAAAGTTACCGGGGTCGTACTAGAGAGTAGGCGTCGGATTCGGGCATGGAGACGCTTGGATAAGCAGCCGGAGCGGACATTCCACTCGTATGGATCACGCACTATGGCAGGGGAGGTCGGCAGAGGTGAGGGATGGGTGTTGAGCCGGATATGACCCGAGACACGGGTGATCATCACTTGGCGGAAGTCGGCACCGTGCCCGAGACCCCGCCGGTAGCGTTGCCAGCGATGATCGAGCGCATACCCATCCTGGACGTAGAACCCGTGGTCGACTGCGGTCGGTGGCCGGCCAAGGCCGCCGTCGGCGAGACCTTCGGCGTCAGCGCGACGGTGTTCCGCGAAGGCCACGAGATGCTCGGCGCCGGCGTGGTGCTGCGCGCCCCGGACGGCACCACGCGGCCCCTCGTGCGCATGAGCGAGCCCGTGCCCGGAACCGACCGCCTCACCGCCGAGGTGACCCCCGACGAGACGGGTCTCTGGCACTTCCGCGTGGAGGCGTGGGGCGATCCCGTGGCGCACTGGCTGCACGACGCCAAGATCAAGGTGCCGCGCGGGCAGGACGTCGACCTCATGTTCGAGGAGGGGGCGCTGCTGTTCGCCCGCGCCGCCGAGGGCGTACCGGAGGCGCGGCGGCCCGTCCTCGACTCGCTGGCCCGCGACCTGGCCGACCCGGCCATTCCGGTACTCCCCAGGCTGGCCGCGGCGAGTGCGCCCGAGGTCCTGGAGCTGCTGCGCGAGTACCCGCTGCGCGAGCTCGACTCCGCCTCGGCGTGGCTGCCGGTGGTCGTGCACCGCGAGCGGGCGCTGTTCGGCTCCTGGTACGAGTTCTTCCCTCGTTCCGAGGGGACCGCGTCCGACCCGATGGGGCGCAGAGCTCCGACCTCTGGAACGCTCCGTACCGCGATGAAGCGTCTTCCCGCGGTCGCCGCCATGGGCTTCGATGTCGTGTACCTGCCGCCGATCCACCCGATCGGCAGGACGTTCCGCAAGGGACCGAACAACACCCTGAACCCGGGGCCGCATGATCCCGGTTCGCCCTGGGCGATCGGATCCGAGGAGGGCGGGCACGATGCCGTGCACCCCGAGCTCGGCTCGATCGACGACTTCGACGCCTTCGTCGCCCATGCGCAGGCGCTCGGGCTCGAGGTCGCTCTCGACCTGGCGCTGCAGTGCTCTCCGGACCACCCCTGGGTGAAGGAGCATCCGGAGTGGTTCACCACCCGCGCCGACGGCACCATCGCCTACGCCGAGAACCCGCCGAAGAAGTACCAGGACATCTATCCGCTCAACTTCGACAACGACCCCGAGGGCATCTACCAGGAGGTCAAGCGGGTCGTGCTCCACTGGATGGACCACGGCGTGCGGATCTTCCGGGTGGACAACCCGCACACCAAGCCGGTCGCCTTCTGGGCCCGGCTGCTGGCCGAGGTCCACGCGATCGCGCCCGATGTGCTGTTCCTCGCCGAGGCGTTCACCCGGCCGGCGATGATGCACACTCTCGGCAAGATCGGCTTCCATCAGTCGTACACCTACTTCACCTGGCGCAACAGCAAGCCGGAGCTCGAGGAGTACCTCCACGAGCTCTCCGGGGACGCCGCGAAGTACATGCGGCCGAACTTCTTCGTCAACACGCCGGACATCCTCAACGAGTACCTCGTGCACGGAGGCCGGCCGGCCTTCGAGATCCGGGCGATCCTCGCCGCGCTGCTCTCCCCCACCTGGGGCGTCTACTCCGGGTACGAGCTGATCGAGAACAGTCCGGTGCGCCCGGGCAGCGAGGAGTACCGCGACTCGGAGAAGTACCAGTACCGGCCGCGCGACTGGGAGGCCGCCGAGCGGGAGGGCCGGGGCATCGCTCCCCTGATCACCCGGCTCAACACGCTGCGAAGGGCCCACCCGGCGCTGCAACTGCTCCGTAATCCGCGGTTCCACCACGTCGATCAACCGGACGTGATCTGCTTCTCCAAGCGGCGGCTCGGCGACGGTCAGGTGGGCCCGGACGACGGTGCGTCCACCGGCGGGCTCGGCGATGTCGTGCTGGCCGTCGTGAACCTCAACCCGCACCATGTACGCGAGGCGACCGTCAATCTCGATCTGCCCGCGCTCGGTCTCGACTGGTCGGAGGAGTTCGTCGTCACCGACGAGCTGTCCGGCGAGTCCTATGACTGGCGGCAGTCCAATTACGTACGCCTCGACCCGCATACCCAGCCAGCGCACATCTTCACGGTCCGGAGAACTGAGAGTTGACCACGCCGCCTTCTCCCGGCACCCTGCCGGAGGCCGACACCGCCGCCCTCGACACCGCGGCCGTCGAGCCCATTCCTGACACGTTCACACGCGAGAAGCCCAACGACCCCCACTGGTACAAGCGGGCCGTCTTCTACGAGGTCGCCATCAGGGGTTTCAACGACTCCAGCGATGACGGCACCGGAGACATCCGCGGGCTGATCCAGCGACTCGACTACCTGCAGTGGCTCGGTATCGACTGCATCTGGCTGTTGCCGATCTATCAGTCCCCGCTGCGCGACGGCGGGTACGACATCAGCGAGTACACCAAGATCCTGCCGGAGTTCGGCGATCTCGGCGACTTCGTCGAGCTGATCGACGAGGCGCACGCGCGGGGCATCCGGGTCATCGCGGACCTGGTCATGAACCACACGAGTGACCAGCACCCGTGGTTCCAGGCGTCCCGCTCCGATCCGGACGGGCCGTACGGCGACTTCTACATGTGGTCGGACACCGACGACAAGTACGCCGACGCCCGCATCATCTTCGTCGACACCGAGGCGTCGAACTGGACCTACGATCCGGTGCGCGGCCAGTACTTCTGGCACCGGTTCTTCTCCCACCAGCCCGACCTGAACTACGATAACCCCGACGTCCAGGACGCGATGATCGAGGTCCTGCGGTTCTGGCTGGACCTCGGCATCGACGGGTTCCGGCTCGACGCGGTGCCCTACCTCTACGCGCGCGAGGGAACGAACTGCGAGAACCTGCCCGAGACGCACGACTACCTCAAGCGGGTCCGCGCGGAGATCGACCGGCTCTACCCCGACCGGGTGATGCTGGCCGAGGCCAACCAGTGGCCGGCCGACGTGGTGGAGTACTTCGGCGACCCGGCCACCGGCGGGGACGAGTGCCACATGGCGTTCCACTTCCCGGTGATGCCGCGGATCTTCATGGCCGTACGCCGTGAGCAGCGCTACCCCATATCCGAGATCATGGCGCAGACGCCGAAGATTCCGGAGAACTGCCAGTGGGGCATCTTCCTGCGCAACCACGACGAGCTGACGCTCGAGATGGTGACCGACGAAGAGCGCGACTACATGTACACGGAGTACGCCAAGGATCCCCGGATGAAGGCCAACATCGGCATCCGGCGGCGCCTGGCCCCGCTGCTCGACAACGACCGCAACCAGCTCGAGCTGTTCACCGCCCTCCTGCTGTCGCTGCCGGGCTCGCCGGTGCTCTACTACGGTGACGAGATCGGGATGGGCGACAACATCTGGCTGGGCGACCGGGACGGGGTCCGCACCCCGATGCAGTGGACCCCGGACCGCAACGCGGGCTTCTCCAAGGCCGATCCGGCCCGGCTCTACCTCCCAGTGATCATGGACCCGATCTACGGGTACCAGGCGATCAATGTCGAGGCGCAGCAGAACAACCCGGGCTCGCTGCTGCACTGGACCCGCAAGATGATCGAGATCCGCAAGCGGCATCCGGTGTTCGGCCTCGGCTCCTACGTCGAGCTGTCGGCCTCCAACCCGAGCGTGCTGGCGTTCGTCCGGGAGTTCGGCGACGACCGTGTGCTGTGCGTGAACAACCTGTCGCGCTTCCCGCAGCCGGTCGAGCTCGACCTGCGCCGCTTCGAGGGATCCACGCCGATCGAGTGCATGGGCGGCGTTCAGTTCCCCGCAGCCGGCGAGCTGCCGTATCTCCTCACGCTTCCTGGGCATGGTTTCTACTGGTTCCTCCTACCCCCCGTTCCTGCCACCCGCGAGACAGAAGGCGAAGAACAAGAAGAGGTGAAGTAGTTCGTGCGGTCGTCCGACCACCCCAGCGGGGTACCGGCCCCAGACAACGTCGTCGATCTGCCGGGGCTGTGCGGGCTCCTCGAGGAGTGGGTGCCCCGGCAGCGCTGGTTCGCCGGCAAGGGCCGGGAGGTGCGCACGGTCACGGTGCTCGACGCCACCGAGCTGACCGGCGGTGACCCCGGCCTGCACCACCTCATCATCGGGGTCGGCCATGCCGCCGGGACCGGCACGGCCGTCGACCGCTACCAGCTGCTGCTCGGGACGCGCGCGCAACTGCCCGGCCGGCTGGAGTACGCCGAGATCGGGCAGTTGGGCGGGCGGCACGTCTACGACGCCGTGCATGATCCCGAGCTCACCCGGATGCTGCTCACCGGAATGGCCCGCAACGCCGACACCGGCCCGCTGCGCCTGCGGGCCGTGCCAGGGCAGGAGATCGAGACCGACCTGGTCAGCCTGGCCAGCCCGGCGGAACAGAGCAACACCTCCCTGATCTTCGGGGAGACCTATATCTGCAAGTTGTTCCGCCGGATCACCCCTGGGACCAACCCCGATCTCGAGCTCAACCTCGGGCTCACCCGGGTGGGGTGCGAGCACATCCCGGCGCTGCACGGCTGGGTTGAGATGGATCTCGACGGTGAGCCCACCACGCTCGCCATGCTGTCGGGGTTCCTGCGCACGGCCACCGACGGCTGGCGGCTCGCGGCCACGAGTGTCCGTGACCTCTATGCCGAGGCGGACCTGCACGCCGACGAGGTGGGCGGTGACTTCGCCTCGGAGGCTGAGCGGCTGGGCATCGTGACCGCCACGGTGCACCGCGACCTCGCCAGGGCCTTCGGAGTGTCCGAGCTCCCCGTGGACGACATCCGGGCGATGGCCGAGGACATGCACCGGCGGCTGCACGAGACGGTCCTCGTGGTGCCGGAACTGGCGCCGTACGTCGCGATGATCGACACGGTGTTCGACGACCTCGCCAAGCAGGACGAGCCGCTGGCGGTGCAGCGAATCCACGGTGACTACCACCTCGGCCAGGTCATGCGTACCGAACGCGGCTGGATGCTGCTCGACTTCGAGGGCGAACCCCTCCACACGCTGGTCGAACGGCGCCACCCGAGCCACCCGCTGCGCGACGTCGCAGGCATGCTCCGCTCCTTCGAGTACGCCTCCCGCCACCTGCTCGCCGGGCAGCGCCAGATCGCCCCGGAGCTGGGCGAGCAGCTGGAGTTCCGCGCCCGTGAGTGGGCCGAGCGCAACAGGATCGCGTTCTGCCGCGGCTACGCCGAGGGCGGCGGGCCCGACCCGGCCGCGCACGAGGTGCTGCTCCGCGCCTTCGAGTACGACAAGGCCGTGTACGAGGTGCTGTACGAGGCGCGCAACCGCCCGTCCTGGCTGCACATCCCGCTCAGCTCGTTCCGCCACTTCGTGATCTGAGCCGCACCGGTCGCCGAGCCGCCTGGGGCCCGGGCCGGCTCAGCCGTCCGAGCCGGCTCGGTGGTCTCGGCCGAATCGGCCGTCCGCGCGGCCGCCGCGCCGAGCCGCCCGCCCGGGTAGATCCATGGGCAGCGCCGGGTCATGTGGCGGTAATCCGATATTCATCTTTGGGTAAAGCCGCAACCGAACGCGGCTCCGTGGCTCAAAGTCAGGACTAACGCTGCATACGCGCCCGGTCACGGCGAGTGACCGACCCCTTATGTGACGGAATGGTACGGCATGCATGGTGAGCACTGCGTCACCAAAGGGAGCGATGCGTGATTACTCGACGCATGACGGGGACGGCTGGCGTCAAATGAGCAGACACCACTCCCACGGGGGCTACCATGCATACGCCCGACCCCCTCGCGCGCGCCGATGGCGCCTCGAGCGCACCACTCGTACGGCAGCCTCACCGACTCGGTCTCGAGCGGTACAGCACTCACTGGCCCACGGTCACCGCCGTCATCCCGACGCTCAACGAGGCGGAGAACCTTCGATGGCTTCTGCCGCGGCTGACCGCGGCGGACGAAGTCGTGATCGTCGATGGCGAGTCCACCGACGGCACGGTGGAGATCACCCGGCTGCTGCGGCCAGACGCAGTGATCATTATCGAACCGCCCATCGGCAAGGGCAGCGCGATGCGGACCGGGATGGCCGCCGCGACCTCCGAAGTGCTCATCATGCTCGACGCGGACGGCAGCATGGACCCGGCCGAGTTCGACGCCTTCTTAGCGCTGATCGGCCGCGGGTTCGACATCGTCAAGGGCACGCGCTACGGCTGCGGAGGCGCGTCCGACGACCTCACCCGGATCCGCAGCAGGGGCAACCGGTGGCTGACCCGGCTCGCCAACCTCCTGTACCGGACCAGATGGACCGACCTGTGCTACGGCTACGTCGCGATGCGCCGGTCCGCCGTCGAGCGGCTCCAGCTCACCTCGACCGGCTTTGAGATCGAGACCGAGCTGTGCGTCAACGCGGTGCGCTCGGGCCTCCGGATGGCCGAGGTCGCCAGCCATGAACGCGACCGCCGGTACGGCGAATCCAATCTGCGCACGCTACGGGACGGCTGGCGGGTACTGAAGACCATGCTCCGGCTCCGTTTCCGAGGCCGGCTCGGCGACACACCCGCCACGCAGCCGCTGGAGCCCGTAGCGGTGAACTGGCAGTCCACCGCCCTCGGCCGCGTCGAGAGCCGGTGAGCCATGAAGGTCACCCTCGTCGGCCCGCTCGACCTCGGCACCGCCGAGATCGAACGATGGCGGGCCCTGCAGCGATCCGACCCGGCACTGGCCAATCCCTTCCTCACCCCTGAGTTCACCGTCGGCGTCGGCCGGTGCCGCCCAGGCGTCCGGGTCGCAGTCGTGGAGGAGGGCACGGAGGTCGTCGCCTTCTTCCCGCATGAGCGCTCCGCCCTCGGCATAGGCCATCCCGTCGGATCCGGCCTCACCGACCTGCAGGGCATCATCGCGCCGCCCGACCTGCTGCTGGACGCGCGAGCGCTGCTCAGGGCGTGCCGGCTCAGCGTCTGGGACTTCGACCACCTGCTCGCCCACCAGCCGACGTTCAAGCCCCACCACACGGTGGAGAGGGCCGAGCCCATCATCGATCTGAGCGCGGGCTTCGAGGCCTATGCCGAGGTCACGCGCCGGGCGGCGCCGAAGAGTTACAAGACCGTCCGCTACAAGGAGCGCAAGCTCGGCCGGGAGGTCGGCGAGGTGCGTTATGTCTTCGCGTCGTCCGATCCGGGTCTGTTGCGGCTGCTGATGCGCTGGAAGTCCGACCAGTATCGGCGCACCGGCCGGATGGACCGGTTCGCCCGGCCCTGGATCGTGCGGCTGGTGGAGCATTTCCACCGGACCGGCTTCGGCATGCTCAACATCCTGTACGCCGGCGACCAGCCGGTCGCGGCCAATTTCGACCTGCGCCACCGCGCGACCGTCGCCGGCTGGTTCACCGCCTACGACACCCGCTTCGCCCAGTACTCCCCCGGTCTGATCGGCAACCTGCGGCTCGCCCAGGCCTGCGCCGAGCACGGCATCACCGAGATCGCCATGGGGCGTGGCGGCAAGCAGTTCAAGGAGCAGCTCAAGAGCCGCGAGATCCGGATCGCCGAGGGCAGGGTCGCCCACGCCCGCCTGGGCGCCGGACTGCACTGGCTTCGCACCGCCCCGGTGAACATGGCCCGCAACGCCGCGCTGAGAAACCCGCGGGTGTACGACCGGGCCGACCGGATGCTCAAGACCTACGCGCGCATGAGGAGGCGGTTCCCCTGACCGGCACCGGTACCCGGATCAGCGTCGTCATCTGTGCCTTCACCGAGGAGCGTTGGGACGACGTGCACGCGGCGGTCACGTCCGTACGCACCCAGCGGCACGCACCCCACGAGATCATCGTTTCCGTCGACCACCACCCGGAGCTGCACGTTCGCCTCAAGGCGGCGCTGCCGGACGTCGTCGTCGTCGCGAACCGGCACGCGCGCGGGCTCTCCGGCGGCAAGAACACCGGCACCGAACTCGCCGGCGGCGACGTGGTGGCCTACCTCGACGACGACGCGGTGGCCGCCCCGGGCTGGCTGGCCGCCTTCGCCGAGGGCTTCGCCGACCCCTCCGTCATCGGGGTCGGCGGCCTGACGATCCCGCTGTGGCCGGGCGCCCCCTCCCCCCGCGAACTCGTGGGCACCGGCCCCCACGACCTCGCCGTCGCGGGCGGTACGGGCCGGCGGCCGGGCTGGTTCCCCGAGGAGTTCGACTGGACCGTCGGCTGCACCTACCGGGGGCTCTCGCCCGGGCCCGTCCGCAACCTGATGGGCGGCAACTGCTCGTTCCGCGCAGGGGCGTTCGAACTGGCCGGTGGTTTCACGACCGGGATCGGCCGAGGCTCCGGCCCGAGGCCGCTGGGCTGTGAGGAGACCGAGTTCTGCATCCGGCTGGGCCATCGGAGCCCCGGTGCCGTCATGCTGTTCGACGACCGCGCGGTCATCTGGCACCGGGTTCCACCGGAACGCGCGCGGTTCGGCTACTTCCGCGCCCGCTGCTACGCGGAGGGCCTGTCCAAGGCGCTCGTCACCCGCAGCGTCGGGGCCCGCGACGGGCTGTCCAGCGAACGCGCGCACGTGCTCCGCGCCCTGCCGCGCGGCGCGATCCGCGGGTTACGCGACACGGTGCGCGGCGACCTCGGCGGCCTCGGCCGCGCGGCCGCCATCGTCACCGGCCTGTCCTGCACGGCGTTCGGTTATGCCGCCGGCTCCATCGGCCTGGGCGGGAGCACTCCTGAGCCCGGCGCGGTCCGCGCCGAACGGGCCGGCGGACGGCCGGGGGCGGCGCGATGACGGGCGTTCCGATCCTCATGTACCACTCGATCAGCGAGCACCCGCCCGCGGCGACCGCCCCGCTCGCCGTTCACCCGAGCGCGTTCGCCGACCAGATGGCCCTCCTCAAGGATCGCGGCCTCACCCCCGTCCCCCTCTCCGCACTCTCCCCACCGGCGGCATCGGGCCCCGCGCCGGAGGTGGTGGGCAGACCGATCGTGATCACGTTCGACGACGGATACGCGGACTTCCACGAGCGGGCGCTGCCCGTGCTCGAACATCTGGGGTTCACCGCGACCGTCTTCGTCACGACCGGCTGGCTGGCCGACGCGGGACCGGACGCGGCCGGCCGGCCGCTGGACCGGACGCTCAACTGGAGCCAGACGCGGGAGGCGGCCGCGCACGGCATCGAGATCGGCGGGCACAGCCACAGCCACCCGCAGCTCGACCAGTTGCCCGGCGGAAGTCTGCGGGACGAGCTGATCCGCAGCAGGGGCCTGCTCGAGGATCGCCTGGGGGTCCAGGTGCGGGCGATGGCCTACCCCTACGGCTACTCGAGCGCCCGGGTGCGGCAGGCGGTGCTGCACACCGGCTACCGCAGTGCCTGCGCGGTGGCCAACGAGGTCGCGGTGCGGGGCCGGCACGACCGGCTGGCGCTGCCCCGGCTGACGATCCGGGCCGGCATCTCGCTGGAGCGGTTCGGCCGGATCGTCGACGGCGAACCGGGCTACCGTCTGGACCGGGCGCTCACCAAGGGCTACGCCATCGTGCGGCGATCGCGCTACGCGGCCCAGCGAATGCTGCGCGATGTCTGATCTCACCCCCGCGGCCTCCCCACCTGGCCGTGATGTCGCGGCGCGCGGTTCGGCGGCGCGGGCCACCGCGCGAGCCGGCGTGGCGGCCGAGCTGTCCAACCCGCTGTTCCGCAATGCCTACGCGCTGATGGCCAACGGCGGGATCACCGGAGTGCTGGGGCTCGGCTACTGGTTCCTCGCCGCCCGTCACTACGACCCCGCCGACGTGGGCCGGAACTGGGCCGTCATCCAGGCCGTCATGTTCGTCGGCGGCCTGACCGCGCTGAACTTCATGCTGATCCGGTTCATTCCGCAGACCGGCCAGGCCACCGGGGCGTTCGTCGCCACCAGCTATGCCGTCGGCTCCGGCGCCGCCGTCGTCATCGCGCTCGGCTTCCTGGTCACGCTGGACTGGTGGGGGCCGTCGTTCGCGCACCTGCACGGCCTCGGACCAGGGCTGTGGTTCCTCGTGATGGCCTTCGCGTGGAATCTCTTCACCCAGCAGGACGCGGTCTTCACCGGGCTGCGCCGCGCGCACTGGGTGCCGATTGAGAACACCGTCTTCGGCCTGGTGAAGGTGGTGCTGCTGGTGGCCTTCGCCGCGGCGCTGCCGCGCGAGGGCGTGGGCCTCTCCTGGATGCTCCCGGTGATCGTGTCACTGGCACCGGTGAACCTCTTCATCTTCCGCCGGCTGATCCCGGCTCACGCCCGGGCGACCGACGGACGCCGGCCACGTCCCACGAGTGCCGAGATCGCACACTATGTCGGCGGCGACTACCTGGGCGGGCTGTTCGCCCACGCGACGATCAACCTCGTCCCGGTCGTCGTCGCGGCCCAGATCGATCCGCGCACCAACGCCTACTTCACGATGGCGTGGGTGCTCGGCATGATGCTGAACCTGCTGTCGATCACGATGGCGATGTCGCTCACCGTCGAGGGCGCCTTCGACGACACCCGATTCGCCGAGAAGGTGCGGGCGGCCCTGCGGCGCACGGTGACGCTCCTGGTCCCCGTGTCGGCGCTGACCATCGTCTGTTGCCCGTTCGCGCTGGAGGTGTTCGGCCCCGGCTACGCCGCCCAGGGTGCGCCACTGCTGCAGTTGCTGGCCGCCGCCACGCTCCCGAAGGCCGTCATCGAGCTCTACCTCGGTGTGCTGAGGGTACGGTCACGCACCCGCGGGATCGCGGTCATCCAGGGCGCCCGTCTCCTCGGCACGCTCGCGGTGGTGCTCGTGGTGCCCACCGAATCGATCCTCATCGGCACGGGCGTGGGCGTGCTGTTCGTGCACGCGGCCATCGCCGTCGCCGTCTTCCCCGCCCTGCGCCGCGCCGCCTCCCCGGGAGACGACCGGGCGGCCAACGGTCCAAGGAGAGCCGCTTGCTGACGATGCCCCGCGGGCCGCGGCGGACCGAGACGCACACGGCCGGGACCCTCACCGCGGGGACGGGGTCCACGGCGACCCGCACCACCGCGAGACCGGCCACGACCCGGTCGCCCGCACGGCGGAGAATCGGGCGGCGGAGAATCGGGCGCCGGAGCGACCGGCGGTCCGGAGCCGGGCGACCCGGGTCCCGGGCGAGCGGCGTGCGGACCGGCGGCCTGCCGTACTCCGCGATCGTGGTCTGCCTGCTCCTCGTGCTGGGGCTGGCGTTGTTCTGGCTGCCGCTGCGCGGAGTGCGGCTCGACACCATGAGCGGCTACGGGGTGATCTCGGTGCTGCCGGCGCTGACCCTGCTCGGCGTGGCGGTGCTGACCGCGAACTTCCTCATCACGCTGGCGCTGAGCCGGCCACGCCCGGTGCTGCTGACCGCACAGCTGCTGGGCATGGCCGTCTCGCTGCACGCGCTGGCCCAGGCCCTGGAGCCGGTGGCGCGCTTTCCCACCGCCTGGCAGCACGCGGGGTTCATCGAATACATCACGCGCACCCACGGCGTGGACACCATGCTGGACGCGCGCTTCAACTGGCCGGGCTTCTTCGCCCTCGTCGGTTTCGCGACCAAAGCGATCGGCCAGGACGACCTGGAACCGGTGCTGCACTGGGCACCGGTGGTGACCAATCTCCTCTACCTCGGCCCCTTCGCCCTGATCCTCCGGACGCTGCAGGCGAGCTGGCGGGCCAAGTGGTTCGCCGCCTGGCTGTTCCCGGTGGCGAACTGGGTCGGCCAGGACTACCTGTCCCCCCAGGCCTTCGGTTACCTGCTGTACCTGTGCTGGGTCGCGATCCTGCTGAACTGGTTCCGGCCGCCCCCGGCCACCATCCGGGGACAGGGCCGCCGCCGCCGCAGCCCGGGCGCGCGTCGCACCGGGCGGTTCTGGCGTGCCTACGACTGGACGTTCGGCCCGATGGAGCCCGGTGAGCTGCCGCCACGGCCGATCGGCGTCCGAGAGCGCGCGGTCCTGTTCCTCCTGCTGGTGGCGGTCAGCGTGGTGGCCACGGCCGCCCACCAGCTCACCCCGTTCCTCATGATCGCTACGACTGCCGGGTTGGTGCTCGCCCGCCGCTGCACCCTTCGCGGGCTGCCGCTGCTCGGCGCGGTCGTCTTCGTGGCGTGGCTCAGCTTCATGACACGTGCCTACTGGGCGGGACATCTGAACGAGGTGCTCGGTGGGGTGGGACGGCTCGGCACCAACCTGTCGGCCAGTGTCGGCCAGCGGATCACGGACGGCAGCGCCGAGCTCGCGAGAGTGCAGTTCGCCAGGGTCGCGCTGGCGGTCCTGGTCTCGCTCCTGGCCCTGTTGGGCCTGTTGCGGCGGCGCGCCCGGCGGACCGACGACCGCGTCGCCCTGGTGCTGCTGCTCGCGCCGTTCGCCTCTTTCGGTCTGCAGAGCTACGGCGGAGAGATCGCACTGCGCACCTACTTCTTCATGCTGCCCGGTGCCTGCATCCTCACGTCCTACCTCTTCTTCCCGGCGCGGACCGTCGGCCCGGTCGGCGACCCGGCGCCCGACTCGCGCACCGCGCCGGTCGTCGCAGCGGCGGCTCGACGACGGCCACGGCTCCGGCTCCGGCTCCGGGACACCGTCCCGATGTTCGCCGCGGGCGCGCTGGCGCTTGTGCTCGTCTTCGGGTTCGTGCTCGTACGGTTCGGCAACGAGCGGTTCGAGCGGGTCCGGCCGGGCGAGGTCAAGGCGTTCGACGCGATACTCGAACGGCGCCCCAAAGGTGCGATCGACGTCGTCTGGCTCACCGCGGAGGACACCACCGCAAGTGGCTTCCCGGTGATGCCGTGGAGCCATCACGGCTACGAGCGCTTCGGGTATCCGGTGCTCCAGACGTCCCTCGATCCAGCCGGCGATGTCGAGGCGATCACGGCGCAACTGCGCGAGCAGGGCCAGACCGGCTTCTTCGTGACCACCCGCGGCCACGAGGCCTACCTCGATCTCAGCGGCGGCCTGCCGGTCTCGTACAGCGCCCGGCTGCGCGCGGCCCTGTCGCAGTCGCGCGACCTTCAGGTCGTCTTCGCCGACCCGGACGCCGCGGTGTTCGCGCTGCGGTCGCCGCCACCGCAGCCGGATCCTCCGCTGCGGCCGGCGGCGCGGCTGAGCATCGGCCTGACGCCATGGACCCCCGCGGGCGTGGTCTATCTCCCCGTACTGCTGGGGCTGCTGATCGCGCGGGAACTGCGGCGGCTGCGGACGGCGCCTGGCAGACGGAGGCTGCGTCCCTACACGGTGCTGGCCGTCCCGCTGCTGGCCGGCCTGATCGCAGTCGTCGTCGAACGCTTCATGATCCTGCACTGACCACACCCACCGACCTCGAGGGCCGACATGACCGTGATTTTGCTGCTGTTGCTGGTCACAGCGCCGACCGCCGCCTGCGCGGCACTGCTGCCCGGACTGGATCCGGCCGGCCGGGCCGTCGTCTCGGCGACGGGCGGTCTCGTCATCGTCGCGCTGGTGGCCGAGGTCATGCTGGTGACCTCGCTGTGGTCACCGGGTGGCGGGCTGGCCGCCGTCACGGTGATCTCGGCCGCGCTGCTGGGCGTCTCTCGGATCCGGCACTGACCCCGCCTCAGGCCGGCCCTGCCCGCAGGGTGAACGGCTGACGCCTGATCCCGTTGTCGAAGTTGGAGAGCAGGTACTCGGGTTCACCGACGGCGCCGATCCCGGGGAACCTCTCGAAGAGCTCACGGAACATCACCCTCAGCTCCATCCTCGCCAGATGCGCGCCGAGACACAGGTGCGGGCCCGGGCCGCCGAAGCCGACATGGGGGTTGGGCGACCGGGTGATGTCGAAGGCGTCCGGGTCCTCGAACACCGTCTCGTCCCGGTTGGCCGAGATGTAGAAGAGCACGACCTTGTCGCCCGGCGCGATCGTGTGCCCGGCGAACTCGTGCTCGCGCGTGAGCGTACGGCGGAACTGGATGATCGGCGACGAACAGCGGACGATCTCCTCGATCGCACCGGCGGCGCGGCCCTCGTAGTCCGACAGCAGCAGATCGCGCTGGCCAGGGTTGTCGGTGAACAGCTTCAGGCCGTGGGCGAGCGCGTTACGGGTGGTCTCGTTGCCCGCGACGAGCAGCAGATCGAAGAACGAGCCCAGTTCCCGCATCGACAGCGCCTCGCCGTCCACGTTGGCGTTCACCAGCGCCGACACCAGGTCGCCGGCCGGCTCGCGCAGCCGCTCGCGGCCGAGGCGTGCGACGAGGCGGTGCAGTCGGCCGATGGCCGCGAGGTTCCCGCCGAGCAGGCGCAGCGTGCGCGGGCTCGCCAGCGAGCCGCGTACCCCGGAGTACTCCGTCATGGCGTCGATGTGCCTCAGCACGCGGGGACGCAGATGCTCCGGAACGCCCATCATCGCGGCGATGACGTGAATGGGCAGCCGGGCCGCCACCTGGGTCACGAAGTCGTGCGCGCCGTGCGCGCCGAGGTCGTCGGCGATGCGCGCCGCAGTCGCCTCGATGTCCTCACGCAACCGGTCGAGCATCTTGGGGCTGAACGCGCGAGAGACGATCCGGCGAAGCCGTGCGTGCCGCGGGTCGTCCATGTTCACCATGGGCGTGCCGAGGACGAGCGAGAGCCAGGGCGGCGGTTCCGGCGACGTCGCGGCGGGCTCGCTGCTGAAGACCTTCGCGTGCCGGCTGGCCGTCACGACGTCCGCGTGCCGTACGAGCGCGTAAAAGCCGTGCCCCGCCCGGACCAGGGGCACTCTCGGTTCCGGGAAGAACACCGGCCGGTCGAGCGCCCGCAGCCGGGCGAACGCGGCGAGCCGATCGGCGGGCGGGCGGGCCCAGAAGTCCATGCTCACCAGATCGATGTCGGCGGCGGCCGAGTCCAGGGCCACGGGCTGTCCTATCGGTCGGCCCAGCGGACCTTGTAGCCGCTGAGCCGCATCCGCTTACCGTCGACCGTCGCCGTCGTGGGCTTGTCCGTGGTGTTGACGACGACCATGTGCCGCTTCTGGGCGAGCACACGGACGGAGGCGGGGGTCGCAGAGACGTCCATCAGCTTGGTGCCCGGCGGGAACCACCGGGCGAACCTCTGGATCATGCTGAGAGCCGGGGTCACCTCACCGCCGGCACCAGGGGACCACAGGCAGCCCGGGCAGTTTCCCGGCGACCCGCGCTGCGGATTCCAGTAGAGGGCCGTCGCCGCGCCACTGCGGGCGAACTCCATCATTGCCGCGGTGTGCACGGCGTCCCGCCGCCGGTCCGACCACGTACTGTGTTCGGGCGCGACATACCATTCCGCCCACCACACCGGCAGCCCGTCCGCCCGCCCGCGCAGCCAGCGCGTGATGGCCGAGAACTTGCCCAGCGCCGTGAACTCGTCCGGGCGCAGCCCGCGGTCCTCCGAGACGGTGGACCCGTCCACGGCGACGAAGTCCGCGCCCTTCTTGTGCTTGATCCAGTAGTCGACCGCGTCGAGCGCGCGCTGGTCGACGCTCCCCCATGGCCCGCGCACCGCCGAGGGCGGCCCCTGCCATTCCGGTGAGTAACCGTTCATGGGGACATACGGCCCACCGACCTTGATATGCCGGTTCACCGACTTCAAGGCGCTGTAGACCTTGTTGTAGAGCACGGTGTAGGACTCGGCGTCCCAGCGGTTGCGTCTCTCGTCGAAGAAGCCCTTGAACTCGTTCCAGACCGCGTAGTACCTCACGTCGGGATAGCGCCGCGCGACCTTCACCGCCAGCTCGGCGTACTCGTCGTAGTAGCGCGGGTAGGGCGCCTCCTCGAGCCGCGACCAGTCGGTCCGGCCCTGGGGCCCGCCCTTCATCCAGTCGGGCGCGCAGCACAGGGTGATCACGGGTGTGCCGTTGGTATGCCGGATGA
>NZ_JABVEB010000409.1 GCF_014323665.1 Actinomadura sp. HBU206391 | reverse complement strand
AGGCGACCGCGCAGAGTTTGTAGCAGCGCGCCAGCCGAGCAGCCCGGCCAGCCAACGTCATCAGAATGCGGAACTGGTTACCGGAGACGTGCAGAATCCCAGTTGGGAACGGAGAGGAATGACCCGTGACGCTGGAACCCTGATCTGGTCGGCCTACTCGTGGTCACTGAAAGCGCCGAATAGGCCGCCGTCGTCGATCGAGTACCGGCCCCACCGTTCTGACGGAGTCGCCCGGTTTCCGTTAGACCCTTTCGGCATGGCGGTCGGCGGCCAGACGGTGGACCTTGCCCGCGACATCCCCGAGCAGGTTAACGGCCAGCGCCCGATCGAGGATCGCCCCGGAGATGGCCTCCTCGTCGTCGTGGATGAAAGCGATGAGCAGCGAGTAGGTGTCCTCAACGGTCAACGCCCAGCGCTCCAGCGCACTGCGCTCCCGGGCGCTCTTGGCCCTCGCCGCCTTGGCGACGGTGACGGTGTCGTAGGCCAGGCGTACCGGTTCCAGGGCTTGCCGCAGCTCGGGAGCGGCGGCGTTGAACACCCCGTCGCGGATGTAGCGGCGGGCAGCGCGCAGCCTGCCGGACGCGGTCGCCAGCCCGGTGTCGTCGGTCACCGGGACCAGGATCTCGACGTGCGAGGCCGCGGTGACCTTCTCCAACTGCGTGGTCCACTCCTGCGATAGCACCTCGATCGGCATGTCCGTACCGGAGAAGTCGGCCAGCCGGACGGGCTCATCCGCCAGGCCTGTGGCGCGCAGCTCGCCCAGCGCCAGCCACAGGGAACCGCCTTGCCGCGTCTCCTCCACCTCGCGGAGCGCGTGGGCGCTGAGGTGGCCAACGAACACCACCTGCGTCGGGGTGGGGTTCGCCGCGATCAGATTGGTGCCCACGACCGGTCCGAGAGCCCGCCGGTCCTGAAGCGGCGATCGCCCGGCCAACAGGGTCGCCGGAATACCCCGGGGACGGCCTGGTTCGCCCACGCCCTCATGGTCAACTCCACCCGGGCACCGTCGTAGTCCGGCTGCAGGCGCAGACCACGAGCCGCCTCCTCCAGGTAGAGCAGGGCGCCGCCGGACAGGGTGAAAACTGTTCATGGGGCGCCTCCGAGGTAATAGGGCCGATCTGATCAGCGCCCATCATCCTCCGGCACGCCTCGAGCCTCACCCGGTTTTCTCACTCGCCCTGCCACCCGGTCACGGCGCATGATTGCGCCCAGAACCGCGGTGAACGTTCCCCCGATACGACGTCACCGCAGGCACGGCCACCTACTCCCTCACCCGCGCCGTCATCAAGCTGGTCGACCGGGCGGGCCAGCGGTAGGTTCCGCGCCGGGCGCCGGGAGCTTGCGTATCGAATGAGTGTTCGACACGCTGCATGTGTGGGTGGTTGTCGGCTCCGGTTCCTAAGACGGGCGATCTGCGGTGTCCTCGTGTGCTGAGCAGTCGTGGGCCCAGTGCTGGGGCTAGGGATGCCGATCTGGTCATGCGTGCACGACCGCCCGGGGGCGGCGAGGAGGCCGCGTGCTGCAGTTCGTGGTGGAGGACCTTTTGCCGTCATCGGCAGGCGATGGCCGCGCCTACCAGATCCCTGTTGCCGGAACCGATACCCGGCCGAGGATTCGGCCTGATGAGATGAAGGGCTCCGACGCTCCTTTGCTTGCGCCGGTGGTCCGGAGCCGGACGACCGGCACGTATGCGTTCCTGCTCGGATGGGAGCAACGTCCAGACCGGTCCTGGACGGCCCGCATCGCCTGGCTGCAGAAAGAAGGCGTTACGTGGCGGGTCGTCGATCTCCTCGTCCAAGCCGACGAGATCAACCCGGTCGAGGGGCAGGACTACTCGGAGGTGCCTCGACGATACGAGGAGCCGAACTTCTGACCAGCATGTTTAAGCCCGCGCTCACGGCGTGCGACGCTCCTAGAAGTTGAGGTGGTGAGGAGGAGGGAGTGGTCGGAGGCTGGGTCGTTGCGGCGTGCGGTGGCGTCGTCGGTGACCGACGGCAGCGGTTGCGGGCTGATGGAGCGGACTTCCTGGATGTGGTCCAGTACCGCGCTGCTGGCCATGATGTGGTCGATGAGTTCGGGTTGGCCGTGGTAGATGCGGGAGAAGCGTTCGGCTTCGGGGATGAGCGGGGCTAGGTTCAGCAACCTGGCTCCGTCGCCTTTGTCGGGCCGGTCGGCGCCGGGTGTTCCGATCTCTGAGCCTGGCGGGCCGAGCAGGATCTGCGTCGTTGCGGCCTGCGGTTCGTCGTTGAGGTCACCCATTACCATCACTGCTTTGGTGCGTCCCTGGTCGGCCAACAGTTTGTCTGCCAGGGCTCGGACGGTGATCGCTTCGGCGGCGCGCCGGTACAGGGCGTAGGCGGCGAAACGGGCCCGCTGGCCCTCGTCGCGTGATGTGAACTTGCTGGTGCCGCCTGGCCCGGGGAAGCTGAGCAGCTTGGATTTCAGATGGGCGGCAACAAGGAACATCTCTGTCTTTGCGGTGGGTTCGACGCGGACCGCGAGCGCGCCGCGGCCCATCTTGGTGATCTGCCTGTCCTGGTCGTCGGCCTGCACCGGGTCAACATGTTCGGGGAAGTCGGCGACGTCGGCGACGACTTGGAGGGGGAGTCGGCTGAGGAACCCGACGCGGATCGGGTGGGCCGGCTCGAAATGCTCCGACAGCACCGCATGCCACTCGCCGCCCAGTCGACCAGTCAGGTCGGTGACCGCATCGGGGTCGCCGGCCTCCTCGATCGCGAGCACGTCGAGATCGGTCTTCGAGGCCTACGTTGCCGGTCTCGACGTCCGGCAGCAGCAGCGGTCGGAACACCGACCAGAACATCCGCAGGAGTAAGGAGCACGAGATGCCAGTGGTCAGATCGGCCGACGGCACCGCCATCGCCTACGAGCACACCGGCGGCGGGCCGGCACTCGTCCTCGTCGACGGCGCCATGTGCCACCGCGCGGCGGGTCCGATGCGCCCACTCGCCGCTTTGCTCCAGGACCGCTTCACCGTTTACACCTACGACCGTCGCGGCCGGGGCGAAAGCTCGGACACCAGGCCCTACGCGGTCGCCCGCGAGGTCGAGGATCTGCGGGCCCTCATCGCGCGGGCCGGCGGCGGGGCGTATGTCTACGCCACCTGCTCCGGTGCGGCCCTCGCCCTGGCCACCGCGGCGGCCGGCCTTGGGCCGGCTAAAGATCATCGCTGTCCGGGTCCGGGCGAACTCCGTTGGCAAACCAGACGAGTTCGCTTGGACGACTCACCAGAGTGGTTCCCCGGCACGGTCTCGGCGCTGATCGTTCATCGTTGCCGCGGTACGGCTATGCCCTTGGTTCATCACGCGCCCGTTGGCCACGTGACCGAACTTCGACACACGCACAGAAGAACCGCAGATCACAGCCGCTCTCCCCCCATGCGTGCGCCCGTTGCTCCCGCCCGGAGCAGGCAGCGGCCGGAGCACACATAGTTCCCGAACCGTCCTGAACAAGCGTCAACGAGCATCATCGTACGGCGCTGATCTGCGGCACCTCAAAAGGCCGCAGGTCAGCGCGAGATCTGTACCACCTTGACACGGTAGTGGTCATTCACCGACGGTAAAACTGCCGTCGATCACCAGCTGGCCGTCACAAACGCGCAGGTCGCGCCCATTCCCATCTGTGTGGCTTCCCCCAGGGGGCGCACAAAACATGGGAACACTTCGT
>NZ_JABVEB010000408.1 GCF_014323665.1 Actinomadura sp. HBU206391 | reverse complement strand
ATGGCGAAGCAGGACACGCGGTCACCAGCGATGGTGGGCAGCAGATACTCCTTCTTCTGCTCCTCGTCGGCGTGGTAGAGGATGTTGTCGGCCTCGCCGCCGAACCGGAACGGCACCCACGAGCGGCCGATCTCGGTCCAGATGAGCGACTGGACGACGGCGGGCAGATCCATCCCGCCGTACTCCTCCGGGGTGGAGAGCCCCCAGAAGCCGAACTCCTTGGCCTTGAGCTGCAGCTCGCGCAGCTCGGAGCGGTCGAGACCGGGCTGGTGCAGGCGCTCGCGGCGGAGCACCTCCTGCTCCAGGGGCACGATCTCCTTGGTGATGAAGGCGCGAGCGGTGTCGCGCACGGCCTGCTGCTCGTCGGAGAGCGAGAAATCCATGGTCGGCTCCAGTTGCGGATGGTGACGGGTGGACGAGGCTCAGCGAGCGCCGCCGTTGACGTAGAGCGTCTGGCCGCTCACATACGAGGCGTCGTCACTGGCCAGGAAGGCCACCACGGAGGCGATGTCCTCGGGCAGGCCGACGCGGCGCAGCGGGATGCGCTCGGCGGCGGCGACCTGATGCTCTTCGGCGCTGAGACCGACGCGCTCGGCGGTGGCCGCGGTCATGGCGGTCGCGACATAGCCGGGTGCCACCGCGTTGACGTTGACGTTGTACGGGCCCAGCTCGATCGCCAAGGTGGCCGTGAGCCCCTGGATGCCGGCCTTGGCCGCGGCGTAGTTGGCCTGGCCGCGGTTGCCGAGCGCGGAGCGGCTGCTCAGCGAGACGATCTTGCCGTATCTCTGCTCGACCATGTACTTCTGCGCGGCCTGGCTGCAGTTGAACGCCCCGGTCAGGTTGACGGCGAGCACCGTGTCCCAGTCGTCGCCGGACATCTTGAACAGCAGCTGGTCACGGGTGAGGCCGGCGTTGTTGACCAGGATGTGCGGCGCGCCGAGCTCTTCCGCGACGCGGGTGAAGAGCTCCCCCACCGCGCCGCGGTCCGCCACGTCGCAGCCGTACGCGTGCGCGGTGGCACCCGAGGCAGTGATCGCGGCCACGGTGGCCTCCGCGCGCTCGGTGGTGAGATCGACGACCGCGACCTTGGCGCCCTCCTCGGCGAAACGGCGGGCGGTGGCGGCGCCGATGCCCTGGGCCGCTCCGGTGACGACGGCGACCTTGCCGGTGAACCGGCTCATGAATGTCTCCTCGAAAGAAGGGTGTGGTTGCTCAGCCGAAGGCGTTCACGCCCGTGAGGGCGCGCCCGATGAGCAGCTTGTGTATCTGGCTGGTGCCCTCGTAGAGGGTCATCACCCGGGCGTCCCGCAGGTACTTGCCGACCGGGTACTCATCGATGTAGCCGTAGCCGCCGAAGACCTGCAGCGCGTTGTTGGCTGCACGGACCGCCGCCTCGCTCGCGTACAACTTCGCCACCGACGACTCGGTGGCGAACGGCAGCCCGCGCTCGATGTGGTCGGCGACCCGCCAGGTCAGCAGGCGGGCGGCATCGACGTCCACCGCGATGTCGCTGATGAGTTCCTGCACCAGCTGGTGGGAGGCGATGGGCCTGCCGAACTGCTCACGGTCCTTCGCATAGGCGACCGCCGCGTCAAGGCACGCCTGCGCGATGCCGACGCACCCCGCCGCGACCGACATCCGGCCCTTGGCCAGAGCCGCCATGGCGACGGTGAAGCCCTTGCCCTCGTCGCCGAGCCGGGCCGCCGCGGGCACCCGCACACCGTCCAGCACCAGCTCGGCGGTGGCCTGGCCGCGCAGGCCGAGCTTGCCGTGGATCTCACGGCGCTCCAGCCCCGGTGTGTCGGCCGGCACCAGGAAGGCCGTGATCCCCCGGTGGCCCCGCGCCTGCGCCGCGTCGCCGCCGGTGCGGGCGAACACGAGGGCGACGTCGGCCCAGGTGCCGTTGGTGATGAACATCTTGGTGCCATCGAGGACCCAGTCGTCGCCGTCGCGCACCGCGCGGGTGGTGAGGTTGGCGGCGTCGGAGCCGGTGCCGGGTTCGGTGAGGGCGAAACAGCCGAGCGTCGTGCCGGCGGTGAGGCCCGGCAGCCACTCCCGCCTCTGCGCCTCGGTGCCGTAGGAGTTGATCGACTTGGCGACCAGGCCGAGAGAGACCGAGACGATGCCGCGCACCGCGGAGTCGGCGCGGCCGAGCTCCTCGAGGACCAGGCAGTACGCGAGGTGGTCGCCGGCGGACCCGCCGTAGGTCTCGGGGATGGTCAGGCCCAGGAAGCCGATCTTGCCGAGCTCACCGATGATCGCCCGGTCCACCGATTCGGCGCGGTCCCATTCGGCGGCGTGCGGGACGATCTCGCGCTCGGCGAACTCCACCGCGAGCCGCCGTACGGCGGACTGCTCCTCGGACAGCTCCAGGTTCATGGCGTACCTCGCTACGGGGGTGAGCGGAGAGCGGCTCCCGGCCCAGCGGGCGTCGCCCATAAACTAGCGCTGCAAGTTTTTTGATGTTATATCGAGTAAACTAGCGCTGCAAGTTTCCGGCTGCCGATCATCGACCCGGGAGGTGCCCACCGTGGCGCGACCACGCCGACCGCTGCTCAGCCGCGATCGAATCGTGGCGGCCGCTCTGGCGCTCATCGACGCCGAGGGGCTCGATGCGGTCTCGACCCGCCGGCTCGCCACCGAGCTCGGCGTCAGCGGGCCCTCCCTCTACAACCATTTCGCGACCAAGGACGACCTGCTGGACGCCGTCGTCGACACGGTCCTCGGCGAGGTCGACACCGAGATGTTCCGCGCCGGCGGGCCGGGCGACCGGGATTGGCGTACGGCACTGCGCGACTGGGCCCGGTCCTACCGGGCCGCTCTCGCCGCCCATCCCAACCTCGTCCCCGCCCTCGCACAGGGGCCGGGCCGCCGTCCCAACGCCCTGCGCCTCGCCGACGCCGTGTTCGGCGGCCTCATCGACGCCGGCTGGCCACGGGCCCAGGCCACCCGCATCGGCGCCCTCATGCGCTACTTCATCACCGGCTCCGCCCTCGGTTCCTTCGCCGCCGGCTTCCCCGACGACGCGGAGGTGTACGCGGGCGAGTACCCCCATCTCGACCAGGCCCACCTTCTGGCCGAACGGCAGCGGGAGATCGACGAGGGGGCTTTCGAGACCGGCCTCCAGGCGCTGCTCGACGGCCTCGCGCTGCAGTACCGGGCCGCGGCCGCCGACCGACCCTGACCCGGCGGCCGCCCGAGCGGCCGGTGAACGCACAAGCGGCCGGTCAGCGTGAGCACGGCGCGACCCGACCTACTCTGGGAGGCGTCTGACCTCGCGAATTGGGGCAAGCGAAGCGTTTTGCACCAGCCGGGGCCGGGCGCTGACGCTTTGGGAGGACCATTGAACACCGGTCGCATGGCACTGCTCTCGTCGATCGCGCTGGCCGGCGTGGCCGCTCTGACGGCGCTCGGGCCGCCGGCGGTGGCGGCCGCGCCGAACCCGTGCGCCGACACCGGTCGGGGCATGCTGCGCCACTCCACGGGCACGGCGAAGCATCTCGTCTTCGCAATCTCTTCCGGCTATTCCTCGAACAAGGTCGTCGTCACGGAGTGCGTGAAGAAGGGCACCTCGTGGAAGAGGTCGTCGGCGACCAGCGGGCGCGCCGGCAGGAACGGATTCGCCAAGCCGGGCGCCAAACGCGAGGGAGACGGCAGGAGCCCGTCCGGTTCCTTCGTCCTCAGCGAG
>NZ_JABVEB010000407.1 GCF_014323665.1 Actinomadura sp. HBU206391 | reverse complement strand
TGGTCATGGGCCAGGTCAACAACGGGTCGGTCCGGGCCTCGGAGCTCATCAGCCTGCGGAGGGCCGGAATCTCGGGAATCCGGGTCGACGACCAGGGGGTGGCGCGCATCGGCGCGACGACGACCCTCGCCGAGATCGAGGAGTCAGCCGAGCTCGCATTCCTCCATGACGCGATGCGCACCATCGCCTCACCGCCGATCCGCAACCTCGCGACCATCGGCGGGAACCTCTTCGTGCCGCAACCGTACGGCGACGTCGCCGTCTGTCTGCTCGCGCTCGGCGCCGCCGTCGAGATCGCCGGTTCGGGCGGGCTGCGACAGGCGCCGGTCGAAGACGTGCTCACCGCTGGGGTCGCGCGGGGAGAGTTCGTCACCGCCGTTCTGGTGTCGCCGCCGGCGGCCGGTACCTGGTTCCACCACAAGGCCATGCGCCGCAGGCTCAACTCGGCCGCCATCGTCGCCGTGGCGGCGGTGGTCGAGGCCGAGGGCGGAGTCGTGACCTCGGCCCGGATCGCCCTGGGCGGGGTGGCTCCACGTCCCGTCCGCGCCACCTCGGCCGAGCGGGTCCTGGTCGGCCGCCCTCTCGAGCACGAGGTGCTCGATGAGGCGGGCCGGGCGGCACGCGCGGACATCGCGCCGTTCGACGACGCCTATGCCAGCGCTTGGTACCGCAGCCGTGTCCTCCCGGTGCACCTTCGCCGGACCTTCCTCGGTTGACCTGCATCGGCCGACGCATCAGAAGGGTCTGATCATGGGTTCACAGATAGTCTCGCTCGTCGTCAACGATCGGCCGCGAGAGTTCATCGCCGCGCCGGGAACCTCGCTACTGTCCGGCCTGCGCGACTCGCTCGGGCTGATGGCGGCCAAACGCGGCTGCGGCCAGGGAACCTGCGGCACCTGCACCGTGCTGGTCGACGACCGGCCGGTGATGTCCTGCCTGGTGGCGGTCGAGACCATCGACGGGGCCTCGGTCCAGACGCTGGAGGGCGTGGCCAGGGACGGCGAACTCGACGAGGTGCAGAGCGCCTTCATGGACGACTTCGCCACCCAGTGCGGCTTCTGCACGGCCGGAATGATCATGTCTGCGGAGGCCCTGCTCTCGCGCAATCCCGACCCCGACCGGGAAGAGGTGGTCGAGGCCATCTCGGGCAATGTCTGCCGCTGTACGGGCTACGGGCCGATCGTGACCGCGATCTTGGACGCTGCGCGCCGAAGGCGCGACGCGGCCGGCGGCGAGCGAGATCCGGCCGCGGTTCCGGCCGGCTCCGAGTCCGGCGAAGGGGTGCGGGCCCGATGAACTACCGCCTCGACCCGATCGACAAGAGCTACTTCGCCGACGAGCGCAGCGACGACTTCAACCTCATCGGATCGGTGGTGCAGCGCTCCGACGTGCTGGGGCACGTCACCGGCCGGACCGAGTTCTTCGAGGACCTCGCGCCGCCCGGCATGCTGCACCTCAAGATGTACCGCTCTGAGCGGCACCACGCCAGGATCAGCGGCCTCGACGTGACCGAGGCCCTGGCGGTCCCCGGCGTCGTGCGCGTGCTGACCCATGCCGACGTTCCCAACAACCTGTACACGCCGCTGAAACTGATCGGGGTCGGTCCGGACGACGAGCCGATCCTGGCCGAGGACACCGTCCGCTACCTGGGCGACCCGATCTGTGCGGTGATCGCCGAGACCGAGGCGGCCGCCCACGAGGGCGTCGGCCGGGTCAAGGTCGACTACGAGGACCTGCCGGCCGTCTTCGACGTCGAGGAGGCGCTCGCCGAGGGAGCCCCGCTGGTCAACGAGTACCAGGGCCAGAACCACTTCATCTACGAGGGGCACCACTGCCGGCGGATCCGGTTCGGCGACGTCGAGAAGGCGTTCGCGGAGGCCGACCAGGTCTTCGAGTGGCGCTACCAGTCCGCCCCGATCGAGCAGGCCCCGACGGAGACCACCGGGTGCATCGTCGTGCCGCAGGCCGACGGCCGGCTCCGCATCCACTCCGACACCCAGGCGTGCTTCTTCACCCTCGACAACACGGCCCTGATCCTGGAGACGCCGTTCAACAAGCTGCGCATCGTCGGCGGCACCGTTGGCGGCGGTTTCGGCGGCAAGGTCGACGTCGTCGTCGAGCCGGTCGCCTGCGTCGCGGCCATGATGACCCACCGGCCGGTCAAGTTCGTCTACAGCCGCTACGAGGAGATGCAGGTCTCCTCACCGCGCGCGTCCGAGCGGATCTACATCAAGGACGCGGTGATGAAGGACGGCCGGATCATCGGTCGCAAGGTCACCCTCTACGTCGACTCCGGCGCGTACGCCCGTCACAGCCCGTACGGCACCACCAAGGCGGCGGCGCACCTGCCGGGCCCCTACAGCATCCCCAACGTCTGGGCGGACTGCCACTGCGTGTTCACCAACCGCACCCCGTCCAGCGCCATGCGCGGCTTCGGCGTCACCATCGGCGACTTCGCGCTGGAGTCGCAGATGGACCGGATCGCCCGAGCCCTGGAGATGGACCCTCTCCAGTTGCGCCTGCTCAACGCCTACCGGGACGGGGACATGAAGGCCCACCGCAAAATCGCCGAAGGTACGGCGCTGGTCGAAGTGATCCAGAAGGCCGCGGAGATGGTCGGGCACGAGCTGCCGGACGCCTACCGCCGCATGTCGTCGACGAGCCGGCCAGATGTCCGCGGCGAAGGGAGCTGAGCCATGGCGAAACTGCGTGGCCGCGGGTACGCCTCGGTCAACTACCCCACCGGGATGAACCTCGGCGGCGACCCCTCCCAGGCCCTGATCCACTCCACCACGACCGGCACCTTCGTGGTGTCGCTGTCCTCCGTCGACCTCGGCCAGGGCATCAAGACGATCGCCGCCCAGTGCGCGGCCGAGACGCTCGGACTGCCCTACGAGAACGTCATCGTCGACACCGCCGACACCGACACCGGCCCCCACTGCATGGGCACCTTCGCCAGCCGCGGCACCCATCGCGTCGGCAACGCGGTCATCATGGCCGCCGCCGAGGCACGCGAGATCATGCTGGAGGTCGCCGCCGAGGAGCTGGAGGTCGACGCCGCCGACCTCGAGACCGACGGTACGGGGTTCATCCAGGTCATGGGGGCCGACGAGAAGAGGATCCACATCACCGATCTGGCGCTCGCGGCGCATTTCAAGCACGGGCGCACGATCTCGGGGCGCGGCATCTTCCTCAAGCAGCCGAGCGAACCCGTGCCCGAGACCGGCGAGATGGACCCCGACTCCTGCCAGGCGCACGCCTGCACGGTCGCGGTCGTCGAGGTCGACGACGAGACCGGCGTGGTCGAGGTGCTGGAGCTGCACAACGCCTACGAGATCGGCCGCGCGCTCAACCCGGCCACGGCCGCCCAGCAGATCGAGGGAGGAGCGTGGATGGGGCTGTCCCATGCCCTGTTCGAGACCACCGAGCCCTATTACCCCGTGCGCGACCACGGCCCCCGGGACTTCAGCGAGTACCTGATGCCGACAGCCGCCGACGCTCCCGTGCAGCACAGCGTCATCCTGGAGCGCCCGGCCGCGAGCGGCCCGTTCGGCGCCAAGGGCATCGGCGAGATGACGGCCAACGCTCCGATCCCCGCCATCGCCAACGCCATCTTCGACGCGTGCGGCGTACGGATGGAGACCATGCCGTTCACCCCGGAACGGGTGCTGCGCGGCCTGGACGAGCTCCGGGCCGGCGAGGCAGGCGATCTCA
>NZ_JABVEB010000406.1 GCF_014323665.1 Actinomadura sp. HBU206391 | reverse complement strand
GCTGCGACGGCTGCGCGCGGCGCTGGCCGAGCACCGGGTGCGGGCGCGGGTCTCGCTGCGGCCGCGCCACCTCTACAGCGTCCACCGGGACCTCGGCGGCGATCCGGGCCGGATGCGGCCCAGTGAGGCCGGCCGCGTTCTGGTCGTCGTGGACGGCGACGACCAGGATTGCTACATCGCGCTCGGCGCCGTGCACTCGGCACTGCACCCGGTTCCCGGTCGGGTGAAGGACTTCATCGCACTGCCCAAGTTCAACCTGTACCAGTCGCTGCACACCGTCGTGATCGGACCCGAGGGCGACCGTCTCGACGTCATCATCCGCAGCCGCTCGATGCATCCCGTCGCCGAGTACGGCATCGTCGCGCACATCCGCGCGGCGGGCGACGAGGCGGCGACCGTCGACGCGGTCGCCGGGCGGCGCGACCTCGGCTGGCTGCGGCAACTGCTCACCTGGCAGTCCAGCGCGCCGTCCGCGGAGTTCCTCGACAGCCTGCGGGCCGAGCTCGCGACCGGCCATGTCGCCGCCTTCACCCCGGCCGGCGACGTTATAGCGCTGCCCGCCGGCGCGACCGCCATCGACTTCGCCTACGCGCTGGGCCCCGAGACCGGCGATCGTTGCATCGGCGTGGTCATCAACGGGCGGCTCGCCGCGCTCTCCGCCGAGATCCGCAGCGGTCAGGTCGTCGAGATCCTCACCGCCCCGGGCGGTGGCCCGTCCGAGGAGTGGCTGGAGTTCGCCACGACCGCGCAGACCCGCGTGCGCGTGCAGCACTGGCTGGCCCGCCGCAAGGCCGACGAGGCCGCCGACACCGGGCGGCGCGGCCTCGCCCTGGCGCTGGCCGCCCACGGCGTCGATCTGCTCGCCGCCGAGGCGCAGGGCGAGTCACTGTCGATCGCCAGGGACCTCGGTTACGTCGAGCTCGACGACATGTACGCCGCGATGGACGGCGGCCCCCTCACCCTGGACGACCTGGTGGTCAGGTTCATCGAGCCGCCCTCCTGACCGCACCGGCGGGGGCCGCCCGCCGATGAGAGCACCCCCGTTCGGGGGTAGCGCGAGCCGGACGCCCGAACCAACGATGCCCCTCAGATCCGCATCGAAGGGGAGGACACATGTCCGTGGCCGAATTCCGGGCCGCTCGCGATTTCCTGCTCGCCCATCGCGAGGACTACGCCACGGCGCGCGAGAAGTTCCAGTGGCCGGTCCTCACCGAGTTCAACTGGGCTCTGGACTGGTTCGACCGGATCGCCGAGGGCAACGACGCCCCCGCCCTGTGGGTGGTCGAGGAGGACGGGTCCGAGCGGCGCTGGTCGTTCGCCGAGCTGTCCGACCGCTCCAGCCGGCTCGCGGGCTGGCTGCGGGCGCAGGGCGTACGCCGCGGTGACCGGATGATCCTCATGCTCGGCAACCAGGTGGAGCTGTGGGAGACCATCCTGGCCGCGATGAAGCTCGGCGCGGTGATCATTCCGGCGACGCCGCTGCTCGGGGCGGCCGACCTGCGGGACCGCCTCGAACGCGGCCGGGCGAGGCACGTGGTGGCGCGGTCGGCCGATACAGGCAAGTTCGCCGAGGTCGCCGGGGACTACACGCGGATCGCGGTGGGACCGCCGGTGGACGGGTGGCTCTCCCACCACGCGGCCTATGACGCCGAAGGCCGGCCCGCTCTCGAGGCGTTCACCCCCGACGCGGTCACCCGGGCCGACGATCCGCTGCTGCTCTACTTCACCTCGGGCACCACCGCCCGCCCCAAGCTGGTGGAGCACACCCACGCGAGCTATCCGGCCGGGCACCTGTCCACGATGTACTGGCTCGGTCTCAAGCCGGGCGACGTGCACCTGAACATCTCCTCGCCCGGCTGGGCCAAGCACGCGTGGAGCAACGTGTTCGCCCCGTGGAACGCGCAGGCGTGCGTCTTCATCTACAACTACACGCGCTTCGACGCCGAGCGGCTACTGGACCAGCTCGACCGGTGCCGCGTGACGAGCTTCTGCGCTCCGCCCACCGTCTGGAGAATGCTCATCCAGGCCGATCTGAGCCGGCTGCGCACGCCTCCGCGCGAGGTCGTCGGCGCGGGCGAGCCGCTGAACCCGGAGGTCATCGAGCAGGTCCGGCTGGCGTGGGGGGTGACCATCAGGGACGGCTTCGGCCAGACCGAGACGACCGTGCAGGTCGCCAACACGCCGGGGCAGCCGGTGCGGCCCGGTTCGATGGGCCGTCCGGTGCCCGGCTACGACGTGGTGCTGCTCGACCCGGCCACCGGCGAGCCCGCCGACGAGGGCGAGATCTGCCTCGACCTGTCCGACCGCCCGCTCGGGCTGATGACCGGCTACCACGGCGACCCCGAGCTCA
Source organism: Actinomadura sp. HBU206391 (assembly GCF_014323665.1). Lineage (GTDB taxonomy): Bacteria > Actinomycetota > Actinomycetes > Streptosporangiales > Streptosporangiaceae > Actinomadura_C. Next base: position 1,387 of record NZ_JABVEB010000406.1, on the reverse strand, counting down.
CCGCCGAGGCGATGGCCGGCGGCTTCTACCGCACCGGCGACATCGGCTCGCGCGACGCGGACGGCTACATCACCTACGTCGGACGGACCGACGACGTGTTCAAGGCCTCCGACTACCGCATCTCGCCGTTCGAGCTCGAGAGCGTGCTGATCGAGCACGACGCGGTGGCCGAAGCGGCCGTCGTGCCCTCCCCCGACCCGGTGCGGCTCGCGGTCCCCAAGGCCTATGTCGTGCTCGCGGCCGGCCGGCCGGCGACGGCCGAGACCGCGGCGGCCATCTTCGACCACTGCCGGGAGCACCTGGCCCCGTACAAGCGCATCCGCCTGCTGGAGTTCGCCGAGCTGCCCAAGACCATCTCGGGCAAGATCCGCCGCGTCGAACTGCGCGCGTACGAGCGGGACAAGCATCCGGACGCGGGAGCACGGCCGGCCGGTGAGTTCCGCGAAGAGGACTTCCGGCCATGAGCGAGCTGTCGTACGCCTCCGGCCCCTCGTCGGCCCCGCTCCTCGGCGACACCATCGGCGCCGACTTCGACCGTACGGTGGCCGCGCACGGACACCGGGAGGCCCTGGTGGACCGGGGCGGTTCCGCGACGCCGTGGCGCGATCCCGCCGGGCCGCCGGTCCGGCGCTGGACCTACCGCGAACTGGCCGCCGAGGTCGACGCGGTGGCACTCGGCCTGCTGGAACTCGGGGTGGGCACCGGCGACCGGGTCGGCATCTGGGCGCCGAACTGCGCGGAGTGGCTCTTCACGCAGTACGCCACCGCGAAGATCGGCGCCATCCTGGTGAACATCAACCCGGCCTACCGGGTGCACGAGCTGGAGTACGTGCTGAACCAGGCGGGCGTCCGCACTCTGGTCGCGGCGCCCGCGTTCAAGACCTCCGACTACGCGGGGATGATCGCCGATGTCCGGCCGAGCTCTCCCGCGCTGCGCGACGTGCTGCTGCTCGGCGGGCCGGAGTGGGCGGAGCTCCTGGCGTCCGGGCGGGCGGCCGATCCCGAGCCGCTCACCCGGCTGGCCGGCGAGCTGGGCGCCGACGATCCGATCAACATCCAGTACACGAGCGGCACCACCGGGTTCCCGAAGGGCGCGACGCTCTCGCACCACAACATCCTCAACAACGGCTACTTCGTCGGCGAGCTGTGCGGCTACACCGAGGCCGATCGCATCTGTGTGCCGGTGCCCTTCTACCACTGCTTCGGCATGGTGATGGGCAACCTGGCGGCCACCACCCACGGTGCGTGCGTCGTGATCCCCGCACCGGCGTTCGACCCCGCGGCGACGCTGGAGGCCGTCGCCGCCGAGCGCTGCACCTCGCTGTACGGGGTGCCGACGATGTTCATCGCCGAGCTGAGCGACCCGGCGTTCGAGTCCCACGACCTG
>NZ_JABVEB010000405.1 GCF_014323665.1 Actinomadura sp. HBU206391 | reverse complement strand
GGCTCGAGCGCGGCGAGGCTCACCCCGTCGAGCTCGATCGAGCCCGACGCCGGGTCGACGTCGCGGCCGAGGCACCGCAACAGGGCGGCGGCGGCCGCGGGATCGGTCGCCACCACCCCGATCAGCTCGCCGGGCGCGACGTCGAGGTCCACCTCGCGCAACGCGGAGTGCGCCACGCCGCGCAGCCGGACGTTGCCGCGGACCGGTACGGCGACTTGGCTCGTGCCGGGCGCCACCGCGGGAGGCGACGCCAGCACCGAGGCGACGCGCGCCGCCGAGGCGCGACCCTGGGCGAACTCGGCGTTGACCCACGTGAAGATGGAGAACGGCGTGAGCAGGAACTGGGCCAGCCCCACGGCCGCCACCAGCTCTCCGACACTGATGGTCCCCTCCGCCGCCAGGCGGCCACCGACGAGCGCGACGACGGCGATGAACACACCGGTCAGCGCGAGCACCGACCCGTCGTGCCACGCCTCCGCGCGAGCCGCCCGCAGGGTGGCGGCCAGCGAGTCCCGGCTCGTACGCCGATAGCGCGCGACCGCCGCCGACTCGGCACCGATGCCCTTGAGCACCCGCAGGCCCGCGACCAGATCGGCGGCGACTCCCGACGCGTGTGATGCGCGCTCCTGCTCGTCGGCGCTGCGCCGCTCGAGCGGCTTGCCGAGCAGGTGCGTCAGCCAGAGCAGCGGGGGAGCGCCGAGCAGCACCAGCAGGCCGAGTGGCACCGAGACCCACAGCAGCGCCGCGGCGCCGACGAGCAGCCCGGCCGCCGCCGAGGCTCCGGCGGTCACGGCGATGTTGACCGCGCCGACCCGTTTGGCGTCCCCGGTCGCGATGCTCACGAGCGCGCCCGGCAGCCGGCCCGTCTCCGCCCCTCCCCGGGGGTCGAGCACCCGTTCGGTCAGCTCGATGCGCAGTGCGTGCGCGGCCTGTTCGGCGGCGCGTTCGGCGGCGCGGGCGCCGAAGCGGAAGCTGAACGACAGCCCCGCGAAGACCACCGCCAAGAGCACGATCCACCGGATCAGCGCACCGGTGTCGCCGGCCGAGACGGCCTGGTCGATGACGACCCCGATGATGACCGGGACGAGGGCCTCTCCGGTCTGGTGCGCGGCGGCCATCACCATGCCGGCGGTGACGTGCCGCCACTGGGCGGTGATGGCATGGCTCAGGACGTCCCTGCCGGTGCGCACCCCTCATACCTCCGGTCGGTCGCTCGTCGCCGCCCGCGGGCTCGTCGCCTTGGCGGCGGGCCCGTGACGGTGGTCTTTGCGCCTGGGTGCGCAAGTTATTAGCTAAGGCTAACCTAATCGAGTACGAATGGGCGTTACCGGTGAGATGCGCCGGATCATCGTGCGACAAGCGGCATCCGGAGGCGGAGTGAGCTCCCCGTACAAGCACTTCATGGCGCAGGTCACCCGCACCGCGCGGATCACGCCGCAGACGGTCCGCATCACGCTGAGCGGCCTGGAGGGTTTCGCGGACACCGGGCTGGACCACTGGGTGAAGCTCTTTTTCCCGCTGCCCGGCGATCGCAGGCCCGTCTATCCGACCGGCGACGACTGGTGGCGCACGTGGAGTGCGGACCCGGGCGCCGTGCGCGCCGTCTTCCGCACCTACACAGTGCGTCGGCACCGTCCCGCGACCGGCGAGATCGATATCGACTTCGTCCTGCACGGTGACACGGCCCCGGGCTCCCGATGGGCCGCGCGCGCCGAGCCCGGCGACCTCGTCGGCGTGTGGGGACCCGGTGCGATGTACGACCCGCCGGAGGCGGCCGGCTGGCGCCTCATCGCGGGCGACGAGACGGCGCTGCCCGCCATGGCCGCCATCGTCGAGAGCCTTCCCGCCGGTTCGAGCGCCCGGGTGTTCGTCGAGATCGCCGACGCCGCGGAGGAGCAGCCCTTCGAGACCGACGGCGACGTCCGGGTCGAGTGGCTGCACCGTGACGGCGTTCCCGCGGGCCGCAGCGCTCTGCTGGTCGAGAGCGTGCGCGATGCGACATTGCCGCCCGGCCGGCCGTACGCGTGGATCGCGGGGGAGTCCGCGATGGTCAAGGCGCTGCGCCGGCATCTGGTGAACGAACGCGGCATCGACCGCGCGGACGTCTGCTTCTCCGGCTACTGGCGCCTGGGCAAGACCGAGTACGACGACTGACGAGCGCCCACGGCCCGCCTGGACCTTCCTACTCCCAGCCGGTGCGCATGCGCAGCCACTCCAGGGCGATCTCGCCGTGGGCGGCCTGGAAGGCGCGCAGTGCGGGCAGACCGGGCGGCGCGGGTTGCCGGGCGTTCCACACGAAGAAGCCGGTGAGCGCGGCCAGCGCCGTGGTCACGTCGTGCCGGTCGGCGCCACGGGCCACCGGATGGTCCTCGAAGAGCGCTTCGGGAGGCGGGCCTCCCTGCAGACGTACGCTCGGCAGCATCGACAGCAGGTCGAACCAGGGCGCGGCGACGCACGCCCATGGCCAGTCGACGACCACGACCCGGTCGGGCGTGAGCAGGAGGTTGTCCGCGCGCAGGTCGGCGTGGACGAGGGCCTCGCCCTCCGCCGCCGCGCCCCACCGGGCGAGAAGCCGCCCGGCTGCGTGACGGCCTCGATGACCTGGCCGCCGAGCCGGTGTTCGACCAGGTGACGCACCGCGGCCGGCAGGGCCGACCACTCGGTTCGCCCTCCGGTCGCGGGCGGCGGAGGCCGGTGTTCGGGTTCGGCGCCGCCTTCGTCGGCCTCGACGTTGCTGATCTGCCTTTCCACCTCGGGACAATTGCGCGTTCCTCCGCGGAGGCGCAATACCGAATTCGGCCACTGATGCCGTGCGGCCATTCGTTCCGGATCGGGTAAAAACCCAATGTGGACCTGTCGGCGGTGGCGAACGAGCTCTATGGGGCCGCACCTGAGGAGTTCGTCGAGACGCGCAAGCGGCTGGCCGCCGAGGCCAAGAAGGCCGGGGACCGTGACCTGGCCAAACGGATCGGCGCGCTGCGGCGTCCGACCGCGTCGGCCTGGGCGATCAACCAGTTGGCCCGCTCGGCACCGGACGAGCTCGGGTGGCTTTCCGACGTTGGCGCGGATCTGCGTGCGGCATGGGCGGAGGGCAGGCATGTCGGCGGGCTGGATCAGCGGCGTGGCGAGGTGATAGACCTGCTCGGCCGTACCGCACGGGCGCTCGCCAGGCAGGCGGGGCGGCCGCTCCGCGAGTCCGCCGTCCGGGAGGTGGAGGACACCCTGCACGCCGCCACGATGGATCCGGAGGTGGCCGACGAAGTGCGGTCGGGGCGGCTGACTCAGCCGCGCAGCCATGTCGGCTTCGTTCCGGCGGGGGTGCCGGCCAGGCCGGCCGGGCGACCTGGCGTGCAGGACGAGCGGCCCGAACCGCCCGAACGGCCCGTCGGGGAGCGGCGACGAGCCGCCCCCGCGAAGCACCGGACCGAGAGGGACCGGACCGAGGCGGACCGGACCGAGGCGGACCGGACCGGGGTCGAGGCTGACAGAGAGCGGGCCGAGACGGCGGCACGCGAACGGCTCGCCGCGCGGGCCCGGGCGGCGGCCGCCGAGGCGCGCGAGGCCGCCGACGTGCTCGCCGCGCGGGAGTCGGAGGCCGACGTGGCCGAACGGGCCCATGCCGACCTCGCCGACGAGGCCGAGCGACTCCGGCGCCGGCTGGACGAGGTGCTCGAACGCCGCGACGCCGCCATGGAGGGGCTGCGGACCGCACGGCGGGAGCGGGATCGCGCCGCCGGCCGAGCCGAAGAGG
>NZ_JABVEB010000404.1 GCF_014323665.1 Actinomadura sp. HBU206391 | reverse complement strand
TGCGGCGCATGGCGGGCTCCGCCGACAACCGCACCTCCTGTCGCAGCGGGCACCCGCCGCCTCGACCCGCCGCGCCCTGCCTCGACCCGCCATCCGTCCCGCGCGGCGGCCGTCCCGCCACCGCGCCCTGAGCCCGGCTCAGCCGACGTCGGTGATGCGGATGCCCGCGTGGGCCCGGTAACGGCGGTTGACCGAGATCAGGTTGGCCGTGAACGCCTCGACCTGGCTCGCGTTGCGGAGCCGTCCCGCGTACACGCCCCGTGCCCCGGGAATGCGGCCGGCCAGCGCCTGGACGGTGTCGGTGGCCTCGCGGTCGTCGCCGAGCACCAGCACGTCGAGGTCGACCCGCTCGACCTGCGGGTCCAGCAGGACCACCGCGGACACGTGATGGAACGCGCCGACGACCTTGCTCTCGGTGAGCACCGAGGCCGCCTGGCCGGCGGCGCTCCCCTCCTCGACCGGCAGCGGGTAGGCGCCCTGCTTGTCGAAGCCGAGCGGATTGACACAGTCGATCACGATCTTCCCGGCGAGTTCCGTGCGCAGCGACTCCAGCGTCGCCTTGTGCCCGTCCCACGGCACCGCGACGATCACGACGTCGGCCTCGCTCGCGGCGACGGGGTTCTCGGCGCCCCGGACCGGGAGCCCCGCGTCGAGGCTGTCGGCGGCCTGCTGGGCGCGTTCGGCTTTACGCGAACCGATGATCACCTGGTGGCCGGCGAGCGCGAAGCGCCGCGCCAGGCCCTTTCCCTGGTCACCGGTGCCGCCGAGGATGCCGATGGACAGTCCGCTCACGTCCGGCAGGTCGTACGGTGATCGCTGCTGCTGAGTCATGCTCCGATCCTGCCAGTGGCAGCGAGTCGCCCGCCCGGTGCCCCTCGCCTTGACCCGGGGCGCGCCCGCCGCCTGGAACGCGGCCCGGAAACGCGGGTCGCCGGACCGTCTCGTACGGCACCATGGTGCCGTGGACGCGAACCAGGTCGCGATGCTGCGCGAGGCGCTCTCCTCCACCGGATGGCTGGAGCGGACCCGCGAGTTCGCCCGCGCCCTGCGCACCTCCACCCGGCGGCCCGGCGGGCTGCTGCTCCTCGGCACGCCCGAGGCCGAACCATGGCATCTGGCCGCCCATCTCGACGACGAGAGCCGTCAAGGCGGGATCCCCGAGCTCACCCCCACACTGGTCCGCTGGCGGCCGCCTCCGGACGCGCCCGATCACCTGCGGGTCGGGCTCGACCGCCTAGAGGACGCGCGGCGGGGCGAGACGCTCTTCGTGGTGGCGGAGGAGACCGCTCCGGTGCCGCTGCTCGAGCGGGTCGACGACGCCCGCAGGACCGGTGCGGTCGTGCTGGCCCTCGACGGCGGCGACCGCGAGCTGGAAGGTCTGGCCCACGAGACCCTCAGCGTCCCGGGGCCGAACGGGTTCATCTCCTTCGACGGCGCGCAGCATCTGGTCAGCGCCGCGGCCGCGCACCCTCTGGGGTCACGTGAGGAGTGGGCCGGGCCGTCCACGGGGCGCGGCTCCGGCCGGAGGCTGCGCGAACGGCTGGCCCGCCTCCTCGACACGGTGAGCGGCCCTACTGCCGACTGAGCGCCACCGGCCGGCCCCGTACCGGCCGGCACCGTGAGCCGGCACCGTGAGCCGACAACCGTCAGCCCCCACCGTCGGCCGTCACCCGAAGCCGGCGGGGCTCAGTCGCCGTCGTCGTCCTGGCGCCGCCACGCCTCATTGCGCTGACGGGCGAGTTCGAAGGCGCCCGCGGCCGCCTCCTCCGAGTCATAGGGGCCCATGCGGTCCTTGCCCGGGCAGCCCGCGCCGTGCTCGACCCGCCGGTGAGCCAGGCAGAACCACCACTTGTCGTCATCGTCCTTCATGCTGATGCCTCACTCCGATCATCTTCGCGGCCTCGATAATCCTCCCCCCGTTCGGGGCAACTAGACTCTCAGGACATGACGACGCAACTCCGGCCCGGCCGCGTTTCGCCCATCCGCAAGGTCCCCGCGACCATCCCAAGGCCCGAGTACGTCGGCAAGAAGCAGCCGCGCACCGGTGAGCCCGAGGTCAAGACCCCGGAGATCATCGAACGGATGCGCGTCGCCGGCAGGATCGCCGCGCAGGCTCTCGAGGAGGTCGGCAAGCACGTCCGGCCCGGCATCACCACCGACGAGCTCGACCGCATCGGGCACGAATACCTTCTGGACCACGACGCCTATCCCTCGTGCCTGGGCTACCGCGGCTTTCCCAAGTCGCTGTGCACCTCAATCAACGAGGTGATCTGCCATGGCATCCCCGACGACACGGTGCTGCACGACGGCGACATCATCAACATCGACATCACCGCCTTCGTCGACGGCGTCCACGGCGACACCGACGCCACCTACCTGGCGGGCGACGTCGACGAGGAGTCGCGGCTGCTCGTCGAGCGCACCCACGAGGCCATGATGCGCGGGATCCGCGCGGTCAAGCCCGGTCGCGCCCTCAACGTGATCGGCCGGGTCATCGAGGCCTACGCGCGCCGCTTCGGATACGGGGTCGTCAGGGACTTCACCGGCCACGGCATCGGCACGACGTTCCACTCCGGACTGATCGTGCCGCACTATGACGATCCGCACGCGACAACGATCATCGAACCGGGTATGACATTCACCATCGAGCCGATGCTCACCCTCGGCGGGATCGACTACGACATCTGGGCTGATGGATGGACAGTGCTCACCAAGGACCGCAAGCGCACCGCCCAGTTCGAGCACACCCTTCTCGTGACCGAACATGGCCACGAGATCCTCACGCTGCCCTGAGGGCTCGCCCGCGAGCGCGGGCGTGGACAAGACCATCGGATGAACCCCGGAGGTCGCATCGATGAACCGTCCGGGAATCCCCGCCGACCGGCCGTACGAGTCCGCGAGCGGCTCCGTGCCCCGGGTCCCCTCGGACGGCATGTCGCCCGGCCGCGCGGCGCTGAGCGTCGCCTGGGCGGGCCTTCCGATGCTGACACTGGGGCTGGCCACGCCCTTCTGTTTCGCGGCGGCGACCCTCTGGCGCCGGCGGGCCCATCTGCTGCTCGCCACCATCGCCTATACGGCGCTCCTCGCCCTGCAGCTCGCCGTGCGTTCCGACATGAACGATCCGGCGGCGCCCGGACATGACTCGGCGTCGACGGTGTTCGGGGCGTGCGTCTTCATCCAGGCGGTCGGCGGGTGCTTTCACGCGTTCCTGGTCCGGCGCCGGGTGTTCGACCCGCACGGGGTGGACGGCACCGCCGGCAACGAGGCGGCCATCGAGACCGTACGCAGGCGCCGCATCCTGCGGCACCGGGCTCGGGAACTGGCCCGCACCGACGTGGCGCTCGCCCGGGAGCTGCGGATCGGCCGCCCGGATCTGCCCCGCCACTACGACGACGGCGGGCTCGTCGACATCAACCGCGCTCCGGCCGGCGTGCTCGCCACCCTGCCCGGCGTGACCCCGGCGCTCGCCGCCCGGATCGAACGGATCCGGGCCGAGGCGGGTGGATTCGTCTCGGCCGAGGAGCTCTCGGCGCTGGCCGGCCTGCCGCCCGACCTCACCTCGGAGCTGGCCGAGTACGGCCTCTTCCTGCGCTGACGCCTTCCCGCCGACGGCGCCGTTCATGCGATCTGATCACTTTTGCCGCAGACGCGGCGCGCCGGTTGGGCCCTTGACCATGAGCGAAGTTATGGTTCCGCCGTTCCGCCGGGCCACGAAACGGATCAACAGCACATGATGGGGTACACGCACGCGCTCA
>NZ_JABVEB010000403.1 GCF_014323665.1 Actinomadura sp. HBU206391 | reverse complement strand
CACGGCGGAGAAGAGGGAGGAGAGGACGAGTATGCGGTTCGGGGTTCCCCTGGGGCTGGTTCATCCGGGGATCTGGCGGGATCTGGCGGTCGAGGCCGACCGGCTGGGGTTCGACTCCGTCTGGATCCCCGAGCACCTCGTGTTCACCACCGACCTCTCGACGGCGAACTATCCGGGCACGGGCGAGCCGGGCATCGCCCCGCATACCCCGCTGTACGACGCGCCCGCCTACCTGTGCGCACTCGCCGCCGTCACCTCGCGGATCAGGCTCGGCACCGCGGTGCACCTCTTCGGCCTGCGGCACCCCGTCGCGTCGGCCAGGGCGTTCGCGACGCTCGACCAGATCTCCGGCGGCAGAGCCATCGTGGGGATCGGCGCCGGCTGGTACGAGGGGGAGTGGATCGCGGCCGGGCTGGACTTCCGCTCCCGCGGCCGACGCCTGGACGAGGCGGTAGCGGTCGCGCGCAGGCTGTGGACCGAGAACGTCGTCGAGCACCACGGTGAGTTCTACGACTTCCCCGAGGTGGCCTTCGAGCCCAAGCCGGTGCAGGACCCGCTCCCCGTCGTCGTCGGCGGCGAGTCCGACGCCGCTCTGCGCAGGGCGGCGCGCCATGACGGGTGGATCAGCATGCCGCAGACGATCGAGGCCGCGGCGTCCCGGCTCGAGCGGCTCCGCCGCCACCGCGAGGAGGCCGGACGGGCGGACCTGCCGTTCGAGGTCACCGTGCACGCCTACGAGCTGTCGGGCCCGGGCGAGGTCGCCGACTGGGCGGCGCTCGGCGTCGACCGCCTGATCGTGCGCCCCTGGCGGCGTACCCGCGAGGCGCTGCCCGCCCTGAGAGAGTTCGCCGCCGCGCACGGTCTCGCGGACGGCACTGGGCGGCGGGTCGTCAGTCCATGATGGCGTGCAGAAGACCGACGATGGCGAGCCCGGCCGTCGCGCCGGAGCCCACGTTCGCGGAGACGCTCAGTGCCACCGTGCCGGCGCCGGCCAGCCCCAGAATGATCGCCCAGCGTTGCGGCAGGCGCACGGGTTGCGGCTGTGCTTCGCGCGAGTCATCGCGGCCGCGCCAAGGTATTCTCATCGGTCATGTCCTTCTCTTGCGGATGCAGCAAGGGGAGTGAACAAGAACGGCTCCCTGTCCAGACCACAGGGAGCCGTTCGTTTTCCACCGGCACGGTCACCGGCCGGCTCTGCCGCCATCCTGCTCTAGCGCCCGTGCAGGCGCAAGTGCGTCGGCAAAACCATATGAGAGACCATATGATCGCTCATATGCACGTGCATCGCGCTCATCCAGCGTTGAGTTCGGCCCGGCGTCCTTCGCGGGCTTCGACGGCCGGCCCCGCCGCTCGACGAGCGGGGTCGCCGGCCTGCCACCCGCGATGGCGCGGGCGGGCGGCGCGCCGGAACGCCGGTTCGGAGGAGTGCGGATGACCGCGGGACGGGAGGCCGACGGAGAGGTTCCCTCCGGTGTGGCGTCCGCGCCACCCGGGGGTCCCACGACCCTCCGGATCCTGCTGGGCGCCCGGCTGCGCCGGCTGCGGGAACAGAGCGGCATCTCGCGGCACGAGGCCGGGTACTCGATCCGCTCGAGCCACTCCAAGATCAGTCGTTTGGAGCTGGGACGCAGTCCTTATAAGGAACGAGACGTCAAGGATCTGCTCACGCTGTACGGCGTGACCGACGAGGGGCAGCGAGAGGAACTCCTCCGGCTGGCCCGCCAGGCCAGCGCTCCGGGCTGGTGGCAGCGGTACGGGGACATCGTCCCCGTGTGGTCGCCCACCTACCTCGGAATGGAGCAGGCAGCCTCGCTGATCCGTGTCTACGCTCCGCAGTACGTTCCCGATCTGTTGCAGACCGAGGAATACGCGCGCGGTCTCATCCGGCTCGAGCATCCCGGCGAGCCCGAGGACGTCATCGACCGGCGGGTCGCCCTGAAGTTGGAGCGGCAGCGGGCCCTGCTTCGCGGGGGCGTCAGGCTGTGGGCCCTCATGGACGAGACGGCGCTGATGCGTCCGGTGGGCGATCGGCGGTCGATGCGCGCCCAGATCGACCACCTGCTCGAGCTCGGTGCACAGGACGACACCGCGATCCAGGTGCTGCCGTTCGGACGCGGCCACCCCGCGGCGAGTCACCCGTTCACCGTTCTCAGGTTCGCCGAACCGGATCTGCCTGACGTGGTCTACATCGAATACGCCACCAACGCGCTCTACCTCGACAAGCCCGAGGACGTCGAGCGGTACGTGGAGCTCATGGGGCGGCTGATGATCGAGGCGCCGGGCATCGACGCCATGGCCGACCTGCTGCGGGAGAGGCTCACGGAGATCTAGCTCCCGGCGTGAGCACCCCGGCCCGTGGTCCCGGCCACGGGCCGATCGTGCCCAGGCCGCGTCAGTAGCCGGCGCCGGTGATCATGCCGCCGTCGACCAGCACCTCGCTGCCGGTGCAGTAGCTGGACTCGTCGGACACGAGGAACACGACCAGCCCGGTCACCTCCCTGGTCCGGCCCATCCGGCCCAGCGGCAGTGCCTTCATGAAGGCGTCGGCGCTGTCGGCGGTCGCCGCCACCACGTCCGGGTCCATCGACATCGCGGTGAGGATGGCGCCCGGATGGATGGAGTTGACCCGGATGCCATGGGGGCCGAGCTCACGGGCCGCGGCCTTGGTGAGCCCCCGCACGCCGAACTTGCTGGCGGTGTAGGCGGCCAGCCCGGCGGCCGCGACGAAGCCCTCGGTCGAGGACACGTTGACGATGGCGCCCCCGCCCGCCGCCTTCATCGGCTCGATCACCGACTTGACCCCGAGCCACTGCCCGACCAGGTTGACGTCGAGGACCTGCTTGAACTCATCCAGGGTCATCTCCTCGATGAGCTTGTGCCGCATGATCCCGGCGTTGTTCACCAGGGCGTCCAGCCGTCCGAACGTCGTCAGAGCGGTGTCGACGGCCGAGGTCCAGTCATCGGGGCTGGACACGTCCATCGGGACGAACCGGCAGGCCTCGCCGACGTCGGCGGCGAGTTTGACGCCCTCTTCCTCGAGGACGTCGCCGAAGACGACGCGGGCGCCCTCGTCGACCAGCCGCCGTACATGGGCCTTGCCCATGCCGCGCGCGCCGCCGGTGATCAGCGCGACCTTGCCGTCAAGCCTGCCCATGCCCACTCCCAGTGATCCAGTCGGTCGAAACCGCCGCCGAGTCCGCCGCACGGGCGGCCCGGGTGCGGCCCGCGGCCACGGCGACCGCGGCGGAGGCCATGCTGAGATAGACCGGTACGCCGGCGGCGCGCGCGATCGCGCGTACCTCGTCCGCCACGCCGGCGGGGGCGCACTCGGCGTTACGGGTCACCAGCGTGACCCGGACGTCGCGCCGTGCGTCCTGCAGGGCGGCGACGCCTCGTGCGCAGGCCAGCAGCGGCTCGACGGCGGTGCCGCCGAAGCTGAAGAAGCTTTGCACGTTGACGTGCACGACGACGTCGCCGTACCCCCGGTGGGCCAGGATCGCGGTCACCGTGCCCTCGATGAGCCCGGCGCCGGTGCGCGGCCCGAGCGGGATCTCGAGCGGATTGGCGAGCGAGCTGCCCGCACCTAGGCCGAGCTCCCTGAGCTCCGACCGGGCGGCGCCGGGCAGTTCGGCGAGTTCGAGCCCGGCGGCGTCGAACGCGTCGGCGGCGAGCACGCTCGCCCCGCCGCTCGGCCCGACCACCAGCACCCCGGCGTCCCCGTGCACGGGGCGGCGGACGTGCAGGTCGAAGAAGTCGAGGACGCCGATG
>NZ_JABVEB010000402.1 GCF_014323665.1 Actinomadura sp. HBU206391 | reverse complement strand
CGGCACCGCCGTCGCCTTGGACACGAACGGGATCGTACGGGAGGCACGGGGGTTGGCCTCCAGGACGTAGAGGACCCCCGCCGACAGCGCGTACTGCACGTTGATGAGCCCGCGCACGCCGATCTCCCGCGCGAGGGCCTCGGTCGACTCCCGGATCCGGTCGACCGTCTCGCGGCCTAGCGTGATGGGCGGGAGCGCGCACGCCGAGTCGCCGGAGTGGATGCCGGCCTCCTCGATGTGCTCCATCACCCCGCCGAGGTACAGCTCCTCACCGTCGTAGAGCGCGTCGACGTCGATCTCGATCGCCTCGTCGAGGAACCGGTCGACGAGCACGGGGTGCTCGGCGAGCAGGGCGCTGTGCTTCTCCAGGTACGACTCGAGCGTCGCGTCGTCGTACACGATCTCCATGCCGCGTCCGCCGAGGACGTACGACGGGCGGACCAGGACCGGGTAGCCGATCTCGGCCGCGAGCGCGCGGGCCTCCTCGTAGGACGTGGCCGTGCCGTGCTTCGGCGCGGTCAGGCCGGCGCGGGCGAGGACCCGGCCGAAGGCTCCGCGCTCCTCGGCGAGGTGGATGCTCTCCGGCGACGTGCCGACGATGGCGACCCCGGCCGCCTTGAGCTTGCGCGCCAGGCCGAGGGGGGTCTGCCCGCCGAGCTGCACGATCACCCCGACGACCGTGCCCGTCCGCTGCTCCGCGTGCACGACCTCGAGCACGTCCTCGAGCGTCAGCGGTTCGAAGTAGAGACGGTCGGAGGTGTCGTAGTCGGTCGACACCGTCTCGGGGTTGCAGTTGACCATGACGGTCTCGTAACCGGCCTCCGCCAGCGTGAAGGAGGCGTGCACGCAGCTGTAGTCGAACTCCACGCCCTGGCCGATCCGGTTCGGCCCGCTGCCCAGGATGATCACCTTGGGCCGGTCACCGGACGGGACCTCGGTCTCCTCGTCGTAGGTGGAGTAGAGGTAGGGGGTCTGCGCCGCGAACTCGGCCGCGCAGGTGTCGACCGTCTGGTAGACGGGCCGGACGCCGAGGGCGTGCCGGACCTCGCGCACGACATCCTCGGAGAGCCCCCGCAGAGCGCCGATCTGCACGTCCGAGAAGCCGTACCGCTTGGCGTGCTCCAGCATCTCCCTGGTGAGCGCGTCACTGCGGGACCGCACGTCCTCGGCGACCTGGTTGATCGCGGCGATCTGGTCGAGGAACCACGGGTCGATGCCGGTGGCCTCGTAGAGTTCTCCGACGGTGGCGCCGGCGCGCAGCGCCTCCTGCACCGCGCGCAGACGGCCGTCGTGCGGCCTGCGGCTGCGTTCTACGAGCTCCTGCCGGTCCAGGGCGGGCGCGGCCCAGGAGAACGGCGCAGAGGGCTGCTCCAGCGATCTGAGGGCCTTCTGGAGGGCTTCGGGGAACGACCTGCCGATCGCCATCGCCTCGCCCACCGACTTCATGTGCGTCGTGAGGGTGCCGTCGGCGCCGGGGAACTTCTCGAAGGCGAACCTCGGGACCTTCACCACGACGTAGTCCAGGCTCGGCTCGAAGCTGGCCGGGGTCTCGCGGGTGATGTCGTTGGAGATCTCGTCGAGCGAGTAGCCGATCGCCAGCCTCGCGGCGATCTTGGCGATGGGGAAGCCGGTGGCCTTGGACGCCAGCGCCGACGACCGGCTCACCCGCGGGTTCATCTCGATGACGATGAGCCGGCCGGTGTCCGGTTGGATCGCGAACTGGATGTTGCAGCCGCCGGTGTCGACGCCGACCGCGCGGATCACGGCGATGGCGACGTCGCGCATCCGCTGGTACTCGCGGTCTGTGAGGGTCATCGCCGGCGCGACGGTGATCGAGTCGCCGGTGTGCACGCCCATGGGGTCGACGTTCTCGATCGAGCAGATGACCACCACGTTGTCGTGCCGGTCGCGCATCAGCTCGAGCTCGTACTCCTTCCAGCCGAGGACCGACTCCTCGAGGAGCACCTCGCCGGTCGGGCTCGCGGCGAGCCCGGCACCGGCGATGCGGCGCAGGTCGGTCTCGGTGTAGGCCAGGCCCGATCCGGCGCCGCCCATCGTGAACGACGGGCGCACCACCATCGGGTAGCCGAGCGTCCCGGCCGCCGCCAGGCAGTCCTCCATGGTGTGGCAGACGACCGACCGCGCCACCTCGGCCTCCAGGCGGTCGTCGAGCTGCTCGACGATCGCCTTGAACCGCTCGCGGTTCTCCCCCGCCTCGATGGCGTCGACGTCGGCGCCGATCAGCTCGACGCCGTACTTCTCCAGGACGCCGGCCTCGTGCAGCGCCATCGCGGTGTTGAGGGCGGTCTGGCCGCCGAGCGTGGCCAGCAGGGCGTCCGGCCGTTCCTTGGCGATGACCTTCTCGACGACCTCGGGGGTGATGGGTTCGACATAGGTGGCGTCGGCGAACTCCGGGTCGGTCATGATCGTCGCCGGGTTGCTGTTGACCAGCGAGACCCGCAGGCCCTCGGCCTTGAGCACGCGGCACGCCTGGGTGCCGGAGTAGTCGAACTCGCAGGCCTGGCCTATGACGATCGGCCCGGATCCGATCACCAGGACGGACTTCAGATCTTCACGGCGGGGCATCAGGCTCTCCTGCTCGTCGTCGCGCCGGGCCGCTCCATGAGCTCGCGGAACCGGTCGAACAGACCGGTCGCGTCATGCGGGCCCGGTGCCGCCTCGGGGTGGTACTGGACGCCGAACGCCGGATGGTCCAGCATCCGGAGGCCCTCGACGACGCCGTCGTTGAGGCATATGTGGCTCACCTCGGCGGGCCCGTACGGGGTGTGGAACGGGGCGTCCAGCGGCGCCTCGACCGCGAACCCGTGGTTGTGGCTGGTGATGTGCACCTGTCCCGTGGCACGGTCCCTGACCGGCTGGTTCACCCCGCGGTGCCCGAACCGCAGCTTGTACGTGCCGAGGCCCAGCGCGCGGCCGAGGATCTGGTTACCGAAACAGATTCCGAACACCGGGACGCCGGAGCCGAGGACGCCGCGCATCGCGTCGACCGCGTAGCCGGCCGTGGCCGGGTCGCCCGGGCCGTTGCTGAAGAAGACCCCGTCGGGGTCGAGCCCGAGGATGTCCTCGGCGGTGCTCGTGGCCGGCACCACGTGCACCTCGCAGCCGCGTTCGGCCATGCGGTGCGGGGTCATCGTCTTGATCCCGAGGTCCACGGCGGCGACCCTGAACCGGGCCGGGCCCACGGACGGGACGACGTACGGCTCGGTCGTGCCGACGCCGCGGGCCAGGTCGGCGCCCTCCATCGAGGGGCTCTGCAGGACCCTGGCCACCATCGTCTCGAGATCCGCCGAGGCCGCCTCGCGGCCGCTGAAGATCGCGCCGCGCATGGCGCCCCGCTCCCGCAGGTGCCGGGTGAGCGCCCGGGTGCCGGGCATCGCGACGCCGACGACGCCGTACGCCCGCAGTTCCTCCTCGAGCGAGCGGCGGGCCCGCCAGTTCGAGACGACGCGCGCGGGCTCGCGGACGACGTATCCGGAGACCTGGATCCGATCGGACTCGGGGTCCTCGTCGTTGACGCCGGTGTTGCCGATGTGCGGCGCCGTCATCGCGACGATCTGACCGCGGTAGGAGGGGTCGGTCAGGGTCTCCTGGTAGCCGGTCATGCCGGTGTTGAACACCATCTCGCCGAAGGTCTCGCCCTCGGCGCCGTACCCGCGGCCGTGGAAGATCCGGCCGTCTTCCAGCACCAGGAGCGCGGGCCTGTCCTGTGGATCGAACATCGGTTCACTCTCTGTTCATGGGCGATCGCCGTGCCGCACGCCCGCGCCGACCGGG
>NZ_JABVEB010000401.1 GCF_014323665.1 Actinomadura sp. HBU206391 | reverse complement strand
CCAGCCGCCCTCGACCCGCTCGGCCTTCATGGACAGTGAGGCCAGGTCCGAGCCGGCGCCCGGCTCGCTGAATAGCTGGCACCAGACCATCTGGCCGCGCAGCGTCGGGCGCAGGAACCGCTCCTTCTGCTCCTCGGTGCCGTAGCTGAACAGGGACGGCACCAGCCAGGCGCCGATCACCAGGTTCGGCGGCTTGATCTTGGCCCGCTTCATCTCCTGCTGGATGAGGATCTGCTCGACCGGCCCGGCCTCGCGGCCCCACGGCTTCGGCAGGTGCGGGACCGTCCAGCCCTCGTCACCCATCGTGGTGTTGAGCCGGCCCTTGTCCTCGATCGCCGCGAGTTCGGCGATCTCGGCCCGGATCCGCTCCCGGACCGGCAGCGTGTCGTCGTCCAGTTCGACCTCGACCGCGCGTACGGTGCCGCCGAGGGCCAGGTCGGCCACCGAGGCCGCCCAGTCCTTGGCCGGGCCGAGCAGCGCCCGCAGCGTCAGGCCGCGGCGCAGATAGAGGTGGGCCTCGTGCTCCCAGGTGAAGCCGATGCCGCCGAGCACCTGGATGCAGTCACGGGCGGTCTGCACGGCGGCGTCGGGCGCGATGACGGCGGCGACGCCCGCGGCTAGGGGCGCCTCCTCCACGGAGTCGTCGATGGCGCGCGCCGCGTCCCACACGGCCGCACGGGCCTGCTCCAGAGCGATGAGCATCCGCGCGCACTTGTGCTTGATGCCCTGGAACTGGCCGATCGGGCGCCCGAACTGCTCGCGAACCTTCGCGTACTCGGCCGCGGTGCTCACGCACCAGGCTGCGACGCCGGTCGCCTCGGCGCCGAGCAGCAGCGCGGCGAGGTCGAGGACCCTCGGTCCCTCAAGGCCGTCCAGCACCCGGTCGGCCGCGACGCCGAGGTCGGTCACCGTCACGCGGGCGGCCCGGCGGACCCGGTCGAGGCTCGGGAGCTCCTCGACGGTCGCGTCCGCCGCGTCGATGACGACCCACTCCTGGCCGGCGTCGGTGCCGACCGGCAGGACGATCACGTCGGCGAGCACGGCGCCAAGGACGGGCTCGGCCGTACCGCTGATCACCAGGCCCTCGTCGGTGCGCCGGCCGGTGAGGCCGGTGGCGAGGGAGACGGCGCCCGTGCGGGTGCCCTCTGCCATGCCGGGCAGCAGCTCGGCATGCGCCTTGGCGTTGCTGGAGGCGCCGATCACCGCGCTGGCGAGGACGGTGGGCAGGAACGGCCCCGGAGCGGCGGCGCGACCCAGTTCCTCGAGCACGACCGCCAGCTCGAGCAGGCCGAACCCCTGGCCGCCGTGCTCCTCTGAGACGTGCAGCCCGAGCAGGCCCTGATCGGCCAGACCGGTCCAGAACGGCGGCCGGGTCTCGGTGGCCGCCTCCAGCGCGGCGCGCACCGTCTGCACCGTCACGTTGCGCTCGACGAGACCACGTACCGACTCCGCGAGCGCGTCATGCTCCTCGGTAAGCCCGATCGCCATCCGACACCTTCTTCCCAGACCTTCAGACCGCTGCCCGATTCCCGCATCACTACCGACATCGATTCTAGAACGGCATTCAGGTTCTACTTCGAGAGACTCTAGCGATCTCCGGCGGCACGTGATCGCGGGCCCGTCAGTCGACGGCGGCCACCGTGCCGTCCTTCTCGTCGCCCTCCTCCGCCGGGGACCCTGCGGCCGAGTCCCGCCGGATCTTGACGAGGCTGGCCACGGTGGTGACCACCAGAGTGCCACCGATGATGGAGAGGGACAGCCAGATGGGGATCACCGGCGCCCACGACACGTGGTAGCCGTGGAGCGCCTCGAGGACGAGCTTGACCCCGATGAACCCGAGGATCGCCGCCAGCCCGTGACTGAGGTAGACCAGGCGCCGCACCAGCCCGCCCAGCAGGAAGTACAGCTGCACCAGGCCCATCAGGGCGAAGGCGTTGGTGGTGAAGACGAGGTAGGGCTCCTTGGTGAGCCCGAAGATCGCGGGAATGGAGTCGAGCGCGAACAGCAGGTCCGTCGAGCCGATGGCGATGATGACGATGAACAGCGGAGTGAACAGCCGCTTGCCCTGCTGCTTGATGGAGATCTTCGAGCCGTGGTAGGCGTCGGTGGTCGGCAGCACCCGCCTGCTCCAGCGCAGCAGCGCGTTCTCTGCGACGTGCTGCTCGTCGTGCGAGGTGCGCACCAATCCGATGGCCGTCCAGATCAGGAAGGCACCGAAGATGAAGAACACCCACTGGAACTGGGCGATGGCCGCCGCGCCGATCGCGATGAAGATCCCGCGCAGGATGAGGGCGAGCACCACACCGAGCATCAGCACCCGGTGCTGGCTCTGCTTCGGCACGGCGAAGCGCGTCATGATCACGTAGAAGACGAAGAGGTTGTCGACGCTCAGGCTCTTCTCCGTGACGAAGCCCGCGTAGAACTGAGCCGCGTAGTCGCCTCCGGCGAAGGCCAGGATGCCCAGCCCGAACAGCATCGCCAGGGTGATGTAGAAGACCGACCAGAAGGCGGCCTGGTGGGAACTGAACTGCTTGGCCCCGGTCCGGTCGACCCAGATCAGGTCACCGATGATGAGGAGGGTGAGGCCGACGAGAGTGAGGGCCCAGATCCACAGGGGTACGTTCATGTAAACAGCCTCCGGCAGACACTAAAGATCGCCGGAGGTCTCTCCCGCCCTCACCGAGTGAGGACCGATGGCCCCGGGCCGGACACAGCCGACCGTGATGACGAGACCACCGCAGGGGATACTCCCCTCCTACCTGTCGCAGTGTACACGATCTTCTGGGGGTGTCACCGCAGTCCCCGTGCCGGCCGCCGGACGACGCCCCGGTAGAGGGCCGCGAGCTGGTTCACGGCATCGTCCTCGCTCGGCAGCGCGGTGGCCCGCTGAGCGGCCGCCGCACCGAGCCGCACGGCCAGCGCCGAGTCGGACAGCACCCGGCCGACCGCCTCTTCCAGCGCCCCGGCGTCTCCGGCCGGCACGAGCAGCGCGGCGTCGCCGACCAGCTCGGGGATACCGCCCACCTCGGTGGCGACCAGCGGCCGGCCGGCCCGCAGCACTTCCTGGACGAAGAGCGGCTGGCCCTCCCACACGCTGGGCACGACCGCGACATCGGCGGCCGCCAGCAGCTCGGCCACGTCGGAGCGGCGGCCGAGCAGCCGGACCGGCAGCTTCTCCGCCTCGATCCGGTCGCGCAGCCGGGTCTCGAGCGGGCCGTCGCCCGCGATCACGACGAGCGGCCCCGCCGTACGGCGTCCCCAGCCGGCGGCCGCGTCGAGGAGCGTGGGAAGTCCCTTCTGGTCGGCCAGCCGTGCCACGGTGACGATGAGGGGGCGGTCGCCGGCGCCGAGGTCGGCGCGGACCTCCGCACGGGCGTCCGGACCGGGCGGCTCACCCACCGAGGGCGTGGGCACGAGTGCGCGGCCCACCGCCCGGGCGCCGAGCGAGCGCATGCGCTGCTCCAGGTCGGGTGAGACACCGAGGACGCACGCGGCGCCGTGCGCGACGATCCGTTCCAGGGCCCCGTAGGCCAGTCCGGTCATGCCGCCCGCGATGACGGCGTTGTGCAGCGTCACGACCAGCGGCGGGCCGCCCGGCGCGAGGCGTAGCGGCCCAGGGGCGACACGCGTCAGCGCCGCGGCCACCAGGCCGCCCGCGCGCAGCCCATGGGCGTGAACGACGTCCGCGCCGTCGAGAAGGCGCCTGAGCCTGGCCACCGTGCGCGCGTCGCCGACCGGCCGCGGCCGGTCGGCGATCGTCACCTCGGCGAAGCGCGCGCCGGTGCTGGCGAAGTCGAAGAGTTCTCC
>NZ_JABVEB010000400.1 GCF_014323665.1 Actinomadura sp. HBU206391 | reverse complement strand
TGACAGACGACCCGATCGGACACCGAAGGCCGCTTCGTCTCGTCTGCCTGGCAAGCCCGTTATGCCTGCTCGTCCAGGCAGGCGTGACAACGAAAGGTGCACCATGCCCGCCGACCGTGTTCTGCCCTCGCCCGAGGCCGAGGAGCTGCTGGCGCTGACGCGTGAGATCGCCGCCGCCGAGCTGGCGCCCCGCGCCGCCCTGGCCGAGGAACGGGCGGAGTTCCCCCGTGAGATGTTCCGGCTGCTCGGCCGGTCCGGGCTGCTCGGCCTGCCCTATCCGGAGGAGCAGGGCGGCGGCGGCCAGCCGTACGAGGTCTATCTCCAGGTGCTGGAGGAGCTGGCGTCGGTCTGGGCGTCCATCGCCGTCGGGGTCAGCGTGCACTCACTGTCCTGCCATCCACTCGCCGCCTTCGGCTCCGAGGGGCAGCGCAAGCGGCTGCCCGAACTGCTCGGCGGCGAGCTGCTCGGCGGGTACGCCCTGTCGGAGGCGCAGGCCGGGTCGGACGCGGGCGCTCTGAGCACCCGCGCCGTCCGGGACGGGGACGGCTACCTCGTCACCGGTGGCAAGTCCTGGATCACCCACGGCGGTGAGGCCGATTTCTATGTCCTGTTCGCCCGCACGTCCGAGACCGGGACACGCGGCATCAGCTGCTTCCTCATCGACGGCGAGATGGCCGGGATGGCGGCCGGGCCGCCGGAACGCAAGATGGGGCTGACCGGGTCGACCACCACCCAGCTGCACTTCGACGGCGCACGCGTGCCCGCCGACCGGCTGATCGGTGTCGAGGGGCAGGGCTTCCCCATCGCCCTGTCGGCCCTGGACTCCGGCCGTCTCGGCATCGCGGCGTGCGCGGTCGGCCTCGCCCAGGCGGCGCTGGACGAGGCCGTGGCCTATGCCGGCGGCCGCCGCCAGTTCGGGCAAGCGATCATCGAGCATCAGGGGCTGGCCTTCCTGCTGGCCGACATGGCCGCCGCGGTGGAGTCGGCCCGTGCCACCTACCTGGACGCCGCCAGGCGCCGCGACCGCGGATTGCCGTACAGCCGGGCGGCGTCGATCGCCAAGCTCGTCGCCACCGACGCGGCGATGAAGGTCACCACCGACGCCGTGCAGGTGCTCGGCGGCAACGGCTACACCCGTGACTACCCGGTCGAGCGCTACATGCGCGAGGCCAAGGTGATGCAGATCTTCGAGGGCACCAACCAGATCCAGCGGATGGTGATCGGCCGCCATCTCGCGCGCGGCACCATGGGGTGAGCCCTAGCGGACCGGGTACCCGGCCGCTCGCAGCGACTCCTTGACCGCGCTGATCCGCAGATCGCCGAAGTGGAACACGCTCGCGGCGAGCACCGCGTCGGCGCCCGCGTCGACCGCCGGCGCGAAGTGCTCCAGCGCGCCCGCGCCCCCACTGGCGATCACCGGGACGGTGACGGCGCGCCGTACCTCGCGCAGCATGTCGAGGTCGAAGCCGTTCTTGGTGCCGTCGGCGTCCATCGAGTTGAGCAGGATCTCGCCCACGCCGAGCTCCTGGGCCCGCGCCGCCCACTCGATCGCGTCGATGCCGGTGCCCTTGCGGCCGCCGTGCGTCGTCACCTCGTAACCCGAGGGGGTCCCCTCGGCCCGGCGGGCGTCGACGGAGAGCACGACGCACTGGGACCCGAACCGGTGCGCCGCCTCGCGCAGGAACTCCGGCCGGGTGATCGCGGCGGTGTTCACCGACACCTTGTCGGCGCCCGCCCGCAGCAGCCTGTCCACGTCGTCGACCGACCGCACTCCCCCGCCCACGGTCAGCGGGATGAACACCTGCTCGGCGGTCCGGCCGACCACGTCGTACATCGTCGAGCGTTCCGCGCTCGAGGCGGTGATGTCGAGGAAGGTCAGCTCGTCGGCGCCCTCGGCGTCGTAGCGGCGGGCGAGTTCGACCGGGTCGCCCGCATCGCGCAGATTACGGAAGTTGACGCCCTTGACGACGCGCCCGGCGTCCACGTCGAGACAGGGGATGACCCGGACCGCGACCCCGGTGGCGGTGTTCGCGCTCATGATCCCTCCGGACGGTAGGCCTCGACCTCGATCTCGACCAGCATCCGCGGGTCGATGAAGCCGGCGACACCGATCATCGACGCTGCGGGCCGGACGTCCAGGAACAGCTCGGCGTGGGCCCGCCCGACGGCCTCGGCGTCGGCCAGGTTCCGCAAGTACATGCGGGTGCGCACGACGTGCGGCGGCGACCCGCCGGCCTTGGCGATCGCCTTGAGCGCGATCTCGAAGGCCGTCCGCGCCTGCCCGTACGCGTCGTCGACGTGGCGCAGCTCCCCGTCCACGACGGCGGTGCACCCCGACACGAGGATCCACGGGCCCGCGACCACCGCGCGGGAGTAGCCGACCACGTCCTCCCAGGGCCCGCCGGAGCCGATCCTGGAGATCATGACACCGCCTCGAGCGCCTCTTCCAGCGTGAACGCGCCCGCGTAGAGGGCCTTGCCGACGATGGATCCCTCGACGCCGTCCGGCACCAGTGCCGAGATGGCACGCAGGTCGTCGAGCGACGACACGCCACCCGAGGCGATCACCGGCTTGTCGGTGCGCGCGCACACGTCCCTGAGCAGGCCGATGTTGGGGCCGCGCAGGGTGCCGTCCTTGGTGACATCGGTGACGACGTAGCGCCGGCAGCCGTCGGCCTCCAGGCGGGCGAGCACGTCCAACAGGTCGCCGCCCTCCTCGGTCCAGCCGCGGGCGGCCAGCGTGGTGCCGCGGACGTCGAGCCCGACCGCGATCCGGTCGCCGTGCGAGGCAATGATCTTGCGACACCACTCGGGATCCTCGAGGGCCGCGGTGCCGATGTTGACCCGCTCGCACCCGGTGGCCAGCGCGGCCGCCAGCGAGTCGTCATCACGGATTCCGCCGGACAGCTCGACCTTCACGTCGAGCTTGCCGGTCACCTCGGCGAGGAGCGCCCGGTTGGAGCCCCGCCCGAACGCCGCGTCGAGGTCGACGAGATGGATCCACTCCGCGCCGGCCCTCTGCCAGGCGAGGGCCGCCTCGAGCGGACTCCCGTAGGAGGTCTCGGTACCGGCCTCGCCCTGGACCAGGCGTACGGCCTGGCCGTCGGCGACATCGACCGCGGGAAGGAGCGTGAGCGTCATGCCCGAAGCCTATCGAGCCGAGCCGGTGAGCCGTCGGTCCGCCGCTCGTGTACGGGTCTCGTCAAGAGCGGCGTGACGGACGTAGGGAATCCGTCAGGATGCCGTGAACCACCACGTGGTCGGTGTTTCCTCGAATCAGCGCCGCGGACGACCCCGTGAGGCGGGCCGCCCGCGCTACCCGGCCGGCGCACGACCCTCACGGTAAGACGGACGCGGCGACGGGACGAGCAGGTCGAACATGCCGAATGGGGGCCTGGAACCTCGTCGCCGCGTCTCACCGGCCGACCGCACGGCGGTGAGGAGCCCTGCCACGGGCTACCCGCCACGGGTGACCGACACGGGCACTCCACGTGCCCCACGGGCCCGGCCTGCCGCTCAGATCCGGCCGCGGCGATCGAAGGCGAGCGTGACGAGGACGGGCAGAAAGAGAATCGACAGCACCAGCACGGCGAACCTGGCGGCCCAGGAGGGGAAGAGCAGCCACGCCGCCGCCTGGACGCCGAGGAACAAAGCCAGGACGCCGGCGTTCTGGGTCCTGCGGCGGCGGGCCCGGATGCCGCTCTGACGGGCGTACCGAACCGGCCGTGGAAGCCGCGGGAGCAGCGCCTTCAGGCGCCTCCGGCGTTCCCGCCGTCTGGCCAGTCCCGCCTCGCGCTCGGCCCGGACGGTGG
>NZ_JABVEB010000040.1 GCF_014323665.1 Actinomadura sp. HBU206391 | reverse complement strand
CGGCGGAGCCGATCAGTTCCAGCGACACCTGCAGTCGCTCCAGGCTGACGTTCTTCTTGATGGTGTCCTCGGGTGTGTGGTAGATCGGCAGCTCGCTGGGCGCTCCCTCGCCCCGCCAGCTGAAGTTGCCCGACGCTATGCCGCGTTCGAAGAACGGCACGTGGTCACTCGACCCGCGCGCGGTCGGCGCGCTGATCTGGCCGGTGTAACCGAGGCGCCCGGCGGCGGCCGACACCGCGGCCGTGGTCGCGTTGTCGGCGCCGTCGACCGACAGCAGCCAATAACGGGTGGCGGGGGAGTGGCTGGTCGCGACCATGTCGTTCTGGAAGCAGCCGGCGATGTTGCCCGCCTCGGCGTCGGTCAACCCGGCGACATAGTGGGTGGAGCCGATCAGCCCGTACTCCTCCGACCCCGACAGCGCGAATCGCAGGGCCTTCTGGGTCGGCAGGCGGCGCAGCGCCCGCGCCAGTTCCAGGCACAGGACGGTGCCGCTGCCGTCGTCGTTGGCGCCGGGCGAGCCCGGGACGCTGTCGTAGTGGGCGCTCACCATCACGACGTCGCCGTCGGGATTGGGGAAGGTGGCCTTCCGCTCGGCGAGGACGTTGTAGGACGTGAGCGAGGCGTGGTGCGTCACGGTCAGGGACAGCTTCGAGACGCCCGCGCGGATGCGCTCACCGTGGTACTGGGCGATGCCGATCACAGGGACGGCCACCGGCTCGGCCAGCGCCGGGGCGAACGCGGCGGCCTTGCGCTCCGGGAAGGCGGCCGTGGGCACGTTCGCGATGAGGACCGCCGCCGCGCCCTTGGCGGCGGCCGCCTCGGCCTGGACGAGTTCGCTGCCGGCGACGCGGGTGAACAGGGCGATCCGGCCGCTCAGGTCACCGGTGACCTCGGTCGCCGTGCCCAGGTCGACGATGTTCCCCTTGGCAGAGGCGACGGCGCCCTGAGCGGCGGCGCTGGCCTGCCAGCGCTCGCCGTGCGACACCTTCATCTCGGCGAGGTACCTGTCCGGCACCGAGAAGGGCTGGAGCACGACCTTGTAGTCGAGGTCCTTGAGCACCTTGGCGATGTACTTGGCCGCACGGTGCTCCGACTCGGTCCGCCGTAGTGCTAGCGCTGAGTCAGGTCGCCAGGTCGACGATGTACTCGGCGATGGCCAGCGACGACGTCGCCGCCGGAGAGGGCGCGTTGCGCACCGTCACGACCCGGCCGACCCGGCCGAGCCGGAAGTCGTCCACCAGTGATCCGTCGGCATCGACGGTCTGGGCCCGCACCCCAGCGGGGGCGCGCACCACGTCGGCCGCGGTCAACTCCGGCACGAAGGTGCGGGCCCGCGCGATGAACGCGCGCCGCGAGACCGAGCCGTACATCTCCATCAGCCCGGTGCGCCAGTTCCGCCGGGCCATCCGCCGGGAGCCCGGCCACCGCAGCGTCTCCCAGAGGTCGGCCCCGCTCAGGTCCCGGCGCCGGTAACCCTCGCGGGCCAGCGCCGGCACCGCGTTCGGGCCCACGTCGACGCCGCCGTCCACCCGCCGGGTGAAGTGCACGCCGAGGAACGGGTAGCGCGGGTCGGGGACCGGGTAGATCAGCCCGCGCACCAGATCCGTACGGGACGGCACGAGGCGGTAGTACTCGCCGCGGAACGGCACGATCGCCGGGCCGGGGGAGTCACCGGCCAGCCGCGCGACCCGGTCGGCCTGAAGGCCTGCGCACACGATCAGCCGGTCGAAGACGAACTCCTCCCGCGCCGTGATCACCCGTACCCGCTCGCCGTCCCGCCGGATGCCGATGACCTCGCAGCCGAGGCGTACGGCCCCGCCGGCGCCGAGCACGTCGCCCGCGAACGCGCGGGCCACGGCGGGGAAGTCGACGATGGCGGTGTGCGGCGAGTGCAGCGCCGCGACACCGGCGGCGTGCGGCTCGACCTCCCGGAGCCCGGACCCGTCGAGCCACCGCAGCCCGGGAACACCGTTCTCGGCGGCGCGCCGCTCGATCTCACGCAGCGGTGCCACCTCGGCGTCGGTGCGCGCGACGATGACCTTGCCGCACTCGTCGTACGGCAGATCGCGCTCGGCGCAGAACTCCTGGAGCAGGCCGATGCCGCGGCGGCAGAGCCGGGCCTTCAGCGACCCGGGAGCGTAGTAGACGCCCGCATGGGCGACGCCGCTGTTGTGGCCGGTCTGGTGCGCGGCCACCCGGTCCTCCTTGTCGAGGACGGTGACCGACTCCTCCGGCCGCAGCTCGAGAATTCTCCTGGCCACGGCCAGCCCGAGGATGCCGGCCCCCACCACCCCGACCTTGGTCACAGGCCGACGCTAGCGCAGGGGCCGGTACGGCGCGCGACCGCACAGGTCGTGTGCGACCCCGAGTGGGAATGATGAGGATCAGGGCACGTGAACTGGGGGTGAGGTGACCCGGAGAATGACGACCGGCCGGGAGCGCGAGGCGGCCGGGGAGGGCTGCGACGGTGGCTCGTCGGGGACCTGCGCGATCTCGCGGGCTCGGGCGAGATCCGCCTTCCACTGGGCGGAGGGCAACCCGATCGTGGCCATGATCCGCTACCTGCTCTTCGGCGGTGGAGACGTGCCGCCGCTCACGCGTGAGGTGGTGCGGCAGGCCGAACCCGACGTCTCCCGGCGTCCCAGGTCCATGTCGGGTAGCGCGGCTCGCCGGCCCGTACCCGGGCCGCAGGCCGCGCCGTATGTCGCCGTGGAGAAGGCCCGCCTACGACCCGATGCGCTTACGGCCCTGAGAGCGCACCCGCCGCCGCTGCGAGGGGTCCAGCATCAGGTACGCCACGACGGGCGCGCCGATCACGCCGAGAATGATCAGGGCTGAGATCCACCAGGGCAGGATCCACAGGGTCAGCAGCCCGACGGCGACCCCTCCGATGACGAACTTGGTTCGTGTCGACATTCCCGAACACCTCCGGCCGCTAATGCACTACCAGGAAAACGGCCGCTCGGCCGGTGGGGTTCCGGTGGAGCGGAGTTTCCACGATATATCTCGTGACGCGCGACGGCACTAAACGCGATGCGTCAGCCTGCCGCCACCGAGAGTGCGGAGAACCTCGTTGTGCAGATGGCCGTTGCTGCACACCACACTTCCCCCGTCGGGACGGGGTGTGCCGGTGAGATCGGTGAAGACCCCGCCGGCCTCCTCGACGATGACCTGCAGCGCGGCGAGGTCCCAGAGGCTCACTTCGGGCTCGGTGGAGATGTCGACCGCTCCCTCGGCCACCATCATGTGCGACCAGAAATCGCCGTAGGCGCGGGTGCGCCAGACCGACCGGGTGAGATCCATGAAGCTGTCCAGCCGGTCGTGCTCCTCCCAGCCGCTCAGGCTGGAGAACGACAGTGAGGCGTCGGCCAGTCGCGTCACCGACGAGACCTGGAGTCGGCTCGCCTTCGCCAGGCTGCGCCCGGTCCAGGCGCCGCCGTCGCGGGCGGCCCACCACCGGCGGCTGAGGGACGGGGCGGAGACCAGCCCCACGACGACCTCGTCGCCCTCCATGAGCGCGATCAGAGTCGCCCACACCGGTACGCCCCGGACGAAGTTCTTGGTGGCGTCGATCGGGTCGATGACCCAGCATCGCGGCCCGTATCCGGTCTTGCCGTACTCCTCGCCGATCACGGCGTCGCGCGGGCGAGCCCGTTTGAGCGTGCCGCGGATCTGGTCCTCGACCGCGCGGTCGGCGTCACTCACCGGGGTGAGGTCCGGTTTGGTCTCGATGCGCAGGTCGAGCGCCCGGAATCGCCGCGTCGTGATGTCGTCGGCCGCGTCCGCCAGCACATGGGCCAGACGCAGGTCATCGGAATAGCCTGCCACGACGTGCAACGCTACCGCGATCACGGCATGTGCTGACAGACTTACTCGGGTGAAGGCGCTGTCGTATCCGGAGCCGGCCTGGTCGGCGGGGGCGGCGGAGCTCCCCTACTTGCCAGTAGCATGCGGTATGGCCACTGTTGATCTAGCAACGGTACGCAACGCGCTCACCGGGCTGGTGCCCTTCGTACGGTTGATCGGCCCGGAATTCCTCGAGCACGAAGAGGGGCGCGCCCTGCTGCGCCAGCCGGATCGCGAAGAACTGCACAACCACGTCGGCGGTCCGCACGCGGGGGTGCTGTTCTCGCTGGCCGAGACGGCCTCGGGCGCCGTGGTGATCGGCGCCTTCATGGACCAGCTCCCCATCGCGACCCCGCTGGCCGTCAGCGCGGACATCCGCTATCTGAAGCTCGCCCGTGGAGAGGTGACCGCCGAGGCGCTGCTGAGCCGTCCCGCGGCGGACGTGCGTGCCGAACTCGCCGACGGCGGGCGGCCGGAGTTCGACGTCGCGGTGACGATCCGGCGCGCCGATGGCGAGATGGTCGCCGAGATGACCGTCCGCTGGACACTGCGTCCCAATGACTGATGCCGACGGCTCCGGGTGTTACGGCGGCGACGCGCCGTCCCCGGATGGGAGCATTGAGCGCATGGCCCACGACCTTCCCGCCTGGGTGTCCGAGCTGACCGACCCCCGGCGGGCGACCACGCTCGACGAGCTCGCCGACCGCCTGGTGCCGCTCGCAGAGCACGCCATCGATGTGTCGCGGCGGCTGCAGGCCCTGCTCTCCGAGTTGAACGAGCCGTTCAAACGCGAGGCGCTGTACGGGCGGGTGGAGCGGCTCAAGACCCGGTCCACCGAAGCGCTGGGCGAGGTCTCCGGGGAGATCTCCGCTTCCGGCAGACAGCGCATCGAGCGGGTCTGGGCGGCCTGGCACGAGCGCCGCGCTGACGGCGAGCTCGGCGCGGAGCTGCGGCAGCGGCTCGACAGCGATGTGATCCCGGCTCTCACCACTCAGGAGCGCGCCGTCGCGGAACAGGTCGCCGAGCACGTCGCCGGAGCCCTGGAGACGGTGAACCGGACCCTGCTCGGCCAGGTGGAGGAACTCGCCACCGCGGTCACCGACATGATCCATGACGTGCTGCCGCTGGCCCACGAGGGGCTGAACCTGGCGAGCCGCATCTCCACGCTCTCGAGCCGGGCGCGGCAGGCCGGCCGGAGCGAGGTGCCCGCCGAGCTCAGGGCCGAGGCCATCGAGCTTGCGGCCGCCTCTGAGAGCACGATCGCCCGGCTGGAGCTGGAGTGGGCGGCGCTCGGCGCGCGCACGGCGACCGTGCGTGCGGCCCTGCGGGCCGCGGAGGAGACCGCCTTCAGCGAGGTCACGGCCCAGATGACCCGGTGCGTCGAAGAACTCGCACCCGCCCACATCAACGTGCTCAACGAGGCAGAGGCCCGTGCCATGGCCCTCGTCGACGAGCTCGGCCCGGGCGCCCCTTCCTGATGATCACGGGGCCTAATGATCACACCAGCCTAGCGATCACACCGGCCTGATCACCGATCACAGCCGTCAGTCCGGCTCGCCTTCGCGGCTCTCCAGGAGGCGGCGCAGCGAGTAGAGGCGGGCCGCGTCGGCATGCCCGCCGGCGACCCACGCGTCGAGGGCGCAGTCGGGCTGCAGGTGGGTGCAGGCCCGAGGGCACTCGGCGGCGCCCTCGGCGAGATCTGGAAAGGCGCCGAGCAGGCTCGACGGGGCCACATGGGCCAGCCCGAAGCTCCGGACACCGGGGGTGTCGATGATCCAGCCGCCGTCCGGGAGCGCCAGCGCGATCGCCGACGACGAGGTGTGACGGCCCCGGCCGGTGACCGGGTTGACGTGGCTGACGGCTCGGAAGGCGTCCGGCACCAGCGCGTTGACCAGCGTCGACTTGCCTACGCCGGAGTGGCCGACGAGCACGCTCATCCGTCCGGCCAGTCTCTCGTTCAGCTCGTCGACCCGGCCGCCGCGGGTGGTCACCACATAGGGCACGCCGAGCGGGTCGTAGGCCGCCACCAGCTCGTCCGGCGAGGCCAGATCGGCCTTGGTGAGGCACAGCAGCGGGTCCAGCCCCGCGTCATAGGCCGCCACCAGGCAACGGTCGATCATCCGCGGCCGTGGCTCCGGGTCGGCGAGCGCCGTGACGATGACCAGTTGCTCGGCATTGGCGACGATGATCCGCTCGAAGGGGTCGGTGTCGTCGGCCGTACGGCGCAACGCCGACGAGCGGGGCTGGACCCGGACGATGCGGGCCAGCGTGTCGGGCTCGCCGGAGACGTCGCCGACCACCGAGACCCGGTCGCCGACCACCACGCTCTTACGGCCCAGCTCCCGTGCGCGCATGGCGGTCACCATGTGGTCGTCGATCAGGCAGTGGTAGCGGCCACGGTCGACGCCGAGCACCAGGGCCGTGACGGCCTCCCCGTGCGCGGGCCTGCGGCGCGTGCGCGGGCGGGTACCACGGCGGCCGGGCCGGACCCGTACGTCGTCCTCGCTGAAGTCGTCCAGGCGGCGTGCCAGCGTCACCCCTCCAGCATTCGGGTCCACAGTGCGGTGAACTCGGGAAGGGTCTTGGCCACGGTGTCCACGTTCTCGATCTCGACGCCCGGAACGGCGAGGCCGAGCAGGGCCGCAGCCATCACCATCCGGTGGTCGTCATAGGTGTGGAACACGCCGCCGTGCAGCGGGCGCGGGCGGATCTCCAGTCCGTCGGCGAGTTCCCGGACGTCACCGCCCAGCCCGTTGATCTCGGCGACCAGCGCGGCCAGCCGGTCGGTCTCGTGCCCGCGCAGGTGCGCGATGCCCGTGAGCCGCGAGGGGGAGGCGGCCAGCGCGGCCAGAGCCGCCATGACCGGGGTGAGCTCGCCGACGTCGTGCAGGTCGGCCTCGATGCCCTCGACCGTGCCGCCGCCGCGCACGGTCAGCCCGTCGTCGTCATGTGACACGGTCGCGCCCATGCGCTCCAGCAGCCCGCGGAGCGCGTCGCCTGGCTGAGTGGTGTCGGCCGGCCAGTCCCGCACCGTCACCCGGCCCCCGGTCACCAGCGCGGCGCCGAGGAACTGCGCGGCGTTGGACAGGTCGGGCTCGATGTGGCATTCGCCGCCCCCGACGGCCCCGGGCGCGACCCGCCACACGCTCTCGTCGGCCTCGACGGCCACACCGGCGGCGCGGAGCATTCGTACGGTCATCTCCAGGTGCGGCGCGGACGGTACCGGTGGCCCCTCATGGCGCACCTCGGCGCCCTTGTCGAACCGGGGGGCGGCCAGCAGCAGCCCGGAGACCAGCTGGGAGGAGCTCGAGGCGTCGATCGTGACGGCGCCGCCGGGCACGCGGCCACGCCCGAGGACGGTGAAGGGCAGGGCGCCGCGGCCGGCATCGTCGATCTCGGCCCCCAACGCGCGCAGCGCCATGATCAGTGGGCCCATGGGCCGATCCCTCGCCCGCGGGTCGCCGTCGACGATCACCTCGCCGTCGGCCAGCGCGGCGACCGGCGGCACGAACCGCATGACCGTGCCCGCGAGTCCCGCGTCCACCCGGGCCGGGCCGCTCAGCTCGCTCGGTGTGACGGTCCAGTCCGCCTCACCGGTGACACCGGCGCCCAGGGCGCGCAACGCATCTGCCATGAGCAGCGTGTCGCGGCTGCGCAGGGGACGCCGGACGACCGTGGGCGCGGATGCCAGCGCCGCCAGGATGAGCGCACGGTTGGTCATCGACTTCGAGCCCGGCAGGGCGAGCGTCGCGTTCACCGGGCCGTCGGCCGAGGGAGCGGTCCAGTCAGGCATGTACGTGAGGTTACCGGTTCGCGGCGGGGCGGGATCTTTGTGCTCCGGCGGGCAACGGCTCGGCAACGGCATCGCCAGCCTTGCGGAATGTACCGGGAGATCGCGCGGTGCCGAAGGCGGGCGCGGGTCTAGGTTCGACGCGATCCACCTGATGTCTCCCCACCGCGGACGCGGGTTCCGGAGACGTCGTCAACTCGGGGGAGGCGACCGTGGACGAGGTGCCGACCGCGCGCCCGCGGTGCTCGATCAGCGGATGGATCAGGGGCCGGACCAGCGGATGGATCACCGGCGGGGTCAGAAGCCGGATCAGCGGCCGGGCCACGGGCGGGATCAGGGGCCGGATCAGCGGCCGGGTCGCCACCGTCTTCGACATCCGGCTGGCCCGGCATGCTCCGGCCACCACGCGCTGCCTCGTCGTCTGCATGGTGCTCGCGTCGGGCACCGCGGCATGTGTGATCGCGCAGGCGGCCCTGCTCGCCCACGCGCTCTCGGCCCTGGCCGTCCCACCTGCTCTCGCCGCGGTGGTGGCCGTACGGGCGGTGCTGGCATGGGCAGGGGAGTTCGCGGCGCACCGCACCGCCGCCGAGGTCGCGTCGCGGCTGCGAACCCGTCTGCTGGCGCGGGCCGTGCGGAACGGCCCGTGCCCGCGGCCGACCGAGCCCGCCGCCCTGGTGGCCCGGGTCGACGCGCTCGCACCGTACTTCTCTCGCTGCCTGCCGCGGCTCAGCGTGGCGGTGGTCGTTCCCGCGGCGATGCTGGCCGCCCTGGCCGTGGCCGACCTTCTCTCGGCCGGCATCGTGCTCGCGACGCTGGCGCTGTTCGCGCTCTGCGGCCGACTCGTCGGTGGCCCCGCGGCTGCCCGCGCCGTGCGGCAGCGGCGGACGGCGGACGCCCTCGCGGCCCATTTCACCGACCTGGTCGCGGGCCTGCCGACGTTGACGGTGTACGGCCGGGCTCGAGCGCAGGGGTGGCACATCGCGAGAGCCACCGAGCAGTACCGGATGGCGGCGCTCGTGACCTCGCGCCTCTCGTTCCGCTCCGCCCTGGTGCTGGAGGCGGCTGCCACGTTCTCCGTGGCACTCGTCGTGCTGTCGGCCGGCCTCCGCCTGGCCTCGGGGGCGCTGACCTTGCAGTCGGCGCTCTTCGCGGCGCTCCTGACGGTCGAGGCGGGCCTACCACTGCACCGGCTGACGGGGCATCTGCGCGCGGGCCGGGGGAGTCTGGCCGCCGTCGGCGGCATCCTCGACTTCCTCGAAACGCCGGCCCGCCCGGCCGAGCGCGGGTCCGCCAGGTCATGGGAAGGGAACGGCGGCTCTCGGGGAGGCGAGGACTGCTCACGCGGAGGCCAGGGCGGCCCAGGGGGAGGAGAGCGCGGCGACCTCGCGGACCCGCGCTCACTGACGATCCGGGTCGAGGACGTGGTGATCGCCCGCAGCCCCGGGCCCTCGCAGGGTGCGGTCTCGCTGACGCTGACGCCGGGGACCACGACGGCACTGGCCGGACCTCCCGGAGCGGGGAAGTCCGATCTGATCGCGGCACTGCTCGGCTTCGAGACCCCCATCGCGGGCCGCATCATGGTCGGTGACCGCCGGCTGGTGGCCGGCGAGAGCTGGCGAAACCGGATCGCATGGGTTCCGCAGCGGCCGGCGCTCTTCGCGGGAACGGTGGCCGACAACATCGCCGTCGCGGTGCCCGGGGCCCGCGCCGATGCCGTGGCCAAGGCCGCGGCGGCGGCCGGAGTGACCTCGTCCACCCACCTGGACGCCAGGCTCGGCCCGGGCGGGTCCGGCCTGTCCACGGCCGGGCGGCGGCAGGTCGCGCTGGCCCGCGCCGTGCTGCGCTGCGACCTCCTCGACCCGCCGCTGCTGCTGTTCGACGAGCCGACGGCCGACCTCGGCGTGCTCGCCGAGATCGAAATGGCCGAGGCCATCGGCGCCCTGCTTCCAGGTCGTACGGCGCTGATCGTGACCCGGCGGCGGACGCTGCTCGGCCGGGCCGACCATGTCGTCGCGCTCGGACGGCCGGGCGCGGCGCCCATGCCGGTGCCGGCATGAGCGGCCGGTCGGCCGGCCGGGGCGTCGAGGTGCGGAGCGCGGCGGCGGTCGCGGCCGGCACCGGAGCGTTCGCCTGTGCCGTCGCTCTGCTCGCCACGTCGGGATGGCTGCTGGCCTGGGCGCCGTCGCGGCCGCCCGCGGCGCATCTCGTGGGTGCGATCGTGGCCGTACAGGCCCTTGGTCTCGGCCGCTGCGCGATGCGGTACGCCGAGCGGGTGATGGCCTGCGACGCGGCGTTGCGGATGCTGGCGAGGTCGCGGGTGCGGCTCTACGAGCGCCTCGCGGCCCTCGCCCCCGCCGGACTGCACGGCCGGGTGTACGGGCGGCTGCTGGGGATGCTCGCCGCTGCGGCCGACGGCGTCGTGGGCCGGGGCAGGCACGGCCTGATGCCGGCGGCGGCCGCCATGGCGGGCGGGACCGCCGCCGTCATCGCGGAGTGGTGGTTGCTGCCGCCCGCGGGCGTGGCTCTGCTGGGGGCCCTGCTGCTCGGCGGGATCGGTGCGCCGTGGGCGGCACACCGGGCGGCCGTACGGGCGCGGCGTCGCTCGACCGCCGCGCGCACGGAACTGTCCAGGCTCACCAGGGAGACCCTGAGCGGCCTGCCCGAGCTGATCGCCTACGGCGCCGCGGCGCGGCGACTCCACGGGCTGCGCCGGATCGACACGACGGTCACGCGGGCCGAGCGCGGGTCGGCGTGGATCGAGGGAGCGGCCGCGGGCCTCACCACGCTGGTCGGCGGAGCGGCCATGTTCTGCGCCCTGCTGTTCGGCGTGGCCGCGGTGCGAGAGGGCCGTCTCGACCCGGCACTGCTCGTCGTCGCCGTACTGATCCCGCCGGCCGCCGCCGAGGCCGTCGCCGTGCTGTCGGCGGCGGTGCGGCACCACCTGCGCTCCCGCCGGGAGGTGGCCTTGATCAAGGCCGTGGCGGAGGCGCCCGACGGCGTCGCCGATCCGGCCCGACCGCTGCCGCTGCCCCTGCCCCGGCTCGGCGGATACGCGCTGCGCCTGCGGGGCGTGCGGGCCGGTGAGACGGGTGGTGACGCGGCACCCCTCACCGGGCTGGACCTGGACCTGCCGCCCGGCCGCAGAGTGGCGATGATCGGTCACGGCGACGCCGGCCGGTCCGGTTTGGCGGCGGTCCTGCTGCGGCTCGTGGACTACGAGGGCTCGGTGACGCTGAACGGCGTCGAACTGCGCGACCTCTCCAGTGCCGACGTCCGCAGGATCGTGGGCCTGTGCGCC
This sequence comes from Actinomadura sp. HBU206391, assembly GCF_014323665.1. GTDB lineage: Bacteria > Actinomycetota > Actinomycetes > Streptosporangiales > Streptosporangiaceae > Actinomadura_C. The sequence continues at coordinate 32,987 of NZ_JABVEB010000040.1, read as the reverse complement.
CGGGACGCGCACGTCTTCACCGCGACGGTCGCCGAGAACATCCGGGTCGCCCGCCCCGGCGCGAGTGACGCCGAGGTGGCCCAGGCCGCCAGGCGTGCCGGGCTCGGGTCATGGTGCGCGGAGCTCCCCGACGGTCTCGCGACCCCGCTGGGCGAGCGCGGCGTGCTCGTCTCGGGCGCAGAGCGCCTGCGCATCGCCATGGCCAGGGCGCTGCTGGCCGATTTCCCGGTCCTCATCGTGGACGAGCCGAATCCGGCCGACGAGACCGACCACGCCGCCGTCCTCGCCGGGCTGCTCGTGGCGGCGGCGGGCCGGACGGTGCTGCTGATGACGCGCCGGCGGCCCATGCCGGGCGCCGACGCGGTGCTGCTGGAGATCGACGAGGTCGTCGCTCTGGACGACGCGCCACACCGTGAGCGCGTGGTGATCTGAGGGCGGCGCACCTAGCGTCTGGCGAGCTTCTTGGCCTCGCCGGCGGCGTGCTTGCGCAGATGCTTGGTCTCTACGCCGGCCTTGACCCGGGCGTCGCGGGCTCGGCGGGCGAGGCCGGAGCGGCGGCGCGGTTCAGTGGTGATCATCACCAGGGCGCCGAACAGGCTCAGGTTCTTCAGCAGGTGCGATCGTTCGCTCGCTCGGCGCTCCGGGTCGTCCTCGGTCCAGTAGCGGTGCTCGGTGAGCAGGGTCGGCACCATCTGGGCCGTGAGCAGCAGGCTGGTGAGGCGTTTGAACTTGCCGAGCGTGAGCAGGGCTCCGGTGCCCAGGCTGAGGGCGCCTTCGAGCCGTACGAGCGCCACCGGATCGTCGGTCGGCAGCCAGTCGACGCGATCGGCGATGGTCTTGACCTTGGGCGCGACGTATTCGGCGCGTTGCTGGGGGTCGCGAAGTGTCTCGAGGCCGGTGACCACGAACGGCAGCGCGACAAGGGGTCTGGCCAGGCTTCTGATGAGTCGCATGCACGCTTCATGCCCAACCGTTCGCGGGTCACGCTTACTCGCCGGATTCGGCAGGATGAGAGCATGTGCGGTCGCTATGCCACAGCGCGCAAGCGCCAAGAGTTGCTCGACGAGTTCCAAGTCCGGCTCGACGCCACCGACGACGATCTCGAGGCCGACTACAACGTCGCGCCCACCAAGCAGGTGCCCGCGATCATCGAGCGCCGTCCTCGCCCCGAGCCCGAGGCGGCCGCCGACGCCGACGGCGAGGCGGTGCGGCAGCTGCGCACGGTGCGATGGGGACTGGTGCCCTTCTGGGCCAAGGACCTCTCGATCGGCAGTCGTCTGATCAACGCGCGGGTGGAGACCGCGCACGAGAAACCGTCCTTTCGCAAGGCGTTCGCCCAGCGCCGCTGCCTGTTGCCCGCCGACGGCTACTTCGAGTGGTACACGTCGGAGACGACCGGAGCAAAGCCCAGTAAGCAACCTTTCTTCATCCGTCCGAAGGACGGGACGATCATGGCGATGGCGGGCTTGTACGAACGGTGGCGCTCGCCGGACGGAGAATGGGTCTGGAGTTGCACTGTGATCACTACGGAGGCCAGTGACGATCTCGGTCGCATTCACGATCGCATGCCCATGATCGTGCCGGCGGAACGGTGGGACGCCTGGCTGGATCCGGGCCTCACCCGGCCCGATGAGGTCAGGGGGCTGCTGGTGCCCGCGATGACCGGCACGATGGACGCCTATCCCGTCTCGAAGGCCGTCAACAACGTCAAGAACAACGGTTCCCATCTCATCCAACCATTGCCAGACGGAGACATTTCCGGGGAATATTCGGGCACGTTGTTTTAATCGCATGCTTGTTAGGTCGTGCCCCTGGCTCGGGGTGGACGGAGAGGAGTGCGCACCACCGTGGACACCTCGGCCGCACGCAACCGCCTCGAGGCGATGCTCACCGACCTCGACAGATCCATCGCGATCCTGAAGGGAGAGCATCCTGATCCGGGGGCGTCGAGTTACGACCAGCACCCGGCGGACGCGGGCACGAACCTCTCCGACGCCGACCGGGCCGAGGCGTCCCTCGAAGCGATGCAGCGGCAGCGCCACACCGTGGTGGAGGCGTTGACGCGGATCTCGGGCGGCACCTACGGAGAGTGCGTCGACTGCGCCAAGCCAGTGCCGGAAGGCCGGTTGGAGGCACGCCCCGACGCCGCCCGCTGCGTGGCATGCCAGGCCAAGCACGACCGAGCCCGCAGATAGCGCCGAGCCGCACGCGACCGTCAGGCGCTGATCCTCCTGGCGCTCGCCACGAGATGGATGCCGACGGATTCGTCACCGAGCGGCGCGGTGAGTTCGGTCTGGACGAGCTGTGCCAGGGCATCGGGGTTCACGGACACCACATGGTCGACGGCCGAGGGGGACAGCACAGTGCGGGGTCTTATCCACTCCACCTCGAGGCCCGCGTCGGTGAGGAGCTCGCGCAGCTGGTCCGCCCAGAAGCAGCGGGTGATGGTGCCGTCCGGCCACGGTACGAGCACGACCTCGGCGCTCGGCACGTCCGACAGCTGGGCCCAGTGGTTCTGCTCGGCCAGGATCGCCATCCCCAGCATCAGCGAGTCGACCGACAGCAGCAGCCGGCCGCCGGGCGCGAGCACCCTGGCGATCTCGCCCACCGTCGACTCGGTGACCAGATGCCGGGAGAGCATCCGGTTCTCCGCGATCACGGCGTCGACCGAGCCGTCGGCGAGGAAGCCGAGCGTGTGGGCCTCCGCGATGACCCGGTGGTGGTCGCCGGTGAGGTCGTCGTGGTCGGCGGGGCCATGGGCGTCGACCACCTCGACCACCCTGTGGCCGGCGGCGGCGGCCTGTTGCGCGCATCGGGCGCGCGGCCCCGAGACGTCGAGGATGAGGGCCGGGCGTCGTGGCAACCAGCGGGTCAGCTGGGCGGCCGCGACCGCTCGGTAGAAGGTCCAGTACTTCGCCAGGGAGTCGGCGTCATCAGGATCTTGGCGCGCTCCGACGACCGAGGGCATGGGGGGTCTTGCCGGCAGCGGCACCAACGGTGGCTCCTGTTTCTCGCCGTGTAAGGAACGTCTTTCCCCGTTAGGCCTCTCAGATCACACTCCGTACAGGTTGGGATGAACTGACCTGGACTCGCCCAGGCCCTTTCCTCTCCGGGTAGGGAATCGTACGGGGGGTGCCGGTGTTGCACTGCGCTGTAACCGTCTGCGACATGGAGTGAAGACAGGCCCAGCGCGGGGCGAGAGAGACAACGAGGTGTGACCGATGCCCGTAGTCGAGGACATCAGGGTGGCGGGGGGCGCTGTCGTGATCCGCCAGCGCGGACCGATATCGTCAAGGCCAAGAGGCGCACGCTCCGGCGGCGCCGAAGTCATCGAGGGGGTGGGTCAGGTCCCTGGCAGGGCGGAGACCGTAGAGCAGCGGGGCGAACGCTTCCAGCGCGACGTACTCCCGTTCCTGGACCAGTTGTACTCGGCCGCGCTGCGGATGACGCGCAATCCCGCCGATGCTGAGGATCTTGTCCAGGAGACCTTCGCGAAGGCGTTCGGGTCCTTCCATCAGTTCAAGGAGGGCACGAATCTCAAGGCGTGGCTGTATCGGATCCTGACCAACACCTTCATCAACTCCTATCGCAAGAAGCAGCGGGAGCCCAAGCGCTCGGCGGCCGAGGAGATCGAGGACTGGCAGCTCGCGCGGGCTGAGTCGCATACCTCCAGTGGGCTGAAGTCGGCTGAGGCCGAGGCACTGGAGCATCTGCCGGACTCGGATGTGAAGCGGGCGTTGCAGGATCTGCCGGAGGACTTCCGGATCGCGGTGTACCTGGCCGATGTCGAGGGGTTCGCCTATAAGGAGATCGCCGACATCATGGGGACTCCCATCGGTACGGTGATGTCCCGGCTGCATCGCGGTCGCCGCCAGCTCCGGATCATGCTGGAGGACTACGCCAGCGACCGAGGGCTGTCCCGCACCGGCGCGAACAGGGAGGACTCGGCATGAGCTGCGGAAACCCCCACGAGACGCCGTGTGACGAAGTGCTCGCCCAGGTCTACGAATATCTCGACGGGGAGCTCGGACAGGGTGGCTGCGCCGAAGTGCGGCAGCACCTCGACGAGTGTAGCCCTTGCCTACGCGAGTACGGCCTCGAAGAGGTGGTCAAGAAACTCGTCGGCAAGTCCTGCGGATGCGACCCGGTCCCGGCCGATCTGCGGGAAAAGGTGCTCGGCCGCATTCAGCAGGTGCGAGCCGAGATCGCCGAGGCGGATTGACGCCGGGCCGCCCCACGAAGGCCGCGCGGCGCGTCGGCGCCCATCTGAGCACGCCGGGCTGAGCACGGCGCGGACCAGGCCCGTGGACCGGCCCGGAAGTATCCGCAGGCGTACCCGCCCGGAAGTATCCTTCGCCGGGTGCGCGTACTCGTCACCGGCGCGGCCGGGTTCATCGGTTCCCATCTCGCAGATCGCCTGGCGGCGGACGGCCACGAGGTCATGGGCGTCGACGACTTCTCCTCCGGCGGCAACCGTCCGGAACACGCCCAGATGCACCGGCTCGACGTGGCGGACCCGGCGCTCGTCGCGTTCGCCGAGCACCGCCGTCCGGAGGTGATCTGCCATCTGGCGGCACAGGTCAGTGTGCGCAAGAGTGTCGCCGACCCGCTGCGCGACGCCCAGGTGAACGTCCTCGGCATGGTCAACGCGCTGGAGGCCGCGCGCGTCTCGTCGGCACGCAAGGTCGTGTTCGCCTCTTCGTGTGCCGTGTACGGGGTGCCCGCGGAGCTGCCGGTGCCGGCCGACGCGGCCCTGCGGCCGGCGTCGCCCTACGCGGCCTCCAAGGCGTGCGCCGAGACCTATCTGGGGATGTACCGCACCTTGTACGGCATCGACCACACCATCCTGACACTCGCCAACGTCTACGGGCCCCGGCAGAGTCCCGAGGGCGAGGCGGGCGTCATCTCGATCTTCTCCGACGCCCTGCTCACCGGGAAGCCGACCCGGCTCTACGGGGACGGCCGGAACACCCGCGACTACGTGTACGTCCACGACGTGGTGGACGCCTTCTCCCGGGCGTGCGGAGACCTGGGCGGGGGCCGGCGGTTCGACATCGGCACCGGGATGCAGACCACCGACCGGGACCTGCACACGCTGGTCGCCGAGGTCGCCGGAGCACCCGACGAGCCCGCGTTCGCGCCGCCCCGGCCCGGCGATCTGCCCGCCATGGCGGTCGATCCGGGGCCCGCCCGTACGGGCCTCGGATGGTCGCCGCGCACGAGCCTGCGCGAAGGTCTGAAGGCCACCGTGGAGTGGGCCAGGCGCGCTTGACCCCCGCACCGCCAGGCGGTGATCGCTCAGAGTGAAGATATATTCACACTTTGCTCACGATTCCCCGCTTACCCGTGTGGCGACAGGAGCGCGGGCTAGGCTTTGGTGCGGAAATGGAATCCGGCGGCGGGAAGTGGAAGGCCTGGGTGAGGACCTCGGAAGAGGGCCCGCTCACCGCCGTCGTCCCGGTTCGTCACGGCGGGCCCGGACGACCCGACCTCGGGCTGGAGGAGACAGGAAATGCTGGAACGCGTGGTGACGGCGCTCGCGTTAGCCGCCGTCATGACCGTAGTGTTGCTGACCGTGACCAAGGGCGTGTCCTGGGTCTAGGCGACTAGACCCCGGCGGCGGCCCGCTCATCGTCGACCTCCGGAGGGGGCGGCAATGCGTGGACTACCCCTCGCTGCCTGGGCGTACGTCTGCGGGGTCGCCGCGCTCGCGGCGGTCCTCGTGGGCACGGCGTCCTTCGAGGGCCGATGGCCGACACTGGCCGTGCTGGCGTTGCTCTTCATCCTGTGCGACTCGGTGCCCGCCGTGCTCAACATCGAGCGCGCCCGCGTCTCGCTCGGGTTCACGGTGGGTCTGGCGTCGGTCGTGCTGCTCGGACCCGTCGGGGCCGCGCTGGTATGCCTGTCCGCGATCGCCACCGGGCAGCTCCGGTTCGCGCCGGTCAAGCGGCTGTTCAACGGCGCGCAGTTCGCGTTGTGCGGCTACGCCGCCGGGCAGGTCTACCTGGCGTTCGGCGGGCGCGCCGGCATGCCCGAGGCGGAGTACTTCCCGAACATCATCGGTCCCTTCGTCGCCGCGGTCGTGACGTACGTCGCCGTGAACCTGGCGCTCATCGGCGGCATCCTCGTGCTCAGCAGGCAGGTGTCGGTCCGCGACTTCCGGTGGGAGCCGATCGCGCAGCTGTCCGCCGGCTACCTCGGCTACGGCATGCTCGGACTGCTCGTCGCGGGGCTCTGGCGGGTGCCCTATCTGGCGGTGCTGGCGTTCATCCCGCTGTTCATCGCGCGGTGGGCGTTCGCGCAGACCCGCGCCCAGCAGCAGGCCCACGAGGCCACCCTCGCCGCCCTCTGCCAGGCGGTCGAGACCAAGGACTACTACACGCGCGGGCACAGTGAGCGGGTCTCCCGCGGCTCGGTGATGATCGCTCAAGAGATCGGGATGCGGCCCGAGCGGGTCGAGGCGATCCGCTACGCGGGCATGCTGCACGACGTCGGCAAGCTCGGCGTCCCGACCAAGGTCCTGCAGAAGTCGGGAGATCTCAGCGAGGAGGAGTTCGCCGCCATCCAGCTCCACCCCATGCGCGGCCTCGAGATCGTCAAGGAGATCGGCTTTCTCGACGAGGCACTGGCGGGCATCATGCACCACCACGAGAAGATGAACGGCCGCGGCTACCCCATGGGGCTCGCCGGGGACGAGATCCCCGAGTTCGCGCGCGTGATCTCGGTGGCCGACGCCTTCGACTCCATGACGTCCACCCGCTCCTACCGCGACGCCCGATCAATCGACGAAGCGGTCGCCGAGCTGCGCAGGTGCGCCGGCAGCCACTTCGATCCGGCGATGGTCGACGCGTTCTTGAGGGCTCTCGGCGCCAAGGGCTGGGAGCCGCCCAAGCCCGTCACGCTGCCCGAGGACGACACCGTCGAGACCACTCTGCAGGACCACGACGACCCCAGCGTGCCGCTACGGGTCGCCGGCGAGGGAACCCGCTGGTGAGGGCCGGGGGCACGCGGGCCACGCGATCCGGGGCCGGTGCGGCGCCGGTCGCCGTGACCATGGCGTCTCGTCACCGGAGCGCCGGCACGGCGTCTCATCGCCGGAGTCTCGGCACGGCGCTCCATCGCCGGAGCCCCGCGTCATGAGCGCCACGGGAGGGCGGGCCGAGCGGGCCCCCTGGCAGACGATCGACTCGGGTCAGCTGCTGCTGATCGCGATCGCGGGCCTGATGGTGCTGATCGCGATCACTCAGGTGTCCGCCGTGGGGCTGGAGCGGCCCCAGACCGCGGTGATCTTCGGTGTGCTCATCGCGATCGGCGAACTGCTGCGCATGGTCATGCCGGGCAACCGTGAGGTCGCCCCGATCGCCACGGCCGGAGTGCTGGGCTACGGCATGCTGCTCAGCGTGGGTGCCGAACGCGCGACCCACTCGGCCCTGCAGGTGGTGGCGGTCGCCGCGGTCGGGATGCTCGTCGGCTCGCTTCCGCATGTCGCCGTGGGGCGGTCGCCGCGGCTGGACGCGATGGCCAGACGGCTGCTGTCCACGGGCCTCGTGGCGCTGCTGTTCCGGCCGGTCTCCGACGCGTCGCTGCGTGACGTGTGGTGGGCCGTCCTCGCGCTCATGGCCACGTTCGTGATGCTCTCGTGCCTCGTCGACATCTCGCTCGCCGCGATGATCCGGGCCGAGGCCGTCCGGGCCAGGTTCGGCATCGCGGTCCGTGACGAGATCGGGGCCAAGCTCGCGCTGTGCGCGGCGACGGGGGCCACCGGCATGCTGATCGCGGTGGCCACGTCGGTGATGGGGCTGGCCGCGCTCATCGTGTTCACCGCCCCCATCCTCGTGACGCAGTTCGCCTTCCGCCGCTACGCCGGCATCCGGGCGACCTACCTGCAGACCGTACGCGCCCTGTCCCGGGTCACCGAGGTCGGCGGCTACGTCGAGACCGGGCATTCGCGCCGGGTGTCGCAGCTGTCGGTGGCCACGGGCCGCGAACTGGGCATGGCCGAACCGGAACTGCTCGAACTCGAGTACGCGGCCCTCATGCACGACATCGGCCAGTTGTCGCTCGGCGACCCGATCCCGGGCGGCGCCACCGTACTGGCCTCACCGGCCGACCAGCGGCGCATCGCCGAGCTCGGCGCCGAGGTGATCAAGCAGACGGGGGTGCTCGACCGGGTCGCCGAGATCGTGCGCAGGCAATCCGACTCCTACCTTGCCGTCCGGGTGGAGCCGGTGCGGGATGAGCGCGCGGCGACAGGTGGGCCGGCCGGCCACGGGCCGGACGGTTCGGGACGAGACTCGGCCCAGCCGCTCGCGAGCCGCGTCATCAAGGTCGCCAACGCCTACGACGACCTGGTCGGAGACTCCTCCGACCGGGACCGTTCGGCGGCCGTGCTCGAGCGGCTGCGGCTGGACTCCATCTCGGAGTACGACCCCACCGTGGTCGAGGCGCTGGGCCGGGTGGTCGAGCGGCGCACGGCGATCCGCTACTAGCCGGTCACCGCACGTCTCCGCCAGCTGCCCGACCGTGTCGACAAAGTCCGGCCTGTAGTTTTGTCGAGCGGCGGAGTCGGTTTCCGGAGGGCTCTCGCACTAGTCTCAGCACGTTCGGTCCTCCGGCGAAGGCGAGCCCCTTGCGGGGGAACACAGATCGGCGCGTTCAGCGAAGGGGGTCCGTCAGGTGTTCGAGTCGGTGCTCGTGGCCAACCGTGGCGAGATCGCCAGCCGGGTGATACACACCGTACGGAAGATGGGTCTCAAGGCCATCGCCGTGTACTCCGAGGCCGACGCCGACCTTCCGTTCGTTGGCCAGGCCGACGAGGCGATCCTCATCGGCCCGCCGGATCCGCGCAGGAGCTACCTCGACATCGACGCGGTGCTCGAAGCGGCGAAGCGCACGAACGCCCGCGCGATCCACCCCGGCTACGGTTTCCTGGCCGAGAACGCCGACTTCGCCCAGCGGGTCGTGGACGAGAACCTGGCCTGGATCGGTCCGCCGCCGCTGGCCATCGCCCGGATGGGCGACAAGATCAATGCTCGCAACCTCATGATGGACGCGGGCGTCCCGGTCGCCTCCGGTACGTGGGAGCCGGTGCCCGATGTGGAGACCGCCGTCGAGGAGGCCCAGCGCATCGGTTACCCCGTCATGGTCAAGGCGGCCGGCGGTGGCGGCATCGGCATGGGCGCCGCGTTCGACGAGGCGGCCTTGCGCAAGGCCTACGACACCGCTCGCCGGGCCGCGGAGCGGTTCGCCGGCGGCGGTGGCGCCCCCGGCCGGTCCGGTAGGGACCCCGGCATCCTGCTGGAGCGTTACATCGAGCACGCCCGCCATGTCGAGGTCCAGATCCTCGGCCTGGCGGACGGCACCGTGGTGGCGCTCGGTGAACGCGACTGCTCGGTGCAGCGGCGGCACCAGAAGATCGTTGAGGAGACCCCGTCGCCGGGCGTGCGACCGGAGCTGCGGGCCCGCATGCTCGAAGCGGCCGTACGGGCCGGCGAGGCGGTCGGCTATCGCGGCGCCGGAACGGTCGAGTGCCTGGTGGACCCGGTCGCCCAGGACTTCGTGTTCCTGGAGATGAACACCCGTCTGCAGGTCGAGCACCCGATCACCGAGATGGTCACCGGCGTCGACCTGGTCGAACAGCAGTTGCTCATCGCCGCGGGCGAGGACGCGTCCTACGGCTCCGGGCCATCGGGGCACGCGATCGAGTTCCGCGTGTACGCCGAGGACCCCAAGTGCTTCCTGCCGAGCCCCGGCGAGATCAAGGTCTGGGAGGAACCGATCGGCGAGGGCATCCGCATCGACGCGGGCTACGCCGAGGGCAACCTCGTCACGCCGTTCTACGATCCGCTCCTGGCCAAACTGTGCGTGTTCGGCACCGACCGCGCCGCGGCGCTGGAACACGCCCGTGAGGCCGTCCAGGTCTTCCGGATCGACGGGCTGAAGACGAATCTTCCGTTCTTCACCGAGTTGCTGGACAACGCCGAGTTCGCACGGGGGACTTACGACACGGGGCTCGTCGCGCGGATGCGCGCATCCTGACCGAGAGATCTGCACTGGCGCCGGACGCGGGGTCGGACGGCCTTCAGAGAGAGGTACCGTGGTGGCCGAGGTCCGCGCAGAGATGGTCGCGAACGTGTGGAAGGTCGTCATCTCGGAAGGCGACGCGATCGAGGAGGGCGACACACTCGTCATCCTCGAGTCGATGAAGATGGAGATCCCCGTGCTCGCCGAGGACGAGGGCGTCATCGCCACGCTCAAGGTGGCCGAAGGCGACGTCGTTCAGGAAGGCGACCTCATCGCCGTCATCCAGTAGGCCCGAGGCCGCCGGTGCGACGACGATCGGCACCGGGCCGGCCGGTCATCCGCTGCCGTTACAGCAGACTGAAGCGGTCACGGAACGCGGCGGCGTCGAAGGTCCCGCCGAACGCCGGGGAGAGGCCACCCTGGGCCGCGCGCAGGAACCCGGTGGGGTCGAGGGCGCCCGCGCCGGCGGGCAGCGCTCCGCCGAGCGGCCGTGCCGAGATCGTCTCGAGGTCGCGGACATTGGCGCGCATGGCCAGGTCGGGCTCGTCCGGCCAGCTGCCGATCACTATGCCGCCGAGCTCGACGCCGCGGCCGGCCATCGCCTCGAGCGTCAGCGCCGTGTGATTGAGCGTGCCCAGGTCGGGCCGGACGACGACCACCATCGGCGCACCGAGCCGATGGGCGAGATCGGCGATCGTGCCGCCCTCCTCGTCGTAGCGGACCAGCAGCCCGCCGGCGCCCTCCACCAGCACGAGCCGGTGGGTCTTCGCGAGGTCGCCGATCCGCTCGGCCGCCTCCGCCAGATCCACCGGGGGAAGGCCGGAGCGCCGGGCCGCCGCGGCGGGCGAGAGCGGATCGGGATAGCGCCCGTACTCGTGGAGTTCCCCGATGCCCGCCAGCCGGCCCACGTCATCCAGGTCGCCTGGCTCGTGCGGACCTGCCCCGGTCTGGCCGGGTTTCACCACGGCGATCGACGCACCTCGGGCGCGAGCGAGCGCCGCGAGCGCCGCCGTGACGACCGTCTTGCCGACGCCTGTGCAGGTACCGGTCACCACGAGCACGCTCACGCACCGCAGACTAGCGCGCGCCGCCGAGTGGGCCCGCGCCGGAACACCATTCGCCGCCCGGACGGCATCTCCACCACGCGGAACCCGCCGGGTCGGCGGCGGGTCCATGAGAGGTGAACGTCCTGCGACTAATATCACTCAACGTGACCACATTCGCACTGATCGCAGCCGCACTGGTCATGGGCTGCGGTGCGGCTCCGCAGCCTGCGGGGCGCTCCGCCACGTCCGCGCCACCGGTGCCCTCGTCTCGTACCTCGTCGCCGGCCGGCGCGCCTGCGGCCGACGGCGCGGCACCGCGGTTCGCCGACCAGCTGGTCCTGAGGTGGCGGCTGACGGGTGGCCTGGCCGGCCGGGGCGCGCCATCGACGCCTCCGGACTTCTCTCTGTACGGTGACGGGCGCGCCATCGCGGCCGACCGTGAGACGGCCCCGGCGCTTCGGGAGTACCGGCTCACACCGGTCGCGCACGAGCGTCTGCTCCAAGACGCCCGGGCCATCGGCCTCGACCGCCCGCGCAGGCTCGACCAGCCCGGGGTCGCCGACGCCTTCACGCTCTCGATCTCATTCGGGCGAGCGGAGACCCACGTCGTCGTGGCGGGCTCCGGGGAGTCAGATCCGGCCGTACGGTTCGCGCGGGAGCGGCTCGACCCTCGGCGGTGGGCCGAGGGCGATCAGCGCGGCGCGGCGCGACCGTACGAACCCGAGCGGCTCGCACTCCTGGCGAGTGAGGTGCATCCGGCGGACGGGCAACGGTCGGCCGCACGCTGGCCGCTGGGTCCGATCGGTCGGGGCGTCCCGGCCGCCGGGGCCAGGTGTGCCGTCGTGAGCGGACCGGACGTGGCGGCGGCGACCCGGCTCTCCCGGACGGCTCGGCCGGGCACCCGGTGGCTCAGCGGCGGCAGGACGTACGTCATCCGGCTCCGCCCGCTGCTGCCGGACGAGAGGACCTGCGCCGACCTCGCACGTTCATGAACGTGGGCCGGCTCGGGACGGCCGCCTGCGGGCGCCGTCCCGGCCCGCCCAGGTCCGCCCAGGTCCGGTGGGCGCCGCCTGCGGCAGACATTTAGTCGGGGTGACGGCGCAGCCGGGTGATGAACTTGTACCGGTCGCCGCGGTAGAGCGACTGTGCCCACTCGACCGGCCCGCCCGTCGCGTCGAAGGCGTGCCGGGACAGCAGCAGCATCGGCAGGCCGACGTCGACGCAGAGCAACTGCGCGTCGTGTGGTGTGGCCAGCACCGTCTCGATCGTCTCCTCCGCCTCCGCGAGATGGACGTCGTAGGCGGTCGCGAGCGTCTCGTACAGAGACCGATGCCGGGAGAGCTCCTTGCGCAGCCCGGGGAAGCGCCGGGCGGGCAGATGTGAGGTGTCGATGGACATCGGCTCGCCATCGGCCAGCCTGAGCCGGTGGATCCGCAGCACCCGGCCGCCCGGCCGGATGCCCAGCAGGGCCGCCAGACGCTCGTCGGCGCTGACGTAGCCGATGTCGAGGATGCGGGTCTCGGGATGCAGGCCGTGATGCCGCATGTCCTCCGTATAGCTGACGAGCTGCAGTTCCTGCGAGACCTTCGGCTTGGAGACGAACGTGCCCTTGCCCTGAATGCGTTGCAGCCGGCCCTCGACGACCAGCTCGGCCAGCGCCTGACGCACTGTCGTACGGGACGTCCCGTAGCGCTCCGCCAGCGTCCGCTCGGGCGGCAACGGGCTGCCGGGCGCGAGCGACTGGGTCAGATCGATCAGGAGTTCCTTCAGCCTGTAGTACTTCGGGATCCTGGGGCCCTGCAAGGGGGCAGCCTGCCCGAAGTCCCCCATAGGTGCCCGCTCAGCCGTCACCAAGTCTCCTCATGTTCACCGCCGGTTGACCCCGATGTTAAGCAGAGTACGGGTCAAGCTCGTCTCTGACCTCCCCCAAAGCCCGCCTGATCACTGTGAGTTCCACCTCCAAGGAAAAGGCATGAGTGGTGAGGCACGGCGCTCGGGCGCGGAGAGGGGGTGAAACGCCCCACTCTGCGCCATTCGTACGCATACCTCCGTGGCCACGTGGCTCGGCCACCACCGTCCCAAGCGTCATTGCCGAATCATCGCAGGGAAGGCGTCCTGCGATGATGGACGTGTGCCCACGTTGACGGATCTGGTCCGGAACCAAACCGATCTCGACGACACCGACCTGGAATGGCTGCACGCCTTGGTGTCCGATTGGCAGCTACTCGCCGATCTGTCCTTCGCCGACCTCGTGCTCTGGGTACCGATGCAGGGGACGGCCGCCGACACGGTGCCGAGCTGGCTGTGCGTCGCGCAGATGCGGCCGACCACCGGCCCGACGGCCTATCCCCAGGACCTGGTGGGAAAGATCGTGCGCAACGGGCGGCGCGGGCTGATCGACGTCGCGTGGCGAGAGCGGCGCATCGTGCGCGAAGGCGATCCCGAGTGGGGCAGCGGAATCCCCGTGCGCGAGGAGTCCATCCCCGTCCGCCGCGGCGACAAGATCCTCGGCATCATCCAGCGCAGCACCAACCTCAGCTCGGCCCGCACGCCGTCCCGGCTGGAACTGACCTATCTGCAGAGCGCCAGTGACCTCGCCCAGATGATCAGTGACGGCCGGTTCCCGATACCCGACGCCGAGGCCAACCTCGTACGGTCGCCACGGGTCGGCGACGGCCTGCTGCGGCTCGACGAGTCCGGGGTCGTCGTCTACGCCAGCCCCAACGCGCAGTCGGCGTTCCGGCGGCTCGGGCTCGCGACCGATCTGGTCGGCACGTCCCTCGGCGACACGACCGCGGAGCTGTGCCACACCGGGGAGCCGCTCGAGGAGACCCTGGTGGTCTCACTCAGCGGTCGCGCGCCGCGCGAGGCCGAGGTCGAGTCCAACGGTTCGGTGGTGCAGCTGCGGATCATCCCGCTGCTGGTCAACGGCACGAGGATCGCGGCGATCGCGCTGCTCCGCGATGTCACCGAACTGCGCTGGCGGGACCGGGAGCTGATGTCCAAGGACGCCACGATCCGCGAGATCCACCACCGGGTGAAGAACAACCTGCAGACCGTGGCCGCGCTGCTGCGGTTGCAGGCCCGGCGGTTGCAGATCCCCGAGGCCCGGGCCGCGCTCGACGAGGCCGTACGGCGCGTGGGCTCGATCGCGATAGTGCACGAGACGCTGTCGCACACCCCCGAGGAGCTCGTCGACTTCGACGACATCGCCGACCGAGTGATCACCATGGCCGGGGAGGTGTCGTCCCCGGAGGCCCAGGTCACGCCCAAGCGGACCGGCAGTTTCGGGGTGCTGCCCTCGGTGATCGCGACTCCGCTGGCCATGGTGCTGACCGAGCTGCTGCAGAACGCCCTGGAGCACGGGCTTCCCGAGCGCGACGGCGTACTGGAGGTGGTGGCGAGCCGGGGCGAGGAACGGTTGTCGGTGGTCGTGGCCGACGACGGCCGGGGTTTTCCCGCCGACTTCGACGTGGAGTCAGCGACCAGCCTGGGCCTTCAGATCGTCCGGACCCTCATCGTTGGGGAACTGGGCGGCAGCCTGGAGTTCCAGCCCCGACCGGGCGGCGGCACCGAGGTCGTCCTGGACCTCCCCCTGGACCACGCCCTACGCAAATCCTGATCAACGATCCGATGGCGAGGTACGTGGGCGTACGAGAGGTGAGAACGCCTTAGGCCTGGATAGGGTCCCCGAGCGGGCCCGGTGGCGTCTGGACTGAGGAGCAGCCGGTCGCGAGGTACGAGCGACCGGCTGCGACGAGGGAAGACACCACCGTCAAAGGCCCGTGAGGCGCCGCGCCGGAGGCGCGGCCATGAACAGAGTGCGGCCGTACGTCACGCGTTGGCTCGTGCCCTGGCCCTGGCGTTGCGGCGCTTGAGCGCGCGTCGCTCGTCTTCGCTCAGGCCGCCCCAGACGCCGGCGTCCTGGCCGGACTCGAGAGCCCACTGAAGGCAGGACTCGGTGACGGTGCAGCGTCGGCATACCTGCTTGGCTTCTTCGATCTGCAGTAGCGCCGGACCGGTGTTGCCGATCGGAAAGAACAGCTCGGGGTCCACGTCACGGCAGGCTGCGCGGTGGCGCCAGTCCATGCGGCCACTCCTTCTTCAGCGTGGAGCGGTAACTCCACTTGTGAACGGTTTCACGATCTTATGAACACCCAGGATGTGCATATGTGATCCCAGGAAGGTTTTGGTGTCTGGCGCTATCGATCAAGAGGCGGCAGATCCTGTCCCCTGTTCGCTCAGCGCACTTTGAGCGTGTCAGGGCCGCCCATGACGACGCAAGACCTTTGAGAAAACTTTCTCAAAGTATGGGTGTCGCATGTGTCACACGGTCGGGTCGAACCTGTTGCGCTTCGGTAAAGCGGCCTCGCTCGCCCTGCCTCACACCACTACGCGTAGCGCATTGGGCACGGAGCGGAACACGACCTCCTCGCGTTCGCCAAGATAGTCGCCGTCGAGCTGGAAGGCGACGGGGCGCGACGAGTGCAGGGTGACTTCTGCCGCATCGTGCAGGCTGACGCCGCCTCCGCCCCGCCGGGGCGTCGTGGCGGGAAGCAGCATCTGGCCGATCACGTGCAGCACAGGCCGGACATCCAGGCTTCTCGCGCCGAAGACCGCCAGGCCGGAGTCGAAGTCCGACAGCGGGCTGGGATTGATCGGGAAGGGGCCGAGATAGGTCCACGGTGCCGTGTTGGACACGACCGCGAGGAACAGGCCGGTCACGGGCGGCCGGCCGGGACGTTCGACCGTCACCGCCGGACGGCGCCGGTCGGTGACCGCGAAGAACTGCCGCAACAAGGTCCGCAGGTAGAGCGTTGGGTACGCGCGTGCGCCCGAATCGCGCAGCGCCTCCACCGTACGTACGACCTCGGCGTCCAGCCCCACTCCGCCCGAGAAGGTGAAGTAGCGATCATCGGCCAGGCCCAGGCCGACATCGCGGTAGCGGCCGGCCCGCAGGGCGCCGAGGATGAGCTTCGCTGAGCGATGGGGATCGTTCGGCAGTCCGAGCGCGCGGGCGAAGACATTGGCGCTGCCGGACGGCAGCACCGCGAGTGCGGGCAGGTCGGGGGAGGGGCCGTGCGTCAGCAGGCCGTTGACGGCCTCGTTGACCGTGCCGTCGCCTCCCAGGGTGATGACGAGGTCGTACTGCTCGTCGAGTGCCTTCCGGGCGAGCTGGGTCGCGTGACCGCGGTGACCCGTGGTGGCGATCTCCAGATTGAGCTCACCGGAGAAGGCTCGGACGAAGAGGTCACGGGCCCGCCGGGAGGCGGAGGTCGCCTTGGGGTTGGCGATGAGCATGGCGCGCACGGCGCCAGCGTATCCGTGGTTCCGGGTCGGGGCGTCGGCGAGCGGGCAGTAGGGTTCCGGTGTGACCGGACGTCCCATCACCCTGACCGCCGCAGCCGCCATCGAGGCGGCCCAAGGGCTCATCGCGCTCGGCTTCGGGCTGTACGTGGGCTGGGAGGCGATCGTCGGCAAGCCGCTCGACCCGGCCAGTGCGATCGGGGTGACCCTGTTCGCCTTCCTGGCCGCCGGTGGGATGCTCGCCGTCGCCCGAGGGCTTCTGCGAGCGGACCGGTGGAGCCGTTCGCCGGCGGTGTTGACCCAGCTCTTCGCGCTGCCGGTATCGGTGTCGATGCTCCAGGGCGACCAGTACGCGCTCGGCGTTCCGCTGATCGTGCTCGCCGTCGCGGCCCTCGTTCTCGTGCTCTGCAAGCCGAGCAATGACGCCTTGGTGCACGAGGAAGAGCCGCACGGAGAGTGACGGAACTCACGGTCCGCGACGGGCGCGGACCGTGATCACTCGTCGGCGGTCAGACCCTCGCGGAGCTGGGCGAGCGTGCGGGCGAGCAGCCGAGACACGTGCATCTGGGAGATGCCCAGTTCGGAAGCGATCTGCGACTGCGTCATGTTCCCGAAGAAGCGCAGCAACAGGATCTTCTTCTCCCGGGCCGGAAGCTTCTCCAGCAGCGGCTTGAGCGACTCGCGGTACTCGACGCCCTCGAGCGAGTCGTCGATGATGCCGAGCGAGTCGGCGACCGCCGGGGCATCCTCGTCACCGGAGTCGGGCGCGTCGAGCGACACGGTGGAGTAGGCGTTGGCCGACTCCAGGCCCTCGAGCACCTCCTCCTCGCTCATCTGCAGGTGCTCGGCCAGCTCGCTGACGGTGGGTGCGCGTCCTTCGCGCTGGGCCAGCTCACTGATCGCCTTGGTCAGGGAGAGCTTGAGCTCCTGGAGCCGGCGGGGCACGCGTACGGCCCAGCCCTTGTCCCGGAAGTGCCGTTTGATCTCGCCGACGATGGTGGGAGTGGCATAGGTCGAGAACTCGACGCCGCGCTCCAGGTCGAAGCGATCGATCGACTTGATCAGCCCGATCGTGGCCACCTGGATGAGGTCGTCCAGCCACTCGCCGCGGTTGCGGAACCGGCGGGCGAGGTACTCGACCAGCGGTAGATGCAGCTCGACCAGCTGATCACGGATGCGCTGACGCTCCGGATCGCCCTCGGGAAGCTGGTTCAGGCGTTCGAACAGCGTGCGCGCACGGGTTCGGTCCGGAACCGCGGTCTCGGCCCGCTCGTTGCCGGAACTGTTGCCTGCCAGGGTGGTCTTCTCCGTCACGGGGCTCCCGCCGCACCGCGGCGCTTCTGCAGCATCACGGTCACTCGGTCGTCGGCGCCGACCCGGGCATCGACGTCCCCCGCGAGGGACGACAGCACGGTCCAGGCGAAGGTCTCTCGGCTGGGCACCTGCCCGTCGACGGTCAGGACGGAGACGGCGATCCGCATGGCGTCCCCCGTCAGCTCGAACTCGCACTCCAGATCGGTTCCCGGAACCGCCTGGGCGAGGAGCATCGCGCACGCCTCATCCACCGCGATGCGGAGGTCCTCGATCTCGTCGAGGGTGAAGTCGAGCCGTGCGGCGAGTCCCGCGGTGGCGGTCCGCAGGACGGATAGATAAGCACTCGCGGCCGGCAACCGGACGGTCACCAGGTCACGCAGCGTCAACTTCGTACTGGCTGGCATGGCAGCGGTTTCCTCTGTCACGTCACTCCCTATGGGGGCTGGTCCGCTGCTTCGAAACTACCGTCTTACCGGTCCGATGCGTATGTTCGGCACGCTCAGTCTTGCAGGTCCGGCACGTCGTGTCACACACGGCGGGCCGGTTCCGCCACCGCGGAACCGGCCCCGCAGAGGGTTTTCAGGCCTGCTTGGTCTCCCAGAAGATCTTATCGATCTCCGCGATCTTTCCGAGGAGTTTGTCGGCCACGTCGACGTCCACACTGCCCTTGGTGCCACTCGCGCCTGCGAGCTTGGTGGCCTCGTTGAACAGCTCGTGGAGTTGGGGGTACTTCTCGAAGTGCGGCGGCTTGAAATAGTCGGTCCACAGCACCCAGAGGTGCTCCTTCACGAGGTTGGAGCGCTCCTCTTTGATCTTGAGGGCCCTGGCCCGGAAGATCGGGTCCTCGTTCCCTGCGTACTTCTCACAGATCGCCTTGACCGACTCGGCCTCGATCCGGGCCTGCGCCGGGTCGTATACGCCACACGGCAGGTCACAGTGAGCGGAAACGGTGGTCTTCGGACGTAGAAGGTTTGCGAGCACCTGCACGGTCCCTTCGCTGGTGTCGGATCATGCTCTACGCACTGACACTACTCTGGTGCTCTTTCCCGCCGAGCACAGAGTCATGGCATGAGGTCCGCCGTTGAGGAGCTTCGAGGTCACAGGCGATTCGATGCTGCCGGCCCTGCGGCCGGGGGATCGGCTGCTGGTGCGCACCGGGGCGCGGGCGCGGCTGAGGGTGCGGGTCGGCGACGTCGTCGTGGCATGGCATCCGGGGCGGCCGGGCCAGTTGATCGTCAAACGGGCCGTACACCGGACAGAGCGTGGCTGGTGGCTCGAGAGCGACAACCAGCGGGCACCCGGGCGACAGGACAGCTGGGACTTCGACGCCGTGCCGGATCGCTTGATCGTCGGCCGCGCGGTGGTGCGTTACCGGCCGCGTTCCCGGCTGCCGATCTCGGCGTCGGCGTTCTCGCGGCGGCGCGCCCGGTAGGCCGCCACGTTGGCGCGGTCGGCGCAACGGTCGGAGCAGTGCCGCCGCGACCGGTTGGCGGTGGTGTCGAAGTAGATCTTGCCGCACAACGGGGCCTGGCAGACGCCCAGCCGCTCGATGCCGTGCGTGCTGACATAGACGGCCAGTCCCATCGACGCTCCGGCGGCGTAGCGATCCGGCACCGAACCGCTCTCGGTCAGGTGAAGGTGCCAGTCCTGGCCGTCGTGGCCAGAGACCTGTGGATGGATGGGGTGCTGGATCAGCAGCGAATTCAGCCGGTCGACGGCGTCCTCGTGGTGGCCCGCGACCGCCGAGGTGAAGATCGCTCGCAGCTCTGAGCGCAGGTCCCGCATCGCGTCGAGGTCACGCCGGGTCACCCGGCCACTGAGATGTGGACGGATCTTGAGCAGCTCCTGCAGCGAGTCCAGATCCCGCAGCGAGTCCTGGACCGGATCCTGAGTGTTCACAAGCTCGATCACAAGGTCTGCGTAAGAGGCGAGGTCCACGTGCGCTCCTTACGGAGTCGACCCGACCGCGAAAGTCCTGCCGTGCGTCGAGTATGGCACGTTCCGCCGCCGTGGACCCGGGTTCGTTTCGGCCTCTCGTCGAAGATTGTCCGCGTGGGCCATGAAATGGCGGACACATTCGTCGTCGAGGGGCGCATCCTGCGAATGATTCACGGTTCCGGCCTCGCGACCCGTGAATCGGCACCATGCGCCCCCCGCGTGGAGGCCGTCAGTTGAAGCCGCTGGGCTTCACCGGAGGCGGCGGCTTTTCGGCTGGGTGCTTCGCGGCGACCTGGCGCTCCTCCAGGTCGCTGACCTCGCCGACCTGTGCGTGGGTCGGGTCGAGCACGCGGCGCAGGAAGACGCGGGTGCGCTCCTCCTGCGGATCGCCGATGACCTGCTCGGCCGGGCCCTCCTCGACGATCACGCCCTGGTCCATGAAGACCACCCGGTCGGCCACGTCGCGGGCGAACGCCATCTCATGGGTCACCACCAGCATGGTCATGCCCTCGTCGGCGAGCTGGCGCATGACCGACAGGACGTCGCCGACGAGCTCGGGGTCGAGCGCCGAGGTCGGCTCGTCGAACAGCATCAGGGTCGGCTCCATGGCGAGCGCCCTGGCGATCGCGGCCCGCTGCTGCTGGCCGCCGGACAGCTGCGAGGGGTAGCTGCGCACCTTGTCCGACAGCCCGACCCGCTCCAGGTTCGCCTGAGCGACCTTCTCGGCCTCGGCCTTGCTCCGCTTGAGCACTCTCCGCTGGGCGATCGCGACGTTGTCCAGCACGCAGAGGTGCGGGAACAGGTTGAACTGCTGGAACACCATGCCGACGCGCTGTCGTGCCGCATTGATGTCCACGTCGGGGTCGGTGAGTTCGATGCCCTCGACCACGACCGTGCCACGGGTGGGCGCCTCCAGCGTGTTCACACAGCGCAGCAGGGTCGACTTGCCCGAGCCGGACGGGCCGATGACACAGATCACCTGGCCGCGGTCGACGGTGAAGTCGATGCCCTTCAGCACCTCGAGCTGACCGAACGACTTGTGCAGATCGCGGATCTCCACCATGGGGGTCATTGCGCTCACCGTGCCTTAACCTGGCGGGCTTCGAGACGTCGTACGAGGTAGCCCAGTGGGATCGTGATGACCAGGTAGGCGAGTCCCGCCGCCACGATCGGGGTGGAGTCGGCTTTCTGGGTGGCGAAGCTCTCGCCCATCTTGGTGAGCTCGATCTGGGTGGCGCTCACCCCGATGATGAAGACCAGCGAGGAGTCCTTGAACAGCAGGACCAGCTCGTTGGTGAGGGGCGGGACCACGACCCGCAGCGCCTGCGGGATGATGATCGAGATCATGGCCCGGGTGTGCGACATGCCGAGCGAGCGGGCCGCCTCCATCTGTCCCTTCGGCACCGCCTGGATGCCGGCCCGGATCGTCTCGGCCATGTAGGCGGCGGCGACCAGGCCGAGCCCGATGGCCACCTGGGTGTAGACCCCGCCGGGCGGGTTGCTGAAGGAGGGGAAGGCGATCGGCAGGCCGAAGGCGACCAGGATCAGGATGAGCAGCGCGGGAAGTCCGCGGAAGATCTCGATGAAGACCAGGCCGAACCACCGGTACGGCGCCACCGACGACAGCCGCATCAGGGCGATGATCAGCCCGATGACGAAGCCCACGACGTAGGCGGCCGCGGTGTAGAGGATCGTGTTCTTCAGCGCGACCGTGAACAGGTCGGGGAACATCCCATCGAGCGCTTTGGTGTCCAGAAGGTACTCGTGGATCTTGCCCCAGTCCGCCACCGCGATGGCCCCGGCCACGACCACCACGAACAGGACGTACTGGGCCGCGCGGCTGATCCGCTGCCGCTGCCTGGGGCTGAGCCCGTTCCCGCCGGGGGACTTCCCGGCGGGAACGGGCTCGTGCGTCGTCGTCGCCATCGCGTCAGATCAGCTGTCTGCCGGCATCGACTTGGGCTCTGAACCGATCCACTGCTTGTAGATCCTGGTCCAGGTCCCGTCCTTGATCGCCTCGGTGATGGTGTCGTCGATCAGCTTGAGGAGCGCCGGGTTGCCGCCCTTCTTCACCGCGATGCCGTACTGGGCACCGGTGCTGATCTCGGCCGCGACCTCGAACTTGGACGAGACATCGGGATTCTTCATCCAGTCGTTGACCACGGGCAGGTCCTGCAGCGCCACGTCGATCGCGCCGGACTGTATGGCGAGGAGCTCCTTCCCGGAGTCCTTGTACTCCGTGGGCGTCAAGCCCTTCGACTTGGCCAGGTCCAGGCTGGTGGTGTCTGCCTGCACTCCGACCTTGAGCCCCTTGGCCTTGGCGTCCTCGACCGTCTTGACCCCGGCGCCCTTCTTGGTCATCAGGGCGAGATACTCGGGGAAGTACGGGCGGGAGAAGTCGAGGTTCTGCTTGCGCTCGGGCAGGATCGTCATGCCGGCCGCCGCCACGTCACAGCGGTTGGCGTTGAGCGCCGCCCCGCTCTTGATGACGTTGAAGTCCATGCTGATGATCTCTTGCTGGGCGCCGATCTTCTTGGCGACGAGGTCGACGATGTCGACGTCGAACCCGACCGTCTTGTTGCCCTGCGGGAACTGGAACGGCGGGTACGGCACGTTGGTGCAGACCTTCAGCTTGCCCGGCGTGACGAGCTTGACGCCCGCCGCGGCGGGCGGCGCCGCGGATGGGGAACTCGAGTCACCGGAGTCGCTGCTGCCACAGGCGGAGGCGAGGACGACGGCGGTGATGGCCACTCCGAGCGCGAGAACTCGCGGACGGCGGCCATGCTCTGGCTTTACATCGCGCGATCCGGGCCAGATTCGCATGCGGGTCCTCCCAGTAGAGCTCGAACGTTGTTCGAAGATCGAGAAACGGATCCTATGTTTGATGGACATTTTGGCTGACACCGGCGTTGGAGCTGGTTAAGGATGCGACACAATCGGACAACAGGTCTCTCCCGGAAAAACCTACCTGCTCAGTAGACGTGCACGAGGCACTGCTCCCGGGCGGCCGTTCGCCGCTGGACGGGATGTCCATACGGATTCGCGGCCGCTGGTGCCTTCCGGCCGCCCGGTCTCGGAGGTCGGGTATGCCACAATCGGGAAACGGGCGACCCCCGTACTTCGAGAGACGACCGCCTGCCTCCGCCACCTCGACCGGTGCCACCGCGCAGTCGTCTGCCCGAGCCCGCAATCTAGCCGAGGGGTCGCTGTGACCGAAGAGTTTCCGAATACCGCTGATCGTGATGCCGATCCCGCCTTCGCGCTGCACCGAGGCGGCAAACTGGAGGTCCGTTCGACGGTCGCCGTGCGCGACAAGGACGATCTCGCCCTGGCGTACACCCCCGGCGTGGCCCGCGTCTGCAGCGCGATCGCCGAGGAGCCGGAGCTGGTCAACGACTACACCTGGGTCTCCAGGGTCGTGGCGGTGGTCACCGACGGCACGGCGGTGCTCGGCCTGGGCGACATAGGCCCGGCCGCCGCGATGCCGGTCATGGAGGGCAAGGCCCTGCTGTTCAAGGAGTTCGCCGGTGTCGACTCCGTGCCGATCTGCCTCGA
Organism: Actinomadura sp. HBU206391; assembly: GCF_014323665.1. Lineage (GTDB taxonomy): Bacteria > Actinomycetota > Actinomycetes > Streptosporangiales > Streptosporangiaceae > Actinomadura_C. Next base: position 9,804 of record NZ_JABVEB010000040.1, on the reverse strand, counting down.
CTGCACTGACGTGGACGAACTGGTCGAGACCGTCATCCGGATGGCGCCGAGCTTCGGTGGCATCAATCTCGAGGACATCAGCGCACCGCGGTGTTTCGAGGTGGAGGACCGGCTCCGGGCGGCGCTGGACATCCCGGTCTTCCACGATGATCAGCATGGCACCGCGATCGTGGTGCTCGCGGCGCTGCGCAACGCCTCTCGCCTGGTGGGCAAGCCGCTGTCGGCCATGCGCGCGGTCGTGGCCGGGGCCGGCGCGTCCGGGGTCGCGGTCACGCGGATCCTCCTGAACGCCGGGATCGGCGACATCGCCGTTTCCGACAGCAAGGGGCTGATCTACGACGGCCGGGACGGCCTGAACGCGATCAAGCAGGCGTTGGCGGCCGACACCAACAAGGCCGGGCTCACGGGGTCGACCGAGGAGGCGCTGCAGGGCGCGGACGTGTTCATCGGCTTGTCCGGCGGCACGGTGCGGGAGGAGGCGATCGCCGCGATGTCCGGCGACGGCATCGTGTTCGCGCTGTCCAACCCGACGCCGGAGATCCATCCCGAGAACGCGCGGCGGCACGCCCTCGTGGTGGCCACCGGCCGCAGCGACTTCCCGAACCAGATCAACAACGTGCTCGCCTTCCCCGGGATCTTCCGGGGCGCGCTCGACGTCCGGGCGCACACGATCACCGAGGGCATGAAGCTCGCGGCCGCCGAGGCGCTCGCCGGGGTGGTCGGGGACGATCTCACCGCCGACTATGTGATCCCGAGCCCCTTCGACGATCGGGTCGCGCCGGCGGTCATCCAGGCCGTCTCGGCGCAGGCGCGCGCGGAAGGCGTCAACCGGATCTGAATCTGCCGTTCAGCGCCTGGGCGTTCGGCACCTGCCTTCGAATACCGGGAGTTCCGCCGTCGCCCGCGTCCCCGCTCAGGGGCGCGGGCCGGCGGCGGTCAGGCGACTCGTACGGCTCCGGCGAACGGCAGCTCGGCGATCGGGGCGATGCGCACCACGTCACCGGTCTCAGGTGCGTGGATCATCTCGCCCGCGCCGATGTAGATACCGACGTGACGCAGATCGGCGTAGAAGAAGACCAGGTCACCAGGGAGCATCTCGCTCTGGGTGACCTGTGTTCCCGCCGTCCACTGGCTGCCGGTGTGGTGCGGCAGGTTGACGCCGGCCTGCTTGTACGCCCATTTGGTCAGGCCCGAGGTGTCGAAGGACTTGGGCCCGCCGCCCCCGAAGAGGTACGGCGCCCCCAGCTTGGTCCTGGCCGCCTTGACGGCGGCGAGGGCCTTCGCCGAGGCCAGTCCGGACTCACCGGATTCCGGGGCCGAGGCGGTCGGCGTGGGGCTTGACCCCGTCCCGCCGTCCGGCTTGTCGCCCTTGGCGGCCTTCGCCGCCGCCTTGAGCCGCGCCTTGGACGTCTTGAGCAGTGACTCGATGCTCCGCTTCTTCGCGTCGATGTCCTCGGCGAGTTGTTCGACCGAGGCCGCCCGGGCCTTCTCGGTCCGCTCGGCGCGCGCCGCCGCCTGGGTGGCGATGCCGAGGTCGCGTACCCTGCCGGCGTCCTGGACCGCGAAGTACCGCAGTGCCGAGGCCCGGTCGAGCAGGTCCTGCGGATCGGCGGCGCCGACGAACGCGGCGGTGCTCTCGTCGGCGCTGCCGTTCATGTACGAGACCGCGGCGAGGCGGCGGATCCGCAGTTGCATCGCGCGCAGACCGCGCTGCTGGAGCTCGGCCTCGACCTTCGCGGTGCGGGCGGCGCGCTTCGACTGGTCGAGGCGCACCCGCATTCCGTTGTACTGCTCGGTGAGGACCTCGAGCTGCCCGTTGAGCGTGTCGGCCTCGGCCTGGAGCTTCTCGACGCCGGGGTCCGGGGCCGCCGCGAGCGCGGCGGCGGGAAGGACCGCCGTGAGGCAGAAGGCGGCGAAGACAGGAATGACGGGACTGACGGCCCGTCGTAGCGGACCCTTGCGGGGGTCGTATAGGTCCACCGGCGCTCCTGTTCTGGACGGAGACGTGATCCCCGATCTCGGAAGATCGTAGGAACTGACCGGCTCCGGCGCCACCGAGATGCCCGAACCGACCTGGGAGGGACCGTAACAGGGTCCGTGGGTAACCGGGCGACCTCGAAGCGACACCGAAACGGCGTTCCGACGAAGCACTCGCGTCGCCGGCGTCTCTGGCGAGACCGGTCCGAGTGTGGATACGTTCCGGAAATGCCGGAAGAACGCCGTGAGGTGCTGGGCGCGGACAGGGCTCGCGCGCCAAGGCCATGGGTCGCCTGGCTCGGGGTGGTCGTCGTGGCCGCCGCAGCGGTCGTCACGGTCGCACGAGGTGATGATGGGGCGGATCCGATGCCCGGCCGACCTACGCCGTCCCCGTCGGGCCCGCCGGCCGTGGCCGGGCCGCCGTGGGGTCTCGTGCCCCCCGGCCGCGGCGAGGGCGGACGAACGTCGCTGCACCTGATCTTCCCCGACGGGTCGACGGCGGACGTGAGCTATCCCGCCGAGCTGAAGCTGGCGGAGCTCGGTGTCCGCCCGCACGCCTCCGCATACCTCGCCGGTGCCGGAACCGGGAACGAGAACGGGGACGGGGACCTGAATGCCGACTGTTGCCTGCGGCCGGTCTTCGCACCGCCGCCGGGACCGGCCTGGTTCGCCGGCGGGGGTCCGTCGACGGGCGAACTGCCCGGTGGGGGCGACGCCCGGGTATCGGTCGTGCCGCCGCCCGCGGGAGGCCCGATGTCCCCTTACCTGGTGTTCACCTTCGGCCGCTGGACCGTCGGCGTGCAGACCAGGCGCGGCGATCGCATGGGTGCCGTCCGTGAGGAGGCGTGGGCCGCCAACCTGCGTGGGAGCGTCACGGCCGAGGGCTTTCTGGTCCTTCGCGGCACCGGCCCGCTGCGTTTCGTCCCGCCGCCGGACGAACGCCCGCGGTCACAGACCGCGACGCTCTGGCGGCCGCACAGCGGGCCGCAACTGCGGTTCGGGCGCGGGATGATGCCCGGCCACACCATCGGGTCCTACGCCGACCGCGTGGTCATCTTCGAGCCCGTGTCGCACTGCCGGGAGTCGTGGGCGCTCGCCGGATACCTCGAGGTCGCGGCCTCCGATACGTCGTGCAAGGGATCTTCGATGCGGGTGTGGGCGGCCGGTGACACCGGGTTCGTCCGGGCCGTACGGCGTGACGTGCAGGTGGAGAACGTCCGGCCCGCGGCACGCTGACCCGCGGCACGCTGACCCGCGGCGCGCGGTAACACGGTCGCGGTCTACCCTGACGGCATGTTCGCTGTCACGGCTGCCCGGATCGACGCAGACAATCCGCTCAACGGACTCGAACTCGGGGAAAGGCCCGAGCCGACGGTGCCCGAAGGATGGACCACCGTCGAGGTGCGCGCCACCGCACTGAACCATCATGACCTGTGGACGCTTCGGGGCGTGGGCGTGCGCCCGGAGCAACTGCCGCTCGTCATCGGCTGCGACGCGGCCGGGGTCGACGAGGACGGCAACGAGGTCATCGTGCATTCGGTGATCGGCGACCCCGACCGGGGCGGCGGGGACGAGACGCTCGACCCCAAACGATCGCTGCTGTCGGAGACCTACGACGGGACGTTCGCGGAGCGCGTCGCGGTGCCGCGCCGCAACCTGGTGCCCAAGCCCGAGGCGCTCTCCTTCGAGGAGGCGGCGTGCCTTCCGACGGCATGGCTCACCGCCTACCGCATGCTGTTCGACAAGTCGGGCCTGCAGCCCGGCTCGACCGTGCTCGTCCAGGGCGCGGGCGGCGGCGTGGCCACCGCGCTGATAGCACTCGGGTCGGCGGCCGGTTATCGGATCTGGGCGACGAGCCGCAGTGAGGCCAAGCGCGAGCGAGCCCTGCAACTGGGCGCCGAGGCCGTCTTCGAGTCCGGAGCCCGGCTTCCCGAGCGGGTCGACGGGGTCATGGAGACGGTCGGCCAGGCCACCTGGGCCCATTCGGTGAAGTCGCTGCGGCCCGGCGGGCGCATCGTCGTCTGCGGTGCCACGAGCGGGCCGATGCCGCCGGCCGAGCTGACCCGGGTGTTCTTCCTGCAGTTGTCCGTCGTGGGCTCCACGATGGGAACTCGCGACCAGCTCACGCGGCTGGCGCGCTTCTGCGTGACCACCGGGGTGCGGCCGCGCATCGACCGTACGCTGCCGCTCGGCAAGGCGCGGGAGGGCTTCGCGGCCATGGCGGACGGCGAGCTCTTCGGCAAGGTGGTCTTCACTCCCTGACGGTGTCGACCGCCTCGCTCTGTTCATGGCCGCGCCTGCGGCGCGGCGGCTCGGGGCGTCTGTACGGTGCCGTCTTCCCTCGTCGCTCTGGTCGCAAGCTCCCGCCGCTCCTCAGTCCAGACGACACCGCGCCCCTCGCTCCGCTCGCGGGCGGGCTCAGCCCTCGTCGATGCGACGGCGGAAGATCTCGGTGCGCAGGCGTTCGGTCGTCTCCTCGAGCAGCGCGCGGGCGGCGGCCAGCGTCTCCTCGTCGGCGTGTGCGCCCCACGCCTCCTGGCGGGCGTCCTCGACGAACCGGCGCAGGGCCTGCTCGAACTCAAGCTGAGGGTCGCCGGTCGCGGTGTCGGCCGTCCGCACCGAGCGCCACGCGTTCTCCCAGTTCTGGCGCCACTCGTCCTTCAGCGCCTGCCCCTGCTCGCGCCAGTGGCCCTTCTGCCGCCGCCACTCCTCCTTCTGCCGCTCGGTACTGTCCCGCCACGCCTGCCATGCCGTCGTCCGCCCCTGATCACGCATCTCGCGCGCCGCCTGGGTGAGTTCCTCGCGCAGCGACCGTACGGTCTGGCGGACGTCCTGCTGCACTCCTCGGGCGAACTCCTGGGCCGAGGCGGAGATCTCCTCCTCCAGGTCGGCCAGCTCGTCCATCCGCCGTTCCAGCTCGGCCCGCCCCTTGTCGGTGAGCTGGTAGACCTTCTTGCCCTTGACGACCTCGTGCGTGACGAGACCTTCGGACTCGAGCCGGGCGAGCCTGGGATAGATCGTCCCAGGGGAGGGGGAGTAGATCCCGAGGAAGCGGTCCTGCAGGAGGCGGATGACCTCATAGCCGTGGCGAGGGCTCTCCTCGAGGAGCTTCAGCAGGTAGAGCCGCAGGCGGCCGTGGCCGAAGACGGGGGACATCAAACCTCCACATCGGGCTCGCCGGCATGGCGAGCGTCATCATCCGGGCGGCTCAGCAGCGTGATGTCGCCGGACACCGTGTTGACCGTCACGTCTCCCGCCCCGTCCCCCAGGGTGCCGGTGACGTTCCTCGACATCGGTCTGCCGGCCTCGTCGAGCCCGGTGAACGAACTGTCGATCCGGCCGCCGACCGTGTTCATGCCGACCTGAGCCGACGCCGACGCGGGGAGCCGCAGGGTGACCTCGCCGGTCACCGTGCTGACCTGGACCTCGCCGGTGCCGGCCAAGTCGACGTCGGCCGCGATCCGCCCGCCCACCGAACGCGCGGTGAGCCGGTCGAGCGAGCCGCCGGCGAGGGCGAGGTCGCCCGACACGGAGGTGAAGTCGACCGTGCCGTCGAGGCGCTGTGCCTCGACCGCCCCTGAGACGGTGTTCGCCGCGATCCGCCCGGTCACGCCGTCGAGGGTGACGTCCCCCGTCCCGCTCCTGATGGACACCCCTGCCGTCAGGCCGGTGATGACGGCGTTGGCGCCGACGAGATCGATGTGGACGGGGCAGTCGGGTGGCACCGTCACGGTGACGTCCGCGCTGCACCGCTGAGCGCCGAGCCAGGAGCGGAGCCCCTCCCAGAGGGCGTTGTCGTGGGTGATGCCGAGCATGCCGGCGTTATGGTCGATCTTGAGGGGCTGCCCGCTGACCTCGGTGACCTGTACCGAGGGCCTCTGACCGGTGGCCAGCACGGAGAGTTTCCCGCTCACCATCACCACCTTGAGAGCGACGACCCCGTCGAAGTCGAGGCTTGTGGCCTTGTCGATCGTCCACCGCGACATCACGCCCGCCTTCCCGTTCGACGACCCCTCAGGAAAAACGATATATCGCGTCTGCGTCAAGTCAAGATCGATCTCTCGCTGCGTCCATGGCCTTGCTCCGCTCGGCGGCTCGGGGCGGGCCTCCTCCGGTCCAGAGCGCCTCGCTGGGATCAATCATCGTCCTCGTCGTCGAGGCGGGCCAGCCAGCTGGCGAGGCGTTCGACGGGCGTCTCGAACTCGGGATTCAGATCCACGAACTCCCGCAACCGCTCCGCGACCCAGGCAAGGGTCACCTCATCGGGGCCGCGCCGGTCGGCGAGCTCTTCGATGCCCCTGTCGGTGAAGTACATGACGCCTCCAGAAGACGACTCCGCCGTGATCTTGCAGTCATTCGCGCGAACAACTGCAAGATCACGGCGGAGAGACGAGGAAAGGGGGGCGGAGGCCCTACACCTCTCCGAAGAGCCGGGTGAGCAGGGCCTTCTGCTCGAGCTCATGCTGCTTGGCCGATCCGACCGCGGGGGAGGAGTTCGCCGGCCGGGACACGCGGGCGAGTTGACGTCCGTCGAGGTGCGGCGGCAGCGCGAGGGCCATGAACGGCCAGGCCCCCATGTTCTTCGGCTCGTCCTGCACCCAGACGATCTCGGCGTCGGAGGGGTACTTCGCCAGCTCCGCCTTGATCTCGTCGATCGGCAGCGGGTAGAGGCGCTCGACCCGCACGATCGCGGTGTCGGCCGACCCGGAGGCCATCACCTTCTCGCGCGCCGCGGCAACGTCGTAGTAGATCTTGCCGCAGGTGAGCAGGACCTTCTTGACCTTCGAGGCGTCGAGCGACGCGGCGTCCGGGATCACCGGCTGGAACGCGCCCGTGGTGAACGCCGACGTGGGCGAGGTGGCGCCCTTGTGCCGCAGCAGCGACTTCGGAGTGAAGACGATCAGCGGCTTGCGGCGCCCGGACCGCGCCTGCCAGCGGAGCAGGTGGAAGTAGTTGGCGGGGTTGGTCGGGTAGACCACCGTCATGTTGTCCAGGGCGCACAACTGCAGGAAGCGCTCGATGCGCGCCGACGAGTGGTCGGGCCCCTGCCCCTCGTAGCCGTGCGGCAGCAGCAGCACGACCGAGGACCGCTGCCCCCACTTCTGCTCGCCCGAGGAGACGAACTCGTCCATGATCGACTGGGCGCCGTTGACGAAGTCGCCGAACTGCGCCTCCCAGGCGACCAGGGCGTCGGGGCGCACCAGCGAGTAGCCGTACTCGAAGCCCACGGAGGCGAACTCCGACAGCAGCGAGTCGTGCACGTAGAACTTCGAGGTGCCCTGGCCGAACTGCTTCAGGGGCGTGTGCTCCTCGCCGGTCTTACGGTCGACGAGCACCGCGTGCCGCTGACCGAACGTTCCCCGGCGGCTGTCCTGGCCGACCAGCCGCACCGGGTGGCCGTCGATGAGCAGCGAGCCGAACGCGAGCAACTCGCCGGTGGCCCAGTCGATCGCGTCGTCCTCGATCATCTGCGCGCGGCGGCCCAGCACCGGCTGCAGCCGCGGGTGCGGCGTGAAGCCCTCGGGCAGGTTCAGCTGGCTCTCGACGACCCGCTTGACCGTCTCGTCCGAGATCGCGCTGTCCACCGACGTGTGGTCGACGGGGATTCGCTCCTCGGCCTCCGGCTTGACCACCGAGCCTGGCTCGGCGGGACGCTTGAGCGCCTCCCGCGTCTCGGTGAAGGCTCGCTCCAGCTGCTCCTGGTAGTCGCGCAGCGCCTGCTCGGCCTCTTCGACGGTGATGTCGCCGCGGCCGATCAGCGCCTCGGTGTAGAGCTTGCGCACCGAGCGCTTGGCGTCGATCAGGTCGTACATCAGCGGCTGGGTGAACGAGGGGTTGTCGGCCTCGTTGTGACCGCGCCGCCGGTAGCAGACCAGGTCGATGACGACGTCCTTCTTGAACGCCTGGCGGTACTCGAAGGCCAACTGGGCGACCCGGAAGCACTGCTCGGGGTCGTCGCCGTTGACGTGGAAGATCGGCGCCTGGATCATCCGGGCCACGTCGGTGCAGTAGACGCTGGAGCGGGAGTACTCCGGCGCGGTGGTGAAGCCGACCTGGTTGTTGACCACGATGTGCACGGTGCCGCCGGTGCGGTAGCCGCGCAGCTGCGACAGGTTGAGGGTCTCGGCCACCACGCCCTGGCCCGCGAAGGCCGCGTCGCCGTGGAGCAGGACCGGGAGGACAGTGAAACCGCCCTCGCCGACGTCCAGGATGTCCTGCTTGGCGCGGGCGACGCCCTCGGCGACCGGGTTGACGGCCTCGAGGTGCGAGGGGTTGGCGACCAGCGACGTGCGGATCTTGGCCCCGTCCGGGGCGATGAAGTCGCCGTCGGCGCCGAGGTGGTACTTCACGTCACCCGAGCCCTGGGCGCTGCGCGGGTCGAGGTTGCCCTCGAACTCGCCGAAGATCTGCCCGTAGGACTTGCCGACGATGTTGGCCAGCACATTGAGCCGGCCGCGGTGCGCCATGCCGATGACGACCTCGTCGAGGTGCCACTCGGCGGCGGCGGTGATGACCGAGTCGAGCAGCGGGATCAGCGACTCGCCGCCCTCGAGCGAGAAGCGCTTCTGCCCGACGAACTTGGTCTGCAGGAAGGTCTCGAACGCCTCGGCGCTGTTGAGCCGGCGCAGGATGTGCAGCTGCTCCTCGCGGGAGGGCTTGTCGTGCGGCACCTCGACGCGGTCCTGGATCCAGGCCCGCTCCTCGGGGTCCTGGATGTGCATGTACTCGATGCCCACGGTGCGGCAGTAGGAGTTCCGCAGCACCCCGAGGATGTCGCGCAGCTTCATCGTCGGCTTGCCGCCGAAGCCGCCCGTGGCGAACTCGCGCTCGAGGTCCCACAGCGTCAGCCCGTGCTGGAGGATGTCCAGGTCGGGGTGACGGCGCTGGTTGTACTCCAGCGGGTCGGTGTCGGCCATGAGGTGGCCGCGCACCCGGTAGGCGTGGATCAGCTCGTGGACGCGCGCGATCTTGGCGACGTCGTCCTCGTGGGTGGCGCTGATGTCCGGCACCCACCGCACGGGCTCGTACGGGATCCGCAGTGCCTCGAAGATCTCGTCGTAGAAGCCCTCGTCGCCGAGGAGCAACTGGTGGATCCGGCGCAGGAAGTCACCCGACTGCGCACCCTGGATGATCCGGTGGTCGTACGTCGACGTCAGCGTCATGATCTTGCTGATCGCCAGCCGGGAGAGGGTGTCCGGTGAGGCGCCCGCGTACTCGGCGGGGTACTCCATCGCGCCCACGCCGATGATGCAGCCCTGGCCCGGCATCAGGCGGGGCACCGAGTGCACCGTGCCGATCGTGCCCGGGTTGGTCAGGCTGATCGTGGTGCCCTGGTAGTCCTCCAGGGTCAGCTTGTTGTTGCGCGCCTTGCGCACGACCTCTTCGTAGGCCGCCCAGAACTGGCGGAAGTCGAGGGTCTCGGCGGCCTTGATGTTCGGCACCACGAGCTGCCGCTGGCCGTCGTCCTTCTTCAGGTCGATCGCCAGGCCGAGGTTGATGTGCTCGGGCTTGGCCAGCACCGGCTTGCCGTCGACCACGGCGTAGCTGTTGTTCATCTCCGGCATCGCCTTGAGCGCCTGCACGATGGCGTAGCCGATGAGATGGGTGAAGGAGATCTTGCCGCCGCGCCCGCGCTTGAGGTGGTTGTTCGCCACGATGCGGTTGTCGATCAGCAGTTTGGCGGGGACCGCGCGCACGCTCGTCGCGGTCGGCACCTCCAGGCTCGCCTCCATGTTGGCGACCGTCCGGGCGGCCACCCCCCTCAGACGCACCTCTTCGGCGCCCGCAGGCATCTGTGGCGCCGGGGCGGCCGGCTTCGCCGGGGCC
>NZ_JABVEB010000004.1 GCF_014323665.1 Actinomadura sp. HBU206391 | reverse complement strand
CCGGTAGCGGGCCGGCATGCTCCAGCCAGGCCGCGCGGTGGGTCAGGCGTGGGTGGAGCCGGTCTGAGGACATCGCGGTCGCGGTGCCGTACCGGGTGGTTGGGGTGGTGTGGTGTGGTGCGGGTCGGGCCAGGTAGCGGGGTTGCCCAGCGCGAACTCGCCGCCGTGCTTGGGCGGCCGGCCGATGAAGCGGGGATCGCCTGGTGGCGCGGGCAGCCGCAGCACCCGGTCGGAGCGGATCCGGCCCAGCAGTTCCACCGGCAGGTCGGCGAGCAGGAACGCCAGTCGGGTGACGTCGTATCCGGCGTCGGCAACGATCAAGATGTCGGGATCTCCCGGTGTGTGCTGCCCGGCCTGCAGGAGGCGTTCGATGACCTGGCGGAGCTGGGCGGCGGTGAGGACTCACCTCACGGCCTTGGCTTGATCATCAGCGTCTCGACAGCGCACATGATCAACCCAAGGACGCTCTGCTGTCCGCCGAACACCAAAACCCTCGGCCAACCTAACAAGCCAACCGAGGACGCAGGTTAAAGAACAAGCTGAGAGCGCGTTGTCAAAGGTCGTCGTTTCGCCATGCCTCTATTTCGGCATCCAGAGCTGCCTCGTCAAGCTCAGGGATCTGAAGGTTCTTGGCCCATAGCCTGATCAGATCTGCGCATTCGTGGAGCTTGTCAGCGGAGATGCGCTCATGGACATGGAAGAAGGTGATGAGTGGGCCACCGTGTTGGTCGTCGGCATCACATTCGGAACAAAGCACAACGATAGTGCTACCTGCTGTTCGTTGCCCATCAGCGCGCTCCCACCCGTAAGGAACGCGTGCGGAAAGGAGCCCTTCACCACCGCACCGTGGGCAGTCGGGAACGATGGCGCTGTTAATAACGTCGATTTCGGGCTTGTCGGAATGCCTCATGAGGAGGCAATCGCCGTCGCGCCGAGAAGAGACTTTAGATCGCCGGCGAAGGCTGACGTCGGGTCTACCGAGAACTGGTCCAGATTGAGCAGGAGGCCTTTCCGACTTCCTGGACGGAGAAGTTGCAGATGTACGGGAGCGTTACCCGGGTGGGCCTCGAGGATGCGCTTTAGATCCGTCACGAGCCCGTGGCTAATGCGGTCTTCCCGTAGCACGATCACTACTGGGAGATCCTTGCCTTGAGCCGTCGACACATCTAGGACGGTCATGTCCTCGGCGTAGATCGACAGGTTCCCTTCGCGGTCGTTGATCCGGCCCGTTACCTGAACGACCAAGTCATGGGCGAGTGTCTGCCCGTACAAGGTGTAGGTCTTGGGGAAGAAGAGCACTTCCATGGAGGCGTCGAGGTCCTCAAGCAGTACTGCGGCCCAGGTGTTGCCCTGTTTGGTGACCTTGCGTTCGACCTTGGAGATGATGCCGGAGATCTTGACTACGCCGTCGGCTCGGGCGCCTGCGAGCAGTTCTGCAATTGAATGGTCGCGGTTGCGTTCCAGAATGCGCTCAGCACCGTCAAGGGGATGGCTGGAGACATACAGGCCAAGCATTTCCCGCTCGAACCCGAGCAGGGTTGCCTTGTCCCACTCATCGCCAGTGGGGATCGCCACGGTGATGCCATCGTTGGTGGAGCCCGTATCGTCCAGGCCTCCGAAAAGTGAGTCCTGGCCCATGGCGGAGTTGCGTTTGTCGTCGATGACCGCGTCGACCGCCTGCTCGTGCACGAGCAGCAGGGACCGGCGGTGGTGTCCGAGACTGTCGAACGCCCCGGCTTTGATCAGTGATTCGATGGCGCGCTTGTTGCAGACGCCGATCGGGACTTTGCGCAGGAAGTCGTTGAAGTCGGCGTACCGACCCTCTTTCTGCCGGGAGGTGACGATGCCGTCGACAACGTTCTCCCCGATATTACGGACGGCGCCGAGGCCGAAGCGGATGTCGGAGCCGACCGCGGCGAACCGGAGCTGGGATTCGTTGACGTCGGGGGGTAGGACCTTGATGCCCATCCGGCGAGTCTCGGCGAGGTAGACGGCCATCTTGTCCTTGTTGACGCCGACGGAGGTCAGCAACGCCGCCATGTACTCAGCGGGATAATTGGCTTTCAGGTAGGCGGTCCAGTACGACACCAGCCCGTACCCGGCGGTGTGGGACTTGTTGAATCCGTAGGCGGAGAAGGGGACCAGCACGTCCCAGACGGCTTTGGTGGCCTCTTTGGAGTAGCCGTTGGTCTTCATGCCGTCGGAGAAGATGGCCCATTGCTTGTCCATCTCCTCCTTTTTCTTCTTGCCCATCGCCCGTCGCAGGATGTCTGCGCCACCCAGCGTGTAGCCGGCCAGTTGCTGAGCGATGGCCATGACCTGCTCCTGGTACACCACCAGGTGCCAGGTGGTGCCCAGGATCGGTTCCAGGGCGTCTTTGAGGTCGGGGTGGATCGGTTCGATTTGCTGCTGGCCGCTTTTGCGCAGTGCGTAGTTGACGTGCGCGTTGGCGCCCATCGGGCCCGGCCGGCCCAGTGCCAGGACGGCGGAGACGTCCTCGAACCGGGTGGGGGCCATCAGCTTGGTGAGGTCCCGCATCATGTTGGAGTCGAGCTGGAATACCCCGAGCGTCCAGCCTTGCGCCAGCAGCTTGAAGGTCTTGGCGTCGTCCATCGGGACCTTCGACATGTCCAGGTCGATGCCGCGGTTGGTTTTGACGTTCTCTACCGCGTCGCCCAGGACGGTGAGGTTCCGCAGCCCGAGGAAGTCCATCTTCAGGGCGCCGATGTTCTCGCTGCTGGGTCCGTCGAACCCGGTGATGCGAGCGCCGTCGTCGGGCCGCTGGAAGATCGGCATGACTTCGATCAGTGGTTCGCTGGACAAGATGACGCCTGCGGCGTGCACGCCGGTGCCGCGGGTCAGCCCCTCGATGCCGCGGGCGGTGTCGATGACCTTCTTGACGTCTGCGTCGGAGTCGTACAGCTGACGGAGCTCGGTGGCTTCGACGTAACGGGGGTGGGCCTCGTCGAAGATCCCGGTGAGGGGGATCTCCTTGCCCATGACGGCGGGCGGGAACGCCTTGGTGATCTTTTCCCCGAGTGCGAAGGGGTAGCCCAGGATGCGGCCGGCGTCCTTGACCGCGGCCTTGGACTTGATCGTCATGTAGGTGATGATCAGTGAGACGTTGTCTTCGCCGTACTTCTCGGTGACGTAGCGGATCATGTCGCCACGCCGGCGCTCGTCGAAGTCCAGGTCGACGTCCGGCATGGAGATGCGTTCGGGATTGAGGAATCGCTCAAAGATCAGCCCGTGCTCGATCGGATCGAGCTCGGTGATGCCGGTGACGTAGGAGACCATGCTCCCGGTGGCCGATCCTCGGCCGGGGCCGACCCAGATTCCGGCCTCTCGTGCGTACCGGCAGATGTCGGCGACGACCAGGAAGTAGCCGGGGAACCCCATGGATTCGATGACGCCGAGTTCGTATTCGATCCGGTCGAGGACCTCGGCGGGCACGTTGTCGCCGTAACGGGCTCGTGCTCCGCGGGCGGCTTCCTTGCGTAGCCAGCTCATCTCGGTCTCGCCGTCGGGGACCGGGTACTTGGCGGCCAGGTCCCGGTGGGCGAACACCGGCGTGTAGTCCTCGATGCGTTCGGCTATCAGGAGGGTGTTGCGGCAGCCTTGCTGCCAGGCGTCGGAGGAGTCGACCGCGCGCATCTCATCGGCGGCTTTGAGGTAGTAGCCCGACCCGCCGAATCTGAATCGGCTGGGGTCTGCGACCAGGCTCTGGGTGCCCACGCACAGCAACGCATCATGCGCGTCTGCCTGGTCCTCGGTGACGTAGTGGGAGTCATTGGTGACCAGGGGTGGGATGCCGAGTTTGGCAGCGATCTGGAGCAGGTCGTCACGGACCCGTTTCTCGATCGGCAGCCCATGATCCATGATCTCCAGGAAGTAATTGTCCTTGCCGAAGATGTCCTGGTACTTGGCCGCGGTCTTCAGTGCCTCGTCGAACTGGCCGAGGCGCAACCGGGTCTGCACACCGCCCGAGGGGCACCCGGTGGTGGCGATGATCCCTTCGCCGTGCTGATCGAACAGGTCATCATCCATCCGAGGCCACTTGCGGTAGTGGCCCTCCAACGACGCCAACGAAGAGATCTTGAACAGGTTCCGCAGCCCCTGCGCGGATGCGGCCCACAGTGTCTTGTGCAGGTAGGAGCCGCCGGCCGACACATCGCCGCCCTCGCCGGTCTGCTCGTTGGACTTGCGTTGGGAAGGTTCACCCCACAGAACCGGCTTCTTGTGGAACCGGGACTCAGGCGCCACGTATCCTTCGATGCCGATGATCGGCGTGATCCCGGCCTTGGTCGCCTTGTTGAAGAACTCATAGGCGCCGAACATGTTGCCGTGGTCGCTCATCGCAACCGCCGGCATCCCCAACTCGACCGCACGCTCCACCAGCGGATCGATCTTGGCCGCGCCGTCCAGCATCGAATACTCGGTGTGGACATGCAGGTGAACGAACGACTCGGCGGCCACGTGATCCCTTCCTCAAACTTCCCTCCTGGCTCACAAACCCTAATGCGTGCCATGAGGATCTCGGGTGGCGCGTGCCGCACAAGTTTGAACACGTGCCGGAGAGCTTCTGGTGGGCAGAGCACCGGTGGTGAGACAGCCGACACCCTCGGCCGGGTGCGCCGTGGAGGGGAACCCGGCCGGGGCGTCAGGGGCGATGAGTCAGGACGCGGAACCGGTCAGCGAAACCGTCGTGGCGCTCCGGAGTGCGTAGTCGTCCTGCATCCCCTTGTCGCAAGGGGTCTCAGGAACGACCAGGCCCTTCCGGGCGGCGTCCAGGAAGGCATCGACCTCTCCCTCGTCGAGGCCGAAGCCGAGGCCTGGGCCCTCCAGCCGCAGGCTGGTGGCTGCTCGTTCGTTGGGCTGCTGCATCGAGATTTCCTTTCACTGGGTGGAGCCCGGCGGGATCACCGGACGGATGAGGCGACGGCGACGACCGCGAACTGCCCCCTCTCCAAGGGCACGACCGAGGTGGTCAGCCACCCGGGGACCGCGGCGTGCGCGCCGGGAGTGGGACGGATCATGACCTGCCGGCCCCACGGGAGACCGGGCATGGCCGTCATCGCGCTACCGGCGCGCGGGTCGGCGAAGGCCAGGGCACCAGATTCGGAATGGGCCGGCGCGGGGCTGGTCGCTAGGAAACACCAGCCGACGAACTCACCGGGATGGCCGGTCGCGGGCTGATCGTGGCCACGCCGCCACACCTGCACCTCAAGCTCGACATTCTCGACCGGCGGCGCGCCCTGGGCGTCGGCGAGCGAGTTAAGGGAGGCCAGGAACTCCGCCTTCAGCGAGGCCTCGTCGACCAGCACCGAGCTGGGCGTGATCACCTCGAATGCGACACCGTCGGGTCCGATCTGGTCGAGTCCGTCGCTGATGATCTGGGCCAGCGGCAGCTCGTCGATCGTGACGGGGGTCCCCCAGTAACGGCTGACGCCTCCCACCGGTTTCAGCGGTACCTCTGCCTGGGTCATGACATTCCCGTCCAGTTCTTGTCGTAGGCGACGTTCCAGGCGATGGCGATCCTCAAGCCGCTGTCGCTGGCGGTCGCCTGCACCGAGTGCGGCATCCAGCCGGGGAAGGCCACCATCCGGCCGGCGATCGGTTGAATGCGCACCACGCCCGGTGAGGCTTGGCGGCCGATGGCCGCCGGCCTCGGATCGAGCATCTGCAGATAGCCGGAGTCATCGCCGTCAGCGCATCGCCCCGACGACACGTACAGCACCCCGGACCACGCGGAATCGTGATGGGTGTGTGGACGCAGGCTGCCGCCGCTGCGGTACACCACGGCCCACGCTTCGGCATCCACACCATGACCGACCACCTCGCGGGCGGCGGCGCCGAGCGCGTCTGTGGTCAGCGCGGTTACAGCATTTATGATCCGCGCCTTGAGCCACTCGATCGCCGGGTGATCCCAGGTCAGCAGCGTCTGGGAGGACTTCATGGCGTCGATCCCGCCGAAGTTCGCTGCTCCGGTGTCTGTCTTCTCCGCCTCCAGGATCATCTCCCGCAACTGCGAAAGATGGTCGTCGGCGTCGGCGAAATCGGCTTGGTACACCGGAGTCCGCCACATCATGAGTGCAGTCCGTGCCGGGGATCTGGCAGGGATGGTGTCGGTGGTCACAGTGCCTCCTTCAGGCGACGGGCTATCTGGAGTCCCGTGTCGGTCAGGGCGGTGAGCAGATTGAGGCAACCGATGCCGTAGGCGCTCAGGGCGTCGATCCGGCTCGGCGGAGCGCCCCCGCCGGTCCGGTACATGCGGATCAGCGTCGCGGCGACGTGAGCGGCCCCCAGCACCTCCGACGGGCTCCGGCCAGAGGTGCCGGACGGCAAGGTGACCGGCTCAGCGCCGGCTCGCTCCAACGCCCACACTTCTTGGATCATGTAGAGCCATTGGTGAGCCAGCTCGTGCACGAGTTGTTCACGCAGTACCGGGCCGGACTCAAAGGCCGCCTCGGCCAGCAGCACGTGCTGCGGGAATGCCCGCGACGATGCAGAGATCGCGCCCTTGTCGGGGGTGAGCAGGGCGTATCGGACCGGCAGCTGTATCAGGGGGTCCCAGGCGGGGATGGTCGCTGCAGCAGCCTGAAGTTCAACGTCGACCATCGCCCTGCAGGTGCTGGTCAGCGGCGCGGCCGGCATCGGCGGCGAGTTTCGTAGCACGTGCACGCGGGCGGGCGTTAGCCAGGCTTCGGTGTTCCTGCTGGTGACCTTTCCAGTCGCGCCTTCGTGTTCGGCCTCGACATGGCGGACCGCAGCAGCCGCGGCGAGCAGCCGCTTCCAGTTGAAAGCGTCGTCGAGGAATGGCATCCCACGCAGGAGGGCCAGCGGGTCGGCGAGGTGGTTGGCGGTGGTGGTGGTCATCGGGTCGCCGCCGCTCTGACCGGTGGCGTCCGGGTGATCAGGTGCGGGTGCTGTTCCAACGGCCTGGTGTCCACGCCGATCGCGACTATCCCGGCCCCGGCCCTTCGCCCGACCTGCAGGCACGGCAGTGGATGGTCGGCGTGCGGATCGGGAGTGAAATAGCGGGCCGGTGGCTGAGCCATGGCGGCCAGTACCTCTGGCCCGCACACCACCTCGTTGTAGTGGTCGAAGGCGAACCGTGGATGTCCGATATCGAAGTCGTGAATTACGGCGATGCCCGCCGTGATGGCGTCGAGCTCACGCACCAGCGGCCACTCCTCGTCCCAGTGCGCGTCCAGGAAGAACAGCGGTCGCTCGTAGCAGGCCGCGACGTCGGCAACCAGCGTCGGTGAATCGGCATGCGAGACGACGGCGTTCGACTCGGCAGCGACCCGCTGCCTGGTGACGGCGGCATGACCGTAATCGACGTCGCAGCTGAAGACCGGCAGGTGCGGATAGCGGCGTGCCAGATAGGCCGTGGTGTCGCCTACAAAGCACCCCGTTTCTACCAGCACGTCGCACTTGTACAGGTCCTGCACGTCGTCGAGCAGCAATGCGAGGGTGACGTCGAAGCCGAGGGGTCCACCTCCATCGCTCAGGCGGAAACACCCCGCGCGCTCGACTTGGTAGAAGACCTTGAGTGTCTCCGACACTCGGTCTTGTCCGGCATCGGCCGCTGCCGCGCCGGCCTTTCGATCTGCGTGGCGAGCTGGCGTGTCCCGCAATGGCGGCATACGAGGCTCCCGTGCTGAGAGGGGTTGGTCGAACCCCAGGTTCCGCTGCACAGCGTGAACACATCAATGCCGCGCGTAGGCGGCGTCATTGCCGCGAGCGGCAATGACTTGTTCGAATGCGCAGGGTTATGCTCCGGGCGGGTAGGACGGGAGCTGGACGATGGGGAAGATCAGCAGGCAGCGTCGTACCGAGATACTGAAACGCGCCCAGCAGCTGCGTCGGCAGGGCCAGTACGAGGGCTGGCCGGTCGAACAGATCACGGCAGCGCTCCTGGCCGAACTGCCCGAACTTCTTGTTCTTGAGGCATGGCGACTTGCCTATGGATGGTCCCGGCAACAGACGATCGACGCCATGACCGCATCAGCGGGCGCAGACAGCCTCGACCTCGGGCTGAACCCGTCCATGCTGTGTCGTTGGGAACACGGAACCTACCGACCAAGCCCCCAGTACGCGAGCCTGCTTTGTGAGGTCTACCAAGTAAATCCCCGGCAGCTCGGCCTGATTTCCGGTAATAAATCAGCCGATCGGGCACATAGCCCGCCAGGTGACTCGCGCCCCGCGCAGACTCCGGCTGACCATGGCTTGGACCTACCCTGGCGTCAATCCGGGCTCCTGAAATTACTGGGAGAGGAGGCACACATGCTGACCCGGCGAAGGTTCGCCGTGATCTCCGGTACGGCGCTCACCCTCCATGCCTGGCGACTGCTGGATGAACCCTCTCCCGCGCTGGCAGCCGCTGCCCGCGACAGCGGCCATGTTTCCCAGGCAATGGTGTCGCTGGTGGAGGACACCGTTACTCGTGCGCAGCAGCTCGATGACCAGCAAGGTGGCGGTTCCGCCCTGGGATGGGTCGCCGACCAGTTCCGTGCCGTGTCCCGGATGCTCCGCCATGACAGCTACGACGCCTGGACCGGCCGACGGCTATGTGCCGCGCTCGCCCAGCTCGCACAGACCGCCGGGTTCATGGCCCATGACAGCGGACGTGACGGCGATGCGCAACGCTGGTACCTGATCGGCCTTCGTGCCGCCCACACCGCAAACGACCACGCCCTAGTGGCCAGCATCCTCAGCCTGATGAGCAACCAGGCCGCCGGCCGCCGCCAAACCAACGACGCTCTCCAACTCGTCTCGGCCGCCGAACAAGCCGCTGCTCAATCTCCTGCGACCGTCCAAGCCCTCATTGCCGCCCGAAGCTGCCTCGCCTACGCCTCAGCAGGAGACCTCTCCGGGTTTCGCCGCAGCCGCGATCAATGCCTCACCAAGCTGGCACTGGCCCAGCAGCGGCCCTACGTCCCCCGCTGGGCCGGCTACGCCAGCCCGACCGAACTGGACGCCATCGCCGGACGAGGCTTCGTCATACTCGCCCGGAACATACCCACCCGCCGAAAGTCTCTCCTCAGCGACGCCGAGCAACTGCTGCACGACAGAGCATTCACCGACCTCGAAGACATCCATCAACGATCGGCCCTACGCCACGGCGCCTGGCTCGCGATCGCCCACGCGCAGGCGGGAGATCTCCCCCAGGCCATCAACGCAGGACGCAGCGCCCTCTCGCGTCTACCGGGCGTCACCTCCATTGGGAGCATCAAACTCCTGCGGCAACTCCGCGCCGACCTCACGCCCCGGGCACCCCAAGAGCCCGCAATCCGTACCTTTATCGCCGATCTCGACCAGCAGCTCCCCGCCAGCTGATCTTCTGACAGTCGACGACCACGGCCAGATGGATCCACCCTTCCCAGGTGGGGATGTAGGTGACATCGCCGACCATTTTCTGCCCCGGCTCATCAGCTGCGAAGTCGCTGTTCACCAGATCGGGGATCGGCCCGGCCTGGCCGTCGGCCTGGTGAGGCTGAACCGCCAGGGTTTGGGCTGGCAGGGCTCCAGGCCCAGCTCACGCAGGAGGGCACGCACCAGCTCGGGCCCGCAGGCGATGGCACACCCGGCCAGGTCGGCGTGCACCCTGTGGTATCCGTAGGTGCCGTCGGCATCCTAGAACGACCCTCAACTTTAGTTCGACCACTGTCCGGAAGATCCAGGGCACCTCGGCCACTGGGTTTCCGCAGCCTTGTAAGCCTCGAGGTATGTGGCGTATGCCCTCGATGAGGTCACCTTGGGCTGCCGGGGCGCTGGTTTTGGCGCAACCGGTCGAAGGCGTGCACGAAGTCGTTCGCCTCGCTGAAGCGTCCGGCGTGCGGCTTGAGGCCGTCGCGGATTGTGGCCGCCTTGCTCAGAACGCGTACGGACGTGACGTCGTGCAGGCAGGGGAGCAGGGATTCAAGTCCTGTCCGGCTCGCGTCCCGGATTCGGCCTTGGGCAAGCATCACTTCGGTCAGGCGTGCGTACGCCAGGGCACGCTCTCGTCCGTAGTGTTCATCACGTTGCCCCAGCTCAAGGCGGAGATAGTCCTCGGCGCGCTGGTGACGCTGGAGGTCGGCGTAGCCGAACGCTTCATCACCCAGGAGCTGCGAGTAGTCGTAGTACCACAGCCATTTCGGGTCGTCCTCGTGGGCGCCCCGGTCGAAGAACCGCTTGGATCGGATGATCGCTTTGCGGAATTCCGCCTCGTCGCCCATGACCGCCCACCCCCGAGCCTGTCGGGCGTTGAGCATGGACAGCACCTGCGGTGTCGCCCAGGGAAGTGCGCGTCGCTGGGCGTACTCGGCGAGCCGCACCGCCTCGTAGGGTTGGCCGCGCCAGGTGGCTTGGAGGCTCATGCTCGCCAGAATGCGGACCGCTTGCGGCTCATCACCAACCATGTCCGCAATCGAGAGTGCTTCCGTGTAGCAGGCTCGGGCCTGCGTGTGACGTCCGGAATCGAAGGCGAACCAACCGGTGGCGTGGCCGAGTTCCGTGCTTGTGGCTTCCAGTGACCGCTGTGCGGCTGGGCTACTGTGCAGTCCCTTGCTGAGAGCGTGTTCTGCCCGCCTGAAGTGGCGGTGTGCGATGTCGGCAACGGCGGCCCCACCGCGTTGATCGTCTTGAAACTGGAGATCGTGGGCAATCTGTCTCAATGACGCCACATCGGTTTCGGACAGCTTCCGTTCGCTGCCCGATGTGCTTACCAGGCCGGACACGCCCCAGATCATGAATTCGCGTCTGTCCGTGGGATCTCCCTCATCGGTACGTGCTTTATCTCTGTGTACCTCAGCGACCAAGTCCGTACCAGTGGGGGCGAGACCCAACAACAGCGGTGGGCAGCCGAAGGCGTCGGCGACCGTCTTGAAGACCCGGATGTCGTAGCACTCGCTCTTGTGATTGGCGATCCGCCAGACCTGGGCTTGGGATCGGCCGATGAGCTGGCCGAACCTCTCCTCCGAGATGCGTGTCTCGTCGAGGACGTAGCGGAAGATCTTTCCTAAGTCCCAGTCCATGCACGCGGCGGTCACCTCGGGCCGGAACCAGAACTCGACGGGCAGCTCGGGCACGTCGCCGATCAGGGACTCGGCCCGGCTGCAAGATCCACAATGGACGCTTGGATTGCTCGCCCGGAGGCGGGCCTTGCCGCAGCGCTCGCATATCCGGCCCTCTTTGGACATGACGCCCCTTTTTGTCGCTCTCGCGTTGAGCGGATTCACGCGCGAATAGCCCAAGGTTAGAGATTGATTCCCGTACGCGTTGGCGCATTTTCCGTTCCGCTCAATCATTGGGGCCATCACGTCCATCGGGTCAAGAAACCTCGGAGATATGCGAGCAGAGACATTCACGCCATACACGGCACACGAGCCTTCCCGGCTCTACTCCTGGCACGTCGCCACGGCACCAGGCCAGGAACGCGGGGCATGCGGTGTCGCCATGGAGCGGGCCCGTGCGGTGAAAGCTGTCGCCGAGGCGATGCGCGCGCTCGGCGGAACCCATGGCGTCATCCGGACCTGCCGGTTGTCCTGGCTCGGTCCCTATTACGAGTACGGGCTGGTGGTCGCCCGCGCCGAGCTCGACGGGGCCAGTGGAGCGGTCGTCTGGCGCGATGAACTGTGGCCGGATGCCACCGACACCGGGGGCCGGTAGCAGTGGGCGTGATGTGGCACATGATCGTGGGCGCGTCGGATGGCGCGGACGGCGCGCCCGCTCAGACGTCTCGGGCAGGGGAAGGCCCAGGCGACGTCGTACGGCTCGACAGCCGCCGGAGCAAGGCCATCGAGCCGTACGACCCCACGCCGGCGCGGCGGCGCGGACGCCGCGGTCTCACACCCCCGGAGACCGCTTCCCGCATCGCCGCGCCGGCCGCCGGGGACCACGGCCGTACCCGAACCGTCCGTGACCGCTTGGCCGCCCTTGTACTGGGCCGCGAACCCGGCCATCCACATGGTCAGTGGTGAGCCATGGCCGCCGACCGACTCGGAGCTCACCGCCGGGCGGTGGCTCAGACGAGCGAGGACCTAAGGGAAGTCGGTACTTCGTCGTCCTGCCATAAGACCCCGGATGGTGAATGCTTCATCACGCGACAGCGAGGTAGCCCTGTTGGTCGGCTCCGGTGACATCGCGAAGATCTCCCTGATATCACTGTCTGTGTCGTCAAAAAAACAGAAGGTGACCATGGGGCAGCGTGAGAACAGCACACCGAGGGACGAAGTCCTCTATGTGGCGGCCGGGGCGGCCGATCTGATGGCGGAGGGATTGCGGGGCCTGTTCCGGCGTCTCCCTGGTCTCGTAGAGGTCCGCCAGGAGCTGAGGGCCCGAGGCGAGCTGGCGTTGCGGCGCACCGGCACGGCATCGGAGGCGCATCTGGAGGTGCTGGCCCGGCAGGCCGCCGGGCGGAGACACGATGGCTGACCTCCGGGCCCGTATCGACCAAGCCCTGGAGGAGTTCGTCGATTCCGAGATCGTCGAGTTGCTGGCGCTGGACGCTGAGCTCGCGCCCGTCGCCGACCAGCTGCGGATCTCGGTGACCGGAGGCAAGCGAATTCGGCCGACGTTCTGTTACTGGGGCTGGCGGGCGGCGGGGCAGCCCGATACCGACGCCATGATCCGCGCCGCGGCGGCATTGGACCTGGTGCACGCCGCGGCCATCGTCCATGACGACATCATCGACCGCAGCCCGATGCGACGCGGCCGGCCCACGGCGCACGCGAAACTCGGCGACGCCCTGGCCATCATGATCGGTGACCTGCTGATGGGATGGGCCGGCCAGTTGTTCCACACCTCCGGTTTCCCCAGGGCCTTCCTGGCCAGGGCCGTGCCGCTGTGGACGACGATGGGCCGGGAACTGGTGGCAGGTGAATGCCTGGAGATCCTCCGCACCGGAGCCGCCCCTGACATGGCCCGATCCCTGACGATCGTGCGATTGAAGACCGGCTCCTACACCGTCCAACGGCCCCTGCAGATCGGTGCGATGCTCGGCGGCGCGTCCCCCACGACACTGGACGCGCTGGCGGCCTACGCGCGTCCGCTCGGGGAGGCGTTTCAGTTACGGGACGACTTGTGGGGGGTGTTCGGCGACCCGGCGCGAACCGGGAAATCGCGCCTGGACGACCTGGCGGGCCGCAAGCCGACCGCTCTGCTCGCCCTCACGTCGACCAGGGCGTCCGAGCCCGACCGGCGGCGACTCCAGGACCTGCTCGACGGGCCGCTCACCCCGGCCGACGCTGCGGAGATCCGGGACATCATGCAGCGATCGGGTGCGCGCGAAGAAGTCCATCAGATGATCACCGAACGCGCGCGGAGCGCGCAGGCGGCGATTGAAGAGGCCCGGCTGGACGCGATCGTCGCCGATGCCCTGACCCGACTGATCTGTGAGGTGACCGCGGATGGCTGACTGCACCGATGCGTACATGGACGGTCTTCGGCTCAAGGGCGACCCGCTCGCCGACGCGACCGTCGATGCCCTGTTCACCGGCGGCGAGGTGGGCAGGTTCAACACGCTCATGCGTTGGTTCACCACCTCTGGCCAGGCACTGCCCGAGGGGCTCCCGGATGCCGCCCGGGATTACCTGGAGGCGACCGCGACGCCGCCGGACTGGGTCGATTGGGCGGTGATGGAAGAGGCCCGGCAGTTCTTCATCGACAACGACGTGCACATCTCCACCGCTTTGTCGTTCGCGGCGATGCCGGCGTGCTACGTCGTCCCGCACGTGTCCAGGCTGCTGTCGGCCACGCACTCGCTCGACTACCCTGCCCGGCGCATGGCCGAGACCGGGCAGTTCACCGTCTACCTCATGCGGCCGGACGCCTTCGAGGCCGGCGGCCGGTTTCTCCCGGCGGCGCAGAAGGTACGACTGCTGCACGCCTCCATCCGCCGTCATCTGCGGCAGGAAGGCCGGTGGCCGGAGCTCGTCCCGATCTGCCAGGAGGACATGCTCGGCGGGCTGATGATGTTCAGCCTGCAGGTCCTGGACGCCCTGCACCGGATGGGCGTCCACATCACCCCGCGAGGCGCCGAGGCCTATTACTATGCCTGGCGCGTCGTCGGCATCATCCTCGGCTGCGACCCCGAGGCCGTCCCCGCGGACCTGCAGGCGGCCCGTCACTTCTCCGATCGGTACATGACCCGTCACATGGGCCCCTCTCCCGAAGGGGCGCAACTGACCCGGCAGCTGATCGAGATGTACGAACAGGTCGTACCCGGAACACTCCTGGACCCCGTCGTACCCGCCCTCGTCCGCTACCTGATCGGCGACACCGCGGCCGACTGGCTCGAGGTCCCCCGGTCCCGCTGGGATTCGGTGATCAAGATCGGGCCGGTGCTCCTGGGCGTGCTCGAACGGTTCGAGGACCGCGGCCCGTGGGCCGCGCAACTGTCCGACCGGCTCGGCCACCTGGTAACGACGCTGGAACTGTCGTCGCTGACCCGGGGACGCGTCATGCACTACGCCATCCCCCAAGAGCTCAAAGCCGATTTCGGAGTCCCCGCATCGACGGCGCGCTGGAGCCCGCCTCCGCCCAGCCAGGTCCTCTAGCTCAACGGAGGACATGGCGCGCGGGCGCACCGACTCGACAGATCACACCCGCTGAGGTCTGCCTCGTCGAGATTGGATCGCCCTGGCTGACTGCACCTGTCTGATGACCACCGGTGTTCGTTTCAACTATCTTGCCCTCATGGCAGGGTCACGGGTGATCAGCAGTCGGTATCAGCTCAACAAGCCCTTGGGTCAAGGTGGCATGGGTGTCGTCTGGGAGGGCTACGACCAGGTACTGCGGCGCCCGGTCGCCGTCAAACAACTCCTGCTGCCCGAGAGGTCGGAGCCGGGCCAGGATCGTGAACTGAAAGCGCGATTCCTGCGGGAGGCCCGCTCCGTGGCCTCCCTGGACCACCCCTCTGTCGTCTCCGTCCATGACGTCGTGGAGGACGCGGACGGGCCCTGGATGGTCATGCAGTTCGTCAAGGGCCGATCTCTCCAGCAGCTCATCGAGGAGGACGGGCCACTGCCCGTGGCCCGGGTGGCCGAGATCGGGCTTGCCCTGCTGGACGCCCTGGAATGTGCCCATGCCCAAGGCATCGTTCACCGTGACCTCAAACCCGCCAATGTCATGGTGGCCGACGACGGCAAAGTCGTTCTCACCGACTTCGGGATAGCCGCCGTCGCCAACGCCACCTATTCCCTCACCCGGACCGGACAGCTCATCGGTTCCCTCGGATACATCGCCCCGGAACGGTTCTCCTTCGGAACCATCGACGGGAGATCCGACCTGTGGTCGCTGGGGGCGACCCTGTACTACGCCGTGGAAGCCAAGAGAGCGTTCCGGGCCGATGACGGCCCGGACATCCACATCGCCCGGCTGCTCATGGGCGAGCAGCCGGAGTTCGAGAGAGCCGAAAGGCTCGAACCGGTCATCAAGGGTCTGCTGGAGAAAGACCTCGACAGGCGCCTGGGCATCGACCAGGCGCGCAGGCAACTGAAAACCATTGCGAACGGCAAAACGGTTCCACCATTCCCTCCGCCACCGCACGCTCCAACAAAGACCTTCCCGAAGTTCCCGCCCCGAAGAGCGGTGGTCATTCCTCTGGTGCTGCTGGTGATCATCGCTCTCATTACGGCAGCGGTCATCAACTACACCGGGCAGAGGAAAGGTCATGACCAGACCGGGCAGCGGGAATCCCCCGTGCCATCGGCGGTCGTCAAGTTCGAAACCATCCCGGACATCTGCGGAAGCCTGTCGGGAAAGATGATTTTGGATAATCTCATTGACCATCGCCGGCCAAGTGACTCCAAAACCGATACCGACGAACGGAAGTGCGGATGGGAGACTGAAAGCTCTGCCACGGTGCCTGTCGACGGCAGGCTGACCCTCACGGCACGGAAGTTCCCCAGTGCGGACCAGGCTGCGGCCTACATAGAGAAGGAAAACGGCAAAAAATCCATCTTCGGCGGATCCGGGTACACCGGGCTCGGGGAGCCCGGGGAAATCGGAGACCAGGCCATCTTCCGCGTCTGGGAGGAAATCGTTGACAAGACGCGGGGTGGCGATGTGTATCACAGCTCCAACACCACCGAAATCATCTTCCGTACGAGCAACCTCGTCGTAGAGGTCGATTACGGGAGACACCGCGGCGGTGAACCCAAGCCAGATGACACCGCCAGAGCACGCCAGGGCGCCGAACTGATGGCCAGGGAGGCGGCCTCGTCCCTCGGAAGCTAGCCAGGCGCGCCCCGGCGTAGCCACCAGAGTCCAGGCGGCCGGTCCCGATCAATGCCGGCCATGGTTGACGTTCGTCCTTCCGTTGGATAGACACGCCCGGGGTGACGGCATCCCCGCAGGAGGGCGAACTTTTGATGGCCTCAGGACTGGGTCCAGGCGATCCGGCAGAGGTGGGCGACGGGCGTTACGAGCTGATCGCCAAGCTGGGGCAGGGCGGGATGGGCACGGTCTATCTCGGCAGGTCTTTGAGTGGGCGTTCGGTGGCGGTCAAGGTCATTCGCCATGAGCTGGCCGCGGATCCCGGCTTCCGGCAGCGGTTCATGCGCGAGGTCGACGCCGCCCGCCGGGTGAGCGGCTTCCATACGGCCGCCGTCGTGGACGCGGACGCCGCCGATGACCGTCCGTGGCTGGTCACCGCGTACATCCCCGCTCCGTCGCTCGACCAGGTGATCGCCCGGCACGGCCCGCTCCAGGAGCCTGCCCTGTACGCGCTCGGAGCCGGGCTCGCGGAGGCGCTGGTCGCCATCCACGCGGCGGACGTCATGCACCGTGACCTGAAGCCGAGCAATATCCTCCTCGCCGACGACGGCCCGCGTGTGATCGACTTCGGCATCGCTCGCGCGGTGGACCAGACACAGGTCACCCTGCCCGGCTACCGGGTGGGCACACCGGGTTTTCTCTCGCCCGAGCAGTTGACCGGAGATGTGCTCACGCCCGCTGTCGACGTCTTCGCCCTGGGGGTCGTCCTGTGCAGAGCCGCGGGCACCGCCCCCTTCGGCGAGGGCCCCGTGCAGTCTCTGCTCTACCGGGTGGTCCACCAAGAGCCGGATCTGGCCGTCCTTCCGCCGGAGCTGCGCGATGTCGTCGCCGCGTGCCTCGCGAAGGACCCGTCGACACGGCCCTCGCCGGAAGAGGTGCTTCGGCGGCTCGCCGCACGGCCCCGGCAGGAGAACGGGATCTGGCTGACCGACAGCCTGCGCACCATGATCGATGAACACCGTGCGGAGGCGGCCGCCCTCACCGGCGTCGTCACCGATCGCCCCGCGCCGCCTGCCGCAGGACGAGACCAGACCTGGCATGCGACGGACGGTCCGGCCGCCCTCGTGCCCCCACTGACGGCTCCCGTGCGACCTCCGCCCAACCCGGGCTTTCCCGCTCAGCCGCCCTTCCCGGTTCCAGCGCAGCTGGGGGCGCATTGGCCGCCCGTCACGGCCCCAAGGGCGTTCCGCCAGGAGGACGTGGTCGGTGCCGGCGGCCGATCCTCCGGACGTCCTCTCCTCACCGCGATCCTGTGGATCGTCGGAGGTGCGACCACCTTCTACGGCGTTTTTCTGTTCGCCTTGTACTGCGTGGTGGGGGCCACCGACGCAGATGAGGACGTCGGCAGCATGCTGCCGTACATCCTGCTCGCCCTAGCCATCATCGCTGTGGGCGGGACCGTGGTCCGCTGGGGCTCACGCGTGCGAAGAGCCGGTCGACAGCCGGGCACCCGATGAAGCCGGCTCTGGGCGGTCGCGTCCACGGTGGTGGTGTATGAGTTTTCGCTGGTGATGGGCGTGTCGTCGTGAGCCGAGCCATGGAGCCCGGAGCGCCCGTCGGCTCAGCCGGTCCGGGCATGGTCACGGTTCGTCATCCCGGAGTTCCTGATGGGCCTACCATCGGCG
Source organism: Actinomadura sp. HBU206391 (assembly GCF_014323665.1). GTDB lineage: Bacteria > Actinomycetota > Actinomycetes > Streptosporangiales > Streptosporangiaceae > Actinomadura_C. The sequence goes on along the minus strand of NZ_JABVEB010000004.1, from coordinate 114,642 downwards.
TGGTACGCGCTCGGGCCGGAGCCTGCGTTAAAGCAGCCGCGTACCGCAATCGCAGTAACCGTGCCCAGCTCACCCGTGCTGCCGCAATGTGACTGCAATGGCCACCAGTGGCCGAGCTGATGGCGGTAGGGCTCTCGTCGCGCACAACGCGATATTCGACTCGGCCATGCTGACCACCGAGTTCGCCCGCACCGGGGCCGCCCCGGACGACCCGCTCGTACTCTGCGCACTCGACCTCGCCAGACGGTTCAGTCCCGGGCAGAGATCTCTCACACTCGACCACTGCGCGGCGGCGGAAGGCATTTCTCTCGCACAGGCGCACACCGCAAGCCACGATGCCCAGCCTGCTGCGCAGATTCTGCTCCGAGCCTTGCCGAGGCGCTGGAGCTGCGGCTGAGCGTCGAGTTCCGGCCCCTGCGTGAAGCGAGTTGATCGCAACGGTCGAGGCCGCGAGTGCAGGTGCGGTTGAGCGGGAAGACCAGAGGGCCTGAACCAGCGAAGCTGGCACTGGCCCGTTTCATCGCCGATCTCGACCGCCAACTCCCCGGCGGCTGATCGAGATGTACGAACAGGTCGTACCCGGAACACTCCTGGACCCCGTCGTACCCGCGCTCATCCGCTACCTGATCGGCGACACCGCGGCCGACTGGCTCGAGGTCCCCCGGTCCCGCTGGGATTCGGTGATCAAGATCGGGCCGGTGCTCCTGGGCGTGCTCGAACGGTTCGAGGACCGCGGCCCGTGGGCCGCGCAACTGTCCGACCGGCTCGGCCACCTGGTAACGACGCTGGAACTGTCGTCGCTGACCCGGGGACGCGTCATGCACTACGCCATCCCCCAAGAGCTCAGCATCGTTCACCGGGACCTGAAACCCGGTGACCCCGTACTACGCCGTGGAGGCCGAAACATCTCAGATATCTGCGGAAGCCTTTCGGGAAGATGATATTGGATGGTCTCATCGACCACCGGCGGCTCGGGTCAAGCGATCCAGGGACTATCGAGGACGAGGATTACCCTTTGGCTGCTGTCGTATGCCTTGAATCTCGCTTTAGCAGCGTAACCAAGCAAGTGGGCGTCATACCACCCGAGGGACGGAGAGTTCTCTTCGCTGCAGGGGCGCTGGCTCGTAGATCTTATTTCCGTACCGTCAGCGGCGACGAGGTAGACTCGATATTTGTAACATCCCGAAGAGGGGTCATCGGGGTATCTCGTCAAAGTCGCTCTGGCACCGTACCGGCCCTCGTTGTTCATGACGCATGGATAAGCGGTCCAGCCTCCGGAGAGGTAGGTCGTTCGGCAAACGGTCGTCAACGCCGCTGCTGGAGACGCGGGAATCGTGATGAGCCCGATGGCCACGGCTGCGCCTGTCGCCGCTGCGGACAGCTTTCTTGTGATGTGCATCGACGTCTTCCTTAATCGTCGGTCAGGGGTGGCGGTGTGGTCGTCGCCGCGACGAGGATGTCGCAGCGGCTCATCCACCGGAAGGTACTGCCGGCGAGATCTCCGCCCGGCGGGCGTACTCAACACAATGACCGTTTGCGTGATCAAGATCTAGACCGCAACGAAGAGAATTCTGTTGGGAACGCAAAGGCGCCATCGCATATCGGGCGGTTCAGAAGACGACGTGCTCGGCAGGGCCGTCGCCCCGTCAATCGAGGTCGACTTCCAGATCCGTATCGACCGTGACGGTCATGGCATGCAGGTCGAACGCGAGTGTGACGTCGCCAGAGACCGAGCCGAAGTGGTGTGCGTAATAGTAGTGATAGCGCACGAGGTGACGTTCCCCGTCAGGAACCGTGGCCAGCGGCGTCTGGTCGCCCCCTGCCCAACGCTCGTCGATGGGCGGTTCCCGGTCGTCCTCGGCGACCACCTTGAACGGGCGGCCGTCGCACGTGAGCGTCCAGCGTGTCACCTCGGCGTCGACCCAGCCGCTCCCCTGTGATTCCAGGGTGGTGCGAAATCGCGCCATGATGGTGCGCTGGTCATGGAGGACCGCGAACGGGACTTCTCCTTGCGCCACCACTGCCCCGACACGGCTTGCGGAGCCGTCCGCGTTCTCCGGCGGCGTGGAATCTGTCTCGGCCATGGCGAGCATCCTGCCACTGCGCAGCCGTGGGGCCTGATATGATCTTTAGGTCGTTTACGCCTTCCTGGTCTGGATCCTCATCCACTAGGAAGGCTTTTTCTTGGCTAGCCGCCTAGGCAGTGTCCCGCGGATCATTTGACTGGGTCGCGGAGCCAGATGCGGATCGAGGCGACGTCGATGGTGCCCTGGTAGATGCGTTCTCTCTTGTCGTAGCGCGTGGTGACCGCGCGGGAGTTCTTAAGCTTGTTGAAGCAGCGTTCGACGGTGTTGCGTTCGGTGTGGCGGTCGCGGTCGAACGCTGGTGGCCGGTCTCCGGACGAGCCTTGTCTGCGCAGGTTGGCCTTCTGGTCCTCCTTGACCGGGATGACCGCCTGGATGCCGCGTCTGCGCAGATAGGCCCGGTTAGCGCGAGAGGGCGTCGGCGCTGGCCGCGAGGCGGCCGAGGATGTCGTCGAGTTGAGAACGCCGATGGCATGTGGCGAACCCAGCCGCGATCCGGCGCGCGAAGTGGCTTGACGATCGGGCTCGGCCCGGTCGAAGATGTGCCGTATGAGGATCCACAGAAAGGGTCATGCCGCGTAGGCGCCCCGCCGCCCTACGGGCGGAACTGCCCCTGCACCCGCGTTCACCGGGTCCTCTCTGGCCCTCGCTGTCGATACTGCCCTTGTCCATATACCGGCAGGTCAGGGCCGTGGAGAAGAAGAAGGGGCTGGATAAAGACGCCGTTGAGCGTGCCCTGGGGGCGTGGATACAACACGCGCGCTGTGCTCCATACGCCTCGCCTGAGTTCATGATGTGGGAGTTCGGCCACAGGTGGGACGACCCGCTGTACACCCGCGACGTGATCGAGGAGGCCGTCCGCGCGCTGCCGCCGAGAGCGGCCGGCGTCCTCGCCGCGGCCGTGCGTCCGATCGACAGGATGGCATTCGCGCGTACGCTGCCCGATCCTTTCGCCGATCCGGGAGGTCCGTGGTGGCACCGCAGGCTGTGGATCCGATGAAGCCGCCAGGCAGCGTCGTAGATCTTGGTTTGGTTTGTCTGGTAGATCAGTTCTGTGGATGAGGAGCGGTTGAAGCGGCACGATCTGACCGATGGTGAATGGGCTCGGTTGGAGGTGTTGCTGCCGTCGATGAGGCCGCGGCGTGGTGGCCGGTGGGCTGATCATCGGATGGTGATCAATGGTGTGTTCTTCCGGGCCCGTACGAGCGGTCCTTGGCGTGATCTGCCTGGCTGTTATGGGAACTGGAAGACGGTCTATAACCGGCATCGTCGCTGGTCACTGGACGGGACGTGGGCCAGGATCCTCGATGGGCTGCGGGCCGGGTGTGATGAGGCCGAGGGCAAGGACTGGACGGTGAGTGCGGATTCGACCATCGCTCGTGCGCATCAGCACGCGGCTGGGGCCCGGCGGGCTCCGGCCGCTGATGACCGTGCGGGGGGCTGGATCGAATGACAAGAATTCGGTCGGCCGGGAGGTGTTGGGCCGGTCCCGGGGAGGGCTGAGTACGAAGATTCACCTGGTCGCGGACCGGCGGTGCCGGCCGATCGCCCGGCTGACCAGTCCGGGACAGCACGGTGACTCCCCGCGGTTCATCCCGCTGATGGAGGTTGTTCGTATTCCGCGCCGTGGTCTGGGACGTCCGCGTCGCAGGCCCGGTGCCGTGATGGCCGATAAGGCCTACTCCTCTTGCGCTAACCGGGCCTATCTGCGCAGACGCGGCATCCAGGCGGTCATCCCGGTCAAGGAGGACCAGAAGGCCAACCGGCGCAGACAAGGCTCGTCCGGAGGCCGGCCACCAGCGTTCGACCGCGACCGCTACACCGAACGCAACACCGTCGAACGCTGCTTCAACAAGCTTAAGAACTCCCGCGCGGTCACCACGCGCTACGACAAGAGAGAACGCATCTACCAGGGCACCATCGACGTCGCCTCGATCCGCATCTGGCTCCGCGACCCAGTCAAATGATCCGCGGGACACTGCCTAGCCGCCTAGCCGCCGCTGCCGGGGGCATTGGCCGCCCGCACTCTGCTTGTTCACCACGGCGGTCTCGTAGTTGTGGACCTGGATCCATCGGAGCCCTTACCTCGCTGGTCGTAGTCTGGCTTCCGGGGCAGATTGTGTCCGTGTACCAGTCCCGGCCTGCGAGTACGCCGTACGGAGGGTTGTTGTGGTCTCCGAGCAACCGAAGCTGCGGCTCTCGCCGGCATCGGCCGGCGCCGCGGGCGCTCGCGCTCCAGGACTGAATTCTGCGTGCCATTCGAGGTGAGCGCATCGTGGAAAATACTTATAAGTCGACATGCTTCACGTTCAACGTGCTCAACTTCTCCTTGGAGAAGTCGGTTGTACGTGAATGCTTGACTCTCCGATATGGACCAGACCGCACTCGTAGGCCATAACGACGGCCTGGACACGGTCTCGCAGGCCGAGTTTGGACAGGATGCGGCTGACATGGGTCTTGACCGTTCCTTCGGAGAGGAACAGGTGGGCGGCGATCTCGGTGTTGGACAGGCCACGGGCGATGAGCTGGAGCACCTCGCGTTCGCGCTCGGTGAGGACCTCGAGGTCGGCCGCGCAGTGGCGGGGAATTTCTCGGCCTGTGCCGATGAACCGTTCGATGAGTCGGCGGGTCACACTCGGAGCCACGATCGCATTCCCGCACGTCACCGCTTGTATCGCCGAAAGCAGGTCGCCGGCAAGGGTGTCTTTCAGCAGGAATCCGCTGGCGCCGGCCCGGAGCGCGGCGTAGACATATTCGTCGAGGTCGAAGGTCGTGAGCATGAGCACCCTCGGTGCCTCCGGCTGCCGGCGTATCCGGCGGGTGGCCTCGATTCCGTCGAGTTCGGGCATGCGCACGTCCATGAGCACGATGTCAGGACGGGACTGCCCGACCATTTCCACTGCGGTGCTCCCGTCGGCGGCCTCGGCGACGACCTGCATGCCGGGCGCGTTCTCGAGGATCATTCGGAAGCCGGTCCTGACGAGAGCCTGGTCGTCGGCGAGCAGGACGCGGATCATCGGGCGGCCCCGTCGAGCGGCAGCCGGGCGTGCACGACGAAGCCCCCATGCGGTCCGGGTCCGGCGTGGAGGTCTCCGCCCAGCAGCCCGACCCGTTCGCGCATGCCACGTAGCCCCTGCCCGGCGCTGATGCCACCATTGGAGCCGCTCCCGTCGTCGCTGATGTCCAATCGCACGCCGCTGTCGTCGTACGACACCAGGATGCGCGCACGCGCTCGTTCGCCGGCGTGTTTCATGGTGTTGGTCAGTGCTTCCTGGACGATGCGGTAGGCGGCCAGGTCGGTGGAGGGCGGCAATGGAGTGGGGGTGCCCTCCACGCGCAGGGTGACGGGGATGGCTGTCGTGTTCACCTGGTCGATCAGCTGGGGTAGGTGGGCCAGGCCCGGTTGAGGGTGAAGGGCCGGGTTGATCTGTCCGGTCGAGGTGAGCACGTGGCGCATTTCGGCCAGGGCGCCGCGTCCGGTGGTGATGATCGCCTCCAGGGCGCGGCGGGCGTCGCCCGTCCGGTTGTCCAGCGCGGCGTGACCTCCTTGGGCCTGGATGACGATCACGGACAGGCCGTGCGCGACGACGTCGTGCAGCTCACGGCTGATCCGGGAACGTTCGGTGGCCACCGCCAGCTCCGCCTGCTGGTCGCGTTCCCGTTCCAGGGCCACGGCCCGGGCGCGGAGCTGCGACAGGTACGCGGCGCGGCTTCGCGCGCCCGATCCGGTCGCCCAGGCCGCCACCAAGACGGAGACGATGACCAACGGGGCGCTGGCCGGTACCGACCTGGACATTCGCTGAACGCTCACGGTCATCGGTTCGGCCGGTGCCGCGGTCGGTGCGACCTCCACCGTCGTCATGGACGTGGAGGTGCCCATCATGCCCGCGGCGCTCCAGCACACCACCGTCGCCCCCAGGCCCGCCAGCACCACCACGGACACCGTGCGGCGATGGCTGATCGCGACCGTGTGGAGCAGGATCGGCGCCGCCAGGTCGACGATGGTCAAGGGTGGCGCCAGCGCCAGATGAACGGTGGCCGCCCCCGCACAGAGCGCCAGCAGCGGCAGCGGCCACCGGTGCCGCAGCGCCGTGCCCAGTACCGCGATGAGCGTCGCCCCCCACCAGATCCACAGCTCCGCCGGCCACGGTGGACCGAAGCCGCTTCCGGCGTGCTTGCGCACGGCGGTATTCGGGTCGTTGAGCACCACACAGGCCGCCAGCAGCGCCAAGGCCAGACCGGTGTCTCGAACCGTGGCCCTGCCCGCCCACGTCCGCAGATCGCCTGCAACGCCATCCACCATGGCAGTTCACCATAAGGCCCGGCCTGTCGCGTCTGCCTAAAGTCGCATCCTCGTACAACCGCAGACAGACCTTTCACCCCCCGAGTGGGATCTGGGGGCGGATGTGCGTGGAGGCCTGGTGAGCCGAGAGTAGGCCCATGGTCAACATGCGATCCCTTCTCAGCCTGGGCGCCGTCGTCGTCCTCGCGGCATCCGGGACGACCGCCGCATCGGCGGCGACCCGCGACCTTGCCCCACCCCAGGCGATCCGGTGGAAAGGCTGCCCGTCCTATTCCGACGCCGTATTGCGCGGCCGAGGGCTCGAGGGGCAGCGGGCGCAGGAGTTCCGGCGGCTTCTGGCCCGCACCGAGTGCGGCACGCTGGAGGTGCCGCTGGACTACCGCCGGCCTCGTGACAAGAAGATCACCATCGCGGTCACCCGGCTCAAGGCCGCCGACCCGTCACGCCGCCTCGGTGCTTTGGCGCTGAACTCCGGCGGCCCCGGCGGGGCCGGTTACCTGATGCCGATCGACCACGTCATGATGAACTCGGCGAACGCCAGGCTCAACCATCGCTACGACCTGATCGGCTTCGATCCGCGCGGCGTAGGTAACAGCGACAAGGTCGACTGCCCGCCCGCAGATGAGGGCAAGGGCGCAAGTACGGGCGGAAAGCCGGCGCCCGGCCCACTGACCGAAGAAGCGGCCAGGCAGATCTACCAGCAGGAGGTCGCGGGCAATCAGGCTTGTTCACGCCACGACCCGCAGTTCCTCGGTCAGCTCACCACGGCCAACATCGCCAGGGACATGGACCGGATCAGGGCGGCGCTGGGCGAACGCAAGCTCAACTTCCTCGCCCTGTCCTGGGGCACCTGGCTGGGTGCCGTCTACCGCAGCATGTTCCCGCACACGGTGGGCCGCATGTGGCTGGACAGCATCGCCATCCCCCGCTTCAGCACCCTGGCCTTCGAGCAGGGCCGTGCCGAGGCGACCGAGCGGAACTGCCGCCGCATGGCCGACTGGATGGCTGAGCGCCATGCCACGTACGGGTTCGGCACCTCCGGCGAGGCGGTGCAGGACACGCTGCTGGCCCTGCGGCGCCACTACGAAGCCGACCCCAGAACCTTCACCGATCTCGACATCCCCGTCACAGGCGGCACCATCGGCATGCTGTGCGCCCAGACCAGCCTTGACTGGCCCCTGACCGCCACGGCACTGCGCGAGCTGTACGAGCTGCGCGACACTCCAGGCTCTGCCGCCCCGCCCGCGCTCAAGCAGATCTACACCGGCAACCCGGTGGAGATCCCACCGGACGCGCCAGAAGAGTTCAACCAGACCATGAACCGGGCCACGTTCTGCAACGAGGACACCGGCCTCCGCGACTTCGCCTCCGTGTGGTCGGCCTGGCGGCAGCGGCTCGAGCGCAACCCCCTCACCGGCGACTTCGGCAAGTTCTCCGCCATGGTCGGCTGCGCCGGCTGGACGTTGCCGGTGACCGACACCCGGGTACGCGACACCGGCACCTCGTTGCAGATGTCCGGGCACCTCCACGAGACCATGTCCCCCTACACATGGACGACCGAGATGCAGGAGATCATCGGCGGTGCGGTCCTGACCGTCGACGACGACGTGCACGGGTCGGTCCTCATGGATCCCGCATGCGGCGCCAACGTGGCCGTCTACTTCGAGAGCGGTCGACTGTCCTGGGGCCGATGCTCCGGCATGCGGCCATAGGTCTTCTTCATCGACCAGCGGGCGGCGGGCTCACCGGTGGCCGCTTGGCCCGTACCGCCGGTGAGGGCGGCCGATCCCGCTCGAACCACTGTCTCAGCGCCGCCGGAGGAATCACAACGGGCACTGACCCGGCACCATGGCCGGGTCAGTCGGTGCGGCGGGAGCGGGCCGGCAGCTCGCACAGACCGCCGGGTTCATGGCCCATGACAGCGGGCGCGACGGCGATGCGCAATGCTGGTACCTGATCGGCCTTCGTGCCGCCCACACCGCAAACGACCACGCCCTAGCCGCCTAGCCGCAGGCGGACTCCACGCTCCGGCCGCTCCGGTGCTGACCGGTGCCGGTCGCGTGCGCCTAAGATCCGCCCTTCTCGCCAAGGAGATTCGGTATGACCTCATTCAGCAGGAATGCGGCGGATGCGGGTACCTGGAAGCTCGGTGACCTGACGGTCAATCGCATCGGATTCGGCGCGATGCGCCTCACGGGTAGCGCCGCCTTCGACCTCGGCACGCCGAGCGACCGCGAACGGTCGATCAGCGTGCTCCGGCGCGCGGTCGAACTCGGCGTCAATCACATCGACACGGCCGCGTTCTACTTCTCCTCGCTGCGCTCGGCGAACGAGCTCATCAACAGAGCGTTGGCGCCGTACCCCGAGGATCTGGTCATCGCCACCAAGGTCTGGCCCGGCCGGGATCCCTCCGGTGAGTGGTGGTGGGCCACACCCGCGCAACTGCGCGGTCAGGTCGAGGAGAGCACGGGTGCTTGCCGTCGCACGCGCACGCGGCGCGACGGCCGCCCAGGTCCGAGTGGCCTGGACACTGCAGCAGGGGCCACATGTGCTGGCCATCCCGGGTACCGGCAACCCGGACCACCTCGCCCAGAACGTGGCCGCAGGCGCACTGCGGCTTTCCGACGACGAAATGGCACGCCTTTCGTCCCCTGATCAGGAAGATCCGGTCTCTCGGCGGTTGCCCGGCTGACTGGTAGCACCAGCGTTTTGAGCACGCGGACCGCTGTCTCAGGGATCGGCGTTGAGGATGCGATGCATCACGACCGGTTCGGCGGCACGCGACTACCCGATGGCGGCCAGGGCGTCGTGGAAGAAGCCGCGGTACCGCCTGGAGGCGTTGTCGAACGTCTGCCCGCCGACCAGGATCAGATTGTGCGAGTAGTACGCGCCTGGAGCGTCGGGCTCGTACTCCGCGGAGAACACCCGCCGGATGATCGCGTCGTCGTTCAGTCCCGCCCGGCGGAAGCCGGCGATCGTCTCCTCGATCTTGAGCTCGTTGTCGACCGTCTTCTGCTCGACCGTCGCCGGATCCCCGGAGCCGAGGATCTGGTCCAGGGCGGTGTCGTGCGGTCCGTCGACGAGGCGCGAGTAGCGATGTCGCACGACGGGATGCGCGCCGGCGTACCCGCCGCTCGCGGGCAGTGGGTAGGCCAACAGGTGGTGGTTCGCGGCGTCCGGCAGCGTGTGGATCCCGGCGGCTCTGCCGTCGGGCAGGTACTTGCGGGGACGGTCCCGGTGGCGCCCGACGACGACCACTTTCACGCTCCGCCGCAACAGTTCGGGGGATGACCGCCTTGCCGAGCGTCAGATTGCGATCCTCGCGGCGGAGGTACTCGTTCATGTACTGCGGTTCGAAGAGAACGAGGCCGCCGATGTCGTCGCGGTTGCCAAGCGGAGACCCACCGACTGTTCCTAACGCCACGGATCGAGTGCGTGCTTGCCGCGGGTCTTGCCCGCCTCGAGTTCCTGGAGCACCGCCGGCCCCTCGGCGAGGGGGTGGGCCTGGGGGGCGCCGGGCGGGTACACGCCTTCGGCGATGAGCGCTTCGATCTCGACGAGCAACGATCGGTAGATCGACGGCGCAGCGGCCGCCAGCGCACCGATGTGCAGGCCTTTGACCTGCACCTGGTGGTTGAAGACCAGGTCGTGGGTGGTCAGGCCGGCGTCGCCGGAAGCGGCACCGAACACGACGACTCGTCCGATGAAGGGCCTGGTGACCGACAGGCTGACGTTGAAGGTCGCGCGTCCCACGGACTCGAGGACGAGATCGACACCACCGGTCAGGCGAGTGATCTCCTCGGCCAGATCGCGGCGTGTGCTGTCCAGGACCTCGTCGACGCCGAGCGCTCTGACGGTGTCATGCTTGGCCGGTGACGCCGTGGCGATCACTCGCGCACCGTAGTGCCGGGCCAGGCGGACGGCGGCCTGACCCACTCCTCCTGCCGCGGCATGAATGAGCACCACGTCGCCTGTTTCGATTTCGCCCAGCGGCCTCAGCGCCGCCAGAGCGGTCGCCCAGTTCAGCACCAGGCCGAGGGCTTCGGCGTCCCTCCAGCCGGTCGGGACGGGAAGCGCACCCGCGGCCGGCATCGCCATGTACTCCGCGAAGGCACCTGGGCCGGCTCCGATCACGTGCGTGCCGACCTGGAAGGGGCTCTCGACGTCCAGGCCGACGCTCACGATTTCGCCCGCCGCTTCGAAGCCCGCCACGTAGGGGGCCTGGGGTCCTCCTCCGTAGATTCCGTGCGCCTGCATGACGTCCGCGAAGTTGACCCCGGCAGCGCCGACTCGGATCAGGTACTCGCCCGGACCCGGGGTGGGGCGGCGTCGGCCGGTTGTGAGGATCAGATCCTTCGGCCCGCGGTGCGACCGCTGGACCAGTGCCCGCATCGTCTGCTCAGCGGTGTGGTGCTGGTCATTGATCTCCATGCACAGGAAGGTAGGAGTCTCACACTTGCGTCAAGGTCAAGTGCGGTCATCGACCAGTGTGGCGAGCATCTCGCAGGTAGGCGTCGAGCGCCGCGTGCTGGGCGCTGAGCACGGCGATGCGTTGAGCGAGCCGATCGCGATGGCTCTGCACCTCGTGAAGGAACTCCGCGCACAGCAGGTTCGCGCCGGCGTCCGGTCGGTCGGTGAGGTGGGGCAGGATTTCCCTGATCAGCCTCACGGGCAGCCCGGACTCCAGCAGCGAGCGAATGGCGAGGACCCGGTCGATGGTGGACCGGCAGTAGTCGCGGTATCCATTGCCGCAACGACCAGGGACGATCAAGCCTTCAGCCTCGTAGTACCGCAACGACCTCGCACTCGCGCCGCTTGCCCTCGAGGCTTCACTGATCCTCATACAGGGAGGGAACGCGTGGGCGCTCCGCGAACTTCCAGCATGCTCTGCGGAACGACGAAGCAGAGGTCACACGGAGCCGTCGGGGTACGGCTCCATCGACTCCGAGGGCCTCGGACGCGGTCCAGCGATGCCGAGGATGCGGTATTCGGGCGTTCTCGGTCATGATTTTACCTATGGCCACCGCCGGTCATATCGGCGGCAATCTTGGTGCCACAGGGTTGCGGCCATGAAGTACACACTGAATGCCGCAGTGACTGTGGGCGCAGTCGTCGCCGCGCTGCTCGCCCCACCCCACGCGGGCGTCCGCGCCGCCACCGGGCAGCCCGCGGTCGTGACCACGGACAACGAGACCCCGATCCTGTACGACGACGAGGCCGGCGGGAACGCGTCCGGTGACGACCCGGCCATCTGGGTCCACCCGGCGGACTCCCGAAAGTCGCTGGTGATCGTGACGGCCAAGGAGGGCGGCCTCCGCGTCTATGACAGGGGCTCGCGCGAGCTCCAGTCGCTGCCCGCCACCGAGGCGCCGCGGGTCGACACCGCAGTGGGTCGCTACAACAACGTCGACATCGCGTACGGCGTCAGCCTGGCGGGTCGCAAGGTCGACGTCGCCGTCGTCTCGGACCGCTACAACGACCAGCTCCGCTTCTTCGTCATCGACTCGGCCGGCACGGCGGCGCGTACCCCGCTGACCGAGGTCACCGCGGCCGACCAGAGCTTCCTCTTCAACCCCGACCGTGAGGCCGTCGACGAGGAGCACACCGCGTACGGCCTCGCCATCTGGCAGCCGCGGCCTGGCGAGACGTACGCCGTCGTCACCCAGGAGGGGGCGACCACCATCGCGACCGCGCGGATCGTCGAGACCGGCGGCAAGCTCGGCTACACGGGCATCCGGCGGCTCACCATGCCGGGCACCTTCCCGTTGCCGGACGGGACGACCTGGGTTCCCTGCGAGGAGCCGGGCGTGCTGCCCCAACTCGAGGGCGTCGCGGTGGACCAGGCGTCGGGCGTACTGTACGCCGCACAGGAGGACGTCGGCCTGTGGCGGCTGCAGCTGCCGCTCGGCTCGGGCAGCCGGCCGAAGCTCCTCGACCGGGTCAAGGACTTCGGGATCCACGACGTCTTCGACAGCGAGACCGAGGAGTGCCGGCCGGTCGACCCGAACGCCAAGGGCTATGGCGGCAAGCTGCTCACCGCTGACGCCGAGGGCGTCGACATCTACTACGGGCCCGGCTCGACCGGGTACGTGCTCGTGTCGAGCCAAGGTGACGACACGTTCGCGGTCTACGAGCGCCAAGGCGTGAACCGTGCGTTGGGGAGTTTCCGCGTCAAGGGCGTCGGCGGGGTCGACGACATCAACGGCTCCGACGGGCTCGCCGTGACGAACCGTCCCGTTGGCGACTACCGGCAGGGCCTCCTCGTCTCGCACGACGAGCCCGAGACCGGGCCCGACGTGGACGCCGACCGCGACGCCACGAACTTCTCCTACATCTCCTGGGGCGATATCGCCCGCGCGATGTCCCTGACCGTCGACACCCGCGCGGGGAACGACCCGCGCTTCCGCTGAACTCCGCATCCGGGAACGACCCGCTCCAGGACAAAGCTCGATCCACCGAGCAGTCGCTGGGGCATGGACATGAAGACGCGGGTGCCCTCTGAGCCGGGATGATGGGGCCTCCTCCGGTTCCACATCCACGGAGCAAGAGAGCACCCGCGAGATGCAATCTTTTCCGTGGCGCTTCGACGGTGTCCGCTGCGTTCGATGAGGCGAATGATGCGCCGTCTGGGTGCCGGCCCAGACGGTGTGCCGCGGCCAGTCTGTGCGGGTGGCTGAACGGGTTGGAGCCTGGCCAAGCTGGCCGACTTCCTGGTCGCCGAGGGGGTGGTCGACGACATCAGCCACGAGGGCCTGCGCATTCTGCTCCGCGAGGAGGGCGTCACCTTCCAACGCATATCGTGATCTGCTGGGGACATCTCGGCCGCCGGCCCTCCTCACCGCCGTGATCATGCAGTTGTTCGCCGCCGGACGCACGAGAGAACGGGCGAGCAGAGGCGCTTTCCTCGGTCACAGACAGGCGCCGGTGCTCTGCTTGTTCACCAGGGAATCGGGCCGTCGTCGTTGAACAGGCGGCCAGTTGGCCCGTCGGCGGGCAGCGTCGCCAGGCGTACGGCGATGGCGGCGCCTTGGTCGGCCGTGCGGTCGATGGTGATGCCGAGCGGTCGGGTGAAGTCAGTGGCGCAGGCGCCCGGGTCGGCGGCGTTGACGAGGATGCCGCGCGCTCGGAGCTCCTTGGCGTACTGCACGGTCAGTGAGTTGAGCGCCGACTTCGCCGGTGGGTACGACGCCATGGCCGGCAGCGCCGCGAAGTAGTGGGCCGGGTCGCTCATCCGGGTCATCGAGCCGACGCTGCTGCTGACGTTGACGACCCGGCCGGCCGGGGATCGCAGCAGCAGCGGAAGCATCGCGTTGGTGACCTTGATGACGCCGAATACGTTGGTGTCGAAGACGGCATGTACGTCATCGATGTCGGCCGCGCTTGGCGTGACGCCGATCCGGCCGCTGATACCGGCGTTGTTGACCAGGATGTCGAGGCGGCCGAAACGTTCACGTACCAGGTCGGCCGCGGTGTCGACGGTGGCCTGCACGGTGACGTCCAGCAGGACCGGATGGGCACCTGGGCCGATCGCCGCTGCGGCGTCGCTGCAGCGGGCGAGGTCGCGGCCGGCGACGAGGACGGTCGTGCCGAGGCCGGCGAGTTGCTCGGCGATCGCGTTGCCGATGCCCCGGTTGGCGCCGGTGACGAGTGCGATGGTGGTCATGTGGAAACCACACCATCGGCGGGGCCGGCGACCAACACCGATCGGGTCGGGCACGCATACCGTGGAGGTATGGATCGGTTGGAGACGCGGGAGCTGACGTACTTCGTCGCGGTCGCCGAAACGTGTCACTTCGGACGTGCCGCCGAGCGCCTGGGCATCGCCCAGCCGCCGCTGTCTCGGGCGATCAGCCGGCTGGAGCGCAGGCTCGGCGTCGTGCTGCTGGAACGCACCAGCCGTCGGGTGTCGCTCACCCCGGCGGGCGAGGAACTGCTGCGGGAAGCGCGCCGGGTGCTCGAGGCGATCGACGCGGCGGTGGCGCGTACGCGGAAGGCGGCCGTGCCCAGGTCGAGTCTCACGCTCGTCATGAAACCGGGCAGCGACGCCGGACTGCTGCCGGCGATCCTCCAGTCCTTCCGCGACGAGCCGGACGCCGTCGAGGTCGACGTGCGCACCTGTGGTGCCGGAGAGCAGCCGGGGCTGCTCCGCAGCGGGGCGGCCGACGTGGCGTTCGTGCACGGGCACCAGGCGGACCTCGACGGACTCGACAGCGAGGTGCTACTGGTCGAAGACCAGGTCGTCGCGCTGCCGGTCGGCCACCGGCTCGCCGCCGCGCCGCAGGTGAGCCTCGCCGATCTCGACGGCGAACTCCTGCCCGCTGAGCGGCTGGCGGCCAACCCGTCGGAGGCGATGCAGTTGGTGGCACTCGGGCGGGCGGCGGCCCTGTTGCCGACGTCGCTGCGGCACCTGCTCCGCCGTGACGTCGCCTGCGTACCGGTGATCGACGCGGCACCGACGCGGCTGCTCATCGCCTGGGCCGCGGACCGCCGCTCCCCGGAACTGGCCTCGTTCGTACGGATCACAACGAGCGTGGCGGCGGCACAAGACGCCGCCCGCGACCACGAAGTGGAAGGTGTGCTCGACGAGGACGGAAAGGTGCCGAAGCAGCGGGTCTAGTCGTCAAGCACAGAAGCCCTCTGCCTGGTCATCAAAGGCAGGCGCCGGTGCTTTGTCTGATCACCACGGCGGTCTCGTAGTTGTGGACCTGGATCCACCGGGAGCCCCTACCTCGCTGGTCGTAGTGGACAAGGTCTTCGGCGGGTAGGCCATAGACCCACCACTGCACGGTGTAGCACCAGCCGGCGTCGACGCGGAATCCGTCCCAGTCTTCGTTCTGGGGCGTCTTACCACCCGTGTAGATGGACATGGTCTGGCTTCCCGGGCAGATCGAGTCCGTACACCAGTCCCGGCCTGCGAGTACGCCGTACGGAGAGATGTTGTGGGTCTCTGAGCAACCGAAGCTGCAGCTTCCGCCGGCATTGGCCGGCGCCGCCGGGAGCACGAGGCCGCCGAACGCCAGGGACAGCGCTGCCACCAAGCGCCAGGCGCCGCGGCTGCGACGCTTCATGGTGCGTTCTTCGTGTTCGGCCATGTGTGCGTTCCTCCATCGACTGGACAGACCTCGCCTTCGACGAGGACGGAACCTGCCCCTTGGTACGCCGAAGGCCACCTGGCCACTCCGGTCGCCGCCGCGGGAGGCGCGCCTTTGCCGTTACGCGGTCTGTGCGCTCGCGCTACAGGACTGAATTCTGCGCGCCGTTCGAGGTGAGCGGTATCGTGGAAGACCCTTACAAATGGCCGCAGCCGTAGTAGCCCATGCGGCGGTGTGTCAGCCGGTGTTGAGGGTGGCCCGGTAGCGGAGGCCGGTGCCCTGCTTCGCCCAGGCATAGTCGAGTGAGCCGTCGGCCTGCGGGGTCACGGTGACGGCTCCTCCGTCGGTGCACGGCTGGCCGATCCGGAGGGCCATGCTGAGCCGGCTCTGGGTGCCCTCGGTCAGGGTGAGCGTGCCGTTGCAGCCCGTCGGCGGCGGGTAGAGCACGGTCGCGGTGGTCCGCCCGCTTTGGAAGGTGACCTGGACCGGGAAACGCGCGCCCTGCTGGTTGACGGCCGTCCCTCGCCAGGTGCCGTGGAAGGCGGCCGGGACACTGTCCACCGGTCCTTGGTCCGATGCGGGGGCCGGGGCGCCCGAGCGGCCCTTGTCCACGCCGCCGACCAGCTGCGGCCCGAGAACCAGCATGATCACTACGGTCCCGGCGAGGACTCCGACGAACAGCGGGGCGGTAACGGCGCGCGTGCGGCCGTCCCGGGCCGCCGGTGAGCCTGTGGCCTTGGTCTGCGCCTCCAGGCCCGAGAGCCCCGGATCGGCGGCCACGAGGAAGACCGAGGCGGCGTTCCTGCCGATCTGCTCCGCGCTCGCCGATGCCGAGGCTACGAACGGTTTCGGTGCGGTCTACATCGGCCCGCTGAAGGCCTTGATCAACGACCAGTTCGGCAGGCTCGAAGAGCTGTGCGAGCAACTCGAGATCCCGGTGCATCGATGGCACGGTGACGTCGACGCGTCCCGCAAGGCGCGTCTCGTCCGGCAGCCCTCAGGGATCCTGCTGATCACGCCGGAGTCGCTGGAGGCGCTGTTCGTCAACCGTGGCACCCGCATGCCCACCATGTTCCGCGGCGTCCGCCACATCGTCATCGATGAGCTGCACTCCTTCATCGGCACCGAACGCGGCGCCCAGCTCCAGTCTCTACTGCACAGGCTTGAACTGGCCGTACGCCACACGATCCCGCGCATCGGGTTGTCGGCGACGCTCGGCGACATGAAGTCGGCGGCTGAGTTCCTCCGGCCGGGCGGCGGCGAGAAGGTGCACATCATCAGCTCATCGTCCGATGCCCAGGAGCTCCGCCTCCAGGTCAAGGGTTACCTGGACGAAGCACCTCGCCGCGGGCAGGAACGTGCGCCCGCTGACGAGCAGGGCGAGAACATCGCCGGGAGCGGCAAACGCGCGGTCGCCGATCACCTGTTCACGACCCTGCGCGGCTCCAACAATAACGAGTTCGTGCCGCATCACGGCAGCCTCTCCAAGGAGATCCGGGAGGACACCGAGGCTCGCCTCAAGGAGAGTTCGCTGCCGATGACCGCCATCTGCACCTCCACCCTGGAGATGGGCATCGACATCGGCTCGATCAAGTCGGTCGCACAGATCGGAGCGCCGCCCGGGGTCGCCGCGCAACGGCAGCGCCTCGGCCGGGCGGGCCGCCGGGGCGATCCCGCGATCCTGTGGATGTACGTGACCGAGCCCGAGGTCACGTCCAAATCCAGACCGCAGGACGAACTGCGCACCCAGCTGGTCCAGATCATCGCCGTTGTCAACCTGTTGCTGGGTCGCTGGTACGAGCCACCCGAGGCCGGCGGTCTGCACCTGTCCACGCTCGTGCAGCAGATCCTGTCGATGATCTCTCAGCACGGTGGCGTCATGCCACAGGACGCGTACCAGGTTCTCTGCGTGCATGGCCCGTTCCGGCACGTCGACCAGCAGCTCTTCAAGACCTTGCTGCGCGATCTCGGTGCGGCCGACCTGCTCCGTCAGGAACGAGACGGTCTCCTGCTGCACGGCCAGGAGGGCGAGCGCATCGCGAACCACCACACCTTCTTCGCGGCGTTCGCCTCACCGGAGGAATACCGCCTGGTCACCGGCGGACGGACTCTCGGCTCCCTGCCCATCGGCTACCCGCTGCTGGTGGGCGATCTGATGATCTTCGCTGGTCGCCGGTGGAAGATCGTCACCGTTGACCAGCGCGGCAAGGTGATCGAGCTGAC
Source organism: Actinomadura sp. HBU206391 (assembly GCF_014323665.1). Lineage (GTDB taxonomy): Bacteria > Actinomycetota > Actinomycetes > Streptosporangiales > Streptosporangiaceae > Actinomadura_C. The sequence goes on along the minus strand of NZ_JABVEB010000004.1, from coordinate 96,940 downwards.
CCCCGCCGGCGGCGGGAACGCCCCGCCCTTCGCGGGCGGCGCAGCGGATGTCCACGACCGGGTCAGGAGTGAGATGCGCCTGGTCTACGAGACCGAGGACATGCCGATCTATTTGGACGCCGGAGCTCAGCAACTGCTCACCGAAGGCCGCACCGCCTACCGGCGCCTGAGCCTGCACCAGACCTCCGTCGTCGGCTGGGGCAATGACACCCTGCTCGTCCCGCTGCGCGGAGACACGATCATGAGCACGCTCGCGCTGGCCCTGCACCAGCAGGACGTCTCGGTAGGCCATGAGGGAGCCGTTCTGATCCTGTCCGATACCGCGCCCCGGCAAGCGCTCGACCTGCTGGCGGCCCTGGCGGCCGGCCCGGCTCCAGAGGCGGAGGAACTCGCCGCCCTCGTCCCCGACAAGTTCCTGGAGAAGTACGATGACGTCCTCGGCGACGAACTCCTCACTACCGCCTATGCGGCGCGCAAGCTCGACGTGCCGGCGACATGGGCCGCGCTGCCGGACCTCGTCGCCGCCGCCGAGAGGACGACACCCGCCCATCACTCGGTGCAGGTGCTGACCAAGCCGGTGCGCCATGAGATCGGGTCGCTTCCTTACGCCGTCATCGACGTCGAAACCACCGGGCTTGACGCGTTGCACGACCGGATCGTCGAAGTCGCGGTCCTCCGGCTCGACCCCGACGGCACCCTCCGGCGGTCGTACACGACCGTCCTGTACAACGACACCGGACCGGGACCGACGCATATCCACGGGCTCACCGCCGGTGACCTCGCAGGCGCCCCGACCTTTTCCGACATTGCCGGAGACCTGGCCGAGCTGATCGACGGTGCGGTTCTCGTCGCGCACAACGCGACGTTCGACTCGGCCATGCTGACCACCGAGTTCGCCCGCACCGGGGCCGCTCCGGACGACCTGCTCGTCCTCTGCACACTCGACCTCGCCAGACGGTTCAGCCCTGGGCAGAGGTCCCTTGCACTCGCGTACTGCGCGGCGGAAGAAGGCGTCTCTATCGCACAGGCGCACACCGCAAGCCACGATGCTCAGGCTGCTGCGCAGATCCTGCTCCGATACCTGGACCGGGCCCGGCAGGCCGGTCACCGCTGGCTGGACGAGGTCGGCGCCATCGGAGAGCTGCCGACCAAGCAATGGGCTCCATGGACACCGAGCCGCCGACGCCAGGGACGGACACACGTCCCGGCCGGTCCACTGCGCCGGACGCTGCCGATCCCGATGCTGAACACCCGGCAAGAGATCGTCTATGCGGACCACGTTGCTCGCGTCGCGCTGACGCCGGAGACGTTCGCGGCGCAGATCCCTCTGCTCCGCGATACCGCGCGCAAGCTCGAATTGGACTCAGCCGACCTGCCTCGTATCCACCGCCATCTCGTGGACGCCTGGCGGGATTTCCCGAGTGATCAGACCTTGCTCCGCCGGCTCGATTCCCTGTGAGAGGAGATTGCTGCTTGTCGCCCGGCCTTCCATAGTTGCGTGGCCTGAGACGCGAAGTGGTTGAACAGGCCGTCGTTCTAGGACCGCTTCCCGTTGCGGGGGTCCATGTGGACTATTGGGCCGTACAGGCTAAGCGTCCGGTCGTGGAAAATGAGGTCGGCGGCCCGATGTGAAGCATTTCCAATGCCCACCGGCATATGCGCAACCGTGGTGTCGTATTAAATGATGGAACGGCGTTGTTGAGGCCTGATTTATGGCATGTCAAAACAAGGGGTCTTGGACGATGCCATGATTGTACCTCAGCGGCTTCGATCCCCGATCTCGGGCTCGCTGTTGGCGGCCGGCAATCGTCTCGGGCCCTCGTTCCGCAACGGCCATGACGCTGTTCCCCTCCTGGACGCGGCGATCTACAATGGCGCGCAGGTGCTCGACAGTGGTACCTACGGTGCCAGCCAGACCGTGTCTCACCAACTCCACAAATTGAGACCCAACAAGGTAACGCTCGATCTGTTGGTAGCCCAGGAGACGTGTCTTTGGGTCCTTGCCAGAGCCGCGTGTGCAGTCGTCACTCAGAAGTATGTGGACGTAGGAGAGCGGCAGATAAATTCCTGGACACAGGCTACCGGGGGCAATTCCTTCTGACTTTTGCGGCCAGTAGGCCAGTTTTAGAAAGCATGAGTCGGAGCCCATTCGCCAATCGCTCGGCTTCCGTGGGGGTCTGCTCCTGCTGGCTACCTCTTCGAGCTTCTTCAACTGGCCCCGTAGTTGTTTATTGACATAGATGGACTTCTTTCGGTCGAGGCGTTTGTACTGTAGGAGAACGAAACTCTCGGTCGGCTGGTGGTAGTAGATTAGATCGGTCCCGAGCCTGGCCTCAACGCGAGTGTTGTTGACATTGATAACCTCCAGGACGCGATGACTCTCATCACGGAGTACGTGAATGTCGCATCGGGCGCTGTCGCCCTGCAACCACGAACTCGTCATACCGAATGCGGTGGCTGCCTGACGAACATCATGATCAATCAAGCCGGCCTCGACAGGCTCCGGATGGAGTCCTGCGAGGTAGGGCGCGTCTCGTGACGCAGGCCTAAGCCAAGCCGCGAGGGCGGCAGAAGGCAGGCCTGCAAGCCGAGTCACCGTAGCAGCAGCGTCCTGCTGTTCCTGCCATGCGCGGTCTGCGGGGTCACTAGGGTCGAACACCGGAGGTGACGCGAGGGCACCCAACCAGTCGAGAAGCCTGGCCAACTCAGGGTGGCTCTCTCTCAGCTTCTTCTCGATCGCGCGCCAGAGCTTACGGCCGCACACCCCGACCCCATCAAAGGCGGCATGCGTATAAAATTCTTTCTGCAACTCGTCTGGAATGGCGGCGAGTAGGCCACCAGCCCCGTCGAACGGGACTTCGATAGGGAGCTTGCGGAGTGGATCCACGGTGATGCTTCGATCAAGGGCTCCCACAGTGCCGCGCTGCGTAACAGCGCCGATCCAGGAGAGGTTTCGGTATGTCAGATTTTCGGCAGATCCGTAGTTGAAGACCAGTGCGATCGCCGCGTCCACGGGACCCGCGAGCCGCAGGATGCTCTTAGGGAAAGCCTTTGTAAGCCGTTGCTTAACGAGGAGATCTGGTTGTATCCGGTCTAGCTCGTCCGATGCGATCGTCATTAGGTACACCATGTATGGCATCCAGCCTTTCGAAGGGCCCGGAGGGCTACGGCGGACCCCGCATGATGTCGATTGTCTGCTGGGGAAAGTATGTCCGTTTCTGCCGTGTCGGTGCTGAAAAGTATATTTTAAGTTGCAGTAAGGATGAGCGGCAAGGGCGCGTCGTCGTCAGGGGTACGGGAGTGGCATACCGTGTTGTCCGTCCGGGCGGCTGGGTAACTGCTTATCGCTGTCCTTGCTATCAGTCGACATGTGGCTCTGCGTTATTCAAGCCGTGGTCGATGCGGCGGCGTAGTGCTGGATGGATCTCGTAGGAGCCGAGATCTGCCGGAGCTACCCAGCGAACCTCGGACGCTTCATCGGTTGTGGCGGCCTGCCCGCCGGTCGGGCGGGCGTGCAAACAGACGTTGACCGGTTGGCGCACCTCGGTCGTCTTCTTGCCCTTGCGGTACTCAATGACGTGCTCCGGCGTGGTGAACACCCCGACCAGGCCCGTGATCTGGATGTCGACGCCGGTCTCTTCCTTGCACTCGCGGACTCCGCACTCACGGATCGTCTCGTTCTTCTTTAGGCCGCCGGTCGGGATGGTCCACAGGTCGTTGTCGGTGCGGCGGAGGAGCAGCACACGGCCGGCCTCATCCCGTACGAGCGCGCTCGCCGATGGCTTGCGGCTCGTCGGCTTCGGAGCGTTCGGATCCTGCCAGTAGTCGATGCGGCGGGTCCTCTTGGGGCTCATGCCTCATCACCGTCCAGCGGGCGGGCGGACGCCCATACGCGCTCGAACGACTCCAGGTAGGTGCTGAAGTAGGCGCCGTCGACCCGGCGGATGTGCATGGTCGGCGTGTACGCGGCGAGGATGCCGTACACGTGTGAGTTCACGATCATCTCGTCGTCGAATCGGTAGACGGAGTTGTACAGCGGGGTGTCGTGCAGCCGGATCGCGACCAAGCCCGCCAACGGCTTGTAGTAGGCCAGGACGGCGGCGACCCGCCCCGCGACACCACCACCGATTTGCTTCTCCGTGTCGCGGGAGACCAACTGCTGCCCGAGCGGATCGCCGATGAGTAGCCGTACGCGAACACCGGCCTCCGCGCGAGCCCGGAGGAGCGGGATCCAATCCGGATGCTCCTCGGTTAGGAAGAGACCGGCGTACGCGAGGTAGTCGACGTTCCGCTCCGCTTGGCGCAGGAGCTCGGTCCACAGATGCTGAGGTACGTCGTTGCGGCGGGGCCAGGTCGAGACCAGCTCGGCTCCTGTCAGAGAGGACTTGTCAACTGACCCGGGCCACAGGTAGGTCTCGTCCTCCTGCAAGATCGCCGAGATGCGGTAGCGGGTGCGGGGGTAGGGAACGACGTCTCCACGTATCCACCGCTCCACACTCTTGACACTCACCTGGGCGGACTCGGCCAGAGACCCGACGTCCAGACCGCGGCGAAGCATTGAGCGGCGCAATCGCTCGTTCATGCGGGCGATGGTGCCACCTGGACACACCTTGAGGCATGTCCGTGACGGCTAGATGTCGGTAGATGTCTAGCGGTGTCATCGCCATGGGTCGACTACACAGCGGATTGTAGAGGTCGCTTAGAGCAGACATCGAAAGGTGGGCGCGGTGCCGGTACGTGAACTGCGGGAGCCGCTGCGACTGTACTTGTGGACCCTCATAGCGCCTCGCGGCGTCTCTAGCGGACCCGGAGCACTTGGGGTGACCGACGAACACGCTCGCGCCCTGTCCCACGTTTGCGAAGCGCTGCGAATCGCTCCGATCGGCACGCGCGGACTGGTTCATCGAGTGGCGTTCAGCTTTTCCCTGCCCGCCTACGTCTACGAGGGTTTGGTAGCACGGTGCCGGATCGACCCGGGCAGCAGCGCGGCGGTGTGGGACGAAATTACCCAGCCGCCTTCATGGGGAAATCTCGGTCCACTGTTCACTGACCCACCCGAGGTGCTCGGCGACGCGATCCCACCAGAGGCGATCTCTGGCCTGGCCGACCAGATCCAGCAGGGGCGGCTCCAACTGTGTGGACCTGTGACGGACGTCGCCGACGAGGGCGGACCGCAGCCATGGGCGTGATGTGGCACATGATCGTGGGCGCGCCGACTGGCGCGGACGGCGCGCCCGCTTCAACGTCTCGGGCAGGGGAAGGCCCGGACGACGTCGTACGGCCTGGTGGTCGCCGGAGCAGACGTACCAGGTCGTACGACTCCAGGCCGGCGCGGCAGTGCGGAGATCTCGGCCTTACGCCCCCGGAGGTCGTATCCCGCACCGCCGTGCCGGCCACTGGTGAGAACTGGCGGCAGGGTGTCCGCACAGCGCTGGTCCGCTGGCTGCACGGGCGCCCGACTGTCCACCTTCAAAAAATGGCCAGGGGCAGAGCCTGGCCAAGCCGACGAAAGGGTCCGAGTGTGAACCCGGCATACGAACTCCACCTGCTTAGAAGGCAATTTCCCACTGTCACCCTGTGGTTCGGTCAGGCGACTCGCCACTACTGGGCATTGGTCGGCGACCAGCTCATCGAGGCGGAGACTCCTCAACAACTCGCCAACGCGATCATTGCCGCGTATGCCCGTCCGCCGCTTCCAACTGCGATGCCGGGTGCTGCCAGACCGAATTCCGGCCAAGCAGTAGCGCAGTTAGCGTCCCCGGTGGTTGTGGCGCCTCATGCCGTTGCGCCCGCGAGACGACACCGCCAACCAGGGTGGCTTGGAGCATCTCGCATGGTCGATGGGACATCGCAGCGGCGCATCGGATCTTGGATCCCTTCCACACTGGCGGCGTCAGGGTGAGTCGTGGACCAGCGTTTGACGTCGGCCGCACTGAGCACGACGTGGGCGCTCTCTGGCTCGCACGAGAAATTTTTCCTGGCGTCGCTGGTTCGGTGGCGGCGGTTCGCCGCTTTCTGCGCGATGCGCTGGGGACCGACCACCCGGAGATCCATCGGATTGAGTTGTGCGCCAGCGAACTGGTCACCAATTGCATCATCCACACCGCCTCCGGTAGAGGGGGCCACGTCCTGGTTGCCCTGGAAGTGCATGCGGACCGAGTGCGTGTCCATGTGGTCGATGAGGGTGGCGCCGACACCGAGCCACAGGCGCTGCGGAGCGGCTTCGCGGAAAGCGGCCACGGCCTCCACATCGTGGAGGAACTCGCCGATGCCTGGCGTACGCAACTTGAAGACGAGGGCCGTACGACGTGGTTCGACATCACATTTTGACTGGTGTCGTTGGCGCAGGTAGGGCCGTTAGAGCGAACGTGACCTACGGCGACGTCTGCTCGTTTGCTGGAGGTGGCTCCTCTCGGTGGAACTGCCCGGCAGGAGTTCCGTCCTCGTAGATGCAAACAACACCGTGGCTATGCAGCAGCCTGACCAGATCAGCAACCGGACGCGTCGGGAAGAGAACGGCGCGCTGTCTCGCTGAGTTGACGAAACGGGAATAATCCAAGATCTGGCCGAGGGCAAGTCGGACGTAAGGACGAGCAGCTGAACTCTTGGCTTCGATGAGCTCAGACCTCGTCTCGTCATATAGGTCTGTGGTCAGGGCGGATCCAGGTGTTGGCAGAGAGATTCTCTTGCGAGTCACTTCGCAACCCTGCTTTTTCAACCACTCCACGTATCGCTTGACGAGGCTGGCTTCGCGAAGTTTGGCTTCTCTGGACCCACCCAGCTGGTGCACCAGGACCGATTCCGCTTCGTCCGTCAGGTCGATGTCATCGACCCGCAGCTGCCCAGCGGGCATCGGCTCATCGAGCTCGACTGGCGAGCGAGCACCTCGAAGACGGAAAACGATCACCTTCCGCAGGTCGCCATGCTTGTCGGTGGATTCGCCTTCATAGTGTGGCTGTCGCTCATCAAGGCGGTACTCGCCCAAGTACCTCAGCTTGCCGGAACTCACGCCCTTGAAGAGTTGAAGCCTCAGATCGAGCTGCCGATGGTCCCGGACTTTGAGGTTGCCCTTGATGAACTTCTGGTCGCCGTCCTGGCCCTCGCCCGTGTAGTGATACGTGCCGTCCTCGTGAGGGCCGTCGTAGATGTAGCCGTGCTCGTCGCCAGCGGAGGTATCGAACAGCAGTATGTCCGGCGTTGCCTTCGGCGTGGCGATGCCCCCATATCGCTGTCCACGGCCCTGCCCTTGCGAGTCACTGCACCGAGCGTGGACTTCATCCCTGCTCAGGACCTCATCGACCCTGATCCGATTCCATGACATGCCGTGACTCTACGTGCGTAAGTTATAAATCGGGCATAGTGACCCGCGACAGATCTGAATACCTGGTCTCCCTGGTACATGTGGAACTTCGCTGCACGATCTGTCGGAGGTCGGGCATAGGTTGACCCACTATGAGTGACCTCGCGCCCGGGCTCTACGAGCACCCCGTGACCCAGGAGTTGGAGCATCGCCTCAGCGTGGTCGACACCGACCTTGTCAAGCTTGGCCAGATCGATGGTGCGGACGCGCATGAGGTTCTAAGCCGGCATCTTGACCTCCTGACCCGTCGCGCGCTCAAGACCGTTGGTGGTTCGGACTCAGGAGCTCTGAAGCGCCAGGTGGAAATCGCGAACAGCATCGCCTTGGCGATTGAACAGCTGGTTCCAGACGCAGTGGGTCCTGAGGATCAGCTCAAAGACACGGGCGATGTGCTCATGGCCATTGCCGAAACCCGAGCACCAACGGGCGAGGTGGTCTTCCCGCAGCGCCCAGAGGTTCCACTCGCAGACAGCGCATTGCTGGTCAACGGTCGTGGCCAGCCGCGGATCGGTCACGAGTTGGCACGTGAGCTCGCCTCCGCAGACCGCGTGGATCTGCTGTGCGCCTTCATCAAGTGGTACGGCGTGCGCACGCTGGAGAAGGAGATCGCAGACTTCATCAACCGGGGTGGCGAACTTCGACTGATCACCAGCACGTATGTCGGTGTCACTGAGCGAAGGGCCCTAGACCGGCTGCACGAGCTGGGCGCCAAGGTCAAAGTCTCGTACGAGACCCGTACGACACGGTTGCACGCGAAGGCATGGCTGTTCCGCCGGCACACGGGTCTCTCGACGGCTTACGTGGGCTCATCCAACCTGTCAAAAAGTGCGTTGATCGATGGGCTTGAGTGGAACGTACGCCTGGCCGCCGCCGGGCAACCGCACCTGCTGGACACCTTCACGGCGACCTTCGACGAGTACTGGTCGGATCCGGAATTCGAGGACTACGACCCCAAGCGGGACGGAAGACGGCTCGAAAGCGCGCTCGACCAGGAACGCGGCGGCGGAACCGTAGTCGGCGGGGACGTGCTGATCGCCCCCTTCGATATCCGGGCGTACGGCTATCAACGCGAGATCCTCGACGAACTCGCTGCCGAGCGCGAGGTCCATGACCATTGGCGCAACCTCGTCGTCATGGCGACCGGCACCGGCAAGACGGTTGTCGCGGCCCTCGACTACCGACGGCTTCGCGAAGCCGGCTTCGACTCATTGCTATTCATCGCGCATCGCGATGAGATCCTGCGGCAGAGCAGGGCCACCTTTTGCCAGGTGCTCCGTGACGGTTCGTTCGGCGAGGAGTACGTCAACGGCCGCCGGCCAACGGAATGGAGACACGTCTTCGGGTCCGTCCAGTCGCTCGCCAAGCTGGACCTTGAGAACCTCGACCCGGAGAGGTTCGACGTTGTCGTCGTCGACGAGTTCCACCATGCGGCCGCCCCTACCTACGCTCGCTTGCTCAACCACCTCAAGCCCAAGGTGCTGATCGGCCTTACAGCTACGCCGGAACGTGCTGACGGACAGGACATCAAGCACTGGTTCGACGATCGGATTGCGGTAGAGCTTCGGCTGTGGGAGGCGCTGGAGCGTAACTTGCTCTGCCCCTTCCAGTACTTCGGCCTGCACGACAGCACAGATCTCTCGGGCATCACCTGGAAGCGCGGGCAAGGTTACGACCAGAAGGAGTTGAGCAACCTCTATACCGGCAACGATCAGAGAGTCGCTCTAGTCCTGGAGGCCGTGCGGGACAAGGTCAGCGATGTCAGACGGATGCGCGCACTCGGGTTCTGCGTGAGCATCGAGCATGCCGAGTACATGGCCCACTGCTTCAACAAAGCCGGGATCCCGGCCCGGGCCGTAACATCGAGTCCCGATTCTGCTGATCGCCGACAGGCTCTCGGGGACTTGCGGGATCGGAAGATCAGCGCGGTCTTCACCGTCGACCTCTTCAACGAGGGGGTCGACGTACCCGAGATCGACACGGTTTTGTTCCTCCGCCCGACTGACAGCGCGACGGTGTTCCTTCAGCAGCTGGGCCGCGGGCTTCGGCTGGCCGAAGACAAGGCCTGCCTGACTGTGCTGGACTTCATCGGCAACCAGGATCGGCGCTTCCGCTTCGACCTGCGCTACCGGGCGCTGACCGGCACAAGTCGGCGCGAGCTCGGCCGGCAGATAGAGCAGGGCTTCCCGTACCTGCCGGCTGGATGCCATATTGATCTCGATCGCGAGGTCAGCCGCCTGGTGCTCGCGAACGTGCGCCAAGCATTGCGGATCAACTGGAAGGGCTTGGGCGCAGAGCTGAGCTCGCTCGGCCACTGTTCACTGCCCGAATTCCTCACCGAGACGGGGCTGGAGCTCGAAGATCTCTACAAGGGCAGTCGCCTGGGATGGGTTGATCTCCGTCGCCTCGCTGGACACGAGAGACGACCGAAGAGCCCGGTAGACGAGAAGCTCAGCAGGGCGTACGGACGCATGTTGCACATCGACGACCTGGAGCGACTGACCTTCATTCAGGAAGTCATGCGCATGCCCCGTCCGCAGGCTCCTCGCCAAGTGCGTGAGAGCCGGCTGTTCGCGATGCTTCACGCGGCGCTCTGGGGTGGGGACGAGCCCAACAGTGCGATCGAGGAGAAGTCGCATGCTCTGTGGGCCGATCCTGTACGCCGCGAGGAACTCATTGAGATCGCAGATGTGCTCCACGAGCGGATCCGCCGTGTGACACCGGCGTGGGACGAGTCGAGTCCTGTCCCGCTCCACCTACATGCGCGCTACAGCAAGAATGAGGTCCTGGCTGCTTTCGGCGTCGACCGCCCGGCGAACATGCGTGAGGGCGTGAAGTGGGTCGAACAGCACAAGGCCGACCTGTTCTTCGTGACCATCAACAAGTCAGAGGACAGCTACAAGCCGACAACGATGTATCACGACCGGGCTATCACTCCTGAACTGTTCCAGTGGGAGTCGCAGAGCACGCTGCGTGAGGCGACGCCCACGGCCCAGCGCTACATCAACCACGTTGAGCGCGGCTCCACCATCCACCTCTTCCTTCGTAGGTCCAAGAAGGAGGATGGCTGGGGTGCGCCGCCGTATGTCTATGCAGGACCTATGACTTACAAGGAGCATGACGGCGAACGCCCCATCCGCTTCCTCTGGGATCTTGAGCACGAACTCCCTGCCGCCGTCTTCCACGACTCAAAAGTCACGAGTGGTTGAGGGGCCTCCCTTGATCGAGTAGCCGAGTACTGTCTCGCGAAGGTTGGAGCTGGGTCGCAACAACGTTTACGCTAAGTGACTACATTGCTGTCACGTTATGTGACGAGCCAAACTTGAGCTACCTGACCTCAGGCGCTCAGTGGGTAGACCTGGACCATGATCAAAATTGTCAAAGGTCAGGCTTCAGCGTCAGTCGGCCATGAGAGCGTCGTTCAGGCGATTGCCCCCAGATTGGGGGTGGCATATGAGTCGCCGTGAGTTTGCACCTCAGTGTCACTCTCAGGCGCGTAGCTTTGGGCTGCTTTGTCCGCTTTATAACTGTTTAAGAATTTACTGAACAGTCGGGCGCTGGAGATTCTTGTTGGCCCCAAGAGTTGCGCTGCATCGATATGGGCCGTTCGCGGTCATGGCTTCTGGCAGTTTGGCTGCAAGTAAATGTGGTGAGCGTTTGCTTAATATTTCGACTAAGTGTAACTCTTCGCTCTTGGAGGTCTGTATCGACTTCGGTTGCATTGAGCATTCTGTTAGTGGTTACCGCTGTGCGGTAATTTGCGGTTCTAAGATAACCCAGTTAGAGCTATAGATTTCTTTCAATGCTTCACTGTGTACTACTTGTGAGATCATTGTTCTGTGAGCCGTTAAATCGGGTGGCGCTGCGATTTGGCTTGGCAATGTAGGTCGCAAGTATTTTATTGTGTGGCTATGCAGAGGTTCTAGGTTTCTTTGCCGTAGTTATCTTGTAGTTAGTTCCTCAACCCCGTCCCGTCTGTCGCCCGTTGGGTTTACTATTGAGATACGAAGAGGGAGTCCACGGGCTTCGCCTCGTGAACTCCCTCTAAGTGCCATGGGATGTTGGGTGCGTCCGCTTCCCACGGCGAGCTGTGCGTCTAGGCTATCTGATGTCGATTTTGATGGTGGCGCAGAGCACCCGGAGGCGGTGGCGCGCGTGCGCGCCCCGTCTCCGGGGCCAGGGCAGGCTGATCATTAGCATGAACACGCTACATTTCCTTCCTCGATAAGGCATCCCCTCTTCGTGGGGCTGCATGCTACGAAGCATGGCACGCGTATCGCGCGAGCACCTTCAGATTTCGCAAAATAGAGGACCCTTTCTAAGAACGGCTAGAAACGGTTCTCCTCGGGCCTGCGACGGTGCTTGCTTAAACCGCCAGGTCAGATCGCCTTTGCTGTTCCGCCCTCTCGACTTTCCCTCGCGACATACATCCCGCAAGCTCTCGATGGTGCCCGGCTAGCGAGCGAATCTGCCGGAGGGCCAAGGATGCGGCTCTCGCTGACGCGTCACCCCGCTGGCTACGGAACGTAGTTGACGGGAAGATCGCGACGAAACCTCCCGAGCTGATTGTCGCGGACAGTTATCGGTCTCGTGTGCCTTGGTTGGTATGCCTGCACGCCTGATCTCCGAGAGGATCGGCGGATGGACTCTGCAGCCCCCGGTAACCGGACCGGGGCGGTGCTGTCGTTGTAATCCGCTCAGCCTCGTCCGCGTCACCGGGCTGCCCCGGCTACGGACCCTCACCGCCTGCTTCGGCACGATCGCCGACCCGCTCGACATCGCCGAGCTCACCAGCCTGAGGTTCCCTGAGCTTGGGCCGGAGGAATGGGGCGTCCTCCTCGACGCCGGAGCCGTCCCGCGCAGCCTCTCGGCGGCCTCCGTCGCGGCGCCGGGCACCTGCTCCCGATCGTGGCCATCGCCAACGAACTCCTCGCCCTGTGGGACCGCCCCGATCACCCAGACCATCCTCGAAGGCCACCTCGGTCCGCGGCGTAGTTAGCGGTGACGTCGATGTTCAACGAGTGGGATAGCAATATGACGCAGACGATGAGCACCGGAGTTCCACGCGATCTCTGCTGTGTCAGAGCCCGGCCGGGGTTCCCCCACGGCAACAGGACGGCTGCGGCGATCGCGGCCTGGGGTTAGGGGGATTCAAGTGGGTGCGCCTGTGCTGCTCGATCCGCTCGCGTGTTCTGAGCTGACGGTGTTCCCCTTTGATCCCTACGTGCTGGTCGAGTACGAGGACGGGGCACGGGTGTGGTCCACTCGGGGTGAGCTGCCTCGGCCGTGCGGGGGACCGCTGCCGAGCGGGACATCGTTTCCCTCCGTCGCCGCCGACGGGTCCGCGGCCGTACTCGAGCTGGATCTGCGCGGTGGCCGTAGCCGTACCTGGGCACCGCCCTGGGACCGGCCCGCCGCCTGGACGCCCATGGGCGAGCGACCCGAGCGGCTCGCCTCCCTGGAAGTCTGCATGCTCGACGGGCGCCGCCTCCTCGTCGTAGGTGGGCTCGACGGGAGTGCCTCGGTGTGGGATCTCGATGCCGGGGAGCACCGGCTCTTTCCTGCTGCCAACGATCACTCGCGGCCGGTCGAGCGGGTCGTCACCGGAGGGCCTGAGCAGAAGCCCCTTGCCGTGCTCGGCACGTCCGGGTGGGGCTGGGACGACTTCACGATGTCGACCTTGGAGTTCTTCTTCGCCGTCGTCTATGACGTGGCTCTCGGGCGGGAAGTGTTCCAGGTCCCCTGTCTGGACGTCGACCTGGTGTACGCGCTCGGGACGGCCGGCGCGTAATGGCTCCTGGCCGTCGCCACCGAGGACGAGGGCACTTGTGCGGAGCCCGCCCATGTCGTCCGGCTGTTCGATGCGGTCACCGGGATGCCCATGGGCCGCCGCCTGCCTCCCACTGGTGATGTCGTAGCGCTCGCGGTGGGTGAGTGCGGGGGACGTCCGGCGGTCGCCTCGGCGGGGCAGAGGGGCGGCATCACGGTATGGGACGCCCTTGCCGGCCGGGTGACACTGCACACGCGACTGGACACGGAGGTGCGGGATCTCGCGATTCTCCCTGGCGGAGACATGCTCTTGGCCACCGCGACGGGGCTGTACCTTCTGCCCCTCACCGCATAGCGCGTGGGCTTGGCTGAAATGAGCCCATCCCCGTCGAGGAGTACTGCGGAACCGGCCAGGCCTGGACCTATCGCTGAGGGTTGTACGCCCGCCGTCACCTGACCGCTCATCGCGGTCACACCGCTCAGGCGGCCGACATGCCGAGGCCGTCGAGGGATTCGCGGGCCGCGGCCACCCAGTGTGGCGCGCCGAGCCGCTCGGCCAACGCGACCGCCCGCCGGTAGTGCTCAGCGGCGTCGGCGGGACGGTTCAGGAACACGGCGAGGTCCCCGAGGACGTGGGCGACCGGCCCGATCGTGGCGGCAGCGGTGGCGCCGCCTGCGATCTGCCCCTCGTACGGCAGCAGTCCCTCGTACACCTGGCCCGCCAGCGTGCGGTCGCCGAGCGCGATGGCGCGCATCCCGCGCAGTGCCATCACCAGGTCGTAGAAGTAGTCCAGCCGGACAGGGCCGGCGTTCGCCACCACCTCCCGCGCCTCGGCGGTACGCCCGGCGGCGATGAGCACCAGCGCGTAGATGTCCGCGGCGACGCTGACATGGCGCCACTGCTCCCACCCCCACCGGGCGTCCTCGACGAGCTCGCCGGCCCGGCCCTGGACCAGGCGAAGGCAGAAGATCCCAACGAGGGCCATGCCCGGCCCGCTGCCCCAGGTGCCGGTCCGGCCGATGGCCTCGCCGGCCTCCGCGTAGGCGCGCTCGGCCTCGTCGAAGCGGGCGGCAATGGCGTTCCGCACGCCGTCGAGCCAGCTCCCGATCAGCGCCAGCAACGGCAGGTCGTACTGTTCCGCCAGCCGGCGACCTTCTTCCATGTGCTCTGTCGCCGCGTCGAGGTCCAGGCGCGCGACGGCCGTCTCCTGCAACTGCAGGTGGGCGAGGACCGCGTAGAGACCGAGGTCGTGGGCGGTGGCCAGCTCCAGCAACTCCGTGGCGAGGCGCCACCGCTCGGCGAGCCCGTCGGCGGTCCGGAAGGCGTTGAGGAAGCGCCCGTTGAGGGCGACCGCCAGCAGCTCGGTGTCGCCGATCCGCCGGGCCGTCTCCAGCGCCTCTCGCGACGCCTCGTCGCCCCGCTCCGTCTGCCCGCCCTCCAGCTCGATGGCCAGGGTGGTGAGCAGCCGGACCCGCAGCTCGCCGGCGTCGGCGGGCAGCCCGGCCAGCGCCTCCTCAGCGGCCTCGACGACGTCGTGGCCGAGGGTTCCGTACTCGCGGTTGGTCCAGAGCATGGGTACGTCGAAGCTGACGATGACCCGAGCGAGCAGCTCCACATCACCGAGGGGCCGGGCTGCCGCGATGGCCGCCCGCCGCCGGTCCCGGGCACGCATGACGTCACCCGCCAGCGCGGTACCACGGATCACGGCGATCTCGAGTTCGAGACGGTCCCGGAGCCCGCCGATTCCGGCCGCGCGCATGGTGTCGGCGGCCCGTTCCCACAGCACCGCCGCGGCCCGGTGGGCGAAGCGGGCCTCGGCCGCGGTCGCCGCCAGGCTCGCGTAGCGGACGGCCCTGTCCGGCGCAGTGCCCGCCGCCAGGTAGTGGTGGGCGATTGCGGCGATGTCCTGCGGGTGCTCTCCTTCCAGAACCTGGGCCACCCTCGCGTGCAGCCGGCCCCGGCGCGCCCGGGAGAGCTCCGCGTACAGGGTGTCGCGCACGAGCGCGTGCGCGAACCGCACGCGGCCGGCCTCCGGCTCAGTGACCAGACCGGTGACCAGCCCCGCCTCCACCGCGTCGAGCACGCCTTCCTCGTCGCCGCCGGAGAGCTCGATGAGCACGCCGAGATCGGCCTCCAAGCCGACCACCGCGGCGAGCCGCAGGATCTTCTGCGCCGCCTCCGGCAGCCTGGCCACCCTCCGCCGCAGGACGTCGCTCACCCCCGCGGGTACTTCGGAGGTGGCGGCCAGCGCACCCTCCGAGTCGAGCAGCCGGGCGGTCTCCCGGGCGAAGAACGGATTGCCGCCGGTCCGCTCGGCGATGGTGACCGCGGTGGCGTCGTCCACCGGGGAGGTGCACGTGGCGCGCACCAGCGCGGTCACCTCGGCGGCGGCCAGACCGCCGAGCTCGATGCGCAGCGGTTCGGACCGGGCGAGCGCGGCCACCGTGTCGGCGAGCCGGTCGGAGACCTCGGAGGACCGGAACGTTCCGACGACGAGAACCGGCCGCGCGCGCACCCGCCCCGGCAGCGTTGCGAGAAGAGCGAGGGTCTCCTCGTCGGCCCAGTGCAGATCGTCGAGTACGAGCAGCAGCGGTGCCCTGTCCGTGAGCCGGGTGAGGTAATCGCCCAGAGCACGGTGCAGCCGGAACCTGGCCGTGGCGATGTCCCCGTCACCGGCGCCGGTCCCGGCGTCGTCCAGCAGCGCGGCGAGCGTTCCGGCGAGGTCGTCGTCCGGCGGGAACGAGGCGGAGAGCTCCCGTAGCAGCTCGGCCCAGGGCCAGGCGGCGGGAGCGCCGCCGGTCTCCGGTACGCGGCCCCACCCGACCGTCCAGCCCCCGTCCGCCAGATCCCGGGCCAGCCGTTCGGTGAGCGCGGTCTTCCCGACCCCCGCATCGCCGCCGACGAGGACGACGCGACACCGGCCGGCCATCGTGCTCCTCGCGGCGCCGGCCAGGTGGGCCAGCTCGCTCCGCCGCCCGAAGAAGACCTCCGCCGTCTGCGGAGGCTCCGACGCCGGCTGAAGCGACGGCGTCGTCAGGCGGAGCGACGGCGTCGTCAGGTGGGGCGGCGTCGTCAGGTGGGGCGATGGCGCCACAAGGGCACGGTCGCCGGACGGGGCGTCCAGCTCGGGCGCCTGAGCGAGGATGCCCACTTCCAGCCGTCGCAACGCCGGGCCGGGATCGACCCCGAGCTCCTCGGCGAGTGCCGCCCGTACCCGGCGCAGCGCGCCGAGCGCATCGCCCTGACGGCCGGCCCGGTAGAGCGCCAGGGCCAGCAGCCGCCAGGCGTCCTCACGCAGGGGATTGGCGGCGGCATGGGCCTCCAGGTCCGGCACCGCCTCGACGGCCGCCGACAGCCGCAGCATGGCCTCGGCACGGCGCTCGACGGCGATCCGGCGCCGCTCGTCCAGCCGGGACGTCTCGGCCGCCGCCCAGGGCAGGTCCGCGAACTCGGCGTAGGCGGGGCCGCGCCACTCCTTCAGCGCGGTCTCCGCCCGCTCCCGGGCGGCCGTCGGATCGGCGGCCTCCAGCAGTTCCCCCGCCTCGTCCAGCAGCACGTCGAACCGCCAGGCGTCGACGTGGTGGGCGGGCAGCCGTAGCGCGTATCCGGGCGGGGAGGTGACCAGCACCTGGGCGGGCGTACGGGGCGGCCGGTCGGGCTCGAGGGCGCGCCGCAGATGGGAGACGAACGACTGGATTCCGGCCAGTGCCCGGGGCGGCGCCTCGGTCGGCCACAGATCCTCGATGAGCCGATCGGCCGGCACCATCCGTCCCTGTTCCGCGACCAGACGGGCCAGCACCGAACGCTGACGAGGCCCACCGAGGTCGGCGGGGACCCCGTGGAGCCGTACCTCGAAGGTGCCGAGCACGCGCACTGTGGCCACCATGTCCCGGCCAGCGTAACCGGGACGATTCCACTCCTCCGGCCCATCCCGAATCGGCGGGACGGCCGGCCGGCCCTCTGCGTGTCATGGCGAACACCTCACCGCCATGACACGCAGAGGGCTCTCCCGCCTCAGACGGCGGCCGACGCCTTGTCCCGGGCGGGCACCGCCACCGCGTCGTCATCGGCGCTGTGCGGCTTGATCTCGGGAAGCAGGCGGTCCAGGGGCCCGGGCAGCCACCAGTTGGCCCTGCCGAGCAGCGCCATCGTCGCGGGTACCAGTACGAGGCGTACCACGGTGGCGTCGAGCGCCACCGCCACGGCCAGGCCGACGCCCATCTGCTTGACCACGACGCTCGGGTCCAGGGCGAACCCGAGGAAGACCGCGACCATGATGAGCGCCGCGCTTGAGATCACGCGGCCCGTCACGCCCAGGCCGCTCGTGACCGAGCCGCGCGGATCCCCGGTCCGCAGCCATTCCTCCCGGACCCGTGAGAGCAGGAACACCTCGTAGTCCATGGAGACGCCGAACAGAATGGTGAACATCAGCAGCACGATGAAGCTCGACACGGGCACGCTGTGCGGCAGCCCGAGCAGTCGGGTCCCCCAGCCCCACTGGAACACCGCCACCAGGACACCGTACGCGGCGCCGATCGACAGCAGATTCATCAGCGCCGCCTTGAGCGGTGCCAGCAGCGAGCGGAAGACGATCATGAGCATGATGAACGACGTGGCGACGACCACCAGGATGACCGGCCACAGATGACCCTGGAGGATGGCGGTCAGGTCCGCGTACGCGGCGGTGAGTCCGGTGATCTCCGACCCCGGCGGCAGCATGCCGTCGCGGATCCGCTCGATCAGGCCGGTCACCCGCTCGTCCTGCGGTCCGTACTCCGGCGTGACCACCAGCACGGCCGCGTCCCCGGCGGGCGAGAGCCGCGGCGGCGCGACGGAGGCGACTCCCTCGGTCGCGGCGAGCCTGTCGCGCAGCGCGGGTAGCGTCCCCTGGCCGGTCTCCTTCAGGTCGACCGCGACCAGCAGCGGTCCGTTGGCTCCGGGACCGTACGCCTCGGCCACCTGGTCGTACGCGCGGCGCACGGTGTTGGACGTCGGCTCACTGCTCGCGTCGCTGGGCCAGGTGCGCATGCCGAGCGCGGGCGCCGCCAGTGTCAGCATCAGGACCAGCGAGGCCAGTAGCCAGGCCCACGGACGGCGGCCCACCCGCTCCGCCCAGCGCCTGACCCGGGGGGACTCCGTGGAGACCCGGGCGCCGGGCTCCCGGTCACGACGGCGCAGCACCCGACGGCCGGCCAGCCCCAGCACGGCCGGCAGCAGGGTGACCGCCCCGGCCACGGTCGCCGCCACCACGATGCCGGTGGCGAAGCCCATGGTCATGAATATCGGCAGACCCGAGAACACCAGCCCGCACAGCGCGAGCAGCACCGTGCACCCGGCGAAGATCACGGACTGGCCGGCGGTGGCGATGGCGCGGCCCACCGACTCGGGTACGTCGAGGCCCTCCGCCAGCCCCTCGCGGTGCCGGGTCAGGATGAACAGCGCGTAGTCGATGCCGACGCCGAGCCCGGTCATCATGGCGATGGTCGGCGCGGTGGTGGCCACGTCCGTGAAAGCGGCGAGCAGCGTGATCCCGGAGACCCCGACGCCGAGCCCGGCCAGCGCGACGGCGAGCGGCAGCCCGGCCGCCACGATCGAGCCGAACACGAGGAACAAGATGATCAGCGCGGCGACGACTCCGACGGCCTCGGCCGTGCCGCCGGGGGCGGTGACGTTCTCCGGCACCTCGCCGCCGAAATCGACCTCATGCCCGGACCTCTTCAGGCCGTCGGTGGCCGCACGCAGATCGTCCAGGGTTGGCCCTGGCTCGAGTTCGGTGACCGGGAGGTCGTACTGCACGGTGATCAGTGCGGTGGCGCCGTCGGCGCTGGGCTGTGCCGGGGAGACCGTGCTCACATGTCGCAGCCGGGCCAGCCGGTCGCCCGCGGTCTTGAGGTCGGCCTGGCCGATCTTTCCGGAACCGGCGTGGACGACCACCCGGGCGTCCGCTCCGGCGAGCGCCGGAAAGCGGTCTCGGAGCAGGTCGATGGCGTGCTGTGAGCCGGTGCCCGGCAGGTTGTAGTTGTCGTGCGTCGTCCCACCGACCGTGCCGGCCATGGCCGCCATCACCGCCATGAGCACGACCCACACCGAGATGACCCGCCAGGGGTGCCGCGCGGCGGCACTCCCCAGTCGGTACAGCAGACGAGACATCGGTTCCCCCATGCGAAGACTGACGTTGCAGGAGACCGAGCCTCGCCGAGCCCTCTTGCCGCCCACTTGCCATGCACTTGCGACCGGTTCCAGGCGATGGGCGGCAGGGGACGAGATGTCCCATGGCGGCCGAGTCGGGCACCGAGAGCAGCACGGCGAAGTCACCCTGACGTGAGGCGGGCGCGGACGAACAGCGGTTTCTCGTCGAAGTAGTGGAGCTGAGCCGTAGACCAAAGGCTAACCGGCTCGATACCTCAGCCATGTCTGACCTGCATTAACGTTCCGCCTACGTCTTATTCGCAGACGGATCGGCCCATTCTGAGCCAGGTATTCGGCGAAGTGTGTCCTGATCGCGATGAGGCCGGTAACGGCGCCGGTGGGTGCGGCCCACCAGCCGGGCAGCTCCGAAACGAGCCGTTCAGCCTTGGCCGGGGAATGCCCTGATTCGATGAGCCGGGCGGCGAACAATGCCGCGTCCGCCCATGCGGCCCCTCGGGCCGTAAACACCCAGCCGAGTATATGGACGTCGTCTGCGATGAGGATGTGGCGGGTCGTTCTGACGGAGGGGTTCGTTAGGTTCTCTGGCATGACCCGTACGACCCCGCCGCGCCCGGTGGACATCGCGGCCGTGTTTCCCGAGATCGCGCCGTTCGCCCGTACGGCCACGCGCCTTCATCCGCGGCCCGGGACGCCCGGCGTACATGACAGCTCGGTCGGCGCACCTCTTCTCTGGCCTTCGAGCGAGCCATGGCCGGTGTGCACCGAGCCGCACGACAACGGGGGCAATTTTCGCCGCTTGGACGCGGAACGGCGCCGCAGACGCATTCTTTCGGCGGCCTGGGGGCGGACACGCAAGGGGGAGAGGTCCGACTTCAGGTCCGAGGAACATGACGAACTCCGCCGCCTCGATGGCGAGACCGCCGACCCCGATACCCCGACCACCATGCTCGCCGTCGCCCAGCTCTACCTCCGAGACGTACCTGACCTGGTCGGTCCGCCTGGGGCCGATGTCCTCCAGATCCTCTGGTGCCCGCGCGACCACGACGACCTCTACTGCCCCGCCCTGGAGCTGCGCTGGCGCCGTTCGGCCGAGGTGACCGACGTCCTCGCCGAGCAGCCCGAGCCTGAGGTGATGGAGTACGAGTACCTCCCCAACCCTTGCGTCCTGCATCCCGAGCAGGTCGTCGAGTATCCCTACGATGACTTTCTTCCGGATGATCTGAGAGAGCGGATCCGGGCGTGGGAGGACGCCACTGGCAACGAGTACTTCTACGAGTTGTCGATCGCCAATGGCTGGAAGGTCGGCGGCTACGCCAACTGGAACCTCACCGACCCGATGCCGATGGTCTGTGACTGCGGGGCCGACATGGAACTGCTGCTGAGGATCGACAGCAGCGAATGGGACGGGACGGAGAGCTGGCGGCCCATCGAGGACGCCGGATCCGAGAGCGAGTTCCACGAGCATCCGAGCCGATCGACTCCTACCGAGGTCATCATCGGCCGCGGTTACTCACTGTGGATCTTCACCTGCCCGATCTCGTTCGACCACTCGCACCAGCTGAGCATGCAGTAGGTGCACGGCGACGCTTGATCCGCTATCACCAACGTTGGGAAGACCGGAGGCCGCCGTTGCCGTCGCTGCAAGACTTCGAGACCTGGGAGCCGCTACTGCGGGTCCTGCGGGCGAGCAACGCGGAGAGCCTCGCCGCCCCGGGTGGCCACGTGGCGGGACGGATCGGCTATCTCTCGGCGAGCCTGCCACTGCCGCCGCGGTTCCCTCCGCCCGGCCGAGCTCTCCAGGTCGAGGACGTGCAGGACGAGCACGACGCGGTCGAGCGGGTGCGGAACGCGCTCACGGACGCCGGGCTCGACGACATCTCGTTCGCCGCGGAGATGGGGCCGACCGGGCGGAGCAGCGGTGCAGGGGGTGGTCGGCTCACCCGGCTGGATCGCCTTCGGCGACAACGGCGGCGGTGACCGGATCGCGGTCGATCTGACACCGGGTCCGCGTGGACACCTGGGGCAGATCATCATGCTCAGCCACGAGCAGAGCATCGGCGCCTACCTGCTCGCCGACTTCCTCACCGACCTGGTGGTGAAGCGGCGCGAGGACCTGGACCCCGACCTTCGCAGCGACGAGACGCCGGTCGTGGCCAGGGTCAACAGAGCGAGCCTGCCGAGCATCCAGGCCGCCGCCCACCCTGAGTTGGAGGTGCTGAGCATCGGCGTCTTGGAGGGAGATCCGCTGAGCCTCGCCCCCGTAAACGGGCTTCCCCGGCTACGGACCCTCACCGCCTACCCCGGCACGCTCGCCGATCCGCTCGAGATCGCCAAGCTGACCGGGCTGGAGTTCCTGGAACTCGGACCGCAGGAATGGCGCGTTCTCCTCGACGCCGGGGCCGTCCCGCGCAGCCTCTCCGCAGCCGCCATCGAGGTGCACGGCAACCGGCACCCCCTTCCGATCGTGGACATCGCCAACGAACTCCTCGCCCTCTGGGACCGGCCCCCGATCACCCGGAGCACCCTCCAAGGCGACATCGGCCCCGTGGCGTAGTGCGCGATCGCCGCCCACGTCCATAGCGGCCGGCCAGGCATCGTCACCGGTCGTGTCCGTCCTGCGGCTGGGGCGGATGCCCGGTCCAGGAATCTGGTCGAGACACGCTCATGAGCAACCCCACTACAGCTCACGGCCAGGGACATGGGGTCTTCCCATGCAGTTCGCGCCGGGTTGGCGAGTGCGTCGGTCTCCCTGGAAATCCTCCTCGGGAAACCGTCTCTCGAGAGGAACTCGATGTTGCGAAGGTTCGTAAGTCTCGGCTTCGCACTGGCCGTGGTGGTCGGCGTGCTGACGGCGCCGTCGCCGGCCTCGGCCGGCGGGGGGCACGGTTCGGCGAAGGGCGACTTCACCCTGGTGGTCCTGCCCGACACCCAGCTCGCGGTGCAGAACAAGCCCGAGCTGTTCGAGGCTCAGACCCAATGGATCCTGGACAACCGGAAGTCGGCCGACATCCCGTTCGTGGTGCACGTCGGAGACGTCGTCGAATGGCCGTCGAGAGTCTCGGACTGGGAGCGCGCGGCGCGGGCGATGTACCCGCTCAACCGCAAGGTCCCCTACGCGATCGCCCTCGGCAACCACGACTTCGACGCGTGGGCCTGCACGCCGGCGGCCACCTGCAATCCGTGGAGCGGAATAGCGACCGACCGCAGTACGGACATGTTCAACACCTACTTCCCGCGCCGGATGTTCGAGCACTGGCCCTCGTTCGGTGGCGGCTATCCGCGGGGAAGCATGGACAACACTTACTTCGAGCTCCGTGCCGGGGACGTCAAGTGGCTCGTGGTCTCGCTCAAGTTCGACCCGACCGCGGATGAACTCGACTGGGCGAACAGGGTCATCGCTCGCCACCCCCACCACCAGGTGATGATCAACACCCACGAGTATCAGTCCGGGGTGAACCGGTCGGCGATCGGCGAGCGGATCTGGAACGACCTGGCGCGCAAGCACAAGAACATCCAGTTCGTCTTCTCCGGCCACTACACCGCGGCCGGCACCCGTATCGACCACGGCGACCACGGCAACAGCGTCTACGGGATCCAGGCCGACTACCAGACGTACAGCATTCCGCAGGTCAACGACAACAGCTATCTGCGGCTCATGCGGTTCGACACCAAAGCCGGGACCATCGAGGTCAAGACCTTCTCACCATGGTGTGAGAAGACCGGTGAATGCCCGGCCTACAGGACAGAGCCCAACAACGAGTTCACGCTCACCGGCGTCACCTTCCCGACCCGGCGCTGACCTCAACCGCGACGAGGAACGCCCACGGCCTCCGGGTACGGCGGATCGCCTGCCGCGTCCGGAGGCCGTCGTCAAGGCTTCCTGTAAATGATGTGGCGGCTGGGTCTCATGCCTGGCTCAGCGAATTCGATGCGACGTGGGGTCAGAGCCGGTGACGGGCCGCCCTCCTTGGAGATCCGTCGCGATGGCGGCGAATTCCTCGATCAGCGGGTTCCGACGAGTGCTGTCCCAGGCCAGGCAGACCTGGTTCGGCGGGATGTCGGTGACCGGGACGTACGTGACGTCCGGCCGGGTGTAGAAGGTCACCACCGACAGCGGCAGGACGATGACGCCGTGGCCCGCGGCGACGTGTTCGAGCTTCTCTTCCACGGCGTGGAAGAGAAGCTCAGGGCGACGCCTTCCCGGTCGCCGCAGCTCGGTGGCGATGTCGCGCCATTCGGGAACGGCATCGGGGTCCTGGAGGAGGTGCTCGTCGGCGAGTTCGGCGATGCCGATGGTGTCATTGCCCGCGAGACGGTGGCCGGTGGGCAGCACGGCGACGCGCGGCTCGCTCGTCAGCGGCCGGACTCGCAGCCCGCGCTGGTTGATCGGCAGGCGCACGTAGCCGATGTCCACCCGCCCGTCGTGGATGGTCTCGATCTGGTCGTCCCAGGTCGTGCGCACCACCTCCACGGTCAGCCCGGGGTGACGTTCGCGCAGCGTCCGGACCGCTGAAGTGACGATCAGCCCAGGCATGAATCCGACGGTGAAGATGTCGGCGCCGCGTGCCGCGCGCCTGACCCGGCGGCGCAGTGCCTCGGCCGCGGCCAGCAGCGGGCGGGCGTCGGCGAGCAGTTGTTCGCCCGCGGAGGTGAGTTCGGTGGCCCGCCTGGTGCGTATGAAGAGCTGGACCTTCAACTCCTCCTCGAGCGCCCGGATCTGGCGGGACAGCACGGGTTGCGCGATGTGCAGTGCCTCGGCCGCCCGTCCGAAATGTAGCCGCTCGGCCACGGCGACGAAGTAACGCAGCTTCCGCAGATCGACGTCCACCAGCGCCTCCTCCCGACTTTGATGCCCGTAGGGTATTACAGGCGTGGCAGAGGGTCTTGGACGGCGGCGCCGGACCGGTCCATCGTGGAGACGTCTCGAAATCCTCGTACGTAAGGGTCGAATCATGGATCTGCAGGGTCAACGCGTCGTCGTGCTCGGCGGCACCTCGGGCATCGGGCTGGCCACCGCGGAGGCGGCCGCGCGACAGGGCGCCGTGCTCACGGTCGCGTCCAGTCGGCGGGCCAGCGTCGACCACGCACTCACCCGGCTACCCGACGGCTGCGATGGCCGCGTCGTCGACCTCACCGACGCCCGCGCGGTGGGCCGGCTCTTCGACGACCTCGGCGAGTTCAGCCACCTGGTCTACACCGCCGGTGAGCCGCTGGCGCTGATGCCGCTGGACACGCTTGACCTGGATGCGGCGCGGAACTTCTTCGAGCTACGTTGCTTCGGTGCGCTGGGGGCGGTGCGCGCCGCGCTGCCGTACCTGCGCAAGGACGGTTCGGTCACCCTCACCACCGGCACCGCCAAAGACCGGCCGGGCACGGGCTGGGCGGTCGCGGCGGGCGTCTGCGGCGCCATGGAGGCGCTGACCAAGGCGCTGGCCGTCGAGCTCGCACCCATCAGGGTGAATGTCGTATCGCCTGGCTTCGTACGGTCCCCGCTGTGGTCCGGAATGGGCGAAGAGGAGCGCGAGCGGATGTACGCCGAGGCCGGCGCCGCGAGCCCGGTGGGGCGGGTCGGCGAGGTCGAGGACATCGCCCGAGCGTATGTGTTCCTGATGACCGAGCCGTTCGCCACTGGCACCGTCCTCACCGTGGACGGCGGGAACCTCCTCGTCTGATCCGGCCGCTTGCGACGGATCGCTACTCGAAGCGAATCCTGCCGATGACGGCATGTGCCAGTCGGCTCGTTTCCGTCGACATCTGGTCTGCGGGGCGGGCGGCGCGGTAGGAGACGGTGACGAGGACGTTGCCTTTGCGGGCGACCACCTGGGTTCGGGTGGATCCGTCCGGCCACCGTTGGGTACCTATGCAGGCCTCGTCGCCGACTCCTGAGATCGCCGAGGGACAGCTGTGGTCGGCTCGAATGCGGAAGAACCTGTGAGTCCGCTCCGAGGCACCTCCGCCGCTGCCGCTGAAACGTTCGTTCAACTCGAGGCGGACGCTCATCTCGGGTGGGGTGCGTCAGTGCCCCAGGCGCACGACCTGATTTCGGGCGAGGAGGCCGGATCGTCGTGGCCCGGTCGTTCGGCCTTCGGTATCAGCCTGGCGATGGTCCCCTGATCGATGACCGAGCAGGCGTCGGGCAGCAGGGACGCCTCATCACGTCCGGGCCACCATGCCTGAGTCCAGGGGCTGGTGAAGAAAAGCGCCCACGTGGTGATGCCTCCAAGCACCAACACACTGATGCCGTTCATGATGACCATGGCCATCCGGCTTCCCGACGCGACCGGTCGAACGGCTACCCGGGGGCGGTGCAGCCCGGCCCGCGCATAGATCGGCTCGAGCCGTGCGACCAATTCCCGCTTGGTCGTGAACACACTCGCCGGCGGGGCGGCAAGGAGGACCGGACGTCCCGAACGCCTGAAGAGGACGAGTTGGTGGCCAATGCCGATCGCACCCGCCTTGAAGGAGATGCGGGCGACCTGATCCCAGGGGACATGGACGTTGAGGCGACCGCGCCGCCTGGTCACCCCGTGCGCGTCCA
The DNA here is from genome assembly GCF_014323665.1 of Actinomadura sp. HBU206391. Lineage (GTDB taxonomy): Bacteria > Actinomycetota > Actinomycetes > Streptosporangiales > Streptosporangiaceae > Actinomadura_C. The sequence continues at coordinate 71,125 of NZ_JABVEB010000004.1, read as the reverse complement.
CCACCGTGTCGCCGCCGCGAACGGCGAACACGACAGGAAAGAGCAATGTGCTGTGGCTGAGCACCATCGTCAGGAAGGGCAACAGCCACATCCCGCTCTCGGTGCTCCAAAGCAAGGTGGCGATGAAGCACCACACGGATGCGACCAGCAAGATGTACAGGACCGCCCCCTTACGAGACGACCGCAGGACAAGCGGCTCGCGGACATCCGGGGGGATCATGGGGCTGGAGCTTAATAACACTCCGTTTGAGACGACGCCGGTGCAGTTGACCGCCCACCCCTGGACCGCCCTCGGCGAAAAGGCTCAGTGCGATGACATGAACGGGCTGATGCCGTGGCCATCGTGGGCCGACCGGGGCGCGGTGGCCGCCGGTTCAGGGCGCAGCGCGGGCGCGAGAACGAAGGGCGGCACCAGACTCGGGTCGTTGAACGCCGTGATGCGGCTGATCCGGGGCCCTTGCAGGGTCAGGACCTGGACGCCGTGCGCCTCGTACCGGCCATCGCCCGCGCGCTCGTATGCGAGGAGGGCGGCCTGGCCGTTGGCGCGGGTGGGCACCATCCGCCAGAAGTCCCGGCGCAGTACCCGGCCGGCCAGGAACCCGACGACGGCCGGCCGGCCGGTGAACCAGGTCGGGATCGGCGGCATCTCCAGCTCGACGTCCGCCCGCAGCAGCTTCACCAGCGCATCGGGGTCGGCCCGGGTGAACGCGTCGACGTAGGCGTCGAGGAGGATTCGCTCGGTTTCCTCGTCCGGCTCGGCCAGGTCGTCCTCGACCGGTCCGGCCTCGGCCAGATGGGCCCGGGCGCGACGAAGCGCGCTGTCGACGGCGGCGGTCGTCGTGTCCAGCATCTCGGCGACCTCGGCCGTCCGGAACGCCAGTACGTCGCGCAACGTCAGTACGGCCCGCTGCCGGGCGGGCAGGAACTGGAGTGCGGCGATGAAGGCGAGCCGCACTCCAGTCCGCCCGGCGACGATCGCCGCCGGATCGTCGGAGCCGAACAGCGCGTCAGGCGCCGGTTGGAGCCACGCCACCGACGGCTCGCGGGGAGCCATGGCCACCCGGTGATCGTCCGAAGGCGCACCCACACCCGACGGAAGCGGCCGCCGGGAGCGGGTCTCCAGCGCCGTCAGGCAGGCCATGGTGGCGATTTTGTACAGCCACCGCCGCACCGAGGAGCGGCCTTCGAAGCGGCCGAACGCGCGCCAGGCTCGCAGGTAGGTCTCCTGTACCAGGTCCTCGGCGTCATGGATCGAGCCGAGCATCCGGTAGCAGTGCGCGAGCAGTTCCGGCCGGAACGGCTCGGCCAGTGCGGCGAACTCGGCGTCCGACGGCATCGCGGCTTCTCCCGGGGATGCGGTGAGGTTCACTGTAGGCGGCGGCTCAGCTGATCGCATTCAGCCCGGCGGCGCTGACCTGGTACTTTGGAGCGCTGCCGGGGTCGGCGGCGACTTCCATGACCGCCTTGGCGACCTGCTCCGGGGTGAGGATCGGCTGCATGCCTTCGACGAAGGTGTCCCGATCGACGCCCTGGCGCGCGGCGTAGCCCGCGACCCCGACCGAGCCGACGCCGCCGGCCGGGGTCAGTTGCGGAAGCAGCGTGACGAACCGGATGCCCAGCCCGGCCCGCTTCGATTCGTCGGCCGCGTACCCACGTATGTACCGAATGGCGGCCTTGGCGCTGGCGTATCCGCCGCTGAGCGGGGATCCGCCCAGGACGGCTCCGCTGGACATCGCGACGACCACGCTGCCCGGCGCCAGCGGTTCCCGCAGCGCCGCCCGGGTCCAGGCGAAGACGTGCCGGGTGTCGGCGTGCCAGTTGCGGCTGAAGGTCTCCCAGGTCTGCTCGTGTACGGGCGCCATGTGCGGCGTGGCCCCGGCGTTGAGGACGAGCAGGCTCGGACGGTGTTCGCGGATCACGTCGTGCGCGAGCGCTTCGCCCGTGGCATCGGCGGCGACGGGTGTGAAGCCCGCGCCGAGTTCGTCGCGTACGGCGAGCAGGTTCTGCTCGTCGCGGGCGATGCCGACGACGCCGGTACCCGTGGTGACGAGCGCGGCGGCGATCGCGCGCCCGAAACCGCGGCCGGCACCGGTGACGACGGCGGTCTGGAAGGGATCGGACATTGAACACTCCGGAGTGGTGGTCGGGTTCGGTCCGTATCAAGACCGGCCGCCGGAGAGATATCCGTCGCCGCAGCCAAAATAAGTGGAGTGATGTAGATCACAGTTCGCGGTCGGTTTCGCATCGCCAGTGCCTTCTCGAGCCGCCCGTGGTTGATATGTGACGCCCACCGGGCGTTCGCGTCCGAGGAGATGAAGGCGATGGGCTCCCCGGACGTGGCCGTCGACGGGGAGATCATCGAGGTGGACCCGCCGCGCAAACTCGTGCAGACGTGGCACGCACGCTGGATACCGGGAGAGGGCGTCACCCGGCTCATCGGCGTATCCCTCGTGCCGCTGGTCCGGCGGCAGGCCCAGAAGGGGGCGCCTGTCAGCTATCGCAACCTGCGACGCTTCTCGAAGGCAGCGCTTAACGGCCGTCGGTCACATGGTTTCGGCCGGGTGGACCGGTCCGAGATCGCCCCTTGCTCCAGCGCGGCGAGTACCAGGCTCCAGGCCCTGGGTGCTCGTGAAGCTTGCAGTGGATTGCTGACCGCATGACGTGCGGGGCCACAAGAGCCCTGCCGCCCTCGCCGAGCTCGCGCACGGTTTGGCGTTCTGGGCGGTCCTGCGGCCCGGACCACCGAATCACCGCTGGTCAGTCATATCCGCCCGATTTTCGGCGAGTACTACGGCGGTCCCAGAAAGTTCGCCTGGCGGTTCCATTACTTGGCGCGACCGCCCATTCCGCCGCCCGCAGGAAGTTCACGTATTGTATCCGTTCTCTGACCTGCAGTTCTTCCACACTCCATCAGGAGTTATCGAGCAAACCTTGAACGTGATCAATTCGCCATGCCGGGGGCCACCATCGGCCTTGACGCTGTTGGTATTGCAGCGGTTCTCACCTCTGACGCTGACAAGGTTGACCAACGTGGCGCCATTATTCCGGTAAAGTCCTGCGATTATCCCGTTATCGCCGTCCTCGAAATGGTCGCAGACCGCTATCGTGCCATTTCCAAACGCGCCGCCAGCCGAGTTCCAGTTGCCATAGCCGAGGTATGCCCCGGTGGAGCCGTTGACGCCGATCGTCAGGTGGCTTGCCGCGAACGCGGGCGTAGCGGCCGCCGTCACGAGGCCTGCCGCAGCGAGCGCAGAGGTGATCAGCGAACCTGTCATCCGCTTGCGTCGATTCATGAAGGGACTCCTTCTCTAGAGGGACGAGCTTTCGCCATCCGATGCGCTGGCCGCGTGAAGCGCTTAATAATGAGCGCCTGCGGTGCCGCAATCAGCCCGTTCGGGAGTTAATTGCCAAGGGTGTCCTTAATGTGCAAATCAAGCAAGCTGTAACACTGGCCGCATTCGGACGGATCATGGCAGTGTCACGTCACTTGCCGTTAACCTATGCTTCATCACGATGTGCCGTGCTGAGTGCACGTGCGAACAAAGAATTGTGTCGCTTGGATAGCGACTGGGCTGCCCGATGGCCTCACTCCCAAAAGCGCTGATCGCTGTTCCTTCTCCATGAGCTCGGCCAGGAACCGCAGGTCCGTGGAATTTGGCTTCCAGCTGACGGCGACGATGCGGCTGGCTGAGCCCGACGTGCCGGGAGTCGCCGATCGCCCACCGGGCGAGCAGCGTGGCCGCGATGGCCGGTGATGGTCACTGCGGTGTGTGGAGGAGTTCCAGCACACGTGCCATCTGCCGGCGGGACTCCCATAGCGCGCTCCAGAAGAAGCAGGCCGCCGCGGTCGGTCATGATCTGCCGGATGCGGTTCGGGTGGTCGGTGATGATGCCGTTCGAGGTCCCTCTTCTTCAGAGTTTCCTCATGCACAAGGACATCTCGCCCCAGTTCGTCTGCCTGTGGTCAGTGTCGGACCAGTTCTTGACGTATCGGGAGCACTCGCCGGAGGGGTCGCGGTAGAGCACCTTGTAGTAACCGTCGGGGTCGTTCTCAGCGCCGAAGGACGAGCGCACTTTCATGAGCGCGCACGGCATCTTGAACCATTTCACATTCTGAACGTCGAGCTTGTTGTCGCGCACGGGATACTCCTGGGCGACACAGTCGCCGACCTGCGCTTTGTGTATGTCGTCCGTGAAGAGGGGACTGGCCACGCTCACCACCCCCATGACGAGGGACACGATAAGGAGGGAAAGGAGGGAGAGGATGATGATCCGTGCTGGACGAGGAAGCGGGGCCGACGGAACGGTCGCCTCAGGCGTGCCGACACCTGCGATGACGGAACCGGTGCGGGTGGACTCGCCCACGCGACGGTAGGCCATGTACAGGATGCCACTGGTCGGCGAGGTGATGACGATGCCGCCCCGTACCGAGGAGACCTCGAGCAGCGGCTCGCCCACGGTGACCGTGTCTCCCACCTGCTTGTGCCAGCGGACGACGGTCGCCTTCCGCGCACCGGCCGTCTCACCCGGCAGCCACGGCACGGCCACGGGTGTGTACCCGGCGACGGTTTCCCCCGCACGTGCCTGAACGGTCCCGACACCCTGCGGCCAGTTCTGCTCCCCATCGGCCACGGTGGTATCCCGCGGTGTCTCCGAAGCCGGGGCGGGGACTTCTGCGTCGACTTCGTCGATGGAGACCTCGAACGATGGTCCGCCGGTCGGCGCCCGCGTGGCCGCGTGACGTTCGGTGATCATCGAGGTGATGTTCGGCGGGAGCCATCCCGTGGAGTCTCCGGTGGGAGCGGCGAGCACGTCGAGGAGGTCGGTGACGGTAGGGCGGTCATCGGGGTTCTTTTCCAGGCAAGCGGCGACCAGGCCGGTGAGGTGGCCGGTCAGGCCGCTCAGGTCGGGCTCATCGTGGACGACGCGGTAGATGACCGCGTCGGGGTGACCGGTGCCGAAAGCGCCGCGCCCGGTGCCGGCGAACACCAGCACCGAGCCCAGGGAGAACACGTCGCTGGCCGGGCCGACCGGGCGGCCGCGCGCCTGCTCGGGAGACATGAACGCCGGGGTTCCGATCACGGCTCGGGACAGCGTGTGCGAGGTGGCGTCCAGCGCGCGGGCGATGCCGAAGTCGATGACCCGGGGACCGTCCTCGGCGAGGATCACGTTGGAGGGCTTGAGATCGCGGTGCACAAGGTCGCAGGCATGGATGGCGGCGAGTCCTTCGGCCAGGCCCGCCCCGAGTACACCGACCGCCGCGGCGGGCAGTGGGCCGTGCGCCTCCACTGCCTGGTGCAGGGAAGGGCCGGGAACATAAGCGGTGACCAGCCACGGCGGGCCGGCGTCGGGGTCGGCGTCGACCACCTGCGCGGTATAGAACCCACCCACCCTGCGCGCGGCGGTGATCTCACTGGCGAACCGGCGGCGGAACCCCGCGTCGTCGGCCAGGTCGGGGCGCACTATCTTGACCGCGACCCGGCGCACGCCGGGGGAGCGGCCAAGGTATACCTGCCCCATCCCGCCGCCGCCCAGCCGCCCTTCCAGCCGGTACGGCCCGACCTGGCGCGGATCATCGTGCCGCAGTGGCTCCATCCAGGCCGCTCCACTTCAGAAGAACACCCATGTACGACCGAAAGATCTTTTCAGGGAACAGACCTTCCGTGATGGAATTCGGTTCCATGTCGGGTCGGGCAGCCGCCGTGGGTAGGTCACCGGCGCGAGTGGCCGCCATCGAGGTGCTGGTCGCGGTAGGTGGCCCGTACCGCCCGGCGATGTGTTCCCCTCGCCGATCCGACGACGCCGGGCTCAGTACGGCCGGCTGGGCCAGATTGTGGCCCCGCTCGCGACGGATCCGCTACTCGAAGCGAATCTTGTTGATGACGGCACGTGTCAGTCGGCTCGTTTCCGTCGACATCTGGTCTGCGGGACGGCGGTGGTCGGGGTCGGGTTGCCGCGCGGACTTCAAGCGCCTGGCGATCCCAGAAGTATCCGTTGCCTTCGCACCGGGAGTTGTGGCCTACCCGAGAACATGAGCGGCCTCGGGGTCGGATTTCCTTGAGAGGGAAGTAACCCGTGGCCTTCGCACCGGGAGGGTGTTGATGCGAATCTACGTGCATCAGCCAGCGTTCGCATCTTGATTTTCGGCGTTGCGAATATGGGGACGGGGACGTGGCCGCAGGCGTTGATCTCCCCAATTGGCCATCGAGCTACCGGCCGCTGTATTCGCCGCGGTCCTGGGAGTCCACATTGACGCTGACGACTCCCCCTCGCGGACGAGCGGCCACCTGCCGCGCACGCAGTACTTTCGCGCCGCCTGCGGCGTCTGCAGCAAACCGGATGCGCCACCTGCGGCAGCGCGAATTGCATCCGTCTGCAGGACGACCGGCGGTGCGCCGGGCGACATGATCAGGCGACATCCAAACCCCGGCAACGAAACGCACAAGAAGAGAGAGACATGAACTCATCAGGAGCCCTGACGTCGGTCCGACTCGTGCTTGCCGTGGCCGGAGCCGCCCTGCTCGGGGTGTTCGGGCTTGCCGCACCGGCAGCCGCGCAGGTCTCCGTCGCCGCCGCTGATACCGGCTCCGGGCGAGGCGGGGCCAGCGTGGCCCTGGTGGTGGCGCTGATCGGCATGGTCGTCGGTGGGCTGGCTCTGGCCCGCTCCGCCGGCCGTGGGGCTGTCGTGGCCCTGGTGGTGGCGCTGATCGGCATGGTTCTCGGTGGGGTGGCTCTGGCCAACTCGACTGGTGGCGTCGGCACCGGCAACGGGCGAGGCGGGGCCATCGTGGCCCTGGTGGCGGGACTGATCGGCATGGTTCTGGGTGGGCTGGCTCTGGCCCGCTCCCGCCGGACCGGCTGACCCGGCCATGGTGCCGGGTCAGCGGGCATCACCCCCAAGTGGCGGAAGCGGACGCTACGCGACCATGCCGGGACCCTGCCGAGAACCCGCGCAGCCGGCGACGCTATTTCCCGTGGGGATCGGACGCGTTGACGGTCTCGACGACCTGGTCGTAGTCGCCGCGTGCCTCGCCGTAGCGCAGGAACTTCACCCGCTCGACCTGGATCTCCTTTGCGTCGGGCTGCGACTCGAGCAGGGCGACGGCCTCCGCCACGAACTCGTCGAGCGGCACGGCGTGCTCGTTGTCCTCATGGCCGGGCAGCAACGAGGTACGGACGGACGGCGGCACAAGCTCCGTGATCTTCACGTTCGTGTCGGCGAGCTGCAGCCTGATCGACTCGCTGAGCATGTGGATCGCGGCCTTCGACGCGTTGTAGCTCGGCGTGATCTTCAGCGGCGTGAACGCCAGGCCCGACGAGACGGTGACGATCGTGGCGTCCGGCCGCGCCCGCAGATGCTCGATGAACGCGGCGATGAGGCGGATCGGGCCCAGGACGTTGGTCGTGATCACCGACTCGGCCGAGGCGAGGAAGGATTCGGGCTGATGCCAGTCCTCGATGCGCATGATGCCGGACATCGTGACGAGGACGTTGAGGTCCGGGTGCCTGGCCAGCACCTCCTTCGCCGCTGAGCCGATGCTCTCGGCGTCGGTCGTGTCGATCCGTACGGTGTCGATTCCGGGGTGCTCCGCGGCGATCCGCTCGAGCAGCTCGGTGCGCCGGCCACCGATGATGACGGTGTTGCCCCTGGCCCGCAGGGCCAGCGCGAGGGCGAGGCCGATGCCGCTCGTGGAGCCGGGGATGAAGATCGTGTTTCCGGAGATGTTCATGCTTCGAGCCTGCCCGTCCGGCGGGGACGGGTGCAGAGAGCGCTCATCGGGGGATCCGCGGTCCCTGGTTCGCCTCTGGAAGGGCGCCGATAATCGAAGCGTGGACCGTAAAGCACTGGCCGACTTCCTGCGCCGGCGCCGCGAGGCGCTACGGCCCGGGGACGTCGGCCTGCCCGCGGGCGTGCGTCGCCGCGCCCCTGGCCTCAGACGCGAGGAGGTCGCCGCCCTCGCCGTGATGTCGACCGACTACTACACGCGGCTCGAACAGCAGCGCGGCCCTCAGCCGAGCGAGCAGATGCTCGCGTCGCTCGCCCGGGCGCTGCGGCTGACCGGAGATGAGCGCGACTACCTGTTCCGAATCGCGGGGCACAACGCCCCCGCATCGGTTTCCACGGCGACGCACGTCGCCCCCGCGCTGCTACGGGTGCTGGACCGGCTCGACGACACCCCCGCGCTCATCCTGTCCAATCTGGGCGAGATCCTCGTACAGAACCGGATGGCCGAAGCGCTGTTCGGTGACAAGTCCGGCTACACGGGCCTGGCCCGAAGCGAGATCTACCGGTGGTTCACGAACCCGTCCGAACGGGCGATCTACCCGGAGGACGACCGCGACCGGCAGAGCCGGGCCCTGGTCGCGAACCTGCGCGCCGCGTACGGGTCGATGGGATCGAGGTCGCGGGCGGGCGAGCTCGTACGGGAGCTGCGCAAGGCGAGCGGCGAGTTCGCCGAACTGTGGGAGCGGCACGAGGTGGCCAAGCGCTTCGAGGACCACAAGACGCTCATCCATCCCCAGCTCGGCCCGATCGAGCTCGACTGCCAGGCGCTGTTCACCGAGGACCAGTCCCAGGCGCTGCTCGTGCTCACCGCCCCTCCTCGCACCGAGGGCCACGAGAAGCTGGAGCTGCTGGGCGTGCTGGGACATGAGCGGTTCCCCGCCGACACGTTGCCCGATTAGCCAGCTCCGACCATGCACGTGTACAGCGGCCGGCGGTGGCCCACCAGTGTGTGGATCGTCCGCACATCCATCCGCCGCCACCGTCCCGCGCGTTCGGGCCGCCCTGCCGCGCCAGGTACACGGCCTTTCCGGGATAATCGCCTGATTACGATCACCGGGACGATCGGAGGCCGCCGTTGCCCTCGCTGCACGACTTCGCGACCTGGGAGCCGCTGTTGCGGGTCCTGCGGGTGGGCAACGCGGAGAGTCTCGCCGCCACGGGCGGCCACGTGGCGGGGAGGATCGGCCGCGGCTCGTGGAGCGTGCCGATGCCGCCGCGGTTGCCGCCGCCCGGCCGTGCCCTCCAGGTCGAGGACATGCAGGACGAGTGGGACGCGGTGAAGCGGGTGCAGAGCGCACTCACCGACGCCGGTGTGGAGGACATCTCGTTCGCGGTGGAGATCGAGCCGACCAGGCGGACCGTGCTCCACCTGTTCACTCGCAGCCCAGCCGTGGAGGCCGGCCTCGGGCCGCACCCGGGCTCGCTCATCCTGGTCGAGGGCTCCGTCCCCGAGCCCTGGCGTCGGCTTCCCGACCCGGTGGCCGGGGCGGTGCCCGCTCCGTCGGCGGATCCGACACTGCTGGAGCGGACGCTCCGGAAGCGGATCGGGGGCGCCATCGGCGCCACCGAGGCGGAGATCGCCGCTGCGGAGGCGCGCCTTGGCGTCGCGTTGCCCGACGAACTCAAGGTGCTCTACCGGGTGACGCGGGGGCGGTGGCAGGACTGGGGCGAGGACTACGCGGCGGCGGAGCGTGTCTCCGAGGCGGTCGGCTGTGAGCTCTTCCCGCTGGACGAGCTGTACATCGCCGACGCGGCGTCCCGTCCGTGCCTGTGGCGGTTCGGGGCGATGGAAGCGGTCGTCACCCCACCGGGCGCCGCGGTGCAGGGGGTGGTCGGCTCACCCGGCTGGATCGCCTTCGGCGACAACGGCGGCGGCGACCGGGTCGTGGTCGATCTGACACCGGGCCCGCGCGGGCACGTGGGACAGATCATCATGCTCAGCCACGAGCAGAACATCGGCGCCGGCCTGCTCGCCGACTCCCTTACCGACCTGGTGGTGAACCGGCGCGAGGACTGGGACTTCGGCAACCGTGCGGACCGGCCGCCGGTCGTCGCCAGAGTCAACATCCGGAGCCTGACGAGCGTCCAGGCCGCCGCCCACCCGGAGCTGGAGGTCTTGAGCATCGGCGTCTGGGACGATGCTCCGTTCAGTCTCGCCCCGGTCACCGGGCTGCCCCGGCTACGGACCCTCGTCGCCTACCCCGGCACGCTCGCCGACCCGCTGGAGATCGCCAAGCTCACCGGCCTGGAGTTCCTCGAGCTCGGGCCGGAGGAGTGGCGCGTCCTGCTGGATGCCGGGGCCGTCCCACGCGGCCTCTCGGCGGCCGCCATCGAGGTGCACGGCACCCGGCACCCGCTCCCGATCGTGGCCATCGCCAACGAACTCCTCGCCCTCTGGGACCGCCCCCCGATCACCCAGACCATCCTCGAAGGCCACCTCGGCCCCGCGGCGTAGTCGGCCCCGCGTACGGGTAGCGCGCTTCATGACGAGGAAACGCAGCTGAGCCGCCTGCCGCCGAGCGTCTATGCGCGCGCGAGGAGGCCGGCGAGTGTGGTCTGAAGGATGTCGCCGTACATGGCGGTGAAGTCCACCCGAGAAGCAGCGAGCCGGGGGTCGGCCGTGGCCAGGGCGATGGTCGGGGTCGGGTTGCTGAACGGCCACAGGCCGACCAGTGCGACGACGGCGTACCGCGTCAGCGTGAGCGCGTCGTCCGCGCGGAGGGCCGGCACCCGGTCGTTGATCAGGTTCGCCAGTGTGGTGCGTTGCTCCAGGTCGGTGAGTTTGTAGGCGCGCACGGCGTCGGCGGAGACGTTCCGCTCCAGCACGCTCGGCAGCAGACTCCACAGTTGGCAAAGGACCGGCCGGGCGGCGAGGGAGTCGGCCCAGGCCCGCATGACCCGGTCGGGTTCGCAGGGCGGGGCCGGCCACTCGGTCGCCAGGGCCTCGAGCCAGGACCGCCGCAGTCGGTTGAGGAGCTCCAGAAAGACGCCCTCGCGGCTTTCGAAGTAGCGCACCACGTGCGTCTTGGACACACCCAGCCGGCGCGCGAGTTCCCGGAGGCTGATCTCCTCTGCCGGCATCTCGGCCAGCAGCGCCTTTGCGGCGTCCAGGATCTCCTGCCGGCGCAGTTCTCGCTGCTCGGGCCGTCTGGCCCGCTGGAACGCCGGCACGTCCACGTCGTCCATCGAACCTCCTCAACCTCAGGCGCCGCAGGCGGTGGCACTTCCAGGGTAGCGGTCCACCGGACACTTGATACGTGTCCGGCGGACCGCTACAGTGTGCGGAGTGTAACGGTCCAGTGGACACCTATCGGGGAGGGCCGCCGTGCGGGAAGCCCGTATCACTCTTGGACACACCGACATCTCCATCCGGCCGGTCGGCCTGGGCTGCATGGGGATGTCCCAGTTCTACGGCGACGCCGACGACGAGGAGTCCGTCGCCACGATCCACGCCGCCATCGACGCCGGCATCGACTTCTTCGACACCTCCGACATCTACGGCGCCGCCGGCGCGGCGACCGGCCGGTCCCAGAAGGGCTTCGGGCACAACGAGGAGCTGCTGGGCCGTGCCGTGCGCGACCGACGCGACCAGGTGGTCCTGGCCACCAAGTTCGGCGCGCGACCTGCTTCGGAGGGCGGGGCTGTCTTCGACGGACGCCCCGAGTACGTGGCCGCCGCCTGCGACGCCAGCCTGCGCCGCCTCGGTGTCGACCACATCGACCTCTACTACTGCCATCGCCTCGACCCCGCGGTGCCGATCGAGGACACCGTCGGCGCGATGGCCGATCTGGTGACCGCGGGCAAGGTGCGCGCGATCGGGCTCAGCGCGGTCGGGCCGGACCTGCTGCGGCGGGCCGCCGCGGTGGCGCCGATATCGGCGCTGCAGAGCGAGTACTCGCTCTGGGCCCGCGAGGTGGAGCAGGAGGTGCTTCCCACCTGCCGCGAGCTGGGCATCACCTTCGTTGCGTACAGCCCCCTGGGGCGTGCCGCGCTCGCCGGCCGCTTCACCGGCGGCAGCTCGTTCGCCGGCGACGACTTCCGCTCCACTCTGCCCAAGTTCCAGGGAGAGAACTTCGCGGAGAACCTCCGCCTCGTCGAGGGGCTGAAGGCGTTCGCCGACGAGCGGGGCTCTGCCCCGGGGCAGATCGCTCTGGCCTGGTTGCTCGCCCGGCCTTACGACATCGCCCCCATCCCCGGCACGAAGCGGGCGGCGTACGCACGCCAGAACGCCGCCGCCACGGCCGCTGCGCTCAGCGCGGACGACATCGCCTTCCTCGCGGACCTGTTCGACCCCGCGCGGGTGCGCGGCGGGCAGTACGGCGCTCTCAACGTCCGCCCCCGGCAACAACCCTCCGCACCCGATGCGTCCGCCCATCACTCCGAAGCGACAAGCGATTAAGGACCACCGTGGCCGACAACGAAGAGAAGGAACCGGGTTACGCGGCCGCACTCGACACGGCCGCACGGCTGCTCGGAATGAGGCTGGAACAGTTCCTGGAACCCGGGCCGGGTGAGCCCGCCAACGGCGCGGACTTCAAGCGCCTGGCCACGCTGCACACCTTCGGTGACGCGTGGCCACGCACTGACGTCCTCGACACGCGCACCCGGGCCCTCATCTCCGTGACGATCGCCGCCATCCTGGGCACGCTCGAACCACTGCGCGGGCAGCTCCGCATCGCACTCAACAACGGAGTCACCCCGGAAGAGGTCGTCGAGGCCTTCATCCACATCGAGGCGTACGCCGGCGCCGCCCGTGCCTTCGACGGCTACCGGATCGCCCAGCAGGTCTTCCAGGAGGCCCGTGCAGCCGAGGAGCCCTGGTGAGAATGGCGACTGGCCCGCACCGGACTCCGGCCGAATGTTTTCAATTCGTGCCGATCGGGGACCGTGCGGCCTCGCTGATGGTCCGCGCCGCATCGCCCGGCAGGATGAAGCCGGCACGCCGGTTCTGCCCTGTCACCTTGGCGACCCGTGAGACATAACCACCGTGGCGTGGATAGAGCGCGGCCAACTTCGCATCATCGAACGGGACGGTGAAGCCCCAGCGGTCGCATGTTCCAGGACCACTGTTAGTGCCGTTACTCGTCGCTATGGGAACTGCGACCTGGGAGAGGCGAATGCCCCCCAAAGCCATGCCGAACCGGTCCCGAGCGAGCTGACCGGGCGGCCCTGAAGCGAATACGAGCGGCGGCGCCGAAGGCATCGGCGTGCCATGAGTCACCCATCGGACCAGCCGCTCCAACCCCGCGGCCATGACATGGTGAAACGGCACCGTGGTGCCGATCGGCTCCGTGCAGTCGAGGGAGTCCTCTTGGGCCGTGCCGATGTCACGGCGTTGGAGCGGTACGCGGGCATCCAGGGCCCGCCGGGTGTTGTGCGATGTCCCGGCGACCTCCCAGCTGCGGAAGAGCCCCTCGTCGGGCCGGCGGACGCGTCCTTCGAGCGCTTCGACGTCGTACTCAGAGAGGACCTTCCACACCGGCACCGTGAGATCGACGCGAATGGGATTGGCCAGGGAGCCCTCCAGCGCGAACGCGTCGAACGCACGGGACAGCGGCTGGATCGAGTTGACGTAGGTGGAGAGCCGACTGGCCGACTGCGAATGCCCGGTGGCGATGATGACCTGCGGCTTGAGCCTGCCGAGTGGACTGATACGGGTAGGTGCCCGGAGAGCCTGCGCGGCCTGGGACATGATGTCGTATGACAACGCGTCGTCGGTGATGGTCTCGGTCCCTGACTTGTCACGCTGACCGACATCGAGCGTCCCATAACGGGCTGGGTTCCAAGTTCTGAGGTAATTGACCCCGACCCGCTGCGCGGAGACACCGACCCATGCGTACCCGGCGCTCAGGAGGTGCTCGTCGATCTCGTACCAGGTCTGCTCCTGGTCATGGCCATTGGTCACGTTGAGCCACTCGACCACCACCTTTCCGTTGAAACGGGCGGATGAGGCCGGGCGACGGACGATCAGGCGCGTCTTGTAGGAGTGATCCTCACTGATGATGCTTCCCGTCTGTGCCGGTGGGGTGCTGTAGCGGTTCGCCGTGCCCTGCAGGAAGAACTCCTGCTCGACGTAGCCGAGTTTCGCCAGGTCGCGGGTCGAGGCGAAGAACGGGTAGTCGCGTGACGGGTCCCCGGGGGACGCACTCGCCGTAACCGGCCCGATCACGACAGGGGCGGGCACCTCCGCAGCCGACCGCGCGACTTGCGCGGCCGCCCCGGCCGGAGGCATCACCAGGAGGGTCGCCAGGAATACAGCGATGGTCGCGAAACATCTCGGCATGGGGAAAGGGACTCGCGCAAGCGAGACGCGCATGATGCCGCTCCTATCGAGTCAGGCTGTCGCCTCAAGGCAGGTATTGATCGGCCGGCAGAACCCGCTCCAGGCACGAGTCGTGGCGTGTACCCAGGGGTGCTGCCAGGAAATGGCGACGTGAGTGGCTGATTACCGGCCGAAGGGGCAGAGGGTCGAGGTCGAGTCGATGTTCCGGCCTGGGAGTTGATGATCAGGGCTGAAGCAATGCTCGCCTCCCCATGCGGGAGATTTCGCGATGTGGAAATAAGTTTCCGGTAATCGAATATAAACATCCTCAGGAAAGATCGTCAAGGAGGAAACATCCCGACATCGCGGCCAGGCCTAGCGCGCGATGACCGATCGGCGCCCACCCCACGCAGAACGTGGGACGGGCGCCGTCATGGCGGTGCCGCCGCTACAGCCAGGGCCGGTCGGCGTTCCGTCCGGCCTCCACCAGCTCGAGGTCCCCGAAATGGCGTTCGATCTCTTCAGGCGTCCGGGCCCAGCCCTTTTCGAACTTTTCCCGGGTGATCCGTGCCAGCTCCTGCTGCGCGGGCAGCCCGGTGTCGACCAGCGAGGTCATGAACAAGTAGCTGCCGGGGGCGAGGGCGTCCCGCAGCGTACCCACGACCTGGTCGCCGATGTCAGGCGACAGGTAGTGCAGCATCCCGACCAGCATCAGCGCCATCGGCCGCTCAAAGTCGAGGAACCCGATCACCTCGTCGTGCCCCAGGATGGTCTTCGGCTCCCGGACATCGCCGACCACCACCCTGGTCTCAGGGTTGTCGGCGAGGATCGCGCGGCCGTGCACCAGCACCAGCGGGTCGATGTCGGCGTAGACGGTACGGGCGCTCAGGTTCTGCTCCTGCGCGATCTATCAGCCTGGTCCGAAAGGTAACGATCCGGGCTACGCCACCGGTTCGCGACCGCCCGTGCCGAGCAGGTCCGCCGAGCGTCGACCGAGGTCACGGGTCGAGCTGAAGAACTACTACTTGACGAATATGAGCAAGTACTTGCTATCGTCTGTCAAGTGAGTACGGGCGAGCACGTCGCGTTGGCCGGTGAGCTGGTCGGATTGATCGAGCGGCGGATCGTCGATCCGTTGGAGATCCTGTTCGGCTCGGATGAACAGGTGGATCCGGTCAGACGGCGATTGCGGATCGAGGCCGAGGTGTGGGCCGCGCAGTTGCTGGGTCCCGACAACGGTCTCGCGGTCCGTACGGCAGCGCGGTTGATCGCGGCGGTCTTTCCCGGGGACGGTCCGTTCGACCCACCCGACGAGTGGTGGCGCACGGCCTTCGGCAGGGCGGTGGCCAGACGTGTGGGCCATCCGGGAAAGGACGCGGTGCCGTTCGCCACGGCGGGGGCGATGCTCGGCATCACGCGGCAGGGAGTTCACGACCTCGTCAAACGCGCGAAGCTCGACCGGCATCCGGGCGGCGGAGTGACCACGGAATCAATTCACGAACGGCTGAACCGACCTCAGGAGCGATATGCCGCACGACGTGACCATCACTGACCACGAGATCTCCCTCGCCGTACGGGACTTCGGCGGGCCCGGCGAACCCGTGCTCCTACTCCACGGGCTCGGCGGCACCCTGGAAGCCTGGGACGCGCTGGAACTCAAAGACCACCGGGCCGTGGCCATGGACCTGCGAGGCCACGGCCTGTCCGGCGACGGGTCGTGGGAGTGGGAAAGAGTTCTGGACGACATCGAGGTCGTGGTGAAGCATTTCGACCTCGGCAACCCGGCGATCGTGGGGCACTCGCTGGGCGGAATGCTCGCCGTACTGTGGGCCCGGCGCCATCCCGAATGCCCGGGCATCATCAACCTGGACGGATTGCGGTCCGCTGAGAACGACACCGGCAACTATCCGGGGATGGATCCGATCGCGAGGGATCAGGAGCTGGCGGAACTCAAGGCCACGTTCGACGCGCAGGCCGCCAGCATGGGCCGGCCGCTCCCCGCTGAGTTCCAGGCGATGTTCCCCACGAGGGCCCTCATCGAAAAGGACGGTGAAACGTACGCCCGGCCCGGCGCGGAACTCCTCGAAGCGGTGCGCTACACGCCGGAGTTCCGCGACGCGATTCCGCTGCTGCGTCAGGTCACCTGTGCCGCGCTGGTGCTGATCCCGACCCAGGACCCGCCGGGGATGTCGGGCGGAGAGCTGATGAAGGCGTTCAGGAGAGGGGTACGCCGCGACCTCGCCGACATGCCGTCCAACGTTCAGGTCAAGGAGCTGGACGCCGGCCACAACATGCTCGGCGAGCAGCCGAAGGTGGTCGCCGAGCTCGTAACGGACTTCCTCACAGCGAACGGTCCGGGCAGCGCGCCATCGGCGTGAATCCGTAAAGCCTCATGGAAGGCGGTCGCCTCGGGGTGAAGTCCTTCACCTCGGTGACGAGGCGACCGTATCCGGCCTTCCTGCCCGCCTCGGCGACCGCGTTAGCGTGAATCCCGCTCCGCCGCCTCGGCGACGCGCTTGATCTTCGCCAACCGCCGATCCCAGTCGGCCGCGAGCTCGGCCATCCACCGCGCCGTCGCGTCCAGCGCCGCAGGCCGCACCGCGTACCGCACCTCGCGGCCGATCCGGCTGCCGGAGACCAGCCCGGCGACGTCCAAGACGGCGAGGTGCTTGACCACCGCCTGCCGTGAGACGGGAAGTCGTTCGGCGAGCGTCGTCGCGGTGGCCTCGCCCTGTGCGGCGAGCAGATCGAGCAGCTGACGCCGCGTCGGGTCGGCCAGCGCGACGAGGACGCCGTCGATCGCCTCGACGGCGCCCCGACGTTCGTCGGTCACGCGGATGACTGTTCGGCGCGCTTCTTGAACGCGTCGAGCACCTGGGGCCAGCCGGCGGTGTTGTCCTTCACCGCCTGGCGGCGCAGATCCTCGGACCCTGCCAGCGCCGCGAACCCGCTCTCGACGACGCGCAGCCGCGTCTTGTCGCCTTCCGGGGCCAACGTGAACTCCACGAGGGTGCTGTTGTCGTCGCTCAGCTCTTCGCCGGAGAACGCGCTGGCCCAGCGGTACGCCACGTACGTCGGCGGCTCGACCTTCTCCACGCGTACCGGGAAGTCGCCGTACTCGGCGTTCTTCGCCACGATCGACTCTCCTTCTTCGGCCACGGTGCCGGCCACGCTCCCCTCGTCTGCCACCCAGAACCCGGGTTCGGCCACCAGCGGCCAGACCCGCTCCAGAGGTGCCGCGATCAGGGTTTCACGTTCGATCCGATCCTCGCTCATGAGGGACTCCTTCGTTGCCGCGATCCGATGTGCAACTCTAGAGTTGCACATCCTCTATCCAGGCGCAACCCGCGAGTTGCACTTCGATGAGCGCCGCCATTTTCGCGCACTCGCGCTGAGGTCGCCCTGGAGAGGCGTCATGCCATCGGGGCAGGTAGCGGACCCCTGGGGAATGATTGAATCTTCAACTCTGTTCAACGTCAGAGCAGGTGAACGCCGCCTGCCACTGAAAGAAAAGGATTTACGGACATGTCGTTGAACGTCGCCGTCATCTACTACTCGGCCACCGGTACCGTCTTCGAGCTCGCCAAGGCGGCTGCGACCGCTGCGGAGAAGGCCGGCGCCGAGGTGCGGCTGCGCAAGGTGAGAGAGCTCGCTCCGGAGGAGGCGATCGCCTCGAACAAGGGCTGGGCCGAGCATGTCCTGGCCACGCAGCACGTCGCCGAGGCGACCCACGACGACCTCGAGTGGGCGGATGTCCTCATCATCGGGGCCCCGACCAGGTTCGGGCTCCCGGCCGCGCAGATGAAGCAGTTCATCGACACCACGGGGCCGCTCTGGGGTCAGGGCAAGCTGATCAACAAGGTGGTCACCTCGTTCACCGCGTCGTCGACCCATCACGGCGGGCAGGAGTCGACGATCCTGGCGCTGAACAACACCTTCTACCACTGGGGCGCCATCATCGTGCCGCCGGGCTACGCGGACCCGATCCAGTTCCAGATGGGCAACCCGTACGGCACGAGCCACACGTCCAGCAACGGCGAGGTCATGCCCGGTGAGGTGGAACTCGCCGCCATCGAGTTCCAGACCAAGCGCACCGTCGAGGTCGCCGCGGCCTACCAGTACGGCCTGTCGCACGTCTGATCGCGACAGGGAACTTCACGGTGCCCCGTCCACATCGCCTGGGCGGGGGCACCGGTCTTTGCTCACCGGGGTTCGGGCAGGGTCAGAGTGTGATCGACCAGCCGGTGGAGATATCGCCGGAACCCGGTGACAACGGGCGGCCGGCGGGTACGGATGCCGTTCTCGTCCAGGATTCCGCCCTGGCAGAAGCCGTGGATGCTCCACTGCATGGTCCACAGGAGGAAGATCATGTCCTCTTCGTCGATGTAGCCGGCGGCCACGGCCGGCCGGAGACTCTCGCTGATGAGCTGGAGATGAGGCCGCATGTACTTGGTCTCGACATCTTCGATGTGTCCGGCATCGGAGAGGGATCGCTGCATCGACATCCTGACGGCGTCCGCGTTCTCGAGGCAGAAGTCGAGATAGTGGTCGGCCACTCGGTGCAGGACGAGGGCCGACTGCTCCGGGCTCTCCGTGGCGCCGATCAGTACCTTTTCCAGCACCTCCTCGCTGGACCGGTAGAGCCGTTTCAGCACCGCGAGGTAGAGCTCCTGCTTGCCACCGACCAGTTCGTTGACGCGCGTGACCTCCAGCCCGGCCGCATTGGCGATCTCGCTGAGGGAGATTCCGTCGTAGCCGAGGGCGGCGAACAGCCGGGTCGCGATGTGCTCGAGCAGCTCCAGCTCCCGCGTGGTATCGCCCATGAGACCGTAAGAAGCCATGAAAGTGAAGGTAGAAGGGCAAATGCCGCCTTGGTAACCAGCTGACGGGCAAGGTTCGGCCAAGGAGTCGTATGGCTCCGTGCCCGGTCACCGGGTGAAGGCGACCCGACGGGCCTCGCCCTCTCAGGGGCGGTCTCAGGGCGGTGGTCAGCCCGACGACCTCCGGGTACGGCGGATCGCCCGCCGCGCCCGGAGACCGTCGCGTGTGTCAGTGCAGCTTGTACGCCTTCGGCAGCTTCATGCCGCGCTCGGCCATGATCTGCCGGACGCGGTTCGGGTAGTCGGTGATGATGCCGTCGATGCCCATGTCCATCAGGGCTCCGATGGTGGCGGGGTCGTCACAGGTCCACGGGATGACCTTCAGGCCCTGGGCGTGCGCGTGCGACACCATCGCCCGATCGACCCAGAAGCGGAAGCCCGAGTCGCCGATCTTTCCGTCCTGCGGGGAGCCGTACACCGGAGAGATCGCCGTGACGCCTCGGATGGAAGCGGCGGCCTTCACCATGTCGCCGCCGAAGTCGTCGGGGTTGATCCCGCCGAGCCACGGCGAGGGGCCGGGCTTGGGCTTCTGGACGAAGTCGTAGTTGGTCAGTGCCACCAGCGGGTAGCGCGGCGCGAGCCGGTGCATCTCCTTCAGCGCGCCCCAGTCGAAGGACTGGATGGTGACCTGCTTCTCGATCCCCGAGCGGTGAATCTCCTCGTACACCCGGCGGACGAACAGCTCACGCGGCGCGGTCTGCTCCGGCGCGCCCGCCTCGACCTTGGTCTCGATGTTCAGCTCGACCTGCTTGGCGTGAGCCTTCTTGACGAGGTTCAACACGTCCTTGAGCTCGACCATCCGGAAGCCCTTGACCACCTCCTGCTCCGGGAAACCGGGCAGCTGCTGGTATCCGCAGTCCATGGTCTTGATCTGAGCCAGGGTCAGGTCCTTGATGAACTTCCCGACGTACGGGTACATCGCGTCGCCCGGCGTGACCGGCCTGGTGTCGCGGCACTTCGTCGCGCTGATCTGCCGATCGTGGTTGACGACGACCTTCTCGTCCTTGGTGACGTGGGTGTCCAGCTCCAGGGTGCTGACTCCGAGGCGCAGGGCTTTGGTGAAACCCTCCAGCGACTCCTCGGTGGTCAGGCCGAGCCCACCGCGGTGGGCCTGCAGGTCGAAGTGGGTCTTCTGGGGGTGCACCACGCCGGGCTTGTCGGCCGTTGAGGCGTGGCCGGCGGTTGGTGCGACGAGCGCGACGAGAGCGGGCACCACGGCCAGGCTCGCCAGCACGCGACTTACGGACATCAAGAAACCTCAGTTCTATTCGGTTTATTTATGCGCGACGACGCTAGATCGCCGGCCGACCCCGCCTCGTGGCCTCGACGTGATGGGGTCGTGAACGTTCGCCGAATGTGCCGGTGCACACCCGCGACGGCCTCCGTCCTGACCCCCGGCCCTCGCGCACCGGTCTTCACGGCCTGGACGTCAGGTGTTCCGGCGTACGCGGTCGTTCGTTCGCCTGCCGTTCCTACGCTCGGCCGGGCCGCGGCACGGAAATCAACGGATCGTCTTCGTCCCCCCGTCAGGAGACATCGCCGATGGAACGCCGTACCTTCCTCCGCACAGGGCCTGACGGATGCCGGCTCGTCCCGCGGGTCCGGCGGGACAAGCCGGACCCGCCATCAGTCCTGAATGACCGCCAAGTCGAGCCGACGCAGACGTACGGGGTCGGCGATCACCTCGATTTCCGCGATCTTCCCGTCGATGACCGTGAAGGTCATGACCGTGGAGAGACGGCCATGGACGGCCACGGCGATCCCCACGGCTCCGTCCACCACCGCCAGTCGCGCGAACCGGGCACGGCCCGAGAAGGTGAGCGCCTGCTCGGCCGCGGCGCGTGCGCCGCGGCGCGCCGCGACTTTCGCGAGCGCAGCATGTCCAGGCAGACCCGCCCGACAACGGTCGTCAGCCATCCGCCCAGATTGTCGATATCGCCGGCATCGGAGCGGCTGAGCCGTAGCCACGCTTCCTGTACGGCGTCGTCGGCCTCGGCCGGTGAGCCGAGCATCCGGTAGGCCACCGCCCGCAGGTGACCGCGGTGCGCCTCGAATCGCTCCGCCAGCCAGTCGTGATCGTCCACCGTTACCTTCCCGCCTCACCGTCCGTCATGGCACTGACGAACCGGAGCAGCCGGATGTAACAAGGAGGCGACACCATGCCGCCCATCGTGTCCACGATCGAGATCGCCCGTCCACCGGACGAGGTCTTCGCGTACGTCACCGACCCCACCCGGTTCGCCGAGTGGCAGGACGATGTGGTGACCGTACGCATGGAAGAAGGCCGCCCGGCCGCCATCGGGGCGCGGTTCACCACGACTCGTCGCATCGGCGGCGTCGAACGGGCGATGACTCAGGAGATAACGCAGACCACGCCTCCAAGGAGCTGGACCGTTCAAGGCGTCGATGGACCGATCAGGCCGACGGCGAACATCACCGTCGAACCCCTCGACGACGGCGCACGCTCACGTGTCACCTTCACCCTCGACTTCCAAGGACACGGAGTCGGCGTGGCGCTCGTACCCCTCGTCCGCCGACAGGCCCAGAAGGGCGCGCCGATCAGCTATCGCAACTTGAAGAACCTTCTCGAAGGCCACGAATAGCCAAAGTCCGTCGCCGTACGGCTGATGTCGACCGACCTACCGTGCCCGTAGATCAAGAGGCCGGACCCGATTTGTCCTGGAGTGCACTCCAGCTCGTAGGGTGGATGAGTGTGCGGCCGCCCGACAACAAGATCTACATGAATCGGCGCCGCGTTCCCCGCGGCGCAGAAGGAGCACTGACGCATGCGAACGACCACGCTCGGTGAGCTGACCGTTTCGGCTCAAGGTCTCGGCTGCATGGGCATGAGCGAGTGGTACGGCCACGCCGACTGGGACGAGTCGATCGCCACGATCCACCGCGCGCTCGATCTCGGCGTGACCTTCCTCGACACCGCGGACATCTACGGGGCGGGCCACAACGAGGTGCTCGTCGGCCGCGCGATCGCCGGACGGCGCGACGAGGTGCAGCTCGCCACGAAGTTCGGCATCGACCGGTCGCTCGGCGACGGCGGGCGCGTCATCCGCGGTGAGGCCGCCTACGTCAAGCGGTCATGCGAGGCGTCGCTGTTGCGCCTCGGCGTCGACGTCATCGACCTGTACTACCTGCACCGTCCGCCGCAGACCGCGGAGATCGAGGAGACCGTCGGCGCGATGGCCGAACTGGTCGCCGAGGGCAAGGTGCGCCACCTCGGGTTGTCGGAGGTCGACAACGACCTGCTGCGCCGGGCGTACGCGGTGCACCCGATCACCGCGGTGCAGAGCGAGTACTCGCTGTGGACCCGCGACGTGGAGACCACCGCGCTCGACGCGATGCGTGAGCTCGGCGTCGGCCTGGTGCCGTTCTCGCCGCTGGGCCGGGGCTTCCTCACCGGCACCGTCGACACGAGCGCCCTGGACGACAAGGACTTCCGCGGTCGCAACCCGCGCTTCACCGGCGAGGCTGGAACGGCCAACCAGGCCATCGTCGACGCGGTGCGGTCGGTGGCCGACGCACGTGGCGTCGCGCCCGCGCAGGTGGCCATCGCCTGGGTGTACGCGCAGGCCGACCGGCTGGGCGTGCCCGTCGCGCCGATCCCGGGGACCAAGCGGGTGAAGTGGCTGGAGCAGAACGTCGCGGCCCTCGACGTCACGCTGACCGCCGAGGAGTTGGCCGTCCTGAACCCGCTCGCCGACAAGGTCGTCGGCGCGCGCTACTGACGGCCTGATCCGGGCCGCCCGGCGAGAGGGCCCGGCCCGCCGTCGGGCGGCTACGACCTGACCGGGAGTTCGGTGAAGCTCCCGGTCAGGTGGCGGTTCGTTCGCGGGCATGCCTGGTTCGTTCGCGGGGAGGCGGGGGCCCGGTCCTAGTGCCGGCCGGTACGGGCCGTGAGCTGCGGGAGGCGGGCGCGCGCGACGAGAGCGAGGATGACGCCGTAGGCGATCGGCAGCAGCGCCCAAACAGGCTCGAGCACGAACAGCTGAGTCAGGACGGCGCCCGCCATGAGCCCGATGAGCCCCAGCGCGGCGAGGCCGGCGAGCCGCGGGATCAGCAGGCCGATCGCGCCCACGAGTTCCACGGTGCCGGTGACGTACCGGAACCACTGGCCCCAGCCGATCTTGGTGAAGGTCTCGACCGCGTCCTGCTGGCCGGCGAACTTGGGTGCGGCCGAGGCGAACAGCAGGAACGCCGCGATGAAGATCTGGGCCGCCCACAATGCGATGTTCGCGGCTCGCCGCGTGGTCGCCGTCGTACCCGGTGCCGCCTGGGTGTTGATCGCCGTCATGTCGTCTTCCCTCCGTGTGATGCGATGCGATCCGGCCAGGTCAGCTGTGGCCGAACCGCCTGCCTTCACGTACGCGTCGAGCGCGAGACGGGCGAATCGACACGGTGCGGAGAATTCTTTTGGAGAGCCGACGAACACCTCGACCGCCGCAGGCCGGCGATCATTCCTCGTCGGGGCCGAACGGTGGGAAGTACGGCTCATCGACGTTGATCATCTGAAGGCCGGGATACCCGCGCACGGCGGTGAGGTCGAGTTCGACCTCGGCGTACATCACCAGTTCGGTCAGGCCGGCCAGGGGCGGCAGTGCGCCGAAGTCGCCGTGAGCGAGGGTGAGGGACTCGAGCCCCGGGACGTCCCGCAGCGCCGACATGTTCCTCACGTCCACGTTCGACAGCGTCAGGCGGCGGATCGCAGTGCCGCGCAGCTGCGCCAGATCGACGTTGGCGGGCCCGGCGAGCTGGAGGAGATCCCAGGACCGTCCCGTCAGCGGCCCCAGATCCATTCCGTTCACGTCCCACAGCAGCGCCTCGGTCACGGCCGGCAGCCACCGCAGCGGCTCGAACGTCGTTACCCACTCGAAGTCGGTCGTGATGCGGCGGCGTCGCAGGATCGGCCCGCCGGGAGGGGCGGTATCGGTGTCGGTGCCGGCCAGGATTCGCCGCCACACCGGTGACAGGTTGGCCCAGAGGTCCTCCCAGACGTCAGGGGGACCCGCACTGCTCGGTACGGGCATCGGTCACCTCCTCTAGTTCCAGAGCTCGCCGACCCTATCGCCGCCGTGCAGTCGCAGCGCGCCGGCGACCTCGTCGGGCGCCGGGAAGTGATGCCGGCTGAACAGCACCAGGTGGTCGTCCGACGAGCTGTAGATGAGCGGTGAGTACTGAAGGGCCGCAGGTCTGGACACCGGCTTGGCGACCAGCCGGCGGAACCGGTCGAGCTCCAGCGCTCGGATCTCTCCCCACGGAATGCGGCGCTGCCGTCCCCTGATAGTGGCGATGGTGATCCCGAGGTGGTCGACGGTCAGCTCGTGGATGTACCTGTGCCTCGACGAGACGCCGCCCTTCGCGACGACGACGGCGACGACCGTGATGACGATGAGCACCGCCAGACCGACCTTGGCCGGCCATCCGTCCAGGAAGTGATAGATCGCCGCGACGCCTGACATGGCGCCCGCGGCGACGACCATCCCACCCCAGGGCAGCAGGGCCCGGTCGAACGCCCGGGCCGCGATCAGCATCACGACGCCGCTGACCGCCGCCAGCGCGCTGACGCTCATGGTCAGCCGTCCCTGGGTGACGAGGCCCCCCGGGTCCTTCGACGTGAACCAGTCGCCGAAGTCGACGACGGCCACGATCATGGTGAGCGCGGCCGCGAACCATGCCCCGTGCTCCCACCGCCACGCCCAGGCGACATTCCGCATGTTCCAAGCGTGGAACGTGACGGGCGCCGGCCGCTCGCCCGATCCGGGCGGTGGTGGGGTGTCGGGCGCATCGCCGGCGTCCGTTCCGGATCCGTCCGCCGCCACGACTCCAGCGCTCGGGGCAGGGGATGGGGCCGGGACCGCGTCGCCCGAGGCCGCGCCGCCCGGCCCGGGGACCGCCTCGCCTGAGGGCGCAGCCGCGTCGCCGGTCGCAGGCCCTCCATCGCGTACGGCCGTAGCCGAATTCTCCGGGGCCGTGTTCTCCAGCGGCGCGTTCGCCGGGGTCGGGATCGCATCGTCGGGCGCGGGGCGCGGCGGCGGAGCCTGGTGCCGGGCGGCCGCCTGCAGACGGTAGGCGTGCAGCACGGCGCCGTGGGCCACCGCCAGCTCGGGGTCATCGACCTTGTAGACGGGGACCCGGTCGGCGCCGGTGTGCCGCGCGATGGTCTCGGCGACCAGGGGAAGGCGGCTGCTGCCACCGACCGGCACGACGGCGTCGAGGTCCGACCAGCTCAGGCCGGCCGCCTCCAGTACCCGCGTGCACTCGCGCAGGGTCTCCGCCAGCAGCGGGGCGAGCAGTTCCGCCAGGTCGGCCCGGGTCAGCTCGAACGTGGCGTTCATGCCCAGCTCGGTGAGCACGCCGCTGAACCGTTCCTCGGCCGAGAGGGTCCGCTTGATCGACTCGCAGCTCTCCAGGAGCTTGAGCCGATCGGCCAGGGTGGAGGCGTCGCGCGCCGCGGGGTCGAGCACGCGCTCGGTCTCCTCCGGGAAGCGCTCCGCGATCAGCTTGAGGATCTGCCGGTCGAACTCGGCGCCCCCGACGTCCTCCAGGCCACCGGCTTCGCCGAGCACCGTGTAGCTGAGGTGGTCGCGGCCGCGGACCACCGCGCAGTCGAACGTGCCACCACCCAGGTCGTACACCAGCAGCGTGCGTTCCTCCAGGCCGAGCTGCTCGTGGAGGGCGTACGCCACGGCGGTCTCGGGCTCGGTCACCAGCCGTACGGACTCGAGGGAGAAGCCGGCGTGCTCGGCGGCCTGGCGCATGTGGTCGCGGTTGCTCTCCTGCCAGGAGGCCGGGACGGTCAGCACCACCAGGTCGGGCCGTCCTGAGACCTGAAGCAGCGCCTGCTCTCTGAGCAGGCCGAGGACCTCGGCGACGAGCCGGTATGTGGGGTACGCCCGGCCTTCAGCTGACACCGACGGGTTCTCCGGCGGGAACGTGTGCGGGATCGGATCACCGACATGCCGCTTGAACTCGTCCAGGAAGTACGCCGGGCGCTGAAGCTTCATCCGGGTGGCCACGCTGCCGACCGCCATGGTGCCGTCGGCCCTCAGGCACACGGCGGAGGGCACCTCGTAGAGGCTCTGCACCGGGTTGCGTACCCGCAGCACCCTGCCCCCGGGGCGGCCGACCATGATGGCCGAGTTGGAGGTGCCGAAGTCGACCCCGTAGACCAGTCCCACGCCGTTCCTCCATGACCCTCTTCATGACCCTTGTCGCGGCTCGCCCCACCGTGGCCGGCGCGGATGTTCAGCCGAACGTCCCGATCCGCTGTCGCACGGCGGCCAGCCGATCCTCGATGCCCCGTAGCCGGCGCTGCCGGATGACCAGCTCGGCATGGCGGCTCGACCGCTGCAGCTCAGTGGCCGAGCGCAGCTCCTCGAGCGCCGCGATGGAGCCGGCCAGCGACTCCTGTGTCGCCGCGATGCGGGCGTCGAAATCGGCGAGCAGCGACTCGCGGGTGGCCTCGACCGATTCCGTGAAGATCGTGCGTACGCTGTCGACCCGCTCCCGCAGGAGCGGCAGCACCTCGTCGATGAGGAGTTCGGCGCGCTCCTGCCGCTGCAGGCGGGCCCTCTCGGCGTACTCGCGGAACCCCATGAACAGGCCGACGAGATTGCCGATCACGGTGGCCGCCACGCCCGCCACGGCGCCGACACCGGGGAACAGGAGCCCGCCGATGGCTCCCAGGCTGGCCCCGATGCCGCCCACGATGCCCGCGCTGTTGAAGAGCGTCATGAACCGTCCGCCCGAGTCCCGGTTCGGGTCGGAGCCGCCGGCGAGCTCGAGCGACACCGCCTCATCACGATCGGCCAGCCGGACGTCGACCGCCAGCGGCAGCCGGGTCTGCTCGGAGGTCCGCGCCGCCGTGCCGGTGGCCGCCGCGCGCAGCTCCGCTTCGGCGCGCTGCATCACGTCCACCAGAGTGACCGCCGCCTTCCTGACCAGCGCATGCGGATCGTCCAGGTAGCGGTCCACATGCACGTTCGCGAGGAAGTCCGCCAGCAGCCCCTCGCAACCCGCGTCGAGGTGCTCCTGAACCGGCAGTACGGCGACCTGGAACGCCGCCGCCAGGTCCTGCCGCCAGTCGGCGGTACGAGAGGCGAGCCGCCCGGCGCGCTCCTGAAGCTCCTCCAGCCGGGCCCGCGTGTCGTGCAGCGTCTGGTCACCGGCCAGCGCGGCGAGCTCGTTGCTCACCGGCGCGGCCATCGCGGTGACCACCTCGTGCAGCACGTCCAAGGCGCCGTGCAGCCGTTCGGCGCCCAGTGTCACCGCCAGCCGGCGCCACAGCAGCTCTTCCAGCTCAGGGAACCCCGACCGGCGGAGCCGCCCGGGGTCGCCGCGCTCGATCGCCGTCATCTTGCGGCGAGCCGAAACCCCGACGACGTGAACCTCGTCCGCCGCGAGCCCGCTGATCTGCGCGATCCGCTCCCTCGCGACGGAGACCTCACCGGCCGGGCCGGGGTCGACCAGCTTGTCGCTCTTGGTCAGTACGGTGATCACGGTGGGGCACCGATCGATCGCGTCCTTGAGGTACGACAGCTCGGCGGCGCTCATCCGCTCGTCCGCGGCGCCGACGAAGAGCACGGCGTCGGCCTTGGACAGAAAGGCATACGTGGCCATCGCGTGCTCGACGTTGAGGCTGCCGATGCCGGGCGTGTCCACCAGCGCCAGGCCGTGCCGGAGCCGTTCGATCGGCGCGGTCAGCCGGACCAGCCGCACCCGCTGCCGGTTGCCCGGGTTGCCCTGCTCGGTGACGAAGTCGGCCACCTGATCGACCGGCACCTCTTTCTCGGTGAGGACGCCGTCGCCGCTCACCACGGTCGCCGTCTCGCGCTCACCCCAGCGCAGCTCGGTGACCACGGACGTGGTGATGGCGGTGTCCACAGGGAACAGGCCGGGCCGTTCGATCAGTGCGTTGAGCATGCTGGACTTGCCCCGGCTGAACTCCCCGCAGACCACCACGTAGAACGGAGCGGCCAGCTCGGCCCGTACCGCGTCGAGTTCCTGAAGGGACGTAGCGGGCGGCCTCATCCGGCCCGGCTCGTCGCCCGCTTCATCGCCCGGCCCATTGCTCAGCCCATTGCCCAGCTCATTGCACAGCGCCAGCACGTCCGTGCGTACGGCCTCGAATCCGGGGTGACTCATCGGCCGTCCTCCACATAAGCGATCACCTGTTGCGGCCGCAGCACCTGGTCGTTCCAGCGGTAGCCCGGCCGTACCGTCTCGGCGATCCGGTCGACCAGCTCGGGATCGGCGGTGGCCCGGACGCCCAGCACGGCGTGCCGGGTCGTGTCCACCGCTCCCTCCTCGCGGATGGCGCTCACCCCGGCGTCGGCCAGCGCCTCGGTGATCCGGTCCAGCAGCCAGCGGGTCACCGCGGGCTCCACGCTGTCTCTCAGCCCGGCGACCCGGTCGGAGATGTCGATCAGCGTGTGCACGATCGGTGGCGGTTCGACCTCGGCCGGCTCTTCCTCATCCGCCTCGGGCCCCGGCGCTGGCAGACGACGGCGCAACGCGGCGTTCTCGGCGCGCAGCCGCGCCAGCTCGACCCGGAGCGCCTCGGCACGCTGCGTATCGGCACGCTGCCGTTCGTTCACCGTCACCAGCAGCCCCCGCGCGGCGTGCAGCATGCTCGGAGTGCTCATCTGCTCGAGCCCGGGCGGACCGCCCTCGCCCGCCAGCTCGGCGGCCTGAAGCGTGGTCTCGAAGGCCAGCAGCCGGGCGCTCTCCGCCGGCCGGTCGCCACGCAGCGATCGAAAGAAATCAAGCCAGCCCATCGCCCACCCGGTTCGCCATCAGTCCGCCATCTCCAGGAATCGCTGGGCGAGCCGTACCCGCTCGGCTATCCCGTCGTAGCTGCGTTGGATGATCCTGGCGACCTGCCTGCTGTTGCCGGCCAGGATCGGGTCATTCGCGCGGGACGCCCAGTACCGGATCCGTTCCTGGACGGCCGCGTTCATGTCGCCGAGTGAGGCGTCGGGCGGCAACGCCAGCCGTGCCGCACAATGCGTTCCGAGCTCTCCCGTCACCTCCAGCAGCTGCCTGACCTCCCCGGGGGAGAAGCCGGTGAGCCGGCCGCGGTAGTGCGCGGACAGGGCCTTCAGCTCGGCGAACCGGTGCTCGGAGCGTTCGAGCCGTTCGATCCGCCGCCCCACCTGTTCGGCCACCGCGCGCAGCCCGGTGTCGGGCCCGATCCGCTCGCGATAGTGCGCCAGCTCGGCGCGGACCGACCGTACGGCCTGGTTCAGTTTGATCAGCATGCTGCGGTTGCCGAAGTGGCGCAGGGCGAGTTCGCGCAGCTCGGCCACACCGCTCTGCCGCACGAGGTGGTCGCGTACCTCTTCGTCGCCGAGCCCGTCGCGGAGCGCGCCGCACGCCAGATGTACTCCCCACCCACCGAGCCGGTCGATCAGCTCGCGCCGGGCGGCGGCCGGCACCGGACCGCCCGTGGCCGAGCCGAACTCGCCCTCGTCGGACAGCTCTTCCACCAGCCGTACGGGGTCGAGACGGGACAGTTCCCGCAGCCGGCCGAACCGCTCGGCGTCCAGCCACTGTGCTCCGGTGGCGACCCGTGCCGCCACCGGCACGATCGTGTAGAAGATCCGGCTGATGGCCGGCTCGTCGAGGTACTCGTGGACACGCTTGCGCGCCTCTTCCACAGGGTGGTGGGCGAGCGGATCGGCGGCGTTCACGCCGCCGGGATCCGGAGGCCAGTCGTCGTCGCACTTGGTCAGCACGCCGAACGCCTTGAGCGGCGTGAGCGAGTTGCCCGACCCCTCGTCGAACGCCGACAGCGTCCTGCGGTCCTGCTCGTGCAGACCCCGGCTGAACAGATAGAGCACGGCGTCGGCTCGATCGAGTTCGTCCGCGCTCTCGCGGTGGACGGCCGATACGTCCCGGCTGAGCAGATGGAGCAGCGGCTGCAGATGGTACCGCTCGGCGGGATCGTCGATGCCGAGCTTGGCCAGCGTCGCCGCCGAGTCGTCGCCGTGCACGCTGCCCAGGCCCGGGGTGTCGATCAGCCGGAAGCTGCGCAGCAATTCGTTGTCCAGCCCGAATTCGATTTTGCTGATCGTACGCAGTTCGTCCAGCCGCCCGGAGTCGTACACCGTCCAGTCCGACAGTTCGGCGGGCGGGATGGACGCCGGGGGCCGCCCGTCCCGGAAGTGCAGCGTCACATTCTCCACGGGGGAATGACGCAGCTCGTTGACGTTGAACGTCAGCTCACGCCGGGCGGTGGCCACCACCTCCTGGCCGAGCAACGCGTTGACCAGCGTGGACTTGCCGCGCTTGATCTGCCCGACCACCGCCAGCCGCATCGGCTCATCGAGACGTTCGGCCGCGATCCGCAACGTACGGCCCAGCTCACGGCTGGGATCGCCGGTGTCCGGCAGGAGCGTCGCGCACTCGTAAAGGGCGTCCTTGGCGAGTACCGTCGCCGAAATCGGCAGATGATTCTCGCCATCACGCACCCGCTGCCCACCCCGCGTCGCTCGTCTCTGACCAGCAAAGTCCAATAATGCCCGCGCTTGGAACGCGT
Organism: Actinomadura sp. HBU206391; assembly: GCF_014323665.1. Lineage (GTDB taxonomy): Bacteria > Actinomycetota > Actinomycetes > Streptosporangiales > Streptosporangiaceae > Actinomadura_C. The sequence continues at coordinate 40,646 of NZ_JABVEB010000004.1, read as the reverse complement.
CGCCATCCATTCAGACCGGGTGGGGGTCTTTGGGAGCGCCCTCCACCGCGTAGGTGACCAGTGTGGTGAGCACTTCCTTGACCGACTCCCGGTCACGCACGTCGCAGAGCACGATGGGCGCATTCCCGTTCAGCCCCAGCGCCCGCCGTATCTTCACCGGGTCGTGGCGGCGGGCCCCGTCGAAGCAGTTGACCCCGACCAGGAACGGGATTCCGCGCTGCTCGAAGAAGTCGACGGCCGGGAAGCACTCCTGCAGGCGGCGGGTGTCGGCGAGCACGACGGCGCCGAGCGCGCCTGTGGTCAGTTCGTCCCACATGAACCAGAACCGGTCCTGGCCCGGGGTGCCGAACAGATAGAGCCACAGACCGTCGCGGATCGTGATGCGGCCGAAGTCCAGCGCGACGGTCGTCGTGGTCTTCGACTCCACGCCCGAGGTGTCGTCGACCCCGATGCCTTGTTCGCTCAGCAGTTCCTCGGTGTGCAGCGGCCGAATCTCGCTGATCGTGCCGACCATGGTCGTCTTGCCGACTCCGAAGCCACCGGCGATGAGGATCTTGAGAGCCAACGCCGAGGTGATGTCCGTGACGTCCGGCTCAGAGGCTGCGTAGTCCATGCAGCACTTCCTTGTAGGTGTGTTCGTCGATCGTCTGCGCGACCGGCTTCGGTGGGTCGATGGTCACAAGGCCCTGGCGCCGCAGATCGCCCAGGATCACACGAGTGATGTTGAGCGGCAGCTTCAGGCGCGCCGCGACGTCCGCCACCGGAGTCGGCCGGTGGCACACGGAGAGCACACCGCGATACTCCGGGGTCAGGTGCGCCGGCTCGGAGTACGTGCTGACGGTCGTGACGATGGACACCAGATCGAAGTTCTCCCCCAGCGGGCGCGCACGGCCCCCGGTCAGCCCGAAGAGTCTGATCAGCGGTCCGGGGTCCTCTACCGTCACGACCTCTCGCCGTTCCACGCGGGCGCCGGAGCCGCCCCCCTCGGCTGCGCGGACAGGTGCTCGCCGACTCGCTTGACCATGAGCGCCATCTCGTAGGTGACCATTCCGACCTCGGCGTCGTCCGCGGCCAGTACGGCCAGCCGGGCGCCCTGCCCGGCCGCGGTGACGAACAGGAAGCCGCCCTCCAGCTCGATCATGGTCTGCCGCACGCCGCCGAGGCCGAAGTGCCGTCCCGCGCCGAGCGCGAGACTGTGGCTGCTGGAAGAGATGGCGGACAGGTGCTCGGCGTCCTCCCGGGTCAGCTTCCGTGAGCCGCCCATGGCCAGTCCGTCGGCGGACAGCACGATGGCGTGGCGGACACCGGGAATGCGTTCGGTCAGGTCGTCGAGCAGCCAGTTCAGTTCGGTTCCGGGGTCAGGCATCGGGATGGTCGTCCTTTCTGTTCCCCATGTCCTGCCCCTGCTCAACCTGGCTACGGCCCTGCTGCCAGCCTCGCTGCATGGACGACATGAGTTCTAGCAGTTCGTCGGGAGATCGCATGGAGACGTCCCGCTGCTCTTGCGACCGTGCGCCGCGGAGCTGCGGAGCGAGGTTGGCCAGCGGTACACGCATCGGCAGCCCGTCCAGGTCCTCGTCGGGGCCCGGCGCGACCACGGTCGACTGCACCGGGGACGCGGGCGACGCGGATGAGGACGACGCCGATGAGGACGACGGGGAGGAGGGCACGGGGGACGAGGGCGAGGCACCCGGGGCGCGGGCCGCGATCTGCTCCTCCGCGACGGAAGGCTCCCTGGGCCACGCCTCCGGCGCCATCAGCGCCCGCAGGGGCCGGCCTGGAAGGGCGTGCCCGGCCCGACCCAGGTGATGCGACGCGGCCTCGGCGGCCGGCGAATCCTTGGTGGCGAGCAGGCTCGCCGGCAGCAGCACGATCGCGGTGATGCCGCCGTAGGGCGAGGGCCGCAGGACGACCTTGATGCCGTGCCGGGCCGCGAGCCTGGCCACGACGAACAGGCCGAGCCGGTCGCTGTTGACCAGGTCGAACTCCGGCGGCTCGGCGAGCCGCGCGTTGAGCTCCTCAAGGGTGGTCCGGCTCAGTCCCAGACCCCTGTCCTCGACCTCCACCGCGAAGCCGTTGGCGGCCGCCGTACTCCTGATGTCGATCACGGTGTTGGGCGGTGAGAAGACCGTGGCGTTCTCCACGAGCTCGGCGATCAGGTGCATCACGTCGGTGACCACCGCGGCCACCAACAGCGGGGCCTGCGGGATGGGGGCCACGGTGACGCGGGTGTAGTCCTCGACCTCCAACACCGCGCTGCGCACGACATCGAAGATCGGCACCGGGTTGCGCCACCTGCGGCCGGGGGCCGAGTCGGACAGGATGATCAGGTTCTCCGCGTGCCGCCGCATCCGGGTGGTCAGGTGATCGACCTTGAAGAGATCCTCCAGGATCTCCGGTTCCTCGATACGGCGCTCCATCGCGTCGAGCAGCGTCAGCTGGCGGTGCAGCAGCGCCTGGTTGCGCCGGGCGAGATTGAGGAAGACCTGGCCGAAGCCCTTGCGGAGCGTCGCCTGACCGACCGCGGCCTCGACCGCGGTGCGTTGCACGGCGGAGAACGCGTGCACGACCCGGTCGACCTCGGCCGTGTCGGCGGCGTCCAGGTCGGGGGCCTCGGTATCGGGGTCCACGTCATCGCCCTGGCGCAGCCGCTCGACCAGCCGCGGCAGCCGCTCCTCGGCCAGCTCCACGGCCGAGACCTGAAGCCGCTGCAGTTCCCTGATCATGGAACGGCCGAACCGGTAGGACAGCACGACCGACGCGATCACCGCGATCAGGCCCAGAATCAGAACGATCCCGAGCCGCCAGTATGCACCGGCCTTCAGCTCCTGCGCCTCGGCCGCGGCGCGGACCAGTTCCCGCCGGGTATCCCGGTTGATCGCGCCGAGGACGGTATCGGCGTCGCTCTTCCATTCGGCGGGGTCCACCGGGGGCGCGCCGTCGGTGTCCCACACGAAGAGCGCGTCCTCCACGGCCACGAGCCGCTTGTAAGCGCTGCTGTTCACGAGCTCCTGGTAGTACGTCCGCATGTCGGGCCCCACGTCCCGGCCGGCGTTGGCGAAGACGATCCTGCGGCTGGTGAACGCGGCGATGAACGCCGCGCGATCGGTGGGAGTCATCTTGCGGTGCACGATCGTGCTGGTCAGCACGGCGTGCTCTCTGCCCAGGTACTCGGCGCCGGTGCTGTAGGCGGACATGCCGCGCACCGCGCGGTAGGACGACACGTCGCTCAGTGCGTCACGGTCGCTGAACTGCCGAGTGGCGACATCGATCAGTTCGTTGTACGCCTCGATGACCTTGAGCGGCGGGGTGAGCCCGCCGCCGTCGGCTGACGCGCGAAGCCCCCCGAGCCCGTCCAGCGCCTGAACCAGGGTCCGCACCTGAGCGGGGGTGCCGGCGGTCCCGGCCTGGAGGTCGACCGACCCGATCACCTGGCGCAGGCGCTCCACCTTGGCGTCGGTGTTCCGCCGCTGGGCTGCCAGGGGCTGGTCGGCTCCGGTACCGCGGACGGCCTCGGCGGAGAACTGGCGCTCCCGCTGAAGCTCGACGATCAATTGCAGCACCGGTGAACCGATGATCTCCCAGCGGTCCTGGGTCTGGGAGACCCGCACGACCTCATCGACGCTGGAGTAGGCGATGAACCCCCAAAGAGCGACCGTGGATATCAGCGGGATCAGCAGGATTCTGAGGAGCTTCGAGCGGATCGGTGGGGGCGAGCTCATCCGTCATGTCCATTCCGCGCCGTGGGTGCGCTGTAGCCAGCCGTGCGCTATGGGCTCCTGAGGATGCATGCCGCGACTGAGACGCCTGTGGTTCGCCCACTATGCCCATGGGGCAGGGGTAGTTCAACCCTCAAATACGGCAAACCGATCCCGACATTCCAAGTCATTTCTTCTTGCTGCCTCAGGTCAGGCAGGTCCGCGGGCATGAGAACGCTTTCCCGGCAAATGCGCCCGCCAAAACACGTGCGGAGCCATATCGGCTCACCTGTGGTCGCTGAGGACGGCCTTGGCGATATTCGTGACCTCCCTGTCCAGCGTCGCCTTCGAGGGGTGATTCCAGCTGCCGTAGCTCACATAGACCAGGAGATTTCCGCGGCGGACGAGGATGCTGCTTTCGCGGTGCTGTCCTCGCCGGAAGTTGTAATGGTCCAGTTTGGCCTCGTCGCCGAGTCGCGGCACACGTTCACTGCCGCTCTTCCATCGGTTGAAGATCGTGGTCGCGATCTGAGATCCGGTCTCGCCGGTCAAAGGGCTCGCGGTGATCACTTCGGCGTCCACGGTGAGCCTGGGCCGCCTACCGTCGTTCAGGCTCCAGTGGCAACCGCTGCCGAGAGCCGAGCCCGCCGGTGAGATGTCACGCCGCTCGATGCCGGGGACGAGCCGTCCCGCTTCGCCGACAGAACCGCATATCCCGCTGACCTTCCGTACCTCTCCCGGCGGGTTCGCCGGGGTGGGTGCGACGGGCGTGGGCGGAGAACCGAGTCCGGTCAGGACCTCACGCGCGACGGCCACCGCGTCGGCCTCGACCTCCTCGAGGGGACCAACCCGGGCTCGGTAGCGGTCGAGCAGGGACTCCACCTTCAGGTCGAATTGGAGGACGGCATTGCGCAGGCGTACGACGAGGACTGCTCTGCGCAGCTTGACCGACGGGCCGAACACACGGAAGATCTTCGCCTCGTCGCCGAACCCGCGCACCGGTACGCCCGTACCGAGCTTCTCCCATCCTCGCGGACGCGGAAATCCGTTGCGCGCCGCGTCGGTGGCCGACCTGGCCTGCGACGGTTCGTAGATCTGATGGTTGGCGGTGAGATCGCGGCTCAGGTTGTCATGCCGATCTCCGGCGCCCGCGTGCCAGAGGCAGTCGTAGCCGAGCGTCGGCTCGACCCGCAGCCGCCGCAGGGTCGCAGCCGAGACCTTGTCGCAGTAAAGGAGCGCGTCCCTGAACTCGCCGGGCCGCCACAGCTCGGTGGGCGATGCCGAGCCGGGTGTGGCGGTCGGCGTACCGCTGCCGCCGCCCGAGCATCCGGCCATCACCAGCACGATCGTGAGGGCCAGGCCCGCCGTCATTCGACGCACCCCGGACTCCCTTCGTCCGTAAGCCACCACCATGTCGTAACCGATCCACATATGACCAGTGAGTCGGCCAGGTACCGGAGCGCTGGGAGGCGCGGAAAAGGCCACGCACTCTGACCGTCTACCGCGTCGGAGGCGAGCGGGTCTCTGTGAAGGGTCTGTGAAGGAATGCGGAGGCATCGTCCACCTATTGATCATTAAGGTGGGTGCCCCCGTTGAGAGAGAGGCGCTCGTGGAAATCACCGCGGAGAACGTGGCCGAACTGGTGTCTCGGCTGCTCGGCGAAGGGCATGGGCTCGACGCACGCCAGGACGGCGCGGTCGTGCATCTGCCGGGGCACGGGCTTCGGGTGGCGGTGGACGTTCCGGATCCGCAGCCGAACGGCGTCAGCATCAGAGTGCCCATCGGCGTCGGGCACGGCTCGTGGGGTGACGTGTATGCCTGGGACCAGGCGGTGGGGATCGCCGGGGCCGACCGTCATCCGGTCACCGAGGCGGTTGACGGGTGGCTGCACAACGTGTTCTCGGTGTTCGCGGCGATGGCCGTCCCGCAGAGCGACCTCGCGCAGCGGGTTCACAAGGCTGAGATGAGCGACGGCACGCGTACGGCCGACGTCTTCTACGGGGCCTTGGCGATCCGTGATTTCGGCGGGCTGAGCGACGGGCTCAAGCGCGCCGCGGTGGACAGGCCGCCGACGATGGTCGTGGTCGAGGAGCTGTTCAACGGGTACGCGTTGCCGGACCGGCCAGTCTGGCTGTACACCTTCTGCGCCCGCATGCCCGGCGGCCCCATCACCGAGGTCACCCTGCTCAACGGCGACGCGAGCGACGGCTTCGCGCGCATCGCCGATCACCTGCCCTGGGAGGGGCACGGCTCGCTCAAGTCATGGGCCCTCATCGCACCTCGCTAGACGCTGCCGCGGTCAGCCCGATGTCCGGCGCAGGACGAGGCTCACGAAGCCGAAGGCCTTCCGATAGTCGCGCAACCACTCGGAGCGATGCGTGCTCGCAGCCGCGAGCGCCTCGGCACCGTGCGGCTCTCGGGAACGGTCCAGGGCCCACGAGGCCAGGGAGCCGGTCCAGGACCACTCGTAGTCGTCCAGCTCTTCTCGGGTGCTCACGTGCCCGTAGACGGGAGTCCACCCGTCCGCGACGACGCGATCGACGGTGGCCGGCAGATCCGCGAAGTCCCCCAGCATCTCGATGGCATCGGCACTGGGCGTGTCCTCCCAGTAGCCGTCGCCGACGAGCACGTGCCCGCCGGGAGCCAGGTGCGTCTCCGCCGCCGCGAGGGTGGGCAGCAGGCCGCCGAAGGCGTGCGCGGCGCCGACACTGAGCACGACGTCGAAGGGCCGCGTCGAGCTGAACTCGGCCGCGTCATGGTGATGCAGGACGAGCCGGTCCCGCACTCCGCGGGCGGCCGCGGCCTCCCCGGCCGTCGCGAGGGCTCTCTCCGAGACGTCGACCCCCTCGGCCGTCACCCCCGGATGGGCGGCCAGCGCTCGTAGCAGCCATGCCCCGCCACCGCAGCCAAGGTCGAGTACACGTTCGTCGCCTCGCCGGATCGCCCGATCGAGCAGCCGTCGCACCGACTCGTCGGTGAGCGGCGCCGCTATGGGGTGATCCGCGTGGGCGAGCATGGAGATCAGCTGTCGGTCCATCCGCGCAGCCTTGCAGGCCCCCATCACCGGGCGCACCTGCTTATTCTCGCCGCCCCAGGCGATCAGGCGGCCGGGGGACGGAGTGGGTCCCCGGCAGGTCACATGCCGATCGTCTGGGTCAGCCGCGCTTCTGTGCGTGGTGGTCGAGGGCCCGGGCCAGCAACTGCGTCAGCTGGCCGCGTTCATCGGCTGAGAGCGGTGCCAGCAGCGTCTCCTGGACGCCCTCCAGCTCCCTGTCGATCCAGTGCAGTTGGCGCACTCCCGCCTCGGTGATGGTGATGGTGTTGCGCCGGCGGTCGGCCGGGTCCTGGGCGCGTACGACGAGCTCCCGGTCGGCGAGCTCGTTGATCGCCTCCACGACGTAGCTGCGGTCGATCTCGCAGCGGCGGCCCAGCTCGGCCTGGCTGGACGGGCCGAATTCCTCGAGCGCGGCGAGCAGCGCGTAGTGGTAGCGGCGGGCCCAGGTGGCTTCGAAGGCCTCGCCCACCAGGCGGCCGGCGTGCGTGGCGAGGTGGGTGATGAGCCAGCTGGGAGTGGAGCGCAGCCGGGTCGGGGCGCGGCTGCCGGCCGAGGTGTCCATGGGGAGAGGCTACAAGAACTGTTGGCCAAGCCCACGATCTGGTGCTAGCGTTGGCCAGGCCAACGTTGGCTCAGTCAACGTTAGGTCGGCCAACATTGTTCGGCCGATGTATGTCCCCCACGCTGAATCGAGGGATCCATGAGTTCAGTCCTCAAGGCGCCGCCGGCCTCGCCGGTCTCGGTGTCCACGCCGGATCCGCGGCGCTGGTGGGCGCTGGTGGCGGTGGCCATCGGGCAGTTGATGATCGCGGCGGACGCCACGGTCATGAACATCGCGTTGCCGACCGTTCAGCGTGCCCTGTACCTGACCGATACCGAACGGCAGTGGGTGATCACCAGTTTCGCCCTCGGCTACGGCGGGCTGCTGCTGCTCGGCGGCAGGCTGTCCGACCAGATCGGCCGCAAACGGTGCCTGCTGATCGGGCTGACCGGTTTCGCGGCGGCCTCGGTGCTGGGCGGGTTGGCCCTCAACCCGGCCATGATCCTGACCTCCCGGGCGTTGCAGGGCGTGTTCGGAGCGCTGTTCACCCCTTCCGTCCTCGCTCTGATCGCCACGACCTTCACCACACCCGAAGATCGCGGGAAGGCGTTCGGGATCTACGGCACGGTCATGGGCAGCAGTTCGGGCGTCGGCCTGATCCTCGGTGGACTGCTCACCGACTTCGTCGGCTGGCGCTGGAGCCTGTTCGTGAGCGTGCCCATCGCGGCCGCCGCGGCATTCGGCATCGTCACCGCCGTACGCACCACGCCCCGCCGCGCCGGCGCTCGCGTGGACGTCATCGGTGCCGTGCTCGCCACGACCGGACTCATGGCACTGGTCTTCGGCTTCAGTACGGCGGAATCCGGTGGCTGGACCGCTCGGCCGACAATGATGGGCCTTGCGTCGGGGCTCGTTCTGCTGATCCTGTTCGTCTGGTTCGAGCACCGGACGGAGCAGCCGATGCTGCCGCTACGGGTCGTCCTCCACCGCCGGCGGGGCGGCGCCTATCTGGCCGTGCTGTGCATGGCGCTCGGCACCTTCGCGGGCGTCTTCTTCCTCACGTTCTACCTGCAGAACGTGCTCGGTTACCCGCCGCTCAAGGCCGGCGTCGCCTTCGTTCCCTACACCGTCGCCATCGTCCTCGGTGTGCGTCTCGCCCGCAGGTTCCTGATCACCACCCCGGTACGGCTCCTGCTCTGCCCCGGACTGATGACGACGGCCGCGGGACTCGTGCTGCTCGGCCTGCTGCGTCCCGACAGCGACTACGTCACCCACCTGCTGCCCGTCGTCATGCTGCTGGGGCTCGGCAACGCCTGGGTGCTGATCTCCGCCAACAACACGGCGACCCTCGACGCCGGACCGGACACCGGGGTCGCCGGGGCGACTGTCATGACCTCCATGCAGATCGGCTCCTCGCTGGGAATAGCACTACTCAGCGGCATCGCGGGGACGGCCGCCGCCGGCTTCCTCCGCGACCATGCGCAGACCGCGGATCTCGCCGCACGGGCCGCCGTACACGGCTACAACACCGCCAGTCTGGCCGCGGCCGGATTCCTCTGCCTGGCGGCGGTCGCCGTGTTCCTGATCATCGGCCCGAAGCGGTCCACCTCTTGATACGGCCCACCTCATAGGACCCACTTCATCCGCCAAACTCACAGCACGAAGGAGAAACATCATGCTCCTTGTTACCGGTGCCACCGGAAACGTCGGCCGCAATGTCGTCGCCCAGCTGCTCGACGCGGGCGAGAAGGTACGGGCCATCACCCGTGACCCCGGCGCCCGGACACTTCCGGGGGACGTCGAGGTCCTGGCCGGCGACCTCACCCGGCCCGAGACTCTGCCGGCGGCGCTGCGCGGCGTCGACAGGGCGTTTCTGTTCCCCCTCTTCGGCGCGCTCGGCGGGTTCTTCGACGTTGCTCGGCAGGCCGGGCTCGAGCACGTCGTCCTGCTGTCCTCGTCGGCCGTCACCCTCCCCTCACCCGGGTGGATCGGCGACCGGCATCTGGAATGCGAGAGCGCCGTCGCCGCGTCCGGGCTGTCCTGGACCTACGTACGCCCAGGGGCGTTCATGGCCAACGACCTCGCCTGGGCCGCCCAGATTGCCGCCGGCGGGGTCGTCCGCGGCGCCTACGGGCGAGCGTCCACGGCTCCGATCGACGAGCGCGACATCGCCGCGGTCGCCGTACGCTCCCTGCTCGCACCGCGGCCCGGCATGGCGTATGAGCTCACCGGGCCCGAGTCGCTGACCCAGATCGACCGCGTACGGATCATCGGGGAGACGATCGGCAGCCCGCTGCGGTTCGAAGAGGTCCCCGCGGAGCAGATCAGGCGGCAGCTGATCGAGCGCATCCCGCCGCAGGGCGCCGACTTCCTGCTCGCCCGGCTCGCCGAGGCACAGGACGGAGCGGCCGAGACGCTGCCGACCGTCGAGGAGGTCACTGGGCGTCCCGCGTTCGGCTATGCCGAATGGGTCGCGCACCGGGCCGCCGACTTCGACCCCGGGGCGCGCTGACGGCGCAGGCCGAGATGACGGCGCAGGTCACGTCGGGTCGCCCGACCGCCGGCCGGGTGATGGGTGTATTCGATGGCCCCCAGAAGGGCCACCGAATACACCCATGTCGTGTTGTGCCGGGAGGCATGCCGGCACGTCGCCGCTCAGGGCCGGGTCACGCGGGCTCCCGCGCGGGCCGCTGGGGCCCGCGGTAGGGGAGCGTCAGGCTGTAGACGATGTTGGTGTTCGTGCTGCCGAACCGGGCCAGCTCGTTCACTATCTCTTCGAGGTGCGGCATCGAGGCCGCGGCGACCTTCAGCGTGTAGCAGTCCTCGCCGGTGGTGCGCAGGCACTCCAGGATCTCGGTGCGCTCGTCGAGCAGCCGGTGCAGCGGCTGGTGCCGGCTGCCGGGGTACTTGAGGCGTACGACGGCGAGCACGGCGAAGCCGACCTTGGCCAGGTCGATGTCGGCCCGATAGCCGGCGATGACGCCCATCGTCTCGAGCCGTTTGACCCGCTCGGTGGTCGCCGAGGCGCTGAGGTTCACCCGCCGCCCCAGCTCGGTGAGCGGGACGCGCCCGTCGCGCTGAAGTTCCACCAGGATCGACCAGTCGGTCATATCAAGACTCTCGGCCATCCGGTCAATGTACCGGTAGATCCACGGCCGTTCGGCTCGTACGCCGGAAGGAATCTCTTCCAGCCGGGCTGATCTCCGGAATAGCCTGGACGAGTGCAACTAGGCGTGAACGTCCCGAATTTCGGGCCTGGAACCGACCCCAGTGTGCTGCGTGACTGGGCGCAGACGGTGGAGGGTCTCGGCTTCGACCTGCTGATGGTCTCGGACCACATCGTGGTGACCCCCGACGTCGCTGAGCAGTATCCGGCGCCGTTCTACGAGCCCTTCACCACGCTGTCGTGGCTGGCCGGCGTCACGGGCCGGGTCAGGCTCGGGACGACCGTGCTCATCGTGCCGTACCGCCACCCGCTGCTCGTCGCCCGCATGGCCGCCAACCTCGACCGGCTCAGCGGGGGGCGGCTGGTGCTCGGCGTCGGCGTCGGCTGGGCACGGCAGGAGTTCGAGGCGCTCGGCGTCCCGTTCGAGCGGCGCGGGAGGCTGACCGACGATCACCTCCAGGTGATGCTCACGGCCTGGCAGGACGAAGCGGACTACCGCAGCGGGCGGATACCGCTCTGGGTCGGCGGCAACAGCGACGCCGGTCTGCGCCGGGCCGTACGCCTCGGCGACGCATGGCATCCGCTGCGGTTCACGCTGCCCTGGTATCGCGAGGCGCTGCACCGGCTGAAGGCCATCGCGGACGAGCGGCGGCGGCCGACACCCGCACTGGCTCCGCGCATCGCCCTGCGGCTCACCGGGTCACCGGTGACCGGCTCTGAGCGGCTCGCGGGTGAGGGCACGATCGACCAGGTTCTCGACGACCTCGAACAACTGCGCCATCTCGGCGCCGACACCGTCGTGCTCGACCCCTTCAACGGCGATCCGCGTGAGACCTGCCACCCGCGGGCGGCCTGGCAGGCGCTCGCGACCGTGGCCGCCTCGTGGGATCTGCGCGCACACCACCCCCGAACGGAGCATCGATGACCCCCGACGACGAACGCTTTCTGCGCAGGGCGATCGACCTCGCCGCCGAGGCACGGGCGGGCGGGAACCCGCCGTTCGGATCGCTGCTGGTCGGCCCGGACGGCGACGTGCTCGCCGAAGAGCGCAACACGACCCTCACCGACAACGACATCAGCGCCCATCCCGAGCAGAAGCTGGCCAGATGGGCGGCCCGCGAACTCGACCCCGCCGCCGCGGCGACGACCACGATGTACACCAGTTGCCAGCCCTGCGGCATGTGCGCGGGCGCCATCGAGCGCTCCGGCCTCGGCCGTGTCGTGTTCGCGCTGTCCACCCAGCAGCTCACGACCCTCAAGCCGCCGACCGGCCCGCCGCCCGTACGACTGGACGGTCCCGCGCTGTTCGACGAGGCGCGCGTCCCGGTCGAGGGCTACTACCGCTGACCCGGCCGCCGCGTGCCGGTGGTCGGGCGGCAGCGGCATCTTGCCGAACTCTCGCCGCGCCGCTTCCGCGTCGCCGACCTCCCATGTCAGTCCGCTCGAACGAGCGGTTTTCGTCGGCGGCCGGGGATACGGTTCGGAAACTGAAGCCGGTGGACCTCTCGTCTCGGCGAGCCGGCCGCGCCGGAAATGACGACTGTGCGATCCACGGTGCGCGGAGGGGGTTCCAATGACAGGGATTCGAGTGCTGGTCGGCACGCGCAAGGGCGCGTTCATCCTGACGTCGGACGGCCGGCGAGACCGGTGGGACGTCAGCGGCCCGCATTTCGGCGGCTGGGAGATGTACCACCTCAAAGGCTCGCCGGTGAACCCGGACCGGCTCTACGCCTCGCAGTCGAACGGCTGGTTCGGGCAACTGATCCAGCGGTCCGAGAACGGCGGCAGGTCGTGGGAGCCGGTGGGCAACGAGTTCCGGTACGAGGGCGACGCCGGCACGCACCAGGGGTACGACGGTGCGCCACAGCCCTGGAGGTTCACCAGGGTCTGGCACCTCGAACCGTCGCCGGACGATCCTGACACGGTCTACGCCGGGGTCGAGGACGGCGCACTGTTCCGTTCGACCGACGGTGGGAAGGGGTGGCGGGAGCTTCCCGGCCTGCGCGGCCACGGCAGCGGGCCGTCATGGCAGCCGGGCGGCGGCGGGCTGTGCCTGCACACCATCATGCTGGAGCCGAGCCGGCCCGGCCGGATCATCGTGGCGATCTCGGCCGCCGGCGCGTTCCGGTCCGACGACGCCGGAGAGAGCTGGCGGCCGATCAATCGCGGGCTGCAGTCCGAGGGCATCCCGGATCCCGACGCCGAGATCGGCCACTGCGTGCACCACATCGAGGCGCACCCCTCGCGGCCGGACGTCCTGTTCATGCAGAAGCACTGGGACGTGATGCGCAGCGATGACGCCGGCGAGTCATGGCACGAGATCAGTGGTGACCTGCCGACCGACTTCGGGTTCCCCATCGCCGTACACGCGCACGAGCCCGACACCGTCTACGTGGTCCCCATCAAGAGCGACTCCGAGCATTTTCCACTCGACGGACGGCTGCGCGTCTACCGCAGCCGAACGGGCGGGAACGAGTGGGAGCCGCTCACCGAAGGTCTGCCGCAGCGTGACTGCTACGTCAACGTGCTGCGCGACGCCATGGCCGTCGATTCCTTCGACCCGTGTGGGATCTACTTCGGGACGACCGGCGGGCAGGTGTACGTGTCGGCCGACGCGGGGGATCGCTGGGCGCCCATCGTGCGAGATCTGCCCGCCGTGCTGTCGGTCGAAGTGCAGACGTTGCCGTGATCCGGGTGGTGCTCCCCGCGCATCTGCGCACGCTCGCGCGGGTCGACGGCGAGGTGCGGTTGCCGGTCGAGGGCCAGGTCACGCAGCGCCTGGTCCTCGACGCGCTCGAGAACCGCTACCCGATGCTGCGCGGGACGATCCGTGACCAGGTCACCGGGCGGCGCCGGGCGTTCGTGCGGTTCTTCGCGTGCGAGCGGGACCTGTCCCACGAGGAGCCCGACGCCCCACTGCCGCACGCGGTCGCGACTGGCACCGAGCCCTACCTGATCGTGGGAGCCATGGCCGGCGGTTAGAGGCCGTGATCCGTCGGTGCTCGGGTTTCCATTCCCTTAGGCTGCTGTCCGGTTTAGCAGGGCTGATGGGGGATTGGGTATGCGGCTGCCGGAGCACTTGGAGCTACTTCTCAGCGACGAGCCGATCCTCGACGTCTACTCCTTCGGCCCATGGCGGGTGCCCGACGGTCTGTTCGACGAGATCGCCGGACGGATCGACGCGCTCGCGAAGGATCCCCGCTGCGTCGAACTCACCACCAACGACCACAAGCTCATGACGCTTCCGGCCTCCCTCATCGCCGCCGAGGCGTACGTCATGATCGGCTTTCTGCCCGGCGTGGGCGCCATCTCGGGGGGCTCGCAGGCTCAGCTGTTCGACCGCCTGCTGGGCCGGCATCTCAGCAAGCCCGCTGCGCTGACGTCTCTGAACACCTGGTGGGTCACCTCGACCAACCTCTGGCGGCCGCCGATGGACTGGCTGATCGAGGTGCCGGACCGCGAGCTCGCGATCCGGCTGGCCCGCGAGTGCCTGGTCGCCCTGGAGGGCATCGAGCCGCTCGAACGACGCCGTCAGGCGCTCATCCGGCTGTACGACGATCCGCCGGACTGTGACGTGAGCCTGTCGAAGAGCGACCTCCGGGAGCACTGGGCCGCACATGCCGGCGAGGAGATACTGACGGAACTGCCCGAGCTGACCGGGCCGGTCGGCTATCTGGACTGGGTGTGCGCGGGCCTGCTGGCCGCGCGTGACCGCTTGGCGGAGGCCGCTCCCTCGGACGAGTCCGTGGCACTGCACATGAGCGGGTTGCTGCTGCAGGCCGGGCTCGTGCGCGTTCCGGTTCAGCTGCGCCCCGCTCTCGGCGATGACCTCTACGACGAGGTGTGCACGCGCATCGCGGTGGAGCGCTGGGGCTTCAAGGCCCGTACGTGGCAGGAGCAGATCCGGGGCAGGCTGACGCAGGCGCTGGTCGAGGGCGCGGCCGACGCCTGCCGGGGCTGGCTCGACATGGCGACCCGGTTCAGCGCCTGCGTACAGGGCCTGCCGGGCGAGCCGACCCGGACCAAGACCGACTGGGTGCCGATCGGGCAGTTCCAGATCGATCTGCGGCGGCTGTACGGGCTCCGCCGACGCATCGTCAACCCGCTCACCACGAAGCTCGTGCCGGCGAACCCGAACGGCCGTGGCGCGAACGGCCGGAGTGCGGGCGTCCAGAGTGCGGGCGTCCAGAGTGCGAAGGGCCGGAGCACGGCCGCCCAGACCGCGAAGGACCAGACTGCGCAGGACCGGACCGCGAACGGGCGGACCACGAACGATCGGACCGCGAACGGACGGAAGAAGACGCCCGCCGGCCGCACGAAGGGCTCCGCCGACTCCGACCTCGTCTCGGGCCTGGTGGGCCAGCCGGAGGTGACCGCCGCGCTCCAGGAGATCACCGGCGGTGGCGCGCCCGTACGGCTGCTGCTGGCGGGACCGGACGGCACCGGCAAACGCACCGCCGTACAGGAGCTGGCCAAGGCGATCAAGCTGCCCCAGCCCCCGTACTGGTCGACGCACAACCTTTTCGCGGGCAAGCCCCTCGCGGACGCCGCGGCCAAGCTGCACGCGGAGATCCGCGACTGCGCCGGGCAGCGGCTGCTGATCATCGACGGCCTGGACGAGATCGCCGCCGATCCCGGCAACGGCGGGGCCCTCGCCGCCGAACTGCACCGGCTCATGGCCGTGCACGGCGACCTGCACCTGGTCGCGCTCTGCGGCGCCACCGGAGAGCAGCGAATCCGCGAGGTCGACCCGGCCCTCCTGAACCGGTTCCGCGTCGCTCGTACGCGACCGTTCCCAGCCGAGGAGCATGCCGAACTGTTCCGCCGTGAGCTGGCGCTGCGCGGAGCCCGTGCGCACAAGCGCGCCCTCACCGCGGCCGGTGAGCTGCTCGCTGCGGCGCCGCCGGTGCAGAGCCTCCGCAACGCCCGCCTCGCGCCGCACCTGGCCGACCTGGTGGTCGAGGCGGTGCGCGGCCGTACGGAACCGGGCGCCGAACTCGTCGTCAAGCGCGCCGACGTGCCCCGCACCCTGGAGACCTCGGGCGCCGTGGAGGACCCGCTGGCCGAGCTGAACGCGCTCACCGGGCTCGACTCGATCAAGGAGGAGATCGATCTGCTCGTCGCCGTCACGCGCGCCGGACAACTGCGTGGTGCGGCGGGTCTCAAGGTCTCCGCTCCGACCCGGCACATGGTCTTCACCGGCGATCCCGGCACGGGCAAGACCATGGTGGCCCGCCTGCTGGCCCGGATCTACAAGAAACTCGGCGTGCTTTCCTCAGGCCACCTGGTCGAGGCGTCCCGCGCCCACCTCGTCGGTGAGTACATCGGCCAGACGGCGCCGCGGACCCGCCGGCTGGTGGAACGGGCGCTCGGTGGGGTGCTCTTCATCGACGAGGCCTACACGCTCAGCCAGTCGTCGTTCAAGAACGACTACGGACATGAGGCCATCGCCGAGCTGGTCAAGCTCATGGAGGACCACCGCGAGGACCTGATCGTGATCGTCGCCGGGTACGAGCAGGAGATGGCCGATTTCCTGACCGCCAACCCGGGCCTCGACTCGCGCTTCGCCAAGCAACTGCGCTTCCCGGGCTACATCGACGACGAGCTGATCGCGGTGTTCGAGCAGCTCGCCGCCGCCGACGGGTTCGGCCTCGCGCCCGGAGTGAGGGAGGCGCTGACCCGGCTGCTGCGCCGCGCGGAACGCGGGCCCTCGTTCGGAAACGGCCGCCTCATGCGCAACCTGCTCGACGCCGCCGTCGCCCGCCAGGCACAGCGCGTCACGACCGGCGCCCCTCCCTCGCGGGCCGAGCTCACCACTCTGCGCGCCGAGGATCTGCCGCCCGGCAGCGAGCCCTCCGCAGGGGGCTTCGGCTTCTACCTCTGATCGATACCGGCCGCTCCGAGCCCGACCTCTGTCCGCGCCCCGCGTGCTTCCATCCCTGGCCGGTGCTCTGCGTGGTTGTGGCAGGACCAGGTTCGCGGCGCGCGGACCACCTACCGTGATGGGGTGGATCAGAGTAACGAACTGGGCGATTACCTGCGCGCCCGGCGCGATCTCGTCCGACCTGAGGACGTCGGTCTCACCTCCAGCGGTCGCCGCCGGGTGCCGGGGCTGCGCCGCGAGGAGGTCGCGCTGCTGGCGGGCATCTCGTCCGAGTACTACCTGCGGCTGGAGCAGGGCCGTGACCACCATCCCTCCGCACAGGTGGTGGACGCCCTCGCCCGCGTGCTGACACCCGACGAGGACGCCGTCGCCCACCTGCATCGGCTGGCGCGGCCCGAGCCGCGCCGCGCTGCCCGGCGGCGCCGCGAACACGTCAGTGCCGGGATGAGACAACTGGTGATGTCCTACATCGGCACGCCCGCGTTCATCCTGGGGCGCTATCTGGACGTGCTGGTCGCCAACCCGCTCGCCATCGCGCTGTCCCCCTGTCACAGGGAGGGCGTCAACGCGTTGCGTGCGGCGTTCCTCGACCCTGAGCCGCGGGCTCTGTACGCCGACGACTGGGATCGAACCCTGTCCGACCTCGTTGCCGGCGTGCGCGCTCTGGCCGGCCCGGAGACGCGCGACCCGCACCTTGCCGAACTCGTCGGGGACCTGTCGGCGCGCAGCGAGGGGTTCCGCCGCCTGTGGACCCGCCATGACGTCAGACCCTGCACCAGCGGCGCCACCCTCCTGCACCACCCGCAGGTCGGTCCACTGCGGCTGAACTACGAGAAGCTCGCGGTCACCGGCGCCGACGGGCAGGTCCTGGTGATCTTCCACGCCGCACCGGGCAGCGACGCCGCCCGATCACTCGCCGTGCTGGCCGATCTCGCCCCCGCCGGTGAGACCGTACCCGGAGCCATCGAGCCGAGCGCTCCGCTGAGCTGATCTCTAGGTGGGGACGGCACACGTGCACGGAGCTTCAGGGCCTGGACGGTCACGACGGCGGGGCCGTCCAGGCCCGCTCGGCGGCGTGCTCCACGCCGCGTTCGGGTCAGGCCGGCTGGACGCCGGGGCGCCGGTCCTCCACCACGAAGCTCGCCCTGGTCGAGATCGGCGCACCGGGCCTGGTGACGTACGGGAGCACCCGGAAGTCGCTGCGCCAGCGTTCCCGGTTCACGTTCACCCGCACGTAGCCGCGCTGCGCGTTGTAGAACTTCATGTGCGGATTGGCCGCCAGGAAGGTCTGCCCGAGGGCGTCGATGTCCGCGCCGTCGGCGCCGCTCGTGATCGAGGTGCCGACGAACTCGCCGGCCACCGTCGGCGAGCCGGGGTCGTCGAAGTCCCGCTTCAGGTCGGCGGCGTAGTTCTGGTGCCGGTCGCCGGTGATCACGACGAGGTTGCGCACGTCGCGGTCCTGAGCACCGGCGAGGATCTTGTTTCGGTCGGCCACGTAGCCGTCCCACGGGTCGAGCCACACGTCCTTGCCGGCGCCCGGGTCCCAGTCGGTCTCGAGCATCGGCACCTGATTTCCCAGGACCTGCCAGCGGGCCCGGGAGGAGCTGAGGCCGTCGAGCAGCCACCGCCGCTGGTCGGGGCCGAGGATGGTGCGGTCGGTGTCGAAGCGCTCGGTGCAGGCGGTGGACCGGCCGGTCCCGTTGCCGTACGAACATGCCTGGATGTCGCGGGAGCCCCGCGTATCGATCATGACGAAGTCGGCGAGCCGCCCGTACGCCAGCCTGCGGTGCAGCCGGATGTGCGGGCCCGACGGCAGCTGGGCGCGCCGCAGCGGGAGGTTCTCGTAGAAGGCCTGGAACGCCGCCGCCTTGCGCTGCGCGAACGCGGCCGGGTCGGGGTTGGGGTTGCGGCCGGCGATGACCGTGTCATCGGCCCATTCGTTGACGACCTCGTGGTCATCGAGCGTGTGGATGAACGGGAAGCTCGCGTGCGCCTTCTGCAGCGGCGCCTCGGACTTGTAGAGGGAGTACTGCAGCCGGTAGCGGGCAAGATCGAAGGTCTCGGTGTGGAACTGCTCGGGTACGGTGACGCCGCGTTTGTTGGTGGTCAGCTCGTACTCGTAGAGGTAGTCGCCGAGGTGCACCACCAGATCGAGATCCTCGGCCGCCATGTGGTCGTACGCGGTGAAGTAGCCGTCCTGCCAGGCCTGGCAGGAGGCGAAGGCGAAGTCGAGCTCGCGGGGATTCGACCCGGCCGAGGGCATCGTCTTGCTCCGGCCGATCGGGGAGATCTCTCCGTTCGCGCGGAACCGGTAGAAGTACTCGTGGCCCGGCGCCAGCCCGTGGATCTCGGGGTGCACCGAGTGCCCGAGCTCAGGCGTGGCCACCGCCGCGCCGTGCCGGACGATGTGCCGGAAGCGCTCGTCCGTCGCCACCTCGTACTCCACCCGGACCCGCTTGGCCGGCATGCCGCCCTTGCCGTCGACCGCGAACGGGTCCGGCGCCAGCCGCGTCCACAGCACGAAACCGTCCGATGCCGGGTCGCCCGACGCCACCCCGAGCGTGAACGGATTCCCCTTCTTGACCGTGAACGCGCTGGCACTCTCGCCGCCCAGGACACCGGTGCCGAGCACGACCGCCGCGGCGCCCAGCCCGCCCATCCCAAGGATCTGGCGCCGCGACACCGCACCGACCTGTGAAGCCATTCGCCCTCCCGCCTCGACCAGAACAGCGGTAGCAAATCGCACATTCGGGGCGGGAGTCGATAACCTCCCGGTGAACATCACGGATCACAGAGTGAACATCACAGGTACGTAGGTTAAGTTATGGCCAATAATCACATCCGGTTGTTCTGATCACAGGCGTTTAACATGACCGTCCGACGTGACGGTCAAGACGGCCTCGGACCGTGACGGAAGACCGCGCCGCCGAGGGGGCGATCTCGGTCAGGCGGTGCCCCGGGGGAGGACGGTGGCGGCGCAGGGGGCGGCCCGCAGCACCTTGAACGCCGTCTCGCCGAGGAAAACGCGGTGGATCGGAGCGTCTTCGCTGCTCGCACAGATCAGCAGTTCGCCCTCGACCCAGGGCACGGCGGCCATGGCCTCGGCCACGTCGTCGCCCTCGCCGACCCGTGCCTGGATCTCCTCCGCCGCCAGGCCGCTCGACCGGCTCGCCAGCCGTATCGCCAGCGCCAGATCGTCGCGAAGGAGGTCCTGATCCTCACCCTCCGCCGCGAGGGTCATCAACCGGAGCGGCACGTCCAGCCGTACGGCCGCGGCCGCCGCACGCACCACCGCCTCGTCGCACTGCGGGCGGCGCACGTAGGCCACGGTGACCCGACCGGGCCGGTCCAGCGGCACATGACCGGCGGGAGTGAGCATCACCGCCTGCGTCGAGGCGTGCATCAGGTGATCGGCCGTGCCGCCAAGGTTGATCCGGCGATGGGCGCCGCCGCCGGGCGACCCGATCACGATGAGATCGGCTTCCACCTTGCTCGCGAGCACCGAGAGACCACGACCGGCTCCCCGACTCTCCTGGGTGACGAAGTCGGCCGGCAGGCCACTCAGCGCCGACGCGGCCTGCGCCAGTGTCGCCCGGGCCTCGAGGCCCGACCCCGCCCGTTCCGGCCCATGGACGGCGCCCACCGTCAGCAGTCCGCCCGTGACCTCGACGATCGTGCGCGCCTGCGCGAGCGCCTCACGTCCACCGGCGTCGCCCTTGTATCCGACGAGGACATGCTCTCCGATCACGTCGGGAGCATCCCCGGCTCGGCCATGGTCATGCGGACGTCCGTACCCGCGTCCGCGGGGGAACCGGCTCCTCACCGGAGACGTCTGACCGGGGTGTTGCGACGATCCTTCCTCCGCATCCTCCTCGCCGTCGGGACGTTCCTCCTCGCGGTCGCGGTGCTGCCCGGCCACGCGTACGCGTGCAGCTGCGGCGGTCCGCCCGGTGACCAGGACAACTTCACCAAGGCCGACGCGGTCTTCACCGGAAGGTTCGTCCGCCAGGATGATCCCGGCCGGATGTTCGCCAGCGATGCGCCGGTGACGCTCGTCTTCGACGTGAGCGCGGTCGAGAAGGGAGAGGTGGCGCGGAGGCAAGGCGTGATCACCCCGCCGGCGACGGGTGCCTGCGGACTCGCCGCCGGCGAGGGAGGGAACTATCTGGTCTTCGCCTACCGGGACGGAGACGTCCTCAGGACCGACATCTGCGCCGGCACCCGGCTCGCCGAACGGCCCCTCTCGGTTCCCTTCGCCCAGACCCGACCGCCCTCTCCGGGGTCCGCCGGGGTCGAGGACGGCCTGCCGATCGGCGTGATGACGGCGGTCGCGGGCGCAATGACCGCCATGGCGGTGATCTCCGTTCTCCTCGGGCACCGCAGCCGCCGCGCGTCCCGCTGACGTGCATGTACGTCACCTGCATGGCGACGTCGGTCTTCAAGCCCTGGAGCCGCACCGGTAGCGGGAGGGCGAAGCCTGCGGGGAGGCCGGTCCCGGACCCTTGACGGCGAGCACGGGGCTGCCGGCTTCGAAGTCCGGCAGCGGGGCGATCCGCCCGGGGCTCACAATGCGTTCCATGCCCGCCATGGACTCCAGCAGCGGCGACCGGGTGATGGTGTTCCGTGCCCACACGCCGATGCGGTTCTTCGGTACCACGAGGCGGACGTTGGGGCCGACCTGTTGCATCCGCTCGACGATCTTCCGGTGGCCCTCCTCGTACCGGCGAAAGGCGGCTCGGTGATCCCCCGCTGCGGCCGAGAGCTCCCCGGCGAGCCGGTAGGCGCCGGTCAGAGCCAGCATCGCCCCGGCCCCCGACACCGGTGAGGCGCAGTATGCGGCGTCACCCACGAGCGCCACGCGCCCGGACGACCAGGACGGCATCCGCACCTGGCTCAGCGCGTCGAAGTAGAAGTCGGGATCGGCGAGTGCGCCGGCGAGCAGCTCCGGCACCTGCCACGGCACGCCCGCGAAGGCCTCGCTCAGAAGGCGCTTCTGCTGCTCCATGTCCCGATGGTCGTAGGACAGCGGCTCGCGGCGGCGGAAGATGAAGTTCGCCTTCGCGCCGGCGTGGTTGCCCGACCGGTAGACCCCGGCCATCTTGCCCGGCTCGTTGTACGCCGTGACCCAGCGATCCTCGCCCAGCGCGGGGTCCGCGTTCGCGAACGCGAAATAGTGCCCCATGTACCGGATGAACTGCGATTCCGGGCCGAAGGTCAGGTGACGGACCGTGGAATGCACGCCGTCCGCGCCGATGACGAGGTCGAACCGGCGGCTGGGGCCGCGCTCGAAACAGACCATCACGCCGTCGTCGGCCTGCTCCAGTGTTCTGATGGAGTCACCGAGCACGTACTCGACGTCGTTCTTCGTCACGTCGTAGAGGATCGCCGCGAGGTCGCCGCGCATGATCTCGACCTCACCGCCGGCCTGCTTGCGCTGGATGGCCTGCATGTCTATGCGCGCCACGCTCCGGTCGGCCGCGTTCACGAACGACATGCCGATGACGTCGGCCGCAGCAGCCCGGATCCGCGGCATGATCCCCATCCGCTCGGCCACCTCGACCGCCTGCGCTCGCACGTCGACTCCGTTGCCGCCTTCGCGCAACCGGGGTGCGAGCTCGACCACGGTGGGCCGGAACCCGTACCTGGCCAGCCAGAACGCCAGGGCCGGCCCCGCGATGCTCGCTCCGGAGATCAGAATCCGCTCGTACATATGAATCCACCTTCCTGACCGTTGGTCAGTGACGACCTTAGGTCACCGACCCGTGGTCAGGCAACGGCTAGAATCGTCGGCGTGACGGACGACACCCGCGCCCGGATCCTGCGGGTCGCCCTCGACCTGTTCGCCGCCCGGGGCTATCACGCCACGTCGATACGGGAGATCGCGGAGAAACTGGATCTGACGAAGACCGCCGTGCTCTACCACTTCCCCAGCAAGAAGGACATCCTGGCCGCGCTGGCCGAGCCGATGCTGACGGACATGGAGACCGCGATCGCGACGGCCAACCGCATCGACGGCACCGATCCCGAGCGGAAGCGGTGGGCGGTCATCGAGGGACTCCTCGACGTGTGGCTGTCTCACCGGTACCTGCTCCGGATGCAGCTGCAGGACCTGGCGCTGGCCTCCGCCGGACCGGTCTACGAGCGCTTTCGTGATGCCGCGATGCTGGCCGAGCACCTGATCGCCGGCCCCGTCGCCGACCACACCGACCGGATTCGGGCCGTCCAGGCCTTCGGCATGCTCAGCGACCCGGTGGTCATCTTCGCCGACCTGCCCACCGAGATGCTCCGCCCCGCGGTGCTGGCCGGCGTGGAGCGACTCCTCGACGAGACGCCCCCGCCGCGCGCGGCCGGCCCAACGCGAGGGGCGGCCGTCCCGCGAACCCGGCGCCGCGGAAGGCCGGGGGCGATGGACCCGGACATGATCGAGACGGCCCGGCGGATGCACGCGAGCGGCGAGTCCGCCACGGACATCGCGCGTGCCCTCGGGGTCTCCCGCGCGACCGTGTACCGGCATTTGCCGCGCGACTAATATTGAGACTATATATGCGACGCTTTTTGAGACAGCGTTGTCGGTTGGCTACCAGGTGACGAGGAGCTCGGTGAAGCCGCCGGTCAGGTGGTTCGCCCGTGTGGTCAGTTCCTCGACCGGGACGGCCGGCCGGAGCTCGGGGAAGCGCTGGAACAGCGTGCCGAACACCGCGCACAGCTCCACCCTGGCGAGATTGGCCCCAAGGCAGTGGTGGATCGCGTAGCCGAAGCCGAGATGCGGGTTGCCGGAGCCGCGGTGAAGGTCGAACCGGTCGGGGTCGGAGTAGGCCCGGTGGTCCCGGTTGGCGGCGACCGTGACGAGCACGACCGCCTCGCCGGCCCTGATGGTGATGCCCGCGATGTCGACGTCCTCGCGGGCGTAGCGGAGCAGCCCGTGCTCGCTCGGCGCGGCCAGCCGAAGGACCTCCTCGACGGCGGCCGGGGCCAGGGCCGGGTCA
This sequence comes from Actinomadura sp. HBU206391, assembly GCF_014323665.1. GTDB lineage: Bacteria > Actinomycetota > Actinomycetes > Streptosporangiales > Streptosporangiaceae > Actinomadura_C. The sequence goes on along the minus strand of NZ_JABVEB010000004.1, from coordinate 17,316 downwards.
CGCTTCAGCGCCGCCAACTGCGAGGGGTTGTGCAAAAGGAGCAGCACGCCGTAGTCGATCTGGTTGACCGTGGTCTCGTGACCGGCGAAGAGCAGCCCCGCGGCGATCTTGCCGATCCGATCCTCGGGTAGGTCAGCGGCCGCGAGAACCGAGTACAGATCCGCACCGGGGTCGAGCCGCTTGGCCGCGACGATGGCGCCGGTGTACTCGCGCATCGCGGCCTCGGCGGAGGCGGAGCGCTCCGGGTCGGTGAGATCGGCCATGTCCTCGGCGATCGAGCGGAAATGATCGCGGTCCTCGTACGGCACGCCGAGCAGTTCACAGATCACCTGGACGGGGAGCGGGATCGACAGCCACGCGCGCAGGTCCACGGGCGGCACCTGCGCCTCCATGCGGTCGAGCAGATCGTCGACCAGCTGCTGGACCCGACCGGCCAGTGCCCGCATGCGGCGGGCGGACAGCGCGGGAGCCACCAGCCGCCGCATGCGGGCGTGCACCGCCTTCTCGGTGGCGTAGTCGCCTGACGGCCCGCCCAGCAAGGCCGAGTTCGACAGCCGCGCAGCGGTGCGAGGCGTGGGATGGGAGCGGCCGAAGCGCTGATCGGCGCAGATGCCCCTGACCTCGTCGTATCCGGTGACGAGCCAGGCCTCGTCACCGGTGGCGGTGCGGACCCTGGTCACGGGCTCCTCGGCCCGGAGCGCACTGAACGCCGACGAGACATCGAGCGGGTTGGCGCGCTCGAACGGTAAGCGGGGAAGAACGTCCATACCAGGGGATTTACCCGTTCGGGCGAACCCACCCACTCATGATCGGAGTGCCGGGTCCGGGCGGGCCATGGCACCGGTCGATGTCCGCCGTCGCCCACATGGTGACGCCGACCATGGCGCGCGGCCTGTGCGCCGGGCGGCCCGCCGGCCCTATGGACGATCTCGCCGCTGAGGCGCCGGTGACGGCTGCGGGAGCCGGGTGGACGGCACCTCGCGGTGAGGCTGTGTCCTTCGAGACCCGCTCCCACTCGGGGTAGAACGCCCGGGCCGCCGGGTCGAGGAACACCAGGCGCACCAAGTTCAGCGGGCGCTGCCCCATCAGGGCGGTCCCCAGCGGATTGGCCGCCAGGCTGTCCAGGTGGCGGCCCAACACGAGGGCGGGCACGTGGTGCCACGCTTCCATCAGACGGAGCAGATTGGGGCGGACCCGTTCGGTGGCGTGGGCGGCGCGGCGGCGGCGCGGTCTGCCCCGGGCGAGGTCGCGCAGATGTTCCAGCGCATCGGGATCCAGCTTCAGCACCCGGCCCAGCGCCTCGATCACCGCCTCTGACGGATGCCGATCGCGGCCCTGCTACCTCCTCACGACGCAACCCGGGCAGCCGGCGGCGTCCGCCGTCGGGGCGGCCGAGCTCGTCCGGCCGTACGAGCTCTCGTCTCGCCCGCAGGTACTCACCGAGGGGTTGTCGCTCTGCATGCGACAGAGATTAGGTGCAACCGTCGACTGCAGCCTGGCCCTGTCACTTCTAGGGGCCCGGCCCACAGGAGCCGGAGGGCAATGGCAGGTCAAGGGCGCCGCGACGATCGTTGCAGGCATGACTTCGACTCAGGGACACGCCACCACCGGCCAGGCTCGTACCCAGACCCACAACCCGCCACCACAGGCATCCGAAGGCGACGCCCGTCACGGCATCGGTCCCCTCACCGGCCGCGTCGCGGTCGTCACCGGAGCCACCAGCGGTCGCCTACGCCGTGGCCGCCCCGCCGCATGTCAATATCGCGGAGCTGATCGTCGTGCCGACCTCGCAGGGCTGATAGGCCCCTGCCGTCGCGCGATCGGTCAGTCCTTCGGCCAGTACGGTCCTGCGCTCTGCGCGGCAGCGCTGATCACGGCCCGGGTACGGGACACCAGCTTCGGCGAGTCAAGAAGGGATGAAGAGCCAGGCGGCAGAGCGTTCTCCCGGCTCGTAGGGGGAGTTGAGGCGTTTGGCGAGGATGCCGGGAAGGCCCTGCCTGCGGGCGGCCTCCCGTACGGCGGCGCCTTCGCCCGCGTACCAGGGTGCGGTCTGCCAACGCGGGCCCGCCAGACCCAGCTCGTCGAGACGCCGGCGCCGCTTCTCGTACGGCTCGGCCAGCAGCGAGGACCCGTCGAGGTGCAACAGGTCGAAGATCATGTAGACCTCGTCGCCCTCCACCTGGGCCAGCTCGCCGTCGAGCAGCGCCGGCCGGGCGCCCAGCGCCGCCCCGAGTCCGGTGCCGAGCCCGCTCGGGGGGCGCAGGTCGTCCCCGGCGCCGTCGGTGAGAGCGGACTGGCCGCCCGAGACGTACGCCAGCGCCCGCCGTCCGCCCCACGCGAACTCGAACCCGTACGCCTCCTGGTCACGCGGGAGCCGGCGGCGCTCCTGGGGGAGCATGGCCCGCAGCCCGTCCGGAAGCGGCTCGACATCCGGGTCGGCGGGCGGGTCCATCCGGTGGATCATCCAGTTCTTGCCGTCGGTCCGGAACAGCACATAGCGGCCCGACACCCGCGAGCCCCGCAGCACCACCTTGACCTCACGGTCGGTCCACTTCTCCGTCTCGTACGTGCCCCGGTCCCAGATGAACATCCGGCCCCCGCCGTACTCGCCCTTCGGGATCTCGCCCTCGAACTGCGCGTACTCGATCGGGTGGTCCTCGGTGTGCACGGCCAGGTGGTTGGTCTTCGGATCCATCGGAATGCCCTTGGGCACCGCCCACGAGACCAGGACGCCGTCGCGCTCGAGCCGTAGGTCCCAGTGCAGCCGCCGGGCGTGGTGTTCCTGGATCACAAAGGTGTCGTCGGCGCCATGGGGGAGAGGGAATCGCTCCGGCACCGGCTCCGGCGTCCGAGCCGCGTCGCGCTTGCGCCGGTAGGTGGCGAGCTTGTCGTCTTTTCCCGCTTCTGCTGCTTCTGTTGCTTTTCCTGACTTTCCTGCGGCCACCCGGCGTTCATACCCTCGATCCGTCTCCTCCCACGTCCTCCTCTTGCGCGGCCCTGGTCATCCGATGGGTGCCGGGAGTCGATGGCGTAATGTGCAATGCCTGTGTCATTGACGCCATCAGGGCTGCCGCCCAGCATGGGGGGCATGCACCGACGCGTCGTGATCGTGATCTTCGACGGCTTCCAGCTGCTCGACCTGGCCGGCCCGGCCGACGTGTTCGCGACCGCGAGCATGCTCTCCGAGGGGCACGGCTACCGGCTGGAGGTGGCCGCCGTACGGGCGGGAGCCGTACAGGCACAGAACCGGGTCACGACCGTCGCGCAGACAGCGCTCGGTGAGATCACGGGGCCGATCGACACGCTACTGGTCGTCGGCGGGCTGTCGGCGGCGGAGCGACCGCTCGAACAGGAGCTGGTCGAGGAGGTCGCCAGGCTGGCCCCTTCCGCCCGCAGGGTCGCATCGGTCTGCACGGGGGCCTTCATCCTCGCCGAGGCCGGGCTGCTCGACGGCAGACGCGCGACCACGCACTGGCTGATGACCGACCGGCTCGGCGGCCGCTATCCGGACGTCACGGTGGACGCCGACCCCATCTACGTCAAGGACGGGCACGTCTGGACCTCGGCCGGGGTGAGCGCGGGGGTGGACCTCGCGCTCGCCCTCGTGGCCGAGGACCACGGCCACGCTCTCGCCCGAGCCGTCGCGTGCGGGCTCGTGGTGTATCTGCACCGGCCCGGCGGGCAGAGCCAGTTCAGCACTCAGATGAACGCCCTCACCCCGCGCAGTGAGCCGCTCCGGGAACTCCAGGCCTTCATCGACGCCCACCCCACCGAGGACCTGAGCGTGCCCGCCCTCGCGCGGCACGCCGGGATGAGCGAGCGCCATTTCTCCCGGGTCTTCACCGAGCAGACCGGCATGTCCCCAGGCCGCTACGTCGAGCGCAGCCGGGCCGACGCCGCCAGGCGGCTACTGGAGATCACCGGTCACCCGCTGGACAGGGTGGCGAGGGAGTCCGGCCTCGGCGTACCCGAGACCCTCTACCGCGTCTTCCGCCGGCACTGGCGGATCTCACCCGGCGACTACCGCCGCCGGTTCCAAGCGAAGGAGAGCTGATCATGCACGTCGCCATCCCGCTCTACCCCGGGTTCACCGCCCTGGACGCCGTCGGTCCTTACACGGTGATGGCCTTCGCCCCCGGATGCACGGTCACGTTCGTGGCCGCCGAACCAGGCCCGGTGCTCGACGACCGTGGCAGCCTCACCCTCATTGCGACGGCGACCTACGCCGAACTGCCGAACCCGGACATGATCATCGTCCCCGGTGGAACCGGCACGGCGGAGGCGCTGTCCGACACCGCCCTGGTCGGCTGGATCGCCCAGGCGCACGAGCAGACCCGCTGGACGACCTCGGTGTGCAGCGGCGCGTTCCTGCTGGTCGCCGCGGGTCTGCTGAAGGGTAGGAAGGCCACCACCCACTGGGGGTGGCTGAACGACCTCGCGGGCTTCGGCACCGAACCCGTGAGCGAGCGCGTGGTCGTGGACGGCAAGATCGTGACAGCGGCGGGCGTCTCAGCGGGTATCGACATGGCCTTGACCCTCCTGGCTCAGGCGAGCGACGTGGCGACGGCGCAGGCGGTGCAACTCGCGATCGAGTACGCCCCCGAGCCGCCGTTCGACGCGGGTACGCCGAAGACCGCCCCGGCCGGTCTCACCGAACGGGCCCTGAGCCTGATCGGTCCGATCGGCTGAGCGGCCGTCAGAACGCTCGCGGCCGGCGACGGTCTCGGCGATGGTGCTCACGCCGGCGCGTAGGTGAGGGCCAGGACCCCGCTGCCGAAGGTCTTCGAATCCACGAGCTTCAGCGGAATCTGATCGCCGTCTGCCTCGAAGAGCCGCTCCCCGCCGCCCACGACGATCGGGTGCACGAGCAGGCGAAGCTCGTCGACCAGGCCGGCACGAAGCAGTGACCGGACGAGAGTGGTGCTACCGGTGACCGAGATGTCCTTACCGGGCTGCCCCTTCAGCTTGCCGACCTGGGTGACGGCGTCGCCGGTGAGCACGATCGAGTTCTGCCACTCGGCGGTCTCCAAGGTCGACGAGACCACCACTTTCCGGATGGCGTTCAGCTGGGCGGCCACCGGATCGCCCGCACCCGCGTTCGCGAAGGCGCCGGCGAACGTCTGGTAGGTCACCCGGCCCAGCAGCAGCGTGTCCGACTCCAGCATCTGCGACATGATCCTCTGACCCATCTCGTCATCGAGATAGGGGAAGTGCCACTTCTCCGGCGACTCGACGACGCCGTCCAGTGACATGAACTCTCCCACGACGATCTTCCTCATGATCTGCTCCCGACTCGATGGTGGTAGCCGGCCGTTCGACCGGCCCCTACTGACGCGTCGATCGGGGAGGAGGCGGATCGACAAGCACAGAGATTTTTTTCGGGATGCCGCTACCTGCTGGAACGCTCGCGATGATCACTGCGCCGGTAGCTCGTCGTCTGGGCGGGTGACAGCGCTCGGTATCCGGTCGGGCGCTTGCTCGATCCTGAGAGGGGCTTGTGTCGGAGGCTGCCAGGGGGGCGAGGTCACCCCGTCCCCCTGGCCGGTCACGTCGCCTGAGGGTTCACGTCATGTAGATGCACGCCGAGGCGGCAGTGGCCATGCCGATCAGGACGGAAAAGCAGACTGAGCTTACAAACGCAAGGCGCTTCACCGTTGAAGCCTCTCTCTTTATCCGTGTATATGCTGACTAGTCTGGACATCGAACGGAGATCACCTTACATCGAGTCCCTCTGTAGCGCGCACGAATTAAGTGCACCCGCCGAGGATGAAAACTTCTCATGTTCGAGCGGCCGAACTTCGCTCCGGATTTGTATCGATTCGACCAGTTTGGGCGGTGTGGGATATCACTCGGCGGGTGCGGTGCAATTCCATTGCACGGCCTAGTAATCGGGCGCCTCGACGGCTCCATGGAGATACGATTGGACGTCCTGTGCCTCGGGGACGCCGAGTCGTTCGTACAGCCGCAGAGCCTGCTTCCAGCATCTGCGGGCCTGCGCGTGGCCTCGTGTACGCATGAGGGCGGTTCCCATGCCCTCGAGGGCCTTGGCCTCCCAGAACGGGTCGCCGATCCGGCGTGCGAGCTCGAGTGTCCGCTGGTAGCGGTCCAAGGCGGCGGCATGGCGGCCGGAGTTCAGGAACGTCTCGCCGATGCCACGAAGAGCCTGGATCTCGCCGTAGAGATCAGCGGTCTGTTCCGAAAGGGCAAGGGCCTTCTGGTGATGGACGAGTGCCTCGCCATCTCGCCCCATGAGTTGAAATGTTGCACCAATGCCGAGGAGAGTTTCTATTTCACTACGCCGGTCGCCGATTTCTTGATAGGTGAGAAGCGCTTTTCGGTAATTGTGCAGTGCATCGTCATGATGCCCGGTGTGCCGGTATACGCCACCCATATTGGAGAGCCAGATTGCCGCGTGCTGGCGCCCCATCTCCGAGGTGATGGCAGCAGCTTTATTGTAGTAGTCGTGTGCGACGGCGACCCGGCCGAGGCGCAAGGAGAGATCGCCGGCGTTGTTCAGCGCCATCATCTGACCGTGCGGGTCATCACCGATCTCGGCATAGATGTCCAGTGAGCGCTGTCGATGGTTGATCGCCTCGCGATATCGGCCGGTATGAGCGAGAAAAATGGCCGTGTGGTCCAGGCACACGGCTTCGCCGCGACGATCCTCTGTCGAGCGACGGATCGCCAACGCCTTCCGGCCGCTGGCGAGTGCCTCTCTGAACCGGGATTGGTGCCATAGTACGAGCCCCGTGTGGTCCAGAATGTCGGCCTCACCGCGCCGGTCGGACACAGATCGAAAGATTTCGAGGGAACTCTTGGCATATTTGAGCGCATCGTCGTACTGACCGGTGCGGAAACGCACATGGCTTAGGTCGGACAGAGCCTGTGCCACGCCGATTCGCTCTCCGGTCTCGCGCCACGCCGTGGCGGCCCGCTCGTGCAGGCGGCCCGCCGTCTCCCAGTGACCCGAGGTGTCGAGATATCCGGCGAGCACCTGGGCGAGCAGGGCCATGTGTCTCGGCAGGCCTTGGGCAGCGGCATGGTCGGCGACACTGAGGAGGTTGTCGTGTTCGCTCTTCATCCAGTCCCGCGCCTGATCGGCCGTGTCGATGGGGGCGGGATCGGCCGAACTAGGTGGGCCATCGACACTGATCCGCCGCCGATGGGGATAGAGCAACCGGTCGGCGCGTTCGGCTGTGGCCAGATAGTGATCGAGGATTCGCCCGACGGTGCGTCGTCGCTCGGCTTCTGGGTCGTCGCGTTCCGCTAGGTGGCGGGCGAAGTCACGGACGAGGTCGTGGAACCGGTAACGGCCCGGAGCCGGCTCGGTGATGAGGTGATGCTCCACGAGGTCGTCGAGCATTCGATCGGCCTCGCGGGGACCGCTCCCGATGGCGGCTGCGGCGGCGTGCGCGGTGATGTCCGAACCGAGATGGAGGCCGAGGCGCCGGAACGCGGTCCGTAACTGCGGGGCGAGCCCGTCGTAGGACTCCTCGAATGCGGCGGTGAGCTCGCGGTTCTCCGCGCGGATCTCCGCTAGCCGCCGGTTGTCCTGCTCCAGCCGAGCGGCCAGGTCGCCGACGCTCCATGCCGGACGGTGCCGGAGCCGGTTGCCCACAAGTTGTACGGCCATCGGCAAGTAGCCGCACTGCCGTACCACCCGGGCGATGTCCTGTTCGTTCATGGCGCGCCCAAGGCCGGCGGCCAGGGTGAACAACGTGGCGGTGTCGGTGGGCGAGAGAACGTCGAGCGATTTCGTCACGACGTTGTCCAGACCGACCAGGCGCCGTCGGCTGGTGACCAGGGCCAGGCACTGGGGATTGCCCGTCACCAGAGGGCGAATCTGCTCGTGCCCGGCGGCGTCGTCCAGGAGTAGAAGAACACGGCGGTTGGCGAGCTCGGCTTGCCAGAGCGCCGCACGGTCGCGGGTATTTCCTGGAATACGACCGGCGGGAACACCAAGCAGGCGGAGCAGCATGTCCAATGCGGTGCTGGCGTCGACCGCCGACTGCGCATGATGAGCGCGCAGGTCGAGGTAGAGCTGCCCGTCCGGGTAACGATCGGCCAGGCGGTGGGCGAGGCGGACGGCGAAGACGGACTTGCCGATTCCTGGCATGCCGTCTATTGCGATGACAGCGGGTGATGCTTCCCTACCCAGGGTAGGCAATCGGGCCGGGCCAACCGTCGTCAGCAGCTCGTCGATCTCCTCGTCGCGTCCGATGAGGAAGCGAAGGTCGAGCGGCAGGTTGTTGGGAGGCTGCGCGTCGGCCGGTCGGCTCCGTGGTGTTGGAAGCAGCGTCCGGTCGCCGCGCAGGATTCGCAGGTGCAGGTCCTGGAGATCCGGGGCCGCGTCTGTCGCGTATTCCTCGCGGAGGCGATGACTTGCCTGGTGGAAGACACGCAGTGCGTCCGCCTGCCGACCGCAGCAGTAGAGCGCCACCATGAGATGTCCGACGAGCTTCTCGTTGAAGGGATAGCGCTCGGTGAGCTCGGAGAGTTCCCGTACCAGGTCGGCGTGGTGGCCCAGGCGCAGCTCGATCGTGATGCGTTCGTCAGTGGCCGCCAATAAATCGTCTTCGATGCTCTGCCGGGCGCGTATGGCCCAGCCACCGGAGAGATCGGCGAGCGGATCGGCCCGCCAGAGCCGGGCCGCCTCACGGTGCAGGGTGAGGGCGTGCTCGTCGTCACCGCTCTCGGCGATGGCGCGGGCCTGTGTGCGGAGTAGCCGGAACTTCTCCCGGTCAATTATCTCGTGATCCACCCGCAGGACGTAGCTACTCGACTGAGCCGAATCAATGCGAATCTCATCGCTGATTCGATGGAACCGCCGTCGCAGTCGAGAGATATAGCTGTAAAGGTTGTCTCGAGCCCTTGGTGGCGGGTTGTCGTCCCATACGCGACTGACGAGTTTCTCGGTGGAGACCGGCTGACCCGGTGTCAGCAGCAGAACCGCGAGCACGCAGCGTTCCTTGACCGTTCCAAGGTCGTACCGCCGGCCGTCTGCCCACAGTTCAATGGGACCAAGGATTCGGAACTCCACTAACGCCCTCATGTAAGAGGAATGTCCTGTCTGTCCTGCCTCCTTATCTTTCATGGTCAGGAGCCGCATGGCTAGAACCGTGGTTCCGTCGTGCTGACCGATAAGGGCCATCTAACGCGAACCGCAATACCAAGACGTAGTCAAGGTGCCGTCAAGGTGTTCATCAAGGAGGCCGGTCAAGGCTGGCCATGAGGTCGTTGACCTCGGCCGGAGACCGGAGCTTTGAGGATATGCGGACGCGAGGGGATCACAGGAAAGTGAGGTCCGTTCACTGGCGCCGGTCCCGAGTCGCAGAGCCAAGGCGTTCAGGAGGATGCCATGTCGTGCAACGAATGGGTTCGAGGGCCGTTCGGGTTGGACGCGGCCAAGGGGGCGACCGTACGTGGGCAGCGGACCGTGCTCGCCGTCGCCCACCATCTAACCGCCGCGACGCGGTTGGCCGATGTGCTGCCACTGTTGGAGAGCGATCGCAGGATCCAGGTCGTCTACACCGCCGCGCCGGCGTCGATCTTCACTGGAGGTCTGATCGAGTACCTTCGCGGCCTCGGCGGGCTGTTGGTTCCCTGGGAACAGGCGACGAGGGTCGCCTTCGACCTCGCCGTTTCCGCGAGCCACGGCATGCTGGAGAACGTGCACGCGCCGATCCTGACGCTGCCGCATGGATCAGGCCCCGGAAAGCTCTTCGGCCGGATGCACGGGCTCGGACCGCCGGCGGCGCGCCCGGTGACGAGTCTGATGCGCGAACGGCTGGTCGTCGGCGGACGAGTCGTACCCTCATCGATCATCCTCGCGCACGAGCGGCACCGGCGGCTGCTGGAACGGGAGTGCCCCGAGGCTCTCCCCGTGGCGACCGTCGGAGGGGACCCGTGCATGGATCGGCTGTCGGCGAGCCTGCCGCACCGGGAGGCATATCGCCGCGCATTCGGAGTGGGCCCATCTCAGCGACTCGTCTTCGTCACGTCGACCTGGAACAGGGGATCGCTGCTGGGCCAGTGCTTCGACCCGCTGCTACGGGTGGCCACCGAACTGCACCGTGCGAGGTACCGGGTCGTGGCGGCACTGCATCCTCACACCTGGACGTGGCATGGTCGCAGGCAGGTGAGGTCGTGGCACGCCGAATGCGTACGGCTGGGCGTACGACTGCTGCCGCCCGAGGAGGGATGGCAGGCCGCGCTGGTCGCCGCCGACCGAGTCATCGGGGATCACGGCTCTGTGAGCTACTACGGAGCGGCGCTGGGCGTGCCGGTGCTGCTCGGCGCCTTTCCGGAGGATGATGTCGCTCCCGGCTCCCACATCGCCCGGCTCGGCGCGATCGCACCACGGTTGGACTGGGACAAGCCCATCCGACCGCAACTGGACGAGGCCGTCCACGCGTATGGCGCCGAGGTCTACGCCGCCCTTCGGGACGACCTCACGTCCGTGCCAGGCGGATCGGCCCGGATCCTGCGCCGGGAGATGTACCGCCTCATGCGCCTGCCCGAGCCGGAGTGCCCACCGCGGGTGAATCCGGCTCCCCTGCCGTGCCTCCGTGAAGCGCAGGCCGCCTGATGAGCGAGGCGGCGGTTCTCGTACGGGTACGGCTGGAACCGTACGAGCGCCGTTCCCATACGAGGTGGGGCACGGAGCCGGCGCGCGTGTTGGTCCGAGCCCCGAACACATCCGGCGTCATCGCGGAACTGCAGCGGTTCCCGATAACGGCGCTTCTCAACGACTCACTGGTTCTCGGTGGCCGGAGGGGGAGGATGTTCGTCGATGAACATCTGGTCGCTGGTCCCGACCAGAGGGATGCGTCTTGGTTGTCCACAGCCGATGTGGTCGTACGCCGGGCGGCGGAACCGGAGCCGGCACCAAGGTCACCGGCCGATCTGCACACCCGTTTCCCGGGCTGTCTCGTCGCGGCGCTCGTTCATCGCGGTCAGGGATGCGTGGTGACGACCGCTACCGGATGGCAGGCGCGGTTCACTCCGCTGCGGATGGGGAAATCTGGTGAGGTCGACGCGGACGCCTGGTCGTACGCCTCCTTGGTCCATGCGTGGATGGTGGCCGACCGACCGCTCGACGTACTGAACTCCGCCGTCCTCATCGTGGCGAACGGCCTGACGACGGTTCGGGTCAGCGCGTTGCGAACGTCATGGAGAGTCGATGCCGCGATCGCGTGATTTGTCAGATTGCTCGTTGAGAGCGAGCCGGTCGCCGACCTCCCGCGCCTGGGGGGCGCCCAGTTCGGTGTAGATGGCGAACGCCTTGTGCAGGTGTTCTCGTTCGACGCCCACCTCACCGCGTCGCGCGGCTAGGTGGGCGAGCGCGGCGTGTACTCCGGCGTTCTCGTGACGGGCCCCGCTCTGCTCGGTTATCAGCAGGGACCTGCCCAGTACGTCGCCGGCGTCATCGAGTCGCCCGGCCAGGAGATGGCTGTTCGCGAGGCAGGTCAGCGTACGAGCCTGGTGGTACGGCTCATCCGCCTCCTCGAAGAACCGCAGTGCGGCGGAGAGGTTCTCGACCGCCTCGGCATGGCGACCGGCGCCGCTGAAGGCCTCACCGATGTGGCGCCGCATCAGCGCGACGCCACGAGGGCGGCCGAGCCGCTGATGGATGCGCTGAGCACGGGTGAAGAATTCGATGGCGGGGTCGATGTTCCCGGTGGCCAGCTCGGCGATACCGAGGCCCTCCAGCGCGGACGCCTCACCGATCTGGTGGTCCGCCTCCTGCTCGAGCCGGAGTGCAAGATGGTGGTGCTGCCTGGCGGCCTCGAAGTCCTTCAGGTTGAGATAGGCGAACCCGAGTGCTTCGAGCATGCGCGCCTCGGCCACGGGGTCGCCGCAGGCACGTGCCGCCGCGATGCCGATCTCGTGGGCTTCGATCCATTGGCGGTAGTGCTTGTGGAGCAGGAACAGCCCCCATAGTGCTTCACAGATCTGCCAAACGGCCTCATGGAGCCCATGGCGGTGTGCTGCTTTCAGGACCGCCATGTAGTTCCCGAGCTCCAGCTCGAGCCAGGCGAGTGCGGCCGCTCTGTTCTCGAATGAGACCGGGCGTTCGGCGCCGTAGTACCTGCCGAGATGCCATCTGCCCGGCATGATGGCGACGTCCGCGGACACCGCGGCCTGAAGGTAGCGCTTCACCAGCCGTACGAGTGCGGCCTGACGTTCGTCGCCGGAGGTGCTCTCCGCCAGTTTGGCCCGAGCATGCAGTCGGATCAGATCATGGAAACGGTACCGATCTTCAGACCCCTCATCGAGAAGATTCGCGTCGGTCAGGATGCCCAGGAGACGGTCGGCCTCGGAATGCGCGACATCGGCAAGCGTCGCCGCGGCCGCGGTATCGAAGTCGGCTCCGGGATGCAGACCGAGCAGGCGATAGAGACGGGCGGCGCCTTCCGGCAGAGCTCGGTACGAAAGGTCGAAGACGGCTTGGACGGAGACATCGTCTTCCAGGCTGAGGGCGGACAGTCTGCGGGTCTCGTCGGTCAGTTCCCCGACAACACGCGCGATCGGCCAGCGGCGACGGGTGGCCAGGCGAGCCCCCGAAGCGCAGAGCGCGAGGGGGAGCCGACCGCACAAGGCCACGAGAGATAAGGCTTCGGACATCTCCGCCTCCATCCGTTCGAAGCCCACGATGTGATGCAGCAACTCCACGGCACCCGACTCTTGCAATGGACTCACATCGAAGAACTGCGCACCCTCCATGACCAGCCCGGACAACCGTCGCCGGGTCGTCACCACGACGAGGGCAGGTCCAGGCCCTGGTAGCAACGGACGCACCTGGGCCGCGGAGGCGGCGTTGTCAAGCATGACGATCAGACGTCGGCCCGCGGTCAATGAACGGAACAGTGCCGCCTGTTCATCCAGGTCGATCGGAACGCTCTCTGCCGCAATGCCGAGTGCCCGCAAGAAACTTTCCAAGGGTTCGCTCGACGGTGTGGGGTGGACATCCGAGAATCCACGCAAGTCGACGAAGAGTTGGCCGTCCTCGTATTCGTCCCGGATCTGATTCAGCCAGTGCAGGCCCAAGGTGGTCTTGCCGACCCCTCCCGCCCCATTGATCACTACCAGGGTCGGATGGTCGGCAGATACAGGGCGATCGGTCAGTCGCTGTAGATGTCCGACCTCGTCATGACGGTCAGCGAAAAATCCGGGAGATGGCAACTGGGCCGGTATTGGGAGCTGTGCTTGGTTTCCTACGTTAAACTGGATTCCGCCATAAATGGATCGTGCTTGCACGCTAGAGCCGTGTATGGTCCCGCTCAAACGGTTGTATGTCGAGGTGACAGGAGTTTGGGTAACGTCCGGGCGTCCCTTACCTGCTTTAGGGTTGCTCAAAACTTGCACTCCGAGACTTGCGTTCGCCAAAGCCTCCTAAACGTAGCTTCGACGCTTCGGGGGTTCAAGTGAGCAAATCGCTATCGCCGTGTTTGTGATTGTTGATGACGTCACCGTAACCGGCCTGATGAGGACGCTCGGCGCTGTGCTGCTCGAGGATGACCTTAGATCGGCGAAGTACTCGATCGGCTCGCTGATCATGTTCCCTCGTCGCGCCGTGAGCACCGCCTGATGCCGATACCCGGCGAGGAATATCTCGGCACCGGGCAGCCTTGGACCTGTCAATGACGCACGGCCATGCGGACAGCTCGGCGAGCAGGTCATGATGCGGTTGGGCTGTCATGCATGGTGGTGGCTGCGGAATTCTCTGATGGGATCGTCCATATGAACACACGAGGACACAGCATCGAGGTCACACCTGGATCGGACCAGGTCGTGGTGCGGGTGAACGACACGATCGTGGCCACCTCCTCACGGCCCCTGGTGCTCACCGAGACCGGTTCGCCGGTGCGGTACTACCTGCCGGCCGACGACGTGAAGATGGACCTGTTCACGCCTTCGGAGACCACCTCGCACTGCCCGTTCAAGGGCGACGCCGTCTACTGGTCGGTGGACACCGGCGACGGCCTCGCCGAGGACGTGGTCTGGTCATATCCGGAGCCGTTCCCGAATGTCGAGGAGATCGCCGGTCGGCTCGCCTTCTGGACCGAGAAGCCGGATGTCACCCTCGAGGTGAACGGCCAGGCCGGCTGACCCGGCCGCCTGGAAGGACGGCGGGGACGAGCTCCCGTCGTCGAGCCGGTCTGCCCTGCATCACACCGGAACCGGGCACCTGTGGTGACGATGGCGCGCGCTGGATGGCATCGTGTGCGGATGGCCCGAGATCTGGACGAAGCGCTCGCGGACGCCGAGCTCGCCGCCTTCGTCCGTGCGGTACGGGACGAACCGGGCCCCTCGGCGCGGCGACTGGGAGCACCGGCGCTGCGGGAGGCCCAGCGGGCCAGGGCCCTGGCCCGGCCGGCCGGCCCACCGCTCGCCATGGTCGAGGACCTGTCCGCCGCCAGCGTCGCGGTGCGGCTCTACCGCCCGGCGCTCGAGCCCCGGCCGCTCGTGGTGTTCCTGCACGGTGGCATGTGGACGATCGGCGACCTGGAGTCGCATGACCGGGCCTGTCGCCGGCTCGCGCTGGGCGCGGACACCGCCGTGCTGGCGGTGGACTTCCGGCGGGCGCCCGAGCATCCGTGGCCGTCCGCTGTGGACGATGCCGTGACGGTCATGCGGTGGGCCGCCGGCCGGCCGCCCGAACTGACGGAGAGAACCGGACCGCTCGTCATCGCGGGCGACAGCTCCGGCGGGAACCTGGCCGCTCTGGCGTGCCTGCGGCTGCGAGACGAGGGCGGGCCGATGCCGGACGCCCAGGTGCTGATCTATCCCAACACCGACCTCACGCTGTCGCAGCCCAGCGTCATCGAGAAGGGCACCGGATGGGGGCTGGACGCCGACGCCGTCGCATGGGGCGCCGAACAGTGGGTTCCCGATCCGGCGCTACGGGCCGACCCGCGGATCAGCCCGCTGCACGCCGCCGAGCCGGCCGGGCTGCCGCCCGCACTGGTCGTCACCGCCGAACACGACCCACTGCGTGACGAGGGCGACGCGTACGCCGTGCGGCTGAGCGAGGCGGGCGTGGCCGTCCGGCATCGCTGTGAGCCCCGGATGATCCACGGGTTCCTGACGCTCGACACCGTCTCCCCGGCCGCGGCACAGGCGGGTGAGCGTCTCTTCGCCGATATCGCGGACCTGCTCACCGGTACGACCGGACCGGCCTGATCCCGCTGGGACTGCCGAAGGGAGAGCCACGCGTCTGGGCTCCGTGACAGAATCCGGAACCGATCAGGTGATCTGGGCGAATGGGACAGTTGGTCCGGCCACGGGCGACCGCTGAGCCTGACTGCCGGCGGCCGACATCAGCGCCTGAGATCCGCGTTCGATGTCGGCGCCGCGCGTCGGGCGGCCACTGGAGCGCGTATGACCTCTGACATCGTCGAGCGGCTCTACAGGGCGTTCGCGGATGTGCGGCGACCGGCGCGCGTCGAGGGATGCCCGTGCTGTGTGGAGCCCGACGCGGACCGGCCGCTGCTCACTCGTCCACTACGTGCGCTCACCGCCCAGGATCTGTCGAGGTACGGCGCGAAGGCGCTCAACACCTGGGGCGGCGCCGACGACTTCCGCTACTTCGCACCGCGGCTGCTGGAGCTGTCCACGGCCGGTGACCTCGACTGGCCCGACATTGAGATCGTCTTCGGCAAGCTCGCTCAGGCGGGCTGGCCGCAATGGCCGCAGAGGCGGGCCATCGAGGAGTTCATGGCCGCGTTCTGGTCGGACACGCTCGCCCGCCATCCCAGGCGTCCGCGCATCGACGCGGTGCTGTGCGCGCTCGGCTGTGCCGGCGCCGACCTGGCCGTACGGCTCACCGAATGGGAGGAGTTGGCCGGCGAACCGCCGGTCCGGCACCTTCACGAGCTGGCCACCTCAGAACTGACCTGGAGCAGGGGCCGTCCGCGCCTGCGCAACGCGTTCTGGGACACGACCGGCCCGCAGTACCGCGAAGTGATCGACTGGCTTACCGGCGGTGCCGCTGCGGCGGCGGTATCGGCCGCGTTCGCTCGCGCGGACTCCGAGGAGCGGCTCGGGTTGCTCGCGGAGATCGATCAAGCGCTCGCCGGATAGTCCAGAGGGCGCCTGCGCAGTGTTCGGTTCCGGCGATTCAGTGCTTGGTCCAGAGCACGGAATAGCGCCACAGCAGGTGGCGGCGGAACCGCGCGCCGGGCAGCAGCCGATCGGCCTCCGCGCGGACCTGACCCCAGCTCATGTCCGGGTCCATCATGGGGACGTCGGCGGGATCGCCCCGGCCTGGCCGCAGCCGGTTGGCCTGCGCCACAGGCACGCCGAATCCGCTGATCAGCCAGTCCAGCGGCGTGTGATTGCGGGCCAGGCCGACGATCGCCAGCCGTCCGCCGGGACGCACCAGCCGGGCCATCTCGGTCACGGCACGGGTGAAGTCCATGTGGTGCACGGTGGCCACCGCGCACACGAAGTCGTAGCCGCCGGCGGGAAGGTCATGGGCGAGGAGGTCGGCCTCGACGAACGAGGTGTTGCCGATCCCCGCGCTGAGCCGCCGGGCAAGATCGATCATCGGCGCCGAGCGGTCCAGACCGGTCACCCGCCCGGCGCGCGCGGCCAGCTTGCGGACGAGCAGGCCGTCTCCGCACCCGATGTCCAGTGCCGCCGCACAGCCGGCCGGAACCGCGTCGAGAACGACCGGGTGGTAGGCGACGTTGTGGTTCCAGTACTCGGCCATCCGCGCCATCGTAGAAGCTTCGGCCTCGGGAAGATTCGCCGGACGAGCCGGCTCGCGTCCACGCGTCGGCCAGGACCAGCCGGCTACGGCTACGCTCGCTTCGTGAGCGCTGTCTGGGAACCCGCGGCGGCGGGCGTGCTACGACTGCCGTCGGGCCGGCTCGTTCGCGGCCGGGGACTCAGACGTCCTCTCCCGGCAGGGCCGGTGCCCGCCTTCGCGCTGTATCTGCTGCGCCGCGAACCGCCTCCGGTCCCCTGGGAGGCACGCTGGCTTCGCTGGCCGGACTTCTGGTTGCCGTCCGACCGCACTGCCTTCGGCGTTGCGCTGCGCGAGGCATGGGCGCGTGCCGAGACCGAACGCGTCGAGATCGCCTGCGCCGGCGGACGTGGCCGCACCGGTACGGCCCTGGCCTGCCTCGCCGTACTGGACGGGGTGCCCAATCACGAGGCGGTCGCCTACGTCCGCGAGCACTACGCGTCTCACGCGGTAGAGACGCCCTGGCAACGCCGCTTCGTCGCCGGATTCCAGTAGGGGTCCTGCCCGTCAGCCGCCGCTACCGGCCGTCGCGCCGACCCGGGTGTACCTTCCGGGCCACGGCA
>NZ_JABVEB010000399.1 GCF_014323665.1 Actinomadura sp. HBU206391 | reverse complement strand
GCGGGGTTCACCCCCCGGATCAACGCCGAGACCGACGACCTCGGCGTCCTGGCCGATCTCGCCGCCCACGGAATCGGCGTCGCCGTCCTGCCGCGGTCAGCGGCCGGACGGGCGCTCCGCCACCTCGTCACTCTCCCCTTGCGCGGCCCGGCGCTGCACCGCCCGATGGTCCTGGTCTGGCACCGGCACCGCGTCTCCGCACCGGGCCGGGCCTTCCTCGACCTCGCCGAGGTTCACGACGAAGCCGGTGACCAGGCGCCGGCCCCGGAAGACGGCTGACCTTCTCAGAATGTAGATGACGCCTCCATATCTATTAGACTGACCGTCCGTCCCCATGCTGGATTCCCGGAGGCCCGCGCCATGGCCGCATCGTCTGAGGAGTCGCCGGCCGACGCCGTCGACGACAAGATCTCCGGCGTCCGCGAGGTGAAGTCGGCTGCGCGGACCATCGAACCGTTCGAGCTCCTGACCTCCCGGCAGAATCGACCGGCCCGGCTGCGTGAGCTGACCGAGGCGCTCAACGTGCCGCGGGGCGGCCTGTACGCGCTGCTCCGCACCCTCACCAAGCACGGTTGGGTGCACAGCCGAGTGGGCCGCCGGCTTCCGGCGTACAGCACCGCGCTCGGCAAGGCCCTGCTCGCCGTATGAGGTATGCCGTTCATGCCGGAAGAAGTCGCCCTTCCCGTTCCGGACTCCCACCGTCAGCGAGTCACCGGTGTCACCGTCACTCCGGTCGCCTTCAAGGACCTTCCGCTGCTCAACACCGTCGGCGTGCACGAGCCGTACGCGCTGCGTGCGATCGTCGAGGTCCGCACCGATGACGGGCTGACCGGCCTCGGCGAGACCTACGCCGACGCCGACCACCTCGCCCGCCTGCGCCTCGCCGCCGACGAAATCGTCGGAACGGACGTCTGGGACGTCAACGAGCTCGCCCGCCGCATCCGCGTACTCCTGGCCGGAGGGCCCGGCACCGGAGACCACGGGATGGCCGGCATGGTCACGGGCACCAGCACCGCGGACGCGGTCCTGTCCCCCTTCGAGGTCGCCTGCCTGGACATCCAGGGACAGGCCACCGGCCTGCCGGTCAGCGCGCTGCTCGGCGGCGCCGTCCGCGACTCCGTCGACTACTCGGCCTACCTGTTCTACAAATGGGCGGGCCACCCGGGGCAGGAGCCGGACGGCTGGGGGGCCGCGCTCGACCCCGACGGCATCGTCGCCCAGGCCCGGCGGATGGTGGCCGAGTACGGATTCTCAGCGATCAAGCTGAAGGGCGGCGTCTTCCCGCCCGATGAGGAGATCGAGGCGATCCGCGCGCTGCACCGCGCCTTCCCCGAGCATCCGCTGCGGTTGGACCCTAACGGCGCCTGGACCGTCGAGACCTCGATCCGGGTGGGACGGGAACTCGACGGCGTCCTGGAGTATCTCGAGGATCCGACGCCGGGGGTCGACGGAATGGCCGAGGTCGCCCGCAAGGTGCCGATGCCGCTGGCCACCAACATGTGCGTCGTCGGTTTCGCCGGCATCGAACCGGCCGTACGCCGGAACGCCGTCGGGGTCGTGCTGTCCGACCACCATTTCTGGGGCGGTCTCGGCCGGTCCCGGCTGCTCGCCGGGATCTGCGACACGTTCGGGCTCGGCCTGTCGATGCACTCGAACTCCCATCTGGGGATCAGTCTCGCCGCCATGACCCATCTCGCCGCGTCGACACCCGTCCTCACCTACGCCTGCGACACGCACTGGCCGTGGAAGGACCCCGGTGAGGACGTCATCGCCCCCGGCGCGCTCACCCTCGCCGGCGGCGCCGTCGCGGTGCCTACCGGGCCCGGCCTCGGGGTCACGCTCGACCGGGACCTGCTCGGCCGGCTGCACGAGCAGTACCTTGAATGCGGGCTGCGCACGCGCGACGACACCGGCTACATGCGCGCCATCGATCCGTCGTATGAGCTGACGAGTCCACGCTGGTGACCGGGGCCGAGGGCGGCCACCAGGCCGCCGGCCATCATCACGTATCCCCCTTCGGCACATGTACGACGACACGTGTCAGGCGGGTGGGATGCACGCGTCGATGAGGGTCTCGGCCGCCGTGTGAACGCTCTCGGGCACGGAGGCGGCGCGTACGAGGGCATAGCACATGGCCCCATCGAAAATCACGGCCAGCTGCTGCGCGAGACCGTCCGGATCATCGGCGCCCGCGAGTGCCGCCTGGCGGGCGAAGAAGGCCTCCACCTGCAGCTTGTGGTCCAGCGTCACAGCGCGGGCGGGATGCGCCGGGTCCGGCAGCTCTACCGCCGCGTTCACGAACGCACAGCCACGGAAGTCCCCCGCGCCGGACTCGGCCCGCAGAGTCGAGAAGACGGCGAGCATCCTCTCCCGCGGAGTGGCGTCGTCGTCCTCGGCCGGCAGAAAGACGTCGATGAGCGCAGGCCCGCGGGCCGTCAGGTAGGCGGCCACGAGTTCGTCCTTGCCGGTGAAGCGCTGGTACAGGCTGCGCTTGGACACACCGGCGGCCTCGCTGATCCGGTCGACGCCGGTCGAGTTGATTCCCTCGTTGTAGAACAACTCGCTCGCGCTCGTGAGGATTCGCTCGCGCACCCTGTCGGGCTTGGTCTGCTTCGCCACTCTCGGCAGTCTAGCTCCCCGGTTGCCCGGAGGAAACAGATCGGTGTACCTTGAATCCGCAGGGGAAACAGATCTGTTTCCTTCACCGCACCACGACGGACGACCACCACCCACAGCGAGGAATAACAGCATGGACGTCAAGAACTCGATCGCGTTCGTGACCGGCGCCAACCGCGGCCTCGGACGGCGCTTCGCCGCCGAGCTGCTGGCCCGCGGAGCCGCCAAGGTCTACGCCGCCGCCCGCAACCCCGCGACGGTCGACCTTCCGGGCGTCGTGCCCGTGCGACTGGACATCACCGATCCGGCTTCGGTGGCCGAGGCCGCGGCCGCCGCGCCGGACGTCACGCTGCTGATCAACAACGCCGGCATCAGCACCCACACGCGCCTGACCGACGGAGACATCGCGAGCATCAGGCGGGAGATGGAGACGCACTACTTCGGCACCCTCGACGTGACCCGCGCCTTCGCCCCCGTTCTGGCCGGCAACGGCGGCGGGGCCATCCTCAACGTCCTGTCCGTCCTGTCCTGGGTCCACTACCCCGACTACGGCGGCTACAGCGCGGCGAAGGCCGCCGCATGGGCGATGTCCAACGTGATCCGGCAGGAACTGGCGCCCGCCGGTATCGACGTGACGGCACTCCACGTCGGCTACATGGACACGGACATGGCCGGCTACGTCGACGCCTCGCGCAAGGTCGATCCTGCCGACGTCGCCGCCGCCGCCCTGGACGGCGTCCAGGCCGGGATTCCCGAGGTGCTGGCCGACACGCCGAGTCAGCAGGTCAAAGCCGCCCTCTCCGGTGGACTCGATCTGTTGTACCCCCCGACCCCGTCCGTGTGAGAGCACCGCTGAGATTCGCGAGATCACGCGACCCACGACCCGATCGGGCCGGATCTGGGAGTATCACCGGCCATGGACTTCGGCTTCCGTCCCGAACTGGACGAACTGGCCGGGAAGATCTCCCTGACCCCCGGCGAGGTCGGGCGGGGTGCGCGCGGCGGTCGGCGCGGCGGCCGGTGAGACCCCGGTCGTGGCACCGGCCGGTTACGGCACCGCGCTGGCGATCGAGCTGGCCAAGGACGCCGCGGGCGCGGACGCGCTGCTCCTGCTCCCGCCGTACCTGACCGAGGCGGGCCAGGACGGCCTCGTGGCCCACGTGCGCGATGGCCGCGACCGGCCGGCCCGCCGGCCCGGTACGGCCGC
>NZ_JABVEB010000398.1 GCF_014323665.1 Actinomadura sp. HBU206391 | reverse complement strand
CGCCGGCCACCACCGCCCGGCGATCCCCGACCGGAGCCGGGGCCTCAGGCCGCCCCACGCCGGCCAACGACACCCCTCCGGCCCACGACACGAGGCCGGGGAGCACCGGGCCGACGGCGTCCCGCACCCTGCCCCGTCCGGGGCGGCCGGACGCGGTGACCTCGTCGCCGGTCACCAGGATCGCGACCCCCGGGCGGCGCCGCACCCGCAGCAGGTCATGCCCGAGGCTCGCGGCCAGCCCCTGCACGACCGGGGTCACCGGCGTCCCGGTCGGCAGGACCTCGGCGTCCTGCGGGCATTCCTCGCCGCGCCGCCGGATGTGCCGGCCGGGTTCGAGAACACCGTCGACGGTCGAGCCGGCGCGGACGGCCCGCTCGTACGGGAGCACCGCGGCCGACCCGCGCGGTACGGGAGCACCGGTGGCGATCTCGACGGCGTGGCCGGCGCTCATCTCGCGGGACGTCCTGCTCCCGGCCAGGATCCGGCCGGTCACCAGCCATGGGCCCGGGCCCGCGACGGCGTACCCGTCCATGGCGGCGGTGTCGAAGGCGGGCAGGGGCGCGAGCGCGCGCAACGGGTCGGCGAGCACGGCCCCCCCGGCCTCGCCGAGCACCACGTCGAGCGCCTCGAGCGGGGTGGCGGCCGCCGCCGCCACATTCCTGGCCTCCGGCCACGGAAGGCCGTCATGGGGCGATCGGATGGGAGGGCCTTGCGAGTCGCCGGGCACTAGCTCGCCTCCAGGGTAAGAAATCGGACCCTTGACCGGGCCTACAGCATACTGTAGACAAAATACGGTAGCCACCGACGATCGGAGTTGCTGTGAGAGTCGCTGTTGTCGGCGCCGGGGCGATCGGCGCGTACGTCGGCGCCGCCCTGGATCGCGCCGGGGTGGACGTCCACCTGGTCGCGCGCGGCGCCCACCTCGAGGCCATCCGTCGCGACGGTGTACGAGTGCTCAGCCCGCGCGGGGACTTCACCGCCCGCCCGCCGGCCACCGACGACCCGGCCGAGATCGGGCCGGTCGACTATGTGTTCCTGGGGCTCAAGGCCAACGCCTATGCCGCCTCCGGTCCGCTGGTGCATCCGCTCGTCAAGGACGACACCGCCGTCATCGCGGCGCAGAACGGCATCCCCTGGTGGTACTTCCACGGGCTGCCCGGTCCCTTCGAGGGGTACCGCATCGAGTCGATCGACCCCGGCGGCGCGGTCACCGCCACGCTTCCGCCGGAACGCGCGATCGGGTGTGTCGTCTACGCCGCGACCGAGATCGAGTCACCCGGCGTCGTGCGGCACCTGGAGGGCACCAGGTTCTCGATCGGGGAGCCGAACGGCACGATCTCGGGCCGCTGCTCCGCCTTCAGCGAGGCGATGGTCGCCGGCGGGCTGAAGTGCCCGGTCGAGGCCGACCTCCGGAACGACATATGGATCAAGCTCATGGGGAACATCGCGTTCAATCCCATCAGCGCGCTGACCCGGGCGACGATGCTCGAGATCTGCAATCACCGCGAGACCCGCGAGCTCGTGATCAGCATGATGCGCGAGACCCTCGACGTCGCGGCGAGTCTCGGCTGCCGCCCGGAGATCTCCATCGAGCGCCGCCTGGCCGGTGCGGAGCGCGCCGGCGACCACAAGACCTCGACCCTCCAGGACCTGGAGAAGGGTAAGCCGCTGGAGCTCGACGTCATCCTCTCGGCGGTGGTCGAACTGGCCGACCTCACGAGCACACGGGTCCCCACGCTCCGGGCAATCAACGCGGTGGCGGATATTCTTAACGAGAAGGCCCTGGAGGCGGCGGGCAAAGCCGCCGTTCCGACCCCCTGAAGGAGAGCAGTCATGCGCTACACCCGGCTCACCCAGCCTCTGGTTCGCGAGCGCGGCGAACTGCGTCCGGCCGGCTGGGACGAGGCGCTCGACCGCGCGGCCGCGGGCTTCGCACGCAACGTCGAAAAGCACGGCCCCGACTCCTTCGGCATGTTCTCCTGCTCCCGCGCGACCAACGAGATGAACTACATCGCGCAGAAGTTCGTGCGCCAGGCCATCGGGTCGAACAACATCGACTCGTGCAACCGCACTTGACACGCTCCCAGCGTCGCCGGTCTGGCGGCAGTGTTCGGTGCCGGGGGTGGCACCTCCTCCTACCAGGAGATCGAAGAGACCGACCTCATCGTGCTGTGGGGCTCGAACGCCCGGGAGACGCACCCCATCTTCTTCCACCACGTGCTCAAGGCGGTCCGTAACGGCGCCAGGCTCTACGTGGTCGATCCGCGTCGCACCAGCTCGGCCAAGTGGGCCGACGGCTGGCTCGGCCTCAACGTCGGCACGGACATCCCGCTCGCGGGGGCCGTCGCCCGCGAGATCATCCATTCGGGGCTCGTGAACGAGGCCTTCGTCGAGCGCGCCACCAGCGGGTTCGCCGAGTTCGCCGCCGCCGTAGAGCCGTGGACCCTCACGGCCGCCGAGAGCGAGACCGGCGTCCCGGCCGAGGCGATCCGCGAGCTGGCGCACGCGTTCGCCCGGGCCGAACGAGCCCAGCTGTGCTGGACGCTCGGCATCACCGAACACCACAACGCCACCGACAACGTCCGCTCGCTCATCAACCTGTCCCTGCTCACCGGGCATGTCGGCCGGTACGGTTCCGGGCTCAACCCGCTGCGCGGGCAGAACAACGTGCAGGGCGGCGGGGACATGGGCGCGATCCCGAACCGGCTCCCCGGCTTCCAGGACATCCTCGACTCCGAGGCCAGGGAGAAGTTCGGCCGCGCCTACGGTCGCGAGATCCAACCCCGCTACGGCATGCACCTCACCCAGATGTTCGAGGCGATGGACCGCCGCGAGCTCACCGCGGTCTACTGCGTCGGCGAGAACCCGGTGCAGTCCGAGGCCGACTCCGAGCGCACCGTCAAGCGGCTCACCGATCTCGACCACCTGGTGGTGCAGGACATCTTCCTCACCAAGACCGCGCAGCTCGCCGACGTCGTGCTGCCGGCCAGCGCCGCGTGGTGCGAGAGCAACGGCACCGTCACCAACAGCGAGCGCCGCGTCCAGCTCGTGCGCAAGGCGATCGACCCGCCCGGGCAGGCCCGTGACGACATCGCCATCATCTCCGATCTGGCCGGGCGCCTCGGCCACCACTGGGAGGCCACCTCGGCCGAGGAGATCTGGAACGAGCTGCGTTCCCTCTCCCCCATGCACGCCGGCATGAGCTACCGGCGGCTGGAGGAGCTGCACGGGATCCAGTGGCCCTGCTTCTCGGAGGACCGGCTCGAACCGCCGTACCTCCATGGCAGGTTGTGGGAGGTCGACCCGGAGCGACGCGGGGCCCCGGCACCGTTCGGGATCGTGGAGCACCGGCTGCCGGTGGACGTCCTCGACGACGACTTCCCCCTCAGGCTCACGACCGGTCGGCGGCTGGACTCCTACAACACGGGCGTCCAGTCGGGCGGATACTCCTCGCCGCTGCGCGGCGAGGGGGCCATCGAGCTGTCCCCAGAGGACGCCCGGCGGCTCGGCCTCGCGACAGGCGACAAGGTGCGGATCAGCTCGCGGCGCGCGTCCTTGATCGCGCCGGTGGTCGTGGATCAGGCGTTGCGCGAGGGCCTCGCCTTCATGACCCCGCACTTCCCCGACGTGGTCGACACCAACAGCCTCACGATCGAGGCGACCGATCCGATCGCCGGCACCGCGGAGTACAAGGCCACCGCGATCCGAATCGACAAGGTGTAGGTGAGGAATGGACCTGCGTTTCCGTGACGTCGTGCCCACGGCGGACGAACGCGCCGCCGTCGACGCTCTGCTCGGCCCGCCCGGGTCGGGCTGGGACGGC
>NZ_JABVEB010000397.1 GCF_014323665.1 Actinomadura sp. HBU206391 | reverse complement strand
GAATCTGGTCAACGTGCTCGACCAGTGTTCGGTGGTCGGGCTGCTCGCCACCGGTGCGACCGTCTGCATCATCAGCGGTGTCTTCGACCTGACCGCGAGCGCCACTCTCGCCCTGTCCGCGATCATCGGTGTCAAGGTGGTGCAGAATTTCGGTGTCCCGATCGGCTTCGCCGCGGCCGTGCTCACCGGCGCGATCCTGGGCCTGATCACGGGCACGATCGTCGTGCGCAGTGGCGTCAACTCGTTCATCGCCACCCTCGCCACCAGCATCATCTACCGCGGCCTGGCCGTGGTCGTCACATCCGGCGTCATCGCGTACCCGCTGGCCAGGCAGGCCGAGGACTTCGGCATACTGACCTGGCCTTCGGTGTTCAACCTGACCGCCGCGACCGTCGTGTTCATCATCGTGGTGGCGGCGATCGCGGTCCTGATCGCGGCGACCACGTTCGGGCGGCGGGTCTACGCGGTCGGCGGAAACGTCGAGGCGGCCAGGTTGTCCGGCATCCGCGTCGGCCAGATTCACGTCGCCGCCTACGTCGTCAGCGGCATCTGCTCGGCGCTCGCCGGGCTCATCCTCGCCTCGCGCGCAGGGTCGGCCCAGTCCAGCATGGCCACCGGCATGGAGCTGTCGGCCATCGCCGCCGCCGTCATCGGCGGCACCAGCATCCTGGGCGGCGAGGGCGCGATCTGGCGCGGGGTCGTCGGCGCGCTGTTGCTGACGTTGATCGGCAACGGCTTCAACCTGCTGGGGTGGAACACCACCTACCAGCAGGTGGTGCAGGGCTGCCTGATCCTTCTGGCCGTCACAGTCGACCGCTACCTGCGTAAACGCGCGAGGTAGTGTTCAGTCGTGGTCAACCGGGCTGACGTGCCGGTACACGTCGGGGTCAGCCTGGGACCGGACCGGTCCCAGGCTGTGGTGGTCCGGCATCGCACGGTCCTCGGGTCGGTCTCGGTCCCCTGCTGTGATCCGAGCGAGCTGCTGTCCGGTCTCCAGCCGGCCCACAGGGAGCAGGCGCGCAGTGTCACGATCGACATCAGCCGGCTGCTCCTTGCGGCGGTGCTGCAGTCGTCGGGGGAGCTTTCCCCCGTCGCGATGGTCCGTGTCCTGCCGCGCGCCGCCACCGATCCGGCGCTCGACCGCCACCCGGCCGAGATCATCGAACGGCTGGTGACCCGGCGTTTCACCATCCCCGGCGGACACGATCTCTTCGGGCGGGAGCTGGTGCCGCTCGACCGGCAGGCGCTGCAGGCGGTTTGCCGTGAGATCGAGCGGGACGGCACGCGGTGCATCGCCGTCGTCGCGGCGGGATCGCAGGCGCAGCCACGGCACGAGCGCGAGGTGGCAGACGGCCTCCAGTCCGTCCGGCCCGACGCGCGGATCTCGGTGGCGTACGACTTCGGCGGCCTGGGGTTGGCGCCGCGCGAGGCGACCGTGGCGTTGAACTCCGCGCTGAGCGATATCGCGGAGGACGTCCTCGACGCCTGCGAGAGCGCCGTGCGGAGGTGGACGCCCGGCACGCCGCTGCATGTCGGCCGGGGCGACGGCGGGTGGGTCAACGCGTCACGGATGCGCACGCTGCCGGTCCTCGGTCTGGGCGCCGCCGACGCGTTGCAGCTGCTCGGCGCCGCGGTGCTGAGCGGGACTGACGACTGCCGGGTACTGCTCGACCGGCCGTCCGGGCGGGTCGTGGGCGACGTGCGCCACCGGCTGGTGGCGGTCCGTCCCTACGCGCTCCACGGGCTGGGGACCGAGCTGGTGGTGCCCACCGCGGCGCTGACCGGTGCCGACGGGGTCCAGCGTACGTCCGATCCGGTGACGAGGCGGCCCGGCGACGTCCCGCTGGTGGAGGCCGATCGTGATCCGGACGAGCTGACCTGCATCGGCGCCACGGTCAGCCGGCCCACCGCCTGGCTGGACGAGATCGCCTTCATCGAGTCGACCGACGAGCTCGAGGGCATCCGCCGGGACGCCCAGGCCCGGGCCACCGCGATCGTCACCGCGAACGGCGCCAATCCCGGTACCGCCGACATCGTGGAGATGTCCACCGTCGCGATGCCCTACAGCCCGTCGGGCACGGTGCGGGTACGCGTGCGCGTCGCGGGCGCTCTCGACGACCGCTCACGGCCGGCCTCATGAGCACCGGATACGTCGGTTCGGCGACATCGATCACGGCCACGGACATTCCCGCCCTGTACGAGGGCGCCAAGTTCTACTCGCCGGCCGTCGGCGACGCGAGCAAGGCCTCGCTGGTGTCCTGGGTCACGGACCTGCTCGAGCGCAACGGGCCGGTCATGCTCGTCCGTCCCGAGGGGCTGTCACCGCAGGTCCACTGCGTTTCGCTGTGCGTGATCGGATCCGGTGCGGCGCTGGCCGACCTTCCTCCGTCCGGTGACGAGTTCGTGCTGGCCGTACGGGAGCTGGAACATCTCATGCACCGGCGCTTCGGTGCGGTGTATCCGCTGGCCGCGGCGACGGTCAGCGCGCTCGTGCCGCTGGCCGCGGCGTCGCAGCTCGACGTCCCGCTGCTGGACGCCGACGGCATGGGCCGGACGTTCGCGCTCATCCACCACACGTCCATGCGGCTGGCCGGCCTGTCGCCCGCCCCGCTGGCCGTCCGGGGCCCCACCGGGGAGACGGTCACGATCGAGGTGCGTGCTCCGGCGCGCGCCGACGCGCTGCTGCGCTCGAACGTCGAAACGCTCGGCGGGTGGGCGGCCCTGGCCTCCTACCCCTGTACGGCCGGTGACCTTCGCCGCGCGGCGTTGCCGAGCACCGTCTCGCGCCTGATCAACGTCGGCCGGCTGTTGCTGGAGCCCATCGGTGCCGATGTACTGGTCGCCAGGCTGGCCGCCCTCACCGGGTGTCGGCGGATCGGTCGAGGACGGATCGTCGAGCTGGAACACCTCAGCCGCCCCAGCGACGTCACCATCCCGGCGCATCCGTCGAGTGTGGTCATCGACGAGATCGGCGGCCAAGGACGGCTGTTCCGCCTGGAGCTGCGCAGCGAGATCGTCGCCGTGTTCGCAGACGGTGTGCTGGCGGCCGCCGCACCGGATCTGGTCTGCCTCGTGGACGTTCTGCGGGGCGAGCTGGCGACGCTCGACAGCCTTGAGCCGGGCGACGTGGTGGACGCTCTGGTCATGCCGGCCGACGCCGTCTGGTATTCGGCCGAAGGCCTGGCCATGGTCGGGCCGGCGTCCCACGGCATCCCGCTGGACCACCCGAGGCGCCGATGAGGAGTCGTCCGTCCACGGCGTCGCTGGACCTGGCCGAGCTCTTGCGGGTCGAGCCGCTGGCCCGTGCCGAGGCCGTGCATCTGGCCGATCCGTCCCGGCGGGTACACCAGGTGGTGCTGGCTGAGACGTTCGAGCGCCTTGGGCACATCGTTCCGCACTCGGTGGTCGTGCTGCACGCCGAGGCCGCCGCGGGCGGCTGGTCGCTGGCCGCCGCACTGCACGCGGCATGGGAGCGCAACGCCTCCGCCGTCGTCGTGCCCAGGGCGGCGATGAGCTCGTCCAGCGCCGTCCTGGCCGAGCGGCTCGGCACCGCCCTGCTGGTGATCGACGACGACCCGGTGGACGTCGCGCTGGCCCTCGCGGGTCAGATCAGTGCTCCGCAGTCCGCCAGGGCTGTCCGGGTCGCGCTGTGCGCCGAACGGCTGGCCGACCAGTCGAGCATCCGCGGTGTGCTCGGCGTGCTGAACGGCGAGCTCGGACATGTACCGGTGGCGCTGACGATCGGTGGCTCCGTCGTGGCCGGCCGGGCGGCGGCCATGCGGGAACGTCCGGACCACGAGCAGGTACGGGTCCAGGTGCGCGGGGCGGG